>CAYJPN010000009.1:0-158705 GCA_964372115.1 uncultured Ignavibacteriaceae bacterium
TCCGTTCCGCGATACACCCGGGGTAACCATTTACACAATCATTTTTACACTACCTAACGAAATTGTTTTATCTTCTGTTTAGCCTTCATAGGACACCAGTTACTATCCCTAATAATTTTTCTTTTATGTTATCATATCTCTCAACTTGACTTTCATTATATAGATGTCCCATGATAGCCTCTCGATATTCCGTTTTTAATATCTCTTGAAATTCCCGAACCAAATAACTCTTTACATCATCTGCAGAGTTAAGTATTTCGCTAACGAGATTTTTCCGTTTATCCAAAACATAAACAATATCTTCAAAATGCCTGCTGGTACGCGCGTCCTCCTTTCTGGCGTGAAAAGCATTGAACTTGGTTGCTAAAAAATAAGATACATGCAAAATGTTAATCGTCGCTTCCTCAATGTTGATCTGGATCAAATTCTTCATCCCGGATTCAAACCATTTATGCGTAGGCGCCCAGCCTACTGCTTCCGAAGACATAACACCAAGCAATATATCTTCATACCGAAAACGACATATTATTTCCTCTTCAATAGCTGGGTAGAATCCTTTAGAAGCCAGTTCTTCCTGAAGTTTTGTTAATTTTCCGTATGTAGCAATCTCAAGAAAAACATCGACACTTTTGTCGGACGAACATCCTCTGCCGCTGAATCATCTATATAAATGTTTACAACGGCTCCCCCTACGTAAACTACTTTCTCGTTAATATCTCCTAATGCAAGTGCAATTTTTCCTGAGTTCTGACAATTAGTGCGGTAAGATTTTCCAATCTCTGATTAAATCTGCAAGCGAACTTTCCAATATTTCATCTGTTGGAGAAGAAAACGTAAATACTTTCTTCGTTATTGCGTCTTGAATGTGTGTTTCGGTAATATTCCATAGTAGCTCCCTTGTTCTTTGCAAGGATAAATTAGTAGTGAGTTCCAAATATTTTTCCATAATCAACGCAGTAAAACAAATTAAAATGTGAGAACGTATTGCGTCTTCTTTATGATGAAAAATCGGACGTGTCTGTAAATCACTCTTGCTCATACGAAATGACTGCTCAATTCTCCAGAGGTTGTGGTAACGGGCTATAACATCTTGATTCGATAATTCTGATTCCGGTATATCTGTGCAATACCCCTTTATCCCTAAGAGGAGTTTATGTTTTTCGATTAATACCTTGTTGAGTTCAAGTTCTTCTTTCGATAATCTCTTAACAAACTTTGTGCTTTTACTGCTTTGTTTTTTTGAAACGTAGTCTTCCGCTTTCTTTATCTGTTTATTTAAATCATTTAATTGTTTCTTGTAACGCTTAGTTGAAAAATCGCAAACTAAATCTCCGTGTGTTGTTGATGAAATCCGAACAATAGCTCCGTCAATTCCATGCAAACCATCATGGACTTTTCTTATAAGTTCAAGATTGCTGTTGGCTAATCTCGCTCCAACTATGTATGAGATTTTCCTCTCCTTCAGCTCACTTAATCTTTCCTCAGAGAGCATTGCTGCATCTGCAACCACTACCGGTTTTGTGTTTTTATGTTCCCTTAGAAATTCTTCTAAAATCGGAAGCATTGTCTTTCCCTCAAACGTGTTACCCGGAAAAACTTCATATGCTATTGGAAATCCCGATTTTGTTACGAGCATTCCAATAACCACTTGCGGCTGCTGCGGTTTGTTATCTTTTGAAAATCCGGGAACACGAAGTTCATCAGACTTAAATGTTTCAAAATAAAGTGTGGTAACATCATACAAGACAAAATAAAATTGCTCACTAAATTTTTTTATTGCAAGTTGATAAGCTCTTTTCTGAATCTTTGATTTGAATTGAATGAGTTCCGGAATTTGGCGATAAATGCGCTGTGAATAGGTGATGCCAAAATATTGTGAGAGCATCCCTATTGTTTTAAGTTTTGATGCGGGAAATAGCAGCCGCATAATTGCTAAGTCTAAGAGTAATTCATCTATATCCGATAACCCACATTCTTTTGCACAGCACAATAAAAACCTTCTTGCAAATTGATGAGTTACACCAATACATTTAGCTCTATCAACAAACAATATATTCTGAGTTGATTTATTAAAAAGCGATAATTGACCGGAATATTCACCGATAAATTCTTCGGCTTTTTCTTTTAGCAGGGAAATCTCTGCATTGTCTTTACCGCTTCCGATGTGTTTTATTATTTTGGATTTTTTCCCTTCGTAAACAACCACTTGAATAGCTGTTGCACCGGATTTTGTTTTTACTTTTCTTATCGATAACATACCCAAAAATAATCGTTAGTGCGGTATTTTCAATAAACAAAAAAATTAAATCCTTATAATTCAATCAATTACAGAGCCCGATTTTTCACTTTTTCGCACCCGTCAGAAGTCAGGAGGATTTTTAATGGAATTCGAAAAGTCATATTCTTTTTTCATTTTATTTATCCCCGTAATAATATTTACTTTCAGATATCGTGGCTTTTCTTGCAGAAATTATTCTAATAAATTCATCATTTTCTTTATAAGTACAAACAACTATAATAAGTTTTAACTTGTCAGAAATACCCCAAATAATAAATCTTTCTTCATCTATTGAATGTTCGTGGTCTGGAATCAATCTTGCATTTTCGTCAAAGAAAACGGTTTTCGCTTCTTCAAATGAGACCTTATCTTTTAATATTGACAAGGTTTTTAATCTGGCCACATTAAAAATGAATGTTGTTCATATATGCAATACAATGATATTATAAATCTGTGATAATTTATTTAAAATGCACCCAACAAGAAAACCAACCGGGCACCCCGCCAGTGGGCGGGTAAAATGTTTTCAAAGAGGCTATTGTTTTGTTCTTAAGTTTGGTGAAAATAATAACGTTACTGTTTGGCAGTGAATAATAAATTAATTTGTTGCAGCCGGCGCTTAAGATGCAAGTTACCCCTGTCTGCTATAATCTTTGCTGTTGTCTTTCTATTTGGCATTCTTGCTCGTTAGCTCCGTTAGCTAAAAGACGGATGGAGCGCCGGTTATTTGCAACACCGCTATACCGCACAGAATTGTTTCCTATTTGGAAAAATTTTTCATTTTGAAAAACGCATTTGATAAAAGTTGGCTATATTTCTTACAAGCTTGCTTTTTCAATAGGCATAAATCTTGCGGAATTGTTTTATAAATCGGTTTATTTATATTTACCAAAATGAAAATGTTAATCACATCCGTACTCATTCTTATCTTATAACCTGTGTGTTATTATGCCCAAACAAAAGAAGTAATTAAAGACAAAACACTTGAGTTATTTTGAGTAATTATAATTATTGGATATTTTAATATTATGAATAAAGGAAACATTTTAATAATTGACGATGAAGCAGAAATTAGAAATCTGCTTTCCAAAATTTTACAGCTTGAAGGCTCTACAACCTATACGGCTGAAACCATCAACAATGGTCTAAAAATTTTATCCGAAGAAGAGATTCAAGTTCTCATTTTGGATGTGCGCCTTCATGAAGTGAACAGTATCGATTACCTGCCTGAAATTAAGAATATATCCCCCTTGACCGAAATTGTTATGCTTACTGCCTACGGTAAAATTTCCGATGGCGTTAACTCAATTAAACTCGGCGCGTTTGACTATATCACCAAAGGTGATGACGATGATAAAGTTATTCCAACCGTTGAAAAAGCTCTTGAAAAAAATCGATTGTCAACACAGCTCCATCGTTTACAAAAAAAGATTTCTATACAATACGGTTTTGAAAACATTATAGGTGATTCGCCCAATATAAAAAATGCTATTTCACTTGCTCGGAAATTAACATCTTCGGATACTACTATTTTATTGAAGGGGGAAACCGGAACAGGCAAAGAAATTTTTGCACAATCAATTCATTACAACAGCAATAGGGCAAATAAACAATTTGTCGCTATTAATTGCAGCGCGATACCGAATGATATTTTAGAGTCGGAATTATTCGGGTATAAAAAAGGAGCTTTCACCGGCGCCGAGACGAATAAAAAAGGAATATTTGAGGAAGCTCACGGAGGCACTCTCTTTTTGGATGAAATAAGTGAAATGGCGTTTAATCTTCAAGCCAAGCTTTTGCGGGCGATTGAAACCAAAACATTTATTAAACCGGGCGATTCGAAAGAAACGCAAGTTGATATACGAATTATAGCTGCATCAAACGTAGATATGGATAAAGCAATTGAAGAAGGTACCTTCCGAAAAGATTTATATTACCGCATCAGTACATTTATTATTAATCTCCCATCTCTCCGGGAAAGGAAAGAAGATATACCTATTCTTGCGGATTATTTTATAAAATATTTTTCAACAAAATTAAATAAACCGATATTAACGATTGAACCGGATTTTTATTCTAAACTACGTGAATACAACTTCCCCGGTAATATCCGCGAGTTAAAAAATATTTGTGAAAGAGTTGTTATTTTATCTGAAAAAGGCGCTGTTGTTTCCGATAACTTACCACAAGAATTTTTTAATCAGTTATATAATACACTGTCTAACAGTAACAATCTCTCAATCTCTTTCGTTGAAAAACAACAAATAAAAAAAGTTCTTTCAATGACGGATAACAATAAAAATAAAGCTGCGGAAATACTCGGTATCGGATTGACAACCCTTTACCGCAAAATTGAACAATATAATATTGATGAGTAAAATTGCTGAATTTAAAATCAAAAATATATGCCGGACTGGCTTTACTTATTTTGGTTATTGTTGTTATCGCTGCTGCGGGCATCTATAATCTAAAAGTTCTTTCCGAAGATTCATCTGCAATTATACAAGATAATTATCATACAATAGACTATTCATTTATAATGCTTGCCGAACTTGAAAGTGTGAATAATAAACTTATCAATCTTTCAGAATTAAACGCGAATGATTCAACAGCAGCCGGAAATTTAATCACGGATATTTCGAAACACATCGAAAGCTTTAGCAAGGTTCTTCAACTTCAAGAGAATAATATTACAGAACCGGGGGAAGCTGAACTTGTAAATTCACTTGTTGAAAACTTCCGGCTTGTTCAAGACAATATTGAAGCGGCGGTTAAAAATGATTCCGGTTATCTAACTTCCTCTATTGTAAACTCACTTAGTAGCTTAAGAAATACTATTCATGATATTTACAAACTCAATATGCAAAGCATAATTCATAAGAATAGTATTGCCGAAAAAACATCATCTACTGCAATTACATATATGCTGCTAATTTTTTTATTCAGTTTAATTATTGTTTTGTTTTATATCTTCCGTTTCCCTAATTATATAATAGCGCCTGTCCGGGAATTAACAGATAAAATTCGCGCGGTTTCTTCTAAACGATATGATCAGAAAATCACGATTAAATCGAGTGATGAAATCGGCGCATTAACTGAATCATTTAATCAAATGGCTGAAAGATTAAAAGAATATGAAGAACAGCACTTAGATCAACTGTTACTTGAAAAGAAAAGAATTGACAGCCTTGTATTCGGGCTTAATGACGGCGTAATTCTATTGGATGAAAATCAAAATATTATCTTAATTAATACAACCGCGCAGCAGATAATTTCACTGGAAAGTTCCGAAGTTGTTAATAAAAACATTCTCGCGCTCAGCTTGCATTCAAAAATAATGGAAATAATTTGTTCGGTTATTTCTTCAGGTCAGAATGGAGATTCTGAGTCCATCGATGTTTATGAGGATAAATCTAAACGATATTACAACATCGACTCTATTGAAATTAAAGATGAAGAAGAAAATGTTGTTAATGGAAAAATAAAAGGTCTTGTAATAATTTTACGAAATGTTACCCCTTTCAAAGAGAGAGATATAGCTAAAACAAATATGCTTGCTACGGTATCACACGAATTGAAAACTCCTATATCATCAATAAATCTCACTCTTAAATTATTATCTGATGCCCGGCTTGGTAATCTGAATGTTGAACAGAAAAAACTTATAGAATCAATATCAATGCAGAATAAAAAATTACTTCGAGTTGTAAACGAAGTTCTCGATTTTGCACAAGCGGAAACAGGTAAAATAAACCTGGTAATTGAAACTGTTGATTCGGCGCAAGTAATTGATTTGGCTACTTCTGCTTTGATGATGCTCCTATCCGAAAAAGAAATCGATTTAAACTTTGATATAATGGATAACCCGCCATTGATTAAAGCCGATCTTGAAAAATCGGTGTGGATATTGGTAAATATACTTACCAATGCAATTCGTTATTCTTCATTTCAAGGTAAAATAATTCTTAGTCTAAAAGCAGATGAAGATTTTGTGAGATTTTCTGTTCGTGATTATGGACCTGGAATATCTAAAGAAGAGCAGGAGAAAATATTTAATAAATTCATAAAAGATAAAGCGGGTTATTTCAAAGGAACAGGTCTTGGTTTGGCAATAGCAAGAGAATTTGTAGAGTCACAAGGCGGCAAAATATGGGTTGATAGCCCGATGGATAGCGGAAGTCAATTTAATTTTACGCTTCCGGTTGCAAATGGTTAATTAGAAGTTTAGTCAGTAAATATCATTAACCCACAGATTCATTTGTGGGAATTACGAAATCCAACCCGCATACATCCCTAACCGTTTCAATGGTTTACCTTTCCTAAAACGGTACGCCAAAGGCGCATAAATTGAAACTGTTATGGGATGTTTCTCTTTCTGTTATATTCCAACGGCTGAAACCGTTGGTTAATGAGAAGTCAAGCCAGTAAGATCATTAAACCACAACATGTCCCGACTTGACGAGAGATTCAACAACAGTCTTTCGGACATCAATTTTATCATTAACCCTTGTTTCAATACAATTATTATTTATAAATGCCCTTGTTATGTTACAAGAAAATGTTAAATTTGCCCTTGTAATATTACAATTAGGCTAAGTATGATAAAGAGAATCATTTATAAAAACCTTCAAAGATGGAAAGATAATCCTTCACGAAAACCTCTTATAATACGCGGAGCCAGACAAGTGGGTAAAACCACTTTAATTAAATCGTTTGCGGAAAAATATGAGCACAGTATTCTTCTGAATCTTGAAAAACCATCCGATAAACAGATTTTTGAAGATTTTGATAATGTAAACGACATTGTTGATGTTCTACTCATAAAGTTCAATTTAACCACGGAGCAAATAGACGGTCTGCTGATATTTATTGATGAAATTCAAGAATCGCCGAAAGCAGTAAAATTGCTTAGATACTTTTACGAAGATTATCCTCAAATCCACGTAATTGCTGCCGGTTCACTTTTGGAATTTGCATTAAAAGAAATTGAAAACTTTCCGGTCGGTAGAATTGAATATCTCTATCTGCATCCAATTAATTTTTTGGAATACTTAGATGCTTTAGGAAAAAGCAACGCTCTTGAGCAGATGAATAAAATTCCGGTTGAAAAAAATGCTCATTCAATTTTGATGGGGCTTTTTAATAATTATGCAATTATTGGTGGAATGCCGGAAATAATAAAGACTTATCTCGAAAAGAAAAATCTGGCTGATTTAACAAGGATTTATGAAAGTCTTTGGGAAACATTTAAAGATGATATGACGAAGTACGCTTCAAATAAATCCGACATGAATGTAATGAGTCACATAATAAATACCGCCTATCTGAACTTGGATGAACGAGTTAAATTTCAGAATTTCGGAAACTCAAATTATAAGTCGCGTGAAGTTGGCGAGGCAATGCGAACTTTAGAGAATGCCCGCTTTTTATTTTTAATATATCCTACAACAGAAGTGGAAGTACCAATAAAACCGGATTTGAAAAAATCACCGCGTCTTCAGTTTTTAGATGCCGGATTAATAAATTATAAAAACGGAATTCAAGCTGAGCTTTTATCGCTAAAAGACTTAAGTTCATTTTACAAAGGGTATTTAATTCCCCACATAATAACTCAAGAGATTTTTTCGATAAACAATATTTCTAATACCAAACCTAATTTTTGGGTTAGAGAAAAAACACAATCCTCTGCGGAAGTTGATCTTGTAGTTCAATATAAAGACAAAGTTATTCCGATAGAAATTAAATCGGGAAGCATTGGCAAGTTAAGGTCGCTTCATCAATTTATGGAAAGAACAAATCATAATTTTGCAGTAAGGATTTACGGCGGAGAATTCAATATCCAAAAAGTCAAGACCCAAAACAAAAAGGAATTCATGTTAATGAATCTGCCCTACTATTTGGGAACAAAAATTACTAATTATTTGGACAACTTTTTGAAAATCTAAAATGAAAGAGTGAGATAAACAATACACTCACATTAACATTAAGGCAGCCCAACCCACACACATTCCTAACCGATTTATCGGTTTTAGGCGGTGGAAGACTAAGAAGCCAACCCCCACACTTTCCTAACAGTTTTAACGGCTGCTAATTTAATTTTAGCCTTCCAATCGCTTCATCATAATTTCCATTCTGAAAACATCTTTTTCAGTTCGACAAAATTATTAATCCATTCAAATTAATAACGGCAATTATTTGACCAAATCTTATGATATTGCCTTGGCACATAGTTTGTCACAGTAGAACTATGTTTGAGAATATGAAAATAGCATTTGTAGTTCTTATAATTATTTGGCTTTCAGCAATACTCATAATTCTAACTATATATTTTTTTTTAATCTTGTTCGCAATGTTTATCTAAAATGTTCTCAATATTAAATAGAATTTTTACTCATGTGCAGTTAATTACAATAGGATTTGTGCTGCTTATTCTTATAGGTACCTTCTTTCTTATGCTGCCGATGTCAACTTCATCTAATGAGTCCCAGTCTTTTATTGACGCTCTTTTTACGGCAACTTCCGCTGTCTCAACAACCGGTTTAATCGTTGTGGATACGGGGACATACTATTCCTTCTTCGGGCAGATAGTTATTCTATTGTTAATCCAAATCGGCGGATTGGGATATATGGTTCTCTTTGTACTGGTAACATTTATGCTTAAAAACAAGCTGTCAATAACCGGCAAAAAATATTTAAGAGCGTCTCTGTCGCGACTGCCGAAAGTTGACATTATAAAATTTGTTAAACTGACAATACTATTTACCGTTTCTTTCGAAGTTATCGGTGCACTCCTTTATACATTTTTTTGGATAGATCATTTTAACGCTTCCGAGGCAATTTACATTTCAGTATTTCACTCCGTATCTGCGTTTTGTACAGCCGGGTTTTCACTTTTCGCCGATAGTCTTTCTGCTTACGGAACTAACTGGTTAATTAATATCAACACTTTCATTTTGGTAATCGGCGGCTCAATCGGCTTCTTTGTTATTTATGATGTATCTCATTATTTCAAAAGTTTTATTAAACGCAACCCCATAAGGAGATTTTCTCTACAAACTAAAATTGTATTAACTACCTCAATAATTTTATACATAATGGGCGCAGTATTATTGTTTGTTTTGGAAAATGACAAATTCGCAAATAACTTTTTTGATAAAATACTTTATAGTTTATTTCAGTCTATCACTGCTTCAACTACAGTCGGTTTTAATACGGTTGACATCGGTTCACTTACAACAGCAAGTTTGTTTGTAATAATCATTTTAATGTTTATCGGCGGATCGCCGGGCAGCACCGCCGGCGGCATAAAAACAACAAATCTTGTTATATTCTCAAAATTTGTTATAGCCGCTTTACGGGATAGAAAATACATTTCGATATTCAAACGGACTATTAATTCCACATTATTCCAAAAAGCTGCGGCTCAAATATTTGTTGCAGTCATATCGATAACCTTTTTTACTTTTTTACTTTCCGTTATAGAACGAACAGCTTTTATAAATATACTATTTGAAGCTGTTTCAGCCTTTGGCACTATCGGTTTATCTACAGGTATAACTTCCGGTCTTTCATCAGTTGGCAAGTTATCTATTATTGCATTAATGCTTATCGGCAGAATCGGTCCGCTCGTTATCGGTCTTTCGTTAGTGCCTAAAGCAAAGAATAATAATTACGTATACCCGGAAGAAGAAATATTGATATCATAAAAGGAGAATCAAATGAATAATTTTGTTGTTATCGGACTTGGCAATTTCGGTTTTTATGTCGCCAAGAATCTTGCGGAAAAAGGTAAAAAGGTACTTGCTATAGATTCAGACCCAAAACAAATAGACAAGATCAAAGACATTGTTAGTGACTCGGTTATTGGTGATGTTAAAGAGAAAGAATTTCTAACGGAATTTGTTGATAAAACAATCGAAGCTGCTATTATTAGCACCGGAGATAAAATGTTCGACAGCATTTTAGCAGTTCATCATCTTAATGAAATTGGTGTAAAGAATATTTATGTTAAAGCAATTGATGATACGCATGCGCAGCTCTTAAAGCTTATGGGAGCAACTGAGATTATCTTCCCCGAAAAAGATATTGCCGGATGGTGGGCTAATAGACTTTCAGAGCCAAATCTGATTGAGCATCTCCCTCTTTCAGAAGACTATTCCATCGTTGAGTATGCCTGCCCCGATAAGTTTGCCGGCAACACATTAAAAAATTTGCAGCTGCGTTCAAAGTATAAAATTTTGCTGATAGCCGTTAAGGATATTTTGAACAACGATTTTATTTTAATGCCCGCCGCCGATTACGTTTTGAAACCGGATACAATACTTATTTTAATGGGTAAAAAAGAAGACATAAGTCGGATGAAAGTTGAAGTAAAATAATAGATATTCTTTCGCAGTAATTTTGCCAGAACATCCCAATATTCATCTTTTCTCAGAATAAGTAATTTCAATTGAATAAATATCACACTATCTTTGATTTGTGTAACTATACTTCAATTTACTTTTTAAATTACTAATACTGAAAGACGCAAAAACAAGTTGCTGCTAATGAACCACTAAAACTAATTTCGGAATTCTAAAGTACCGGAAAATGAAGTCTGGATTAATAAACCCGAAGACTTAATAAATGTTGCTTAATCAATATTATTTTACTCTCATTTTTATTGACAAGTTCCGATGACAGAAACGACCTCTTTTAGTTAGCCGCAATTATGTTTCCAATGTTCTAAGAGATGTGCTAATTGTCTATCGACTCTATTAAATTCTCTGTTAACCATTATTTATTTTTCTAACAGTAACTTTTACTTTTTGACTTCTAAACGGTAAAATAAAATACGCTTCCTTTTCCTGTCTCACTTTCAACACGGATTTTCCCGCCGTGTTTTTCAACAAATTCTTTGCACAACAATAAACCCAAACTGGAACTCGGCTCACCATCGGTGCCTTTTGTTCCAATCTTTTCATCTATTTTAAAAAGTTTTTTGATAGTATTCTCGGACATTCCGATTCCCGTGTCACGCACAGAAATTTCGAGCATGTTATTACTTGCTGCTTTTGCGTTTATAACTATTTTACCATTTCTGAATGTAAATTTAACCGAGTTGGACAGAAGATTACGCAAAATAGAATTTAGCATATTCTCATCGGCAAAAACTTTTAGATTTTCCGGCACTTCGTTAAAAACTGTTATCCCTTTTTGTAAAGCAATTGGTCCCATTATTTCTAAATTTTGGTCAACTATTTTTTTGAGATTACAATCTTTCGGTTCAAAATCAATTGTGTTATTTTGTATTTGCGCCCAATCAAGGAGATTTTTTAGTAATTTCAAAAGACTCTGCGCTGATTTATGCATTTCTGAGGAAAGTTTTGATAAATCCGAGTTTGAGAATTGATTAACTTCTTCAGACATCAATTCTGTCGTTCCTAAAAACCCCTGGAACGGACTCTTCAAATCATGCGCAATAATGGAGAAAAATTTGTCTTTGGTTGCGTTTAGTATTTTAAGCTCTTCGGTAGATTTTTTTAAGGAATCTTCTACTCTCTTATAATCAGTTAAATCGATTAACGCAACCTGGCATCCCGGATCGGTTTCCATTGTGTCTTCTATCTTTAAACCTTCCAGCAGAACATGAAATAATCGTTTTTCCTTATTCTTAATCGTTAATTCGCAAGAATGTTTAATTGGCGAACTAAAAATAGAGTTAAGGAATAATTTAAAAATATCTCTTTCATTTTGCTGTATAAAAAGAATCAAATTCTTTCCAATTAATTTCTTTCGATCAGTACCGAACATTTTACCGGCGCTTAGATTTACTTCCTTAATTAAGCCATCCGAATTTAAAGTAAAGTAAGGGATGGGGGAAAAGTCGAAGAGATTTACATATTTATTTCTTGATACTTCTAATTCTTGCTGCGTAATTCTAAGCTCTTCATTTTGATGTTCTAATTCTACTTGATGTACCTGCAGCAAGTGCACTAACCTTTGAACATCTCCCATTTTTTCAACAGTCGTTTTTTTTGTTTTCGGGTTTGTTTTTCCCTTTGCCACATTTCCAAATTCTTTTTCAGTTCGGTTCATTTTTTTTTGACTCCTCATTATTTTATACTTTAGCAATTAATTGCAAGAAGAATTAATTGAGACTCTTTGTCTCCCTGAAATATCTCGCGGGCATTTAACAATAATTTTTTCTTGCCGCCCTTTTTAAACTTGTATTCAACCTCAAAGTTTTCAAACAAACTACTTTCGGGTAAAATTTCCTCAAGCAGTTTTCTTAGTTCAGGTATATCCCAACTTTTATCATCAAGTTCGTATATATACTTGCCCACTATTTTCTCGCTGGCGGTATTAAACATGCTATAAAAGGACCTGTTAGCTGAAAGCACTTTCAAATTCTTATCAAGAATAAGAAGCGAATCTCTTACTGTATCAACAATATTATCGGAGTACTCACGAGCAAGCTGAACCTCATTATTCAATTTATGGATCTGCTGATAGGCTACCTTTAACTTGTGAATAAGTATAAACGTTACCACAAGACCATCAATAATATTGCTTATTGTTCTATAAGGCAATATCCGCATTTGATACCATGTGCCGTCATTGGTCTCCACCTCGGTTTCCTTTAAGACGAGTGTTCTTAAAACTTCCTCGGCGTCTTCAATAAACTTTTCATATTTTAAATTTGTTGCAATATGGTTTATCGGTCTACCTATATCAGATGAAATGAGGTTAACAACTTTTGTTGTGTGATGAGTAAATCTTTTAATATGCAGATTATTATCGAGAAAGATGGTTGGAATATCAGTGCTATCAAGCAGATTTTTCATATCATTATTGATGGTTGATAATTCATCATTTTTATTTTGAAGCTCTGTGTTTACCGTAATTAATTCTTCGTTTAAGGACTGCAATTCTTCTTTAGAAGTTTCCATTTCTTCATTTGAGCTTTGCAGCTCTTCGTTGGTTGATTGCATTTCTTCGTTTGTCGATTTAAGTTCTTCATTTGAAGTTTCCAACTCTTCAATTGTTGAGCGTAAACTTTCTTTTGCAGATTTTAATTCGCGTTCAAGTTCTTTTATAATTTTTGCCGATTTCTTGTCGTAGTGGATCTTTTTAGAAACCGTTACTTTTCCCTCCTGCTTTACATCCTCAAAAATTATTAAGAGCGATCCAATCATTGCCGCGGGTTCTTTTATAGGGTTAAGAGTAAGGTTTACTAACTGGTAACTTCCGTTAGTTTTTACTTTTACATTTTGTGCGGTTAATGGTTTTTTACTTAATAAAACTTTTCTAACCAATACCCTCAGTTCTTGTTGTAACCCTTCACGCGCCATTTCAAAAATGTTCATTTTAGCTTCACCGTGGGTAAGCTCGAGGTATTTGCCTGTTCTTCCATGAACATAAGCTATATCTCCATTCTCTGAAATTATTACACAATTTGGAGAGTAGCTTTGTAGAATAATTTTTTCCGCTAACTGTGGAATGTTCTTTACATCGATTAATTTCATTGTAGACTCATAAGGTTTTTCAGTAGACCGGGCTAAAGGGAACTCAACAAATGGCTGTGCCGAGTATATTGAATCTCTTCTTTTATAAAGCTTCCATTTTTTATCCGCCATTGAAAACAGATCGACAAAACCGCCTATCGTTTCCGATGTTCCAAGAAAAAGTATTCCGCCCGGATACAAACTGTAATGAAATATCGGAATTACTTTTTTCTGCAATTCTGCATCAAAATAAATTAAAAGATTTCGGCAAGAGATCAGATCGAGTTTTGTAAATGGAGGGTCTTTAATTACGCTTTGAGGTGCAAAGACGAGCATTTCTCTAATTTCTTTTCGAATATGAAAAAGATTTCTTTCGAATGTAAAAAATTTTTTCAAACGTTCTTTACTAACATCAGCTTCAATTCCCGAGAACGAACCTACACGCGCTTTGTCAATTGCATTGTTATCAATATCCGTCGCAAATATTTGTACATTAACATATTTTTTTATTTCATCCATGCATTCCCGTAACAATATTGCAATGGAGTATGCTTCTTCACCGGTAGCGCAGCCGGGCACCCAAATTCTAATCTGACCATTATCGGGTTTACTTTTTATCAACTCGACTAAAAATATTTTTAATTTTTCAAAAGATTCAGGGTCCCTGAAAAAATTTGTCACTCCGATTAAAAGTTCTTTAAATAAGCTATTAATTTCAGCGGGATTTTCTTGGAGCATTCGAATATAGTTTGGAATACTTTCCAATTGAGCAATATTCATTCTTCTTTCTACACGCCGGTAAATTGTATTCTGTTTGTAAAGTGAAAAATCGTGCCCGGTATGAGTTCTTAGTAAAATAAAAATTTTTTGAAATGTATCGGGAATCTTACCGTCGTTCTTTTCAATATCTAATACAATACCTTTAACTTTTTGGGAGGTGTAATTAATTAACTGCTCCGGCATTTTTTCGGGCGAAAGAATGTAGTCGGCTAACCCGGTTTTAATTGCGCTGTTTGGCATACCGTCAAACTTTGCCGATTTCGGATCCTGAACCATCACCATTCCTAATTCGGTCTTTACAGCCTTTAACCCTGCTGTGCCATCGGAAGCCATGCCGGAGAGGATAATACAAATAGCTTTTTCACCCAGATCTGCCGAGAGAGACTTGAAGAAAAAATCAATCGGCAGCCTGAATCCATGCGCTTCAAGTGGTTCTATTAGCTGAAGCACTCCGTGCAGTATTGCTAAATCACTATTAGCCGGAGCAAAATAAACATGATTAGGCTGAACTATCATTCCGTCCTCAGCCTGAAATAATTTCATATTTGTAAATTTTTGGATTAGTTCCGGCATAATACTAATATGATTTGGATCTAAATGCGACACAACGATAAACGCCATGCCGCTATTTTCAGTAGTATTGCCAAAAAATTTTTCGAGAGCATCTAATCCGCCTGCAGATGCGCCAATACCCACCACATAAAATGATTTTTTTAAAGAAGATATTTCAGCGGTATTTTTTTTCTTTTTGACCGGAGATTGTTTTTGAATTATTTTCTTTTTCATAGCACCTTTTGTAAAAAATTAAATCACTTCCGAATATTCATCACGTTTAGAAAAAATTGTTCTAAAAAATATTAAAAATCCACCGGGCAGAATTTACACCATAGTCATAAATCCATCATATCTTAAAGTAAAAATATACGCCATAAAATACAATTAGAATTATTTTAAATATTGATTTAAAGTAATATAATGCCCGCGTATTAAAAGCCCGCTCAATTCTCATTGAGTTTGCATATAGTGCTCCAAAACTTTCCAGCATTCCCATCCCGAGTGGTTTTTTTTCTGCTTTAATCGTCCGAAACGCGCCGGTCGGTAAAGCACAGCTACTCCCTCTGTAATTGTTGGCAAAGCAAATCCCGGTAGATCTGCACAATCACAGTGATCGATTGTACTCATAGAGGTGCGTGGCTCTCTTTTTATTTTGGTTAGAGCGCTGTCATAGACTATTTGAGCAGAGCGTAAAAATTTCTGAACCCGGTCCACATCGTAAACCGCAACACTTACAGCAGTTTGAACATTTTCTGCTAATTGGTCAAATGCTTGTTGAGCAAATCTTATTGCAAAAGCGGGCACGTCTCCATCCTGCAAACCGATATCTAACCGTTCCAACAAATGAAAATCGAAATAAGATAGATGAAGATTTTCGGGAGAAGCAATGATGGTTCGCGAATACGATCCAAGTGTGCCGATAGTATGTGGTGTTCCTCCAAAACAAGTGGAAAGTATCATCAGATCGAACTTGGTGGAATCTGGGGTGAAGTCGTTTAGTTCGCTTGCAACATCTTGTACATTGAACGTTCGAGCCGGGTAGGATTCATCATAGCCGGCTCCACCGTACTCGGGAATTTCGTGTCCGAAGTAAAGAAACATGCGCACCATCTCGTGTTGACCACCGACTCGAAAGCGTTTAAAAAATTCAATCTCGGGTTCGAAGCTTGAATATTCCTGATCACGCCAGTATAACTCATTTGCAACAAGCTTTCCGTTTCGGTAATAGTAAAATTCACCATCTCGAAGAGGAAAAAATAACAAAAAATGGCGCTTGTATTTTCTATGGAAGATGAACACCTCCGCGCAAGGGTTTTGTTGGGCGACGCTTTGGGCTTCTTCCAGAGCTTCTTCGTCTGCATTGTATTCGTTACCTGTTGTATCGTGATATAAATATTCGCCATCGCCATGAATGACGAAAATTATAGAGTACCGTGTAACTGCCGCACCTTCCTCTAACTGCGGCACTTCACGCTGAATAGGAGGAGCGACACTACACGATGACAAAAAAGCAGTAAGCGCAGCACAACAAAAGCTTACAAGGAGTATTGAGTGCATTGCGCACCAAACAGATTGACTTTGCGGGTTTCGTAAATTGAAACCGGAATACCTACTCATGAAAAACTATTTTACAATATGAGCACAAGCAGGATGATAATTAAGAGTAGAGTTACAATACTTATTGTAAGCATCTGAGCCTGCTCAATATCTTGCACAACATAGTTTGAGAAGTTGTTAAGCTGCGAATCCGCTACTCTTTCGAATCCATTTCTACCGGTAAGTTCATCTTGTTTATCTTGCAGTTTAGCTCTAAACTTATCAAGACCAGCTCTATCACCCTCCGACACTAATCCCGAGCTTTCAACTTTATCTAAAGCACTGCTCATTTTTTGAAACGTTTTACTTAAAATTTGACGCTTCTCGGCTGCATTCTCAGTTGCTTTAACTTTATTTGCCGCATCGCTGAAGTATTTATGAAGTTCGCTCTGTCCGCTTATATTTACCGTAAAGCTCAAAACGAACATCACGATGAGAGCTCCAAAAAATTTTCGTGTTTTCATTGTTCTTCCTTTAGTGAATTTAATTAACTATATAATAATCGTGATGTTTTTGTTTTCGAAATGTTTTACCAAGATCAGGGTCATATCAAATTCAGAAAGTGTTGCCGCCAGCTTTTCTTCAGGCATAGTTTGATAATTTTATACAACGCATAGATTGAATGTTAGAAAACATTCGAACAATTCATCTGTTAGAAGCTATCTAATAATTTGGTACAATAAAATAGACCAAAAGGATGAAAAAGGGATTACATCTTTTGGAGGAAAAGAATCGAGTAAAATGACTTCAAACTAAAACTGATTTGTTCAAGTAATTTCAAGTTTTCAAAAATTGAGCTTAAACGCACTCTTGGGAAATGTTAAAAGCAAGCATTACAAATGTTATGAACAACATACCGCCTTATTTTTTACTACCTAAATAGAATTATTTTATAGAGAATTTGTAAATAGTTGTTTGACTATAAACTTTATCCGGCTCCAAAACTGCTGAGGGCCATTCAGGTTTATTGGGTGAATCCGGGTATAATTGAGTTTCCAAACACAAACCTGTTCTCTTTGCGTACATCACTCCGTTTTTCCCAGCCACAGTTCCATTTAAAAAATTACCGGAATAAAACTGTACCCCCGGTTGATCTGTCGAAACTTCCATCAATCTGCCGCTTGTTGCTTCATACACAGCGGCAAACTTAAATATCTTTTCCCGATGTTTATTCAACACCCAGTTATGATCATATCCGCCAGCCAACTTCAATTGTTCATAATCCGACTCAATTTCTTTTCCCACTTTTTTTGCTGTTCGAAAATCCATTGGAGTATCAGCAACATCGTTAAATGTACCGGTTGTAATCAAACCTTTATCTATAGGGGTAAACTTATCGGCATCTATCATCACTTCATGATCCAGAATTGTCTGATTCATGTCTCCGCTAAGATTAAAATACGAATGATGTGTTGGATTGATAATTGTTTTCTTATCTGTTATCGCAGTATAGTTTATTGAAAGTTCGTTTTTTTTTGTTAAGGTATAAATTACTGTTAACTCAACTGTTCCCGGATATCCTTCTTCTCCATCTTTGCTGGTGTACTTTAAAGTAATCGATGAACTTCCTTGCGCATCAACTTTCCCGGTATTCACTACAGTCCATACCTTTTTATTAAATCCCCCGGTTCCGCCATGCAGATGGTTTTCACCATCATTAATGTTTAGCTGATAGTTTACACCATCAAGCGCAAATTTTCCTTTACAAATTCTATTGCCATACCTTCCTACAATTGTTCCAAAGTATGATCTATCAGATTCGTAACTCTCAAGGTTATCATAGCCAAGTACTACATCAGAAAACTTTCCGTTTTTATCAGGAGCGGTTAATGAAACGATGATGGCGCCGTATTCAATTATCCTCGCTTCCATCCCTTTTGCATTCCTCAAAGTGTATTCATTAACTTCCTGTCCGTCTGATAAGATTCCAAATATTTTATTCCCATCATATTTTTTCCCTACCATAATATTTTGCTCATTTCGTTGTACATGCTTTTAGAGTTTTAAGTTATTGTTGTCTTTTTTTTCTATATAATCGGAAATTAATAAAATATTTTTCACTAAGTATTAAAAGAAGTACTCCCAACCAAATTCCAATGCTTCACTTGCGCAACACAATCTATTTCTTAATGATGCAGCTATCATCTCTACAAGGTTGGTTCTACTTATTATTACAAAGCAAACCGTTAAAAGAGATCCATTAAAAACCGAAACAGTTATTACTTTATTTTCAATCATAAAACTACCGCATAAAAAAAATATTTAACCTACTCAAGTTAACCGATTAGGATTATAAATTAAAAAAGTATTAAATTTTAATTAATAAAAAAAGTGTTTAGGCTAAAATGTGTTCCGTGCAAACTGTAATTTTAGTTATGCAACTACAGCGATGATTCAATAATTCCCACTAATTACTTTTTGAATTAACACGCACCGGCAGTACTTAAAGTTAGAAGAAAAATAAATTATAAGATTATTATGAAAAATATTTTGTTCATTTTCCTTAACATTTTGTTAATCGGTTTTACAAACAATACTTATTGTCAAATGAATTTAATTCCTAAACCACAAGGCATAAAGATAACCGATGATTATTATACCATATCCGGAAATACTCATTTTACTTCAGTTAATGTAGACGACGATTTGAAAAATTATCTTAGAAACTATTTAACGAAATTATATGGCATTAAATTTTCGGAAACACAATCAGAAAATAAATCTCAAATAAAAATAATTTTAGATGAGAAATTTGCAAATAAGAATCCGGAAGCATATTCTTTAATAATAGCCGCCAATAATATTACTATTACCTCTTCAAACGAAGCCGGATTGTTCTATGGCATTCAAACATTGCTGCAACTATTACCAAAAAATATTTCGAAAAACGAAGCAATAAAAATTCAATCTTGTGAAATATTCGATCATCCTCAATTTTCATGGAGAGGACTTAATTTAGATTGCGCGCGTCATTTCATGACAAAGGATTTCATCAAGCGGTACATTGATATTCTTGCTTATTATAAATTCAACACTTTTCACTGGCATTTAACTGAAGATCAAGGGTGGAGAATTGAAATTAAAAAATATCCAAAGCTTACGGAAATCGGGGCATGGAGGAAAGAAGCAGATGGTTCAGTCTATGGTGGTTATTATACTCAGGATGATATTAAGGAAATTGTCGCGTACGCAAAAAGTAGATTTATTAATATTGTACCGGAAATCGAAATGCCGGGTCATTCTTTAGCAGCGCTTGCATCCTATCCGGAAAACTCATGTACAGGAGGACCTTTTGAAGTAACCAATATTTGGGGTGTTCACAAAGATGTTTATTGCGCGGGAAGAGATTCAACTTTTATTTTTCTGCAAAATATTTTAGATGAGGTTATTGATTTATTTCCGGGCAAATATATACATATAGGCGGTGATGAAGTTCCGAAAGACAGATGGCATAAATGTCCTGAATGTCAAGCGAGAATTAAAGCCGAGGGACTTAAGGATGAACACGAATTGCAAAGTTATTTTATAAAACGGATTTCAAATTATCTCCATTTAAAAGGGAGAGAAGTTATTGGCTGGGATGAAATTTTGCAAGGTGGTTTAGCCCCAGGAGCTATCGTTCAATCATGGCAGAGTTTTCAGGGAGCAATTGATGCGGCGAAGTTAGGGCATTATACAATCTGTTCGCCGGCATCCCATACATACTTAAATTCTGATCCGGAAAATCTTGACTTACGAATTGCATATTCGTTTAATCCGATTCCGGATGAATTGTCTATAGAAGAAAGAAAATATATACTTGGAAGTGAAGTAAATTTGTGGACAGAGCATGCACCCCAAGAAACAGTTGACAGCAAACTTTTCCCAAGAATATTAGCGCTTGCAGAAGTTTTTTGGAGTTCTCCAAAAAATAAAAATTATGATGAATTTTACTCCCGTGTAAAAAAAACTTATAGTGATTTATCAGCAGCAGGAATTAAGTATGGGCAAGAATCAAAGCTGATTAATTACTCCACCTTTTACAACAATAAAGCAAAAGAATTTATCGTAAGTATTACTCCGGCACAGCCTGATATTGTAATTAGATATTCTTTAGATGAACAAAAGCCTGATTCAAATTCATATTTATATACTGAGCCAATCAAAATTAATAAGTCGTTAAAGCTAAGAGTGGCTGCAATGCTAAATGATTATTTTATAGGTAAAGAATTAGATTTTAGCTTTGATTTTCATAAAGCTCTTAACAGCAAGATTAGTTTAATAAACAGGTACGACGAACGATACCGGGCAAGCGGAGATGATGCTTTAATTGATGGAGTTCGGGGAACGAAAAATTTTCGTGATGGTTTGTGGCAAGGATTTGAGGGTGTTGATTTTGAAGCAATAATAGATTTAGGCGAAAGATTGGATATTTCTAAAGTCAGTCCAAGATTTATTTTAAATTCTAATTCATGGATTTTCTTACCTGAATATGTTGATATTTCTTTATCAGATGATGGAAAAAACTTTTCCAATAAAATTAAAATTATGAATGATACCCCACAAAAAAATTCTGATATTGTATTGAAGGATTTTCAAGTTGAGTATAATAAAGTTAAAGCAAGATATATTAAAGTAAGAGCGAAAAATATTGGAGTTTGCCCCGATTGGCATCCCGGCGCAGGCGGAAAAGCCTGGTTATTTATTGACGAGATTATGGTTGAGTAAATCCTTTTTCAAAATATTTTATATGAAAATGACTGCAAAAATATTCGTGCTAATAATTATTATTGGTTTTAATAGTTATAGCCAGTCAAATGCAATAACTGTTGTTGCTGAGGGAAAGAGTGATTATTCAATAATAATCTCTCAAAAAGCATCACATTGGGATTCTCTTGCCACCGCCGAACTTCAGAAATATATTGAAGAAATATCCGGTGCAAGAATATCTATAGTAAATGATTCATCACCATTACTTGCAAAAGAAATTGTTCTTGGAAAAAACAAGCATTCAAAAAAAATAAATACTTCTGCTTTACATGACGACGGCTTTCTTATAAAGACAGTTTATGAAAAAATTTATTTAGTGGGTATAGGAACGAAAGGAACACTAAACGCGGTATATTCATTTCTCGAAAATTATCTTAACTGCAGAATGTATTCGTCTGAAGTGAAGGTGATACCGAAACAAACCTCCATAGTATTGCCGAGTATTGACGTTACGGAAAATCCCGCTTTTGCTTATAGATCTGTAGATTTTTATGAAACTTTAAATGAACCGTATTGCCTCTGGCATAAAGTAATTTCATCAGATGATAAAAAGATATGGGGAATGTTTGTTCATACATTCCAAATATTGTTACCACCCGAAAAATATTTTAATGAGCATCCTGAATATTTTGCTTTGAGAAATGGAATACGAGTTCCTGAAGAACCGTGTTTGAGCAATCCCGAAGTTTTAAAAATTATGACGGAAGAATTGCGGCAGCGAATGAATGAAAAACCTGCCGCAACAACCTGGTCTGTTTCGCAAAATGATAATTATTCATATTGCCAATGTTCTGAGTGCAGTAGGATTGATGAAAAAGAAGATTCCCCTTCAGGTTCGGTTATAAATTTTGTAAATAAAATTGCAAAAAAGTTCCCTGATAAAATTATTTCAACACTTGCTTATCAATACAGCCGCAAACCACCGAAACATATAAAGCCGGAAAAAAATGTCAACATCATGCTCTGCACTATTGAATGTTACCGAACAAAACCGCTTGACGCTGATACTTCTATTTCAGGATTCTCACATGATCTCATAAACTGGTCAAAATTGACTAACAATATTTTTTTATGGGATTATGTTGTTCAGTACACAAATTTTGTAAGTCCCTTTCCAAATTTCCAGGTATTGCAGCCAAATCTTCAATTTTTTTCTCAGCACGGTGTGAGGATGATTTATAATCAGGGATGTGCGAGCGGTAAGGCGCCAGAATTTAATCTTTTAAAAACATACCTTCTTGCAAAATTAGTTTGGAATCCAAACATAAATGTCGATTCGATAATGAATGATTTCCTTTTCGGTTATTACGGAAATGCAGGTGAGCATATTCAGAAATATATCACGTTGATGAAGAATGAATTAGTGCAATCAGGCTATAATCTTTGGATATATGGTGATCCGATTGAACCGATGAAAAATTATTTATCCCCCGATTTAATGGATAGATATAATAAAATATTTGACGATGCAGAATTATCGGTCAGTGATCAACCTGAATATCTTGAGCGTGTTAAAATAGCCAGGCTTCCGTTAGAATATGCGATGCTTGAACAGGCAAAAGTAATTAGCGCCGGGCAAAGAGGATTGATGATACAAACGGATGAAGCTAAATATATTCCAAACCCCAAAATTGAAAAATGGTTGAATGATCTTTTGCTTCACACAAAAAATATGAAGGATGTTCTACTGAATGAGAAGGGATTAACTGTAGATGGTTATATCGCGCGATATAAAAGGATGCTTTCTAAAACGATGAAGAACCCGCTTGGCTTGAGTAAATCGGTTAAATATTTATCAACCCCGAATTGGAAATATCCTGCAAACGGGGAAAAAACTCTGACTGATGGAAAGCGTGGAGACGAAGATCATCATTACAACTGGCTTGGTTATGAAGGCAACAACATGGAAGTTGTTGTTGACCTTCAAGATAATATTGAGGTGAAAAAAGTGAGTCTTGATTTTTTGCAGATTATTTTCTCGTGGATTTTTCCGCCTCGTAAAATTGAAATTGAAATATCAAATGACGGAAGTAGTTTTTCGTCTGTTGCGCAAATCAATAATACCAAATCAATAGATGAAATTAACAGGCAGGAAGTTACTTCTCCGGCATTTGCCTCAATTAAAAATTTTAGTTTAATTTTCAGTCCTATAAAGGCAAGATACATTAAGGTAAAAGCAGAAAACATTGGAACCTGTCCGCGGTGGCATCCTGGATATCCTTTTAAAGCCTGGATATTTACTGACGAAGTTGTAATTGAGTAATAGTTAAAAAATAATAATAAATCAAAATTAATATGAAAAAAAAAATTCCAGCTCTTCTAATTCTTGTTTTTATTTTTTCGTCAGCCATAAGTGCGCAGGAAAAAATCCAATTAAGCGGTAAATGGTGGTTTGCAATTGATCCGTTAGATAAAGGAACGCAGGAAAAATGGTTTTCAAAATCATTTGACGAAACGACAAACTTGCCCGGCTCTATGGCAGAGAATGGTAAGGGTTATGACATTTCATTAACAACACATTGGACCGGAGATATAATTGATTCATCATTTTTCAAATTGCCTCAATATGAAAAATATCGCAACCCGGAAAATTTTAAAATACCTTTTTGGCTTCAGCCTGTTAAAAGTTACTATGGGGCTGCCTGGTATAAACGTGAAGTAAAAATTCCTGAAGATTGGAAAGATAAATCAATTGAGTTGTTTTTTGAACGCTGTCATTGGCAGTCAACTGTTTGGATTGATGATATTTTTGTCGGAGCTCAAAATGCATTAGGCGCTCCTCACATTTTTGATTTATCCGGAAAATTACCTCCCGGCAAACATATAATTACAGTTTGTGTTGATAACAGAATTAAGGAAATAAATCCCGGAGTAAATTCCAGCAGTCTTACCGATCACTCCCAGACAAACTGGAATGGAATAATTGGGGAAATGTCTTTAACGTCAAGAAGTAAAATTCACTTTGAAAACATCAGAATATTCCCTGATATTTTAACAAAGAATGCATCTGTTGAAATGCAGATAATAAACTCAACCGAGGGAAATCAAAAAGTAAAATTATCGATTCAGGCAAAGCCGGAAGGTAAAGCGCCGGATGACCAATCATTTAATGAATATAAAAATGAAATTGAATTGAAGCCGGGAGAAAATTTAATTACAGTTGATTATAAAATGGGCAGTGCCGCTATGCTGTGGGATGAATTTAATCCAAATTTATATAGATTGTATTGCAACCTAACCGCAAATGATGTTGATGAAAATAAAGAAGAAATATTCGGCTTAAGAAAACTTGGGACAAAGGGAACACAATTTACAATCAATAATAGAATAATTTTTTTACGTGGTACTCTTGAGTGCGCAATTTTTCCCAAAACCGGTTATCCATCAACCGATGTAAATGAATGGACAAGAATTTTTAAAGTTTGCAAAAACTTTGGATTAAATCATATGCGGTTTCATTCGTGGTGCCCGCCGGAAGCCGCGTTTATTGCTGCAGACAATGTTGGTATTTATCTCCACGTTGAATGTTCTTCCTGGGCAAACCAGGGATCATCGCTTGGAGACGGAAAACCAATCGATAAATATATTTATGATGAAAGTGAAAGGATATTTAAAGCTTTCGGTAATCATCCCTCTTTTTGCTTTATGCTTTATGGTAACGAACCATCGGGTGATAATCAACAGAAGTATCTGACCGATATTGTTTCTCACTGGAAAAAGAAAGATAATCGCAGGCTTTATTCCAGCGCGGCGGGTTGGCCTCAACTTGATGTAAATGATTTCCATAGTATGTACGAACCTCGCATTCAGCTTTGGGGCGCAGGTTTAAGCAGCATAATAAACAGTCAGCAGCCCAGCTCAAATTACGATTGGTACAACATTATTAACTGGAGAGGTAAACCGGTTATAAGTCATGAAATCGGTCAATGGTGCGTTTACCCAAACTTCAAAGAAATAAAAAAATATGATGGAGTTCTTCACGCGAAAAATTTTGAAATATTCAAACAGACTTTATCTGATAATGGAATGGCGCAGCTTGCAGACAGTTTTTTAATTGCTTCCGGCAAACTTCAGGCGCTTTGTTACAAAGAAGAAATTGAAGCGGCGCTGCGTACAAAAGGAATGGGCGGTTTTCAATTGCTCGATCTTCATGATTTCCCCGGACAGGGGACTGCATTAGTTGGTGTGCTTGATCCTTACTGGGAAGAAAAAGGTTATGTTACTTCAACAGAATATAAACAGTTCTGCAATACCACTGTTCCGCTCGCTCGATTTTCAAAATTCATTTTTAATTCTGCCGAAGATTTTAAAGCTGAAGTTGAAATATCTCATTTCGGTTCTGAACCTTTAGATAACATTACTCCTGGCTGGAAGATAACTGATGAACAAGGGAAGTTAATCACTGAAGGTAAATTAGCAAAAGTAAATATCCCAATTGGTAATGGAATCAAATTAGGCAGTGTTCAATTCCCTTTATCAAGTTTTAAAACTCCTTCTATGTATACACTGATAATTAACGTCGGAGAGTTTAATAACCAATGGGACTTTTGGGTTTATCCTTATGAAAACTCAGAACCGATTTTTTCGAATGAAATTAGAATTGTACATCAATTAGATGAAGAAACTATTAAATTCCTAAAGGAAGGGGGGAAGGTCTTACTAACTCCAAGAAAGGGAAGCATCAAACCTGAAAAAGGTGGAGATGTTGCAGTTGGTTTTTCAAGTATATTCTGGAACACGGCATGGACACAGAAGCAGCCTCCGCACACACTTGGAATTTTATGTAATCCAGAACATCCTTTATTAATTGAATTTCCGACTCAGTATCACAGCAATTATCAATGGTGGGATGCTATGAGTCACTCAAATGCAATTATATTGAGTGAGCTTGGCAACAACATTCAACCGGTTGTAAGAATAATTGACGATTGGTTTACAGCTCGTCCGCTTGGATTAATAGTTGAAGCAAAAGTGGGAAAAGGAAAACTTATTTTAACAGGAATAGATTTGTTGACAGATGCTGAAAAACGTCCTGAAGCAAGACAATTAACATATAGTATTTTAAAATATATGCGCAGCAGCAACTTCAATCCAAATCAGGAAATTCAGATAAAAAAAATCGAAGCACTATTTCGTTAGTGAATAGGAATTAAGATATGAGTGATATAGAAAAGAAAAAATCATTACACGCCGGCGCAGTTAAAATTGAAAAAGCAATAGAGGAATATTATCCTGAAACCGATCCGCTTGTGTTACAGAAATTGGAAGAATGGCAGAATTACAAATTCGGGTTGCTAATGCATTGGGCGCCATCCAGCCAATGGGGAATAGTTGAATCATGGTCGCTTTGTTCCGAAGATGAAGATTGGTGCAAAAGAAAAAATAAAAATTACACAGAGTACAAAAAGCAATATGAAGAGTTAAAAAAAACTTTCAATCCGGTAAAATTTAATCCTGAAAAATGGGCTAATGCTGCTAAAACCGCAGGGATGAAATATGTTGTATTTACAACCAAGCATCACGATGGTTTTTGTATGTATGATTCAAAGTTCACCAATTACAAAATAACAGATAAAGAATGCCCGTTTCATTCAAATACAAAAGCGAATATCGCCAAAGAAATTTTTAATGAATTCAGGAATAAAGGATTTATGATTGGCGCTTATTTCTCAAAACCGGATTGGCATTCGGATTATTTTTGGTGGCAGAGATTTGCTACTCCCGATCGAAATGCAAATTATAATATTAAAAAATATCCCGAACGCTGGCAAAAGTTTGTTGAGTTTACTCATAACCAGATTGATGAATTGATGACTGATTACGGAAGGATAGATATTTTATGGTTCGATGGTTGTTGGGTACGCAGTTATACAGAAAAGGAAATTGAGGAAGAAAGAAAAATCTCAAGTAATAATATTCATCGCATTCAGAACCAGGATATTAATATGCCTTTGATAGCTAAGAATGCGCGTGCAAAACAACCTGGAATAATTATAGTTGACCGTGCTGTTCCGGGATTACAGCAGAATTATCTAACACCCGAAAACCAGGTTCCGAATCAAACTCTTTCATATCCATGGGAAACCTGTATGCCTATTACTCCAAGCTGGTCGTACGAACCGGGATTGGAGTATAAATCTTCAAGAAAATTAATTCATACCCTTGTTGATGTTGTTGCAAAGGGAGGAAACCTTTTACTGAATGTTGCTCCAACAGCAGACGGAGATTATGAAGAAGAAGCTTACAACCGGTTGAAAGAAATTGGTGAATGGATGAAGATTAACAGCGAAGCTATCTATAATACACATCCTGTTGAACCATATAAGGAAGATAAGTTTTGTTTTACTCAATTACCTGATGGAACAACGTATTTAATTTATCTTGCTGAAGAAAATGAAGATACACTTCCTGAAAAATTAATTTTGACTAAATTTAATTTGCATCAAAACGCCGGATTAAAACTGTTGGGGACTAACTCAGCCTTGAACTGGCATAAAATCGATGATAGTTATCAAATAGAAATACCCGAATCAGTTTGTAAAAATGTTCTGTGCAAATATGCATGGACAATAAAAATATCACCAAATAAAAAATGATTCATCTATGAAACGAATAAAAGATTATTCAAGATTTCTTCTTCCACTTATAATTTTTGTTTTATTAAACTCTAAAAGTTACTGTCAGAATTTCCCAGGAAATTTTGTTATAATCAATCCCGAAGATTCGCCCGGGCAAATTATTAAAAAAGCTGCAAACGTTACTCCTTCACAGCGTCAATATGAATGGCAGAAACTTGAATTAACCGGATTCATTCATTTCGGCATAAATACTTTTGATGAAGTAGAATGGGGACAGAAAAACAGTGATATTTCAAAATTTAATCCAAAAAAAATTAATGTTAAGCAGTGGGTAAAGGTTTTTAAAGATGCTGGGATTAAGTTGATAATTCTAACCACAAAACATCATGATGGTTTTTGTCTGTGGCCAAGCAAGTTTACTAAACTGAATATTTCCAATACTCCGTTTCAAAACGGAAAAGGAGATATTGTTAGGTACCTTTCTGATGCCTGCCATGAAGCCGGATTAAAATTTGGAGTCTATTTATCTCCCTGGGATATGCATGAAAAAACTTACGGAACCGCTGAATACAATCAACATTTCTTAAATCAATTAGGGGAACTTTTAACTAATTACGGTGAAATTTCTGAGGTTTGGTTTGATGGTGCAAATGGCGAGGGTGTAAACGGAAAAAAACAAATTTATGACTGGCAAGCATATTATAAATTAATTCGTAAGCTGCAGCCAAATGCTGTTATCGCAGTTATGGGTCCAGATGTAAGATGGGTTGGAACAGAATCGGGTTATGGACGACAAACAGAATGGAGTGTTTTACCAGGTTCAAATATGAATATGGAAAATATAGCTGCAAATTCTCAACAGCAATCTCTCGATGGCGCCTTCATTCCTAACGATTTAATGGGCGATGATTTAGGCAGCAGAGAAAAAATCCTAACTCAAAAACCGGGGTCATCTTTAATTTGGTATCCGGCAGAGATAGATGTTTCAATCAGACCGCGTTGGTTTTACAATTCCGGCGATGATGAAATTGTTAAATCTCCTAAAAAGCTTGTTGATATTTATTATAATTCCGTTGGATTAAATGGTGTGCTGTTGCTAAATGTTCCACCCGATACTAATGGATTGATCAGCCAATATGATATTATAAGCCTGAACGGAATGAGATATATTCTTGATGAAACATTCAAAGATAATTTCGCAAAAAATGCAAAGACGATTGTAACGAACGAATCTCCGGGGAATGAAGTAAAAAATATTCTTGATGATAATCCTGAAACCTACTGGACAACAGATCAGAACATAAGCAAAGCATCAATTGAAGTGCAGCTATCAAAAGGTAGAACATTTAATTGCATAATGCTTCAGGAAAATATTTTAGCAGGTCAGCGTATTGAAAAATTTCATATTGATTATTGGGATGGACAACTCTGGAGAACATTTGTAAAAGCCACTACTGTCGGATATAAAAGATTACTCAAATTTACAGATGTTTATGCGGACAGGATAAAAATTGTAATTGACAAGTGCCGAACGAATCCAACTTTCGCTTCATTAGGGATCTATAAAACTCCTCCTGAAATTACTTTTGAGCCGGATGGCGGCTCTTTTGCGGATACTATGAAAGTAATAATTCAATCCGATACAAAGGGCGCCAAAATATATTATACGCTTGAGGGTGGTATCCCTGATGAAAAATCAACACTGTACAATGGTGAAATAAAATTAACAGAATCAACTAAGATTAAAGCAATTGCAATATCAAATGATAATAAAAGAAGTCTGCCTGTCATCGCAAGTTTCAACAAAGCAAAACATTCTATTAAGTACAAAACCCTGTATGATAAAAAATATCCCGGCACAGGTAATTTAGCTTTAGTTGATGGCGTAACTGGCAGCATCAATTTTAGTGATGGCAAGTGGCAGGGATATAATGGATCGGATTTGGATGCGGTTATCGATTTAGGAGAAGAAAAACCTATTAATAAAATTTCCGCATCATTTTTAAGTGATGTAAACTCATTTATTTTCTTACCGGTATCGGTTGAATATTCGATTTCAAACGATGGTAAAAACTTTGAGAAATTAGGCGAAATAAAAAATGATATTTCCGAAAAAGATTTAAAAGCATTTGTTCATTCATTTGATTTTTTTATTAAAAATATTTCGGCGAGGTTTGTTCATATCAAAGCAAAAAGTATTGGGATTTGCCCAAAATGGCATAAAGGCAACGGAGAAAAAGCCTGGCTTTTCTCAGATGAAATTGCGTTGGAGTGAGTTAAATATTTTATTAAAGAATATACATGATGATGATAGACGATATAAAGCTAAAAATAATTAGTTTTATTTGATTTTTTTTACAAAAATATTTGTTATTTTCACTTTTGAGTTAGCGTTTATTTTTTAAAAAGAATAACCTCGTTAAAAATCTTTAATTTTACTGCATTTTATTTCACAAAAATGTGTCTGGTTAAGGTAAGAAATAGAAATCCTAATTTTTCAAAATTTACATCATAATAAAAAGAGCGAATATGAATTTATCCCTGATAGACTGGCTAATTGCTGCTGTTTCTTTAATAGCTTTATTTTTTGTTGTTCGCTTAAGTAAAAAATTGGTAAGAAGTGTTGCCGATTATCTTTCGGCAGGCAGATCTGCAGGACGATATATGATCACCGTGTCGCAGGGTATTGCGTTTATAGGGGCAATAACAATTGTTGGGCAGTGGGAAATGAATTATGTAGCCGGTTTTGTTCTCCGATGGTGGGAATTCATTATGGCTGTTGTTCTTCTGCTTATAACTGTTTCAGGCTGGGTAGTCTACAGGTTTCGTCAAACCAGAGCTTTGACAATTGCTCAATTTCTTGAGATACGATATAGTAAAAATTTCAGGATTTTTGCCGGAATTTTAGCTTTCGCATCTGGATTACTTAATTTTGGGGTATTTCCTTCAGTTGTATCAAGATTTATGATTTATTTTTGCGGGCTTCCACTTTCATTTAACTTTCTGGGAATGGAAATATCTTCGTACCCGGTTGTGATGGCAATAATATTATTAATCTCACTATATTTTGTTTTTGCCGGCGGGCAGATAGCTGTGATTCTTACAGAATTTTTCCAGGGAATCTATGCTAATTTTGCTTTCATAATAATAATAATATTCAGTCTTTTTGTAGTTAACTGGAATCAGATTGCCGAAGCAGTGGCTACCGCACCTAACAATGCTTCATTAATTAATCCGCACCATACAAGCGAAGTACCCGATTTTAATTTCTGGTATTTTTTAATAAATGTTTTCGGAGTTATTTATGTGAAATTATCCTGGCAGGGAACACAGGGTTTTAACTCGTCAGCTAAAAGCGCACATGAAGCAAAGATGGGCGAAGTCCTCGGCAACTATCGAGATATTCCTAAATGGTTGTTTTTAGTTTTCATACCGGTTGTTGCATATACAATATTGCACCATGCTGATTTTGCTAATATTGCTAACCATGTTAATTCAACATTATCCGGCGTTGGAAACGCAGCGATTCAAAATCAACTAAGGATCCCATTAGTACTTTCCGAAATTTTTCCGGTGGGTTTAATGGGCGTTTTTCTCGCCTTAATGCTTATGGCAACAATATCCACGCACGATTCGTACATGCATTCCTGGGGCTCCATATTTATTCAGGATGTTTTGATGCCTTTCCGTAAAAAACCTTTCGAACCAGGGCAACATATAAAAGTGCTTAGAATGTCGATTCTGGGAGTGTGTATATTTATTTACTTCTTTAGTCTCTGGTTTCCGATGACTGATTACATATTCCTCTATTTTGCTATTACCGCTGCTATTTTTACCGGCGGCTCCGGCGCCGTTATTATCGGAGGTTTATATTGGAAAAGAGGGACGACCGCCGCAGCGTGGAGCGCTTTAATTGTCGGTTCGGTAATTGCAGTTACAGGTATTATCCTTCAACAAATTTTTCCGGGCTTTCCGATTAATGGTCAATACTTCTGGGGAATGGCAATGGGCGGGTCAACTATTGTTTATATAGTTGTATCCTTACTTGGTAAGAAACAGGAATTTGATATGGATAAAATGCTGCATAGAGGCAAATATGCCATAAAAGAAGAGACAATTATAGTTGATGAAGTCCCTCAAAAAGGGTGGAAAATGTTAGGCGTGGGAAAAGAGTTTACTAAAGGTGATAAAATAATTTACATAGCAGCATATAGCTGGACCTTTATATGGGTGTTGATATTTGTGATAGGTACAATTATGAATCTGACCAGTGAAATATCTGATGCATCCTGGTTAGAATTCTGGAAGTTTTTCGTTATAACAAATCTTATTGCCTCAATTGTAATTGTTATATGGTTTACCTTCGGCGGTATCAAAGATCTTAAGGATATGCTGAACAGGTTAAGAACTATGGTTCGCGATCATAAAGATGATGGAACGGTTCTGAGAGACTCAACAGAAGAAGATAAATGATTTACATTCAAAAATTTTAAATGATGTTTTATTGGAGACTATATGTACCGGATAAAAAAATCCATGGTGTTATTATTATTTCTTTTTTTTACAATTAATTCATTTTGCCAGCAAACAGATTCCTTGATATTAAAAAAAGGATTAGTTATTAAATTAACTCATTCCGGAAATAATAATATTTTATCATCAGACCCGGTTGCAGCGCTAATTGAAACAGACAAGTGGAATACTCCATCCGAAAATGATGACTTAACATACAACGATAAAGTAATTGGTAGATGGGAAAAAATTGAAACCGATGAAAATGGCTGGATACAAAGTGGTTCTTTAAATAACGCTTACGTACAATACGTAGTACAAACTAACAATGATGAAGTTGTATTAGTGGAAGCTATGGGTAACACAATGGTATTTGTAAACGGCTCTGCACGTTCCGGCAATCCATATCGTTACCAGGATAATTTTGAATCATGGGGGCCCAGATTTGATTATTCCTATATTCCGGTAAAATTAAAAAAGGGAAGTAACGAATTGCTTTTTAAATGCGATCGTGGATTGCTTAAAGTAAAATTACTTAGAGGAATGCAAGGACTAATTTTTAATACGAACGACTTAACAATTCCGAATCCAATTACAAATGAAACTACCGATACATACGGCGCTGTTTCATTAATTAATGCATCCGGAGATTTTTACAAAGGATTATCAATAAAAACCTGGTCGGATAATTCAGAGCCGGTATATTATCCTTTAAATGAAATTTTTCCTCTTTCGATATCTAAAATTCCTTTCAAGATAAAACTTCCGGCATATACGGATACGGGTGCTGTTAAATTTAATTTAGAATTAATTGCAAAAGAAAAGTCAAAAGAAATAATCATATCTTCAACAGTTATCGATTTAGAAGTTCTCAATCCTGGCGATACATACAAAGAAACATTTATAAGTAAAATAGACGGCAGCGTTCAATATTACGCGGTTAATCCACCTGAGAATTTGAAATTAAAACCTGCATTGTTTTTGAGTTTGCATGGAGCCGGTGTTGAAGCAATAAATCAAGCTCAAGCTTACGGACATAAAAATTGGGGGTATGTGGTTGCTCCTACAAACCGCCGTCCGTATGGCTACAATTGGGAAAACTGGGGAAGACTTGATGCGCTTGAAGTATTAGATATAGCAAAAACTAAATTTAACATTAATAAAGATCGTGTTTATCTTACCGGTCATTCGATGGGGGGGCATGGTACATGGCATCTTGCAATTAACTATCCTGATAAATTTGCTGCATTTGGTCCAAGCGCCGGGTGGATAAGTATCTGGTCGTACAGAATTAAACCTGAGTCTGACACCACTGATATTAAAAAAATGTTGATGCGATCTACCAAGCACAGCGATACATACTCATTTACGAAAAATTTAAAACCTAACGGAATTTACATAATTCATGGCAGCATAGATGATAATGTGCCGCCGCAGCAAGCAGAATCGATGATTGATAATCTCTCAAAGTTTCATAAAGATTTTGTTTATCATTCCGAACCAGGGGCTAATCATTGGTGGGATAATTCCGAAGAACTCGGTGCCGATTGCGTTGATTGGCGTCCAATGTTTGATTTTTTTGCTCATCACTCGGTGGCAAAGAAGGAACAAATTAAAGAAATTGATTTTACAACAGCTAATCCTGCTATTTCATCAAAAAATTATTGGATAGAAATAATTAATCAGGTTGCTCAACAAAAATTGAGTAAAATTACCATCCGGCTTGAACAAGGTAACAGAAAATTTGTCGGTGAAACCGAGAATATTGAAATGCTCTCAATCGATGCATCGATGTTATCAACAGATAAAACTGTTTCAGTTACGCTTGATAATCAATTGATATCAGAAATAAATATCCCTGCCGGCGGAAAAATTTATCTACGAAAAGAAAATGGTAATTGGATAATTAGTTCCGTACCGGATTATAAAAATAAATATCCTTTACGGTGTGGAAATATTAGAGAAGCATTTAATTACAATGTATTGTTTGTTTATGGTACACATGGTAATAAAGAAGAAAATAATTGGGCTTTGGAAAAAGCTAAACTTGACGCCGAAAAAGTCTGGTACAGGGGTAACAGTTCATTACAAATAATAAGGGATGATGAATTTGACCCGGCAAAATATAAAGACAGAAGTGTTATTCTATTTGGCAACTCAAAGACAAACTCTGCCTGGAAATTACTACTGGATGATTCTCCTGTCCAAGTTGATAATAAACAAATAACCGTTAATGATAAAATCTACAAGGGAGATGATTTTGCTTGCTTAATGATTCGTCCGCGTAAGGATAGCGAAACAGCAAGTGTAGGTGTAATTACCGGAACCGGCATTGAAGGAATGAAACTTATCAACCTCGCTCCATACTTCGACCAGTATATCGGCTTACCGGATATATTAATTTACAATTCCGGGATTTTGCAATCGGATGAAAGCGGTGTAAAATTAGCCGGTTATTTTGGCAACGATTGGAGTATAGAAAAAGGTGAATTTGTGAGTCGTTAAAACTTGATGATTGGTCATCGAGTTGATTCTTTTTTTTATCGCTTTATGGTAAATGACAACCTGATGGTTTAAATACGACAATAGATACGAAAAGAAGATGCAGCAATTTGAATGAATAAAAAAAAAGAAAAAATTATCTTATGAGAAATATATCATTTGTAAAAGTGGTAATGCTTATTATTTTTATTATCAGCTTTAGTTCAGCATTACAAAACTTGAAAGCTGACATTCCACCGAAAGGGAATAATAAAGTAGCCTATTATGTTTTTGATTCTCATGGGCCCGATCATTTATCATTAACAACGTTTTCCGATGAGGCAAATGTTGTTGTTGTATTTGAAGGGACATTATGGGAATTGGCTGACTCAGTCCACTATTCTACGGGATGGATGCATAATGTAGTTTATCATTATTATAGCGAAATTATTAGGGATATCAGGATTTTGCAGGCAAGAGGAGTAAAAGTTTTAATGAATGTTGACGACGCTCCTTCCTGGAGCACTTCAACACCTTTTACTACTCATGATGGAGTAGGATTAGACTATATGCAATTTGCCGCTTTCATTAAAACCTGCGCAATTGATTCCCTGCACTTAGACGGTATTTCACTTGATGTAGAGCATCGGGCAACAGGCAATGCCGAATACACCTCACTGCTAAAAGAAATAGGGAAGTATTTTGGGCCTAGGTCATCCGATAGTACCTCGCAAATGTATACAGCAGCTATCTTCTGGGGATATTGGGGAGAGCCGGGTTATGTAATTGGCAGGTCCAAAGAGGTATCATCATATTTCAACTTTGTAATGGACATGGCTTATTTCAGTCCGTATTATGTGAATCGTTTCAACCAGTGGGCAGATTCTATCGGCGCTTCAAAAACTATGATTGGAGTACTCAATGATAATAATAATTTAGCATTTTCTACAGCAGTTGCGCAGTGGCAGCCTTCTTCTCCCCCTAAAGCCGGCATTATGGTATTTGCGGGGAACAATCTTAAATCATATACTGATTCTGTATTCAGGGCTCTTGTAGTTCCGCCGACAGATGTGAATGATGAGGAAACTATTGAGAAGGGAATTCCGCAGGAATTTGCACTTATTCAGAATTTTCCCAATCCTTTTAATCCGTCTACTACAATAAGATATCATGTGCCTAAGAATGGATTAGTAACTTTAAAAGTTTTTGATATACTCGGAAATGAAATAACATCATTGGTCGATGACGTTATGAGCCCGGGTTATTATGCAGCCGTATTTGATGGTTCAAAGTATGCAAGCGGGTTGTATTTTGCGCAACTAACCGTACAGCTAAATGAAGCAAAACCATTTGTAAAAACAATAAAAATGTTGATGATAAAATGAGAATATTTTATAAAGAACAACATGGTAGTATAGAATTGTGTTTTGATTCTAACCCTCTACAATTAATAAAGCAAATTACTTTTTCTTTGTTAAAACGAGCAGATACAAGAATGATCATTCTTATCTGTTTAATGATGGGTATAGATTTATTTGCTCAAACAAATTTAACCGGTTATGTTAATCCATTTGTGGGAACAGACGGACATGGACATACTTATCCCGGCGCCACTTTACCGAACGGAATGGTTCAATTAAGTCCTGATACAGGAATAGACGGGTGGGATTGGTGTTCCGGTTATCACTATTCTGATAATTCGATAATGGGATTCAGTCATACACATCTTAGCGGTACAGGCTGTGCAGATTACGGTGATATTTTATTTATGCCGGTGACGGGTGAACTAAAAATTGATGCAGGTTCGAAAGACAATCCCGATTCAGGATACCGTTCAAGATTTTCTCACAAAAATGAAATCGCAAAAGCAGGTTACTATTCAGTTCTTCTTGATGATTACAACATCAAAGCGGAATTAACTGCGACAGCGAGAGCGGGATTTCATAAATATACTTTCCCTGAATCAAAAAGTGCAAAGATTTTAATCGATCTTGTTCATGGTATTCAAGATCAAGTTAAAGATTCGGAAATAAAAATTCTTGACAATAAAACAGTTGAAGGTTATCGGCGTTCTTCCGGATGGGCTGCAAACCATTGTATATATTTTTATGCTGAGTTCTCCAAACCATTTAAGTCATTTAGCCTCGTTGAAGACGGCGCTTTATCAAAAGAAAAAAACAATTCAAACAGCAAATCGATCAAAGCCTTTTTTGAATACGATACTTCTTCCAATGATGTCTTGTTAATTAAAGTTGGCATTTCTCATACCAGCATCGAAGGCGCAAAGGCAAATGTTAAAGCTGAGATTCCTGGCTGGGATTTTAACAGAACTGCTCAACAGGCTGATAGTGCCTGGGAAAAATCAATGTCAGCAATAAAAATTGAAAGTCGGAATACAAAAAAACTAAATGTGTTTTATACGGCGTTATATCATGCATTATTAAATCCTGGTATAATTTCGGATGTCGATGGTAACTTTATCGGGATGGATGAAAAAATTCATGAAGTAAAAGGAGGGGAAATGTATACCGTGTATTCGCTGTGGGATACTTTCCGCGCAGAAAATCCTCTGTATACAATCATCGATAGAAAAAAAGCGAATGATATGGTTAGATCGCTTGTTGAAAAATATGAGGAGCACGGACTGCTGCCTGTTTGGGAATTAGCTTCAAATGAAACAGGAACAATGATTGGTTATCATTCAATACCTGTTATTACCGATGCGTATTTCAAGGGCATTAGAAATTATGATATTGAAAAAGCTTTCGAAGCAATAAAAAAAAGCGCTATGCAGGATCATCTCGGGTTACAATTTTATAAATCGATGGGATACATTCCTTCCGATCTCGAGAGCGAGAGTGTTTCGAAAACTCTTGAATATGCTTACGATGATTGGTGCATTGCGATGATGGCAAAGTCTCTCGGTAAAGAAGACGATTATAAATATTTTATTGATAGAGCTCAATTTTATAAAAATGTTTTCGATCCTTCGACATCGCTGATGCGCGCGAAAAAAAACGGAAAATGGTTTGAACCGTTCGATCCATATTCTGTAAGTGGAAATTACACCGAGGCAAATGCATGGCAGTATAGTTTTTTTGTGCCCCAGGATGTTAATGGGTTGATAAATCTTATGGGTGGTGACAGTAAATTTATTTCTAAGTTAGATGAGTTATTTTCAACCGATCCGAAACTTACTGGAAGATTTCAGTCTGATATTACCGGGTTAATTGGTCAATATGCACACGGTAATGAGCCAAGTCATCATATGGCATATCTATATAATTATGTTGGTGTACCTTCAAAAACTCAGGAAATAGTTCATAAAATAGTAAATACATTATATACGGAAAAACCCGATGGATTGTGCGGAAATGAAGACTGTGGACAAATGTCTGCCTGGTTTGTTTTCAGTGCAATGGGATTTTACCCTGTGTGTCCCGGTGATAATAAATATATTATCGGTACACCTGTATTTGAAAAGCTGACTGTAAAAAGCGGTGAGGACAACAATTTTACCGTAATCGCAAAAAATCTTTCCGATGAAAATTTTTATATTCAATCGGCAAAGTTAAATGGAAAAGACTACCCGTATTCATTTATCACTCATAATGATATCCTTGCAGGAGGCGAACTTGTTTTTCAGATGGGTTCAAAGCCCGGCAAATGGGGAAGCGAATTAACTGCGCGACCGGTTACAAAAATTGATTATCCCTTTGTAACAGTTCCATATCTTACTGCAGGCGAAAGAGTTTTTCGAGATTCAATTAAAGTAGATTTAACTTCCGTCAATAATGATGAAATTTATTTTACACTCGACAGCAGCAATCCAATGAATAAAAAAAATATTTATTCTAAACCAATTGTTGTCAAAAGTACTTCGGAATTGAAGGCAGTTTGCTATAAAGATGGTGAATTCAGCAAAGTTATAACTTCGGTGTTTAATAAAATAGCTGAGGGAAGAACCATAAAATTAAATACACAGTATCATCATACATATACCGGCGGCGGGGCAGAAGGATTAATAGACGGAATCAGGGGCCCGGATAATTTTCATACAGATGCCTGGCAAGGCTACGAAGGTGAAGATTTAAATGCAGTAATCGATCTCGGAGGCAATCAAACTATCAGTTCTATAAGCGTGTCCTTTCTGCAAAATACAGGTTCGTGGATTTTTTATCCATTAAAAATTGAATATTCTGTTTCGGATGATGGAATTGTTTATTCAAAAATTTATGAAGTTGAAAACATTCCGGATGAAATAAACAGCAAGACCGGAATAAAGGAATTTGTAAAATCAACAGGGGGAATTCAAACCCGTTATGTTCGGGTAACGGCAAAAAATGTGGCTGTATGTCCTGCATGGCATATAGCCGCAGGCGGCAAAGCCTGGCTTTTTGTAGATGAAATTTCTATAAAATAACTGTTTTGAGAAATTTTACATTTGTAAATTATCATATGTCGGTTTTTAAAAATAAGAAAACATAAAAAAATGAATGAAAAAAAGTTGCTCTCATTTCGGGCACGTGTAGTAAAAGATATCAATGAACAATTGGTTCTAAAACTTATTCAAGAACATGAAATTATTTCAAGCAGTGATTTGGTAAAAATCACAGGTATGCGCCCATCGACAATATTTAATATACTAAAGGTGCTCACCACTAAGTCTCTTATTTCTTTTTGCGGCAAAGGTGAGTCTACAGGAAAAGGCGGCAAAAAGCCTTATCTATGGAAAATTCATAAAGAAGCAGCATATGTAATTGGTTTGGATATTGAAGTTGGTGAAATGACCCCGGTCATCCTGGATTTTAGCGGTGGTATTGTTGCAAAAAAAATATTAAAACTTGAAACCGGCAGAACATTGGATGAATTAGTTGAAACAATTACTAAGGTTGTTAATGACATAATCGATGAAAATAATATAGATAAAAATAAAATTTTAGGCCTTGGTGTAGCTTTTGCCGGAGTGGTTGATAACATAAATGGCGTAGTAATTATGTCCAGTGTTTTACCGGAAATGAATTTTCCGCTGCTCGAAAAATTAGGGAATCTCCCTTTTCCCGTTTTGATTGAGAATAATGCAAATGCGGCAGCAATAGGATTAAAATGGAGCGGGTTTTTTAAAACGAAGAGGAATTTTGTTACTGTTCTTGCAGAAATTGATAAAAATGTTGGAGGTCTTGGAATAGGTATAATTCTGGAAGGTGAACTTTACCGTGGCGCTACTTTTTGTGCAGGAGAATTGTATCCGCAATTTCCAACCTTAAAGCATGTTTTATCCGCTGTCCGAACACGTTTTAATGAAGGGAAAATTCTGAAGAATTATGTATCTTCTCTTGAATCGATAGATACTAAACTACTTGTTGATGCAGCAAAACAGGGGGATGAAATAGCAATACTTATTTTTTCAAAAATTGGAGATATGGTTGGACAGGCAATAGCATCGGCTGTAGCTTTGTTGAATCCTGATACTTTAATAATTACCGGGGTTGTTTCTGAGGTTGAAAATATTTTGATAGACTCGATCCGGAAAGCCATTGAAATGCGAGTTCTAACAATGGCAAGTAGTAATCTCAACATTATAGTTGATAAATATCATCATTATTCTGTAGCAGTTGGAGCTGCCTCCTTAATTTTAGAAGAATATTTTCAACTTCCGGTAAAATAAATTAACTACTTTGTTATTCTTATTTCCCATAAAGACCAAAGCTGAAAAGATTGTGAGTTGGTCGTCTCAACGATGATAATTTCTAAAAGAAATAAACTATACTTCGCCATTGCCTTAAAATGTCTAATTTCGGTATTTTTTACCAAATATTACTTGCTTTTTAGTGTTAGAAAAAATAAGTTGGCATAAGTTAATTTTAGATAAAAATAAATTTACAGTATTACGTCTGAATTTTTTCAGTATTTGTTGTAACAAAGAACTTTATATAGTTCAAATATAGATAGAGTTATGCTTCAATACAGAAGTATGCAGATGTGAATTACATCTATTTTGGAGATGATTAAATGAAGTATGGATATTTTTCTGAAGATGGTAAAGAATTTGTAATAACCAACGTCAGAACGCCTACACCGTGGATTAACTATATTTATAACGGAAATTATTTTGCTACTATTTCAAATAATGCCGGGGGAATCAGTTATATTAAAAACCCCCTTCATGGTAGAATTACCAGATACCGCATCAATGATGTCCCTCCTGATCGTCCGGGTAAATATATCTACATTAAGGATAATGACAGTTTGGAAATGTGGAGCCTTTCCTGGCAGCCTGTTGGCAAAAATCCTGAAGCGTATAAGACTGTACATGGTTTTGGTTATACACGCATAGATTCAGACAGAAATGATATTAAATCTTCCGTTTTATATTTTGTTCCGCTTGATGATAACAGGGAAATATGGAAAGCAACAATTAAAAACAATTCCAATAGGAAACGTCGCCTTTCAATATATGGATATGTTGAATTTGCACTGGGACACGGTTTAATTGATTTAATTAATCAATGCGATGACCAGCATTTTAACCGCGTATATTTTGATAAAAAAATAAATTCTCTCTTTGCAACAAAAACTTATTGGGTTACTCAATCAAATGGCACCCAACAGCAGGAAAATAAGGAATGGGATCAGTGGGCATTCTTTACAGCCAATTACCCAATAGCTAAATTTGAAACTGTACGTGAACGTTTTATAGGGCTTTATAGAAATGAAAATAATCCTGAAGCGATTGAAACCGGGGAATTATCTTGCAATGATACCGATTTTGGAAATGCCATTGGGGCAATTCAAATTAATCTTGATCTCGATGCTATGGAATCCAAAGAGATAATATTTTCTCTTGGGGTCATTCCCAAAATAGAATTTGAACAGAAAAAAATTATTGTTCCCTTTCAATATAAAAGTGCTTTCGAAGTTGATAAAGCATTGTTTGATGTTAAAGAAAAGTGGAATAATTTTTTCAATCATACAGTAACTGAAACGCCTGATGATAAAGTTAACATTTTTATGAATTATTGGACCCAATACCAGGCTAAAGTAGCTTTTGATGTTGGCAGAGTAGCGAGTTTTTATTATTGGGGTATAAGCAGGGGTTTTGGTTTTCGCGATAATTCACAGGATGTTATTGCTGTAACAATATCGCAGCCCCGGGAAGCTTTTAACCGCATATTATTTTTAGCCGAACAAATGTTTTCTGATGGAAGAGTTTATCATCATTTTTATAATGATGGCGGTGGGGAATTAACAAAACATTGTGATGATCCACTCTGGTTCATTCTTGCGGTTACAGAATATATTAAAGAGACAGGGGATATTTCCATTCTTAAACAAAATGTAGCCTATGTTGATGAGGGAGAAAGCTCAATTCTCGACCATTTATTTGCTGTAGTAAAATTTGTAAAAAATTCTCTTGCTAAGCACAATCTTCCTGTTTTTGGCAGAGGAGACTGGAATGACACCTTAGATTATATCGGCGGAGACGACGGAGGGGAAAGCGTGTGGGGTGCAATGTTCTATGTTGCTATGTTAAACAGACTAATTGAATTATTGGATAATTTGAATTTAGAAAATAAAGAAATTATCGAGTTGAGAGATACAATTGAAAACAGCATCGATGAATATTGCTGGGATGGAGAATGGTATATTAGAGCTTTTGGCGCGAAAGATAAAAAAATTGGCTCAAAGGAAAATGAATACGGGAAAATTTTTATTAATACACAAAGCTGGGCTGTTATTGCAAATCTACATGATAAGCAAAGATTAATATCAGCGCTTGATAGCGCAAAAAAACATCTTGATTCTGAATATGGTCCTAAAATTTGCGCACCTGCTTTTCGGGAAATTGATCCGAACATTGGATTAATAACAAGATGTGTCGCGGGCAAAAAAGAAAATGCAGCAGTGTTCAATCATCCTACCGCATGGTTAATTCAAGCGGAATGTATGATGGGAAGAGGCAATAGCGCTTTTAATTATTATAAAAAACTTCTACCGGATAGTATTGATTCCGATATTTACCAGGCAGAACCCTATGTGTATTCTCAGTATATAACGAGTGATGAACACTCCGCTGCCGGAAAAGCGAGCCATTCCTGGCAAACAGGAACCGCAGCCTGGATGTACCGGGTTTCGTTCGATTATATTTTAGGCATCCGACCAACTTATAATGGATTATTAATTGATCCAGCCATTCCGGAACATTGGAAATCATTTAGAGTTGAACGTATTTTCAGAAACACCAAATATATAGTGGAAGTTGAAAATCCGGAAGGAGTAGAATCCGGTGTAAAGAATATTTTTGTTGATGGAAAGGAAATTAATGGAAATATTTTATTAATTTCTGGTAAGAAAGTATGCAACGTAAAGGTTGTTATGGGTAGAGGTGTTGTATAAACAAAAAATTAAACTCAAAATAATTACATTGTTAAAGTAAAATAGTTGAATAAAGTATGCTTATAAGACATCCAGACAATCCCATTATAACACGTTCAGATATTCCGGATATATTACCAAATATTATTGATGTTTCATCAGTCTTTAATCCTGGCGCTATAAAATTTAATGGTAGTTACATAATGCTTTTACGAGTTCAAAACAGGGGAAGAGAGACCTGCATTATTAAAGCAGAAAGTAAAAATGGCGTAGATTTTAAGGTAGATAATAAAGTAGTTGATTTTATCGGGATCGATAAAATCAAAGAAAAAATTTACCACATTTATGATGCGAGAATAACCGCAATTGAGAATGATTATTACATCATGTTCGCAATGGATATGGAATCCGGCTGCAAGCTTGGACTGGCAAAAACAAGTGATTTTAAAGTATATAATTTTCTTGGAATTGTCTCTGAGGGGGATATCAGAAATGGTGTTTTGTTTCCTGAAAAGATAAATGGCAAATATTTAAGATATGACCGTCCCAATAAAATTCAACTTGCATCGGGACCGGTATCAGGCAATACAATAATGTTGTCCGAATCGGATGATCTTTTAAACTGGAAGACTGTAAAGCCGGTTATCAGTGGTCGTTTTCATTATTGGGATGAAAATATCGGCTCCGGTCCTCCTCCGGTAAAAACAATTAAGGGTTGGCTGCATATATATCATGGTGTTGCTACACATTTTGCAAGTTCTAATATTTATCAAGCCGGCGTGGCTTTGCTCGATCTAAATGACCCTTCAAAAGTTTTATCACGAGGAAAGTATAATATTCTGGAACCGCGCGAATTGTATGAAATGGTAGGACAGGTTCAGAATGTAGTTTTTCCAAGCGGTTTGATAGTAGAGGATTATGATGCGAAAGGATTTGCAGTATTAGACAGCAAGGTTCTTGTTTACTATGGAGCTGCAGATACCGTTGTTGGTTTAGCGACATCAACAATAAGAGAATTAATTAAAGCGGCAGAGCAATAAATAATCAGTATAAATATGAATAAGCTTATCACAATTATTATTTTTTCATTTATAACTATATGGGCGCAGAGTATTCCGATACCTGCATTACCGTTCTCACCTCAAAAATACGTTTGCTATAAATCAGATGAAAGTATTAGTGTTGATGGTAAACTTGATGAATCTGTATGGAACAAAGCTGAGTGGACAAATGATTTTGTTGATATTGAAGGTTCATTAAAGCCTGCTCCAAGGTTTCGCACCACGTGCAAAATGTTATGGGATGAAAATTATTTTTATATCGCTGCTGAATTAGAAGAACCGGATATTTGGGGCACATTAAAAAATCGTGATGACATCATTTTTTATGATAATGATTTTGAAATATTCGTTGATCCGGATGGTGATTCACACAACTATTTGGAATATGAAATGAATGCTTTAAATACGATTTGGGATTTACTATTAAAACAACCCTATCGGGATATTGATAAAGCAGCTTTAAATGGTTTTGATATAAAGGGAATAAAATCAGGTGTAAAAATAAATGGTACAATCAATCAACCCGGTGATGTTGATAATAGTTGGACAGTTGAGGTCGCATTCCCATGGGAATCATTTAAAGAGCTTACAGCTATTTCAGTACCGCCAAATGAAAATGATCAGTGGAGAATAAATTTTTCGCGCGTTGAGTGGAAAACAGAAACAATAGAACACAAGTATAAAAAACAAATTAATCCGGCAACTAATAAACCTTATCCTGAGGATAACTGGGTTTGGTCTCCTCACGGTGTTGTAAATATGCATTACCCTGAAATGTGGGGGTATGTTCAATTTACTAATGAAGTTGCCGGCAGTAAAAATATTTCCTTTATCGAGAAGAAGGATGAAAAAGCCAAATGGTTTTTACGTCAGATTTATTACAGTGAAAAAAATTACTTCGAAAAGAATAGATCATTTACACAAAGTTTAGAAGGATTAGGTATCGAATTACAAGACATTCCCGGTTACCTGATGCCCCCGACAATTGAATGTACAACAAATATGTTTGAAGCATCACTTCTGTCTGAAGATGGATCGGATAAAATAATTATTAGGAATGATGGTTTAACATCGATTTCCCGGATAAAAAAATAAATCAACTAATACTTAACCTGGACGAGCCCCCGCGGGACGGGACAAGCAGAGCCAAATTATTTGAGATGAGTGATTGTCCGTTAGCTAACGGATCATTCATTCATGCTTTTTAGTCTTTTAGTTTGTAAATATTCTACCATATATTACAAGAATATTAGTGTTAAGAACCTAAAGTTGGAAAAGTTTAATTATGAAATATGAAACGGATGATAGGATAGTATTAACTCTGGATGCGGGTGGTACTAATTTTGTATTTTCGGCTATACGCGGAAATCAAGAAATTATTGATTCTGTTACTTTGCCATCTGAAGCAGATAACCTTGATAAATGTTTAAATAACATAATTAATGGGTTTACTTTAGTTAAGCAAAAATTAAAATCTTTTCCATCTGCAATTAGTTTTGCATTTCCAGGACCGGCTGATTATCCTTCAGGAATAATTGGAGACCTTGGCAATCTTCCAGCCTTTAAGGGCGGTATAGCGCTCGGACCAATGCTTCAAGATAAATTTAACTTGCCTGTTTTTATAAACAACGATGGTGATTTGTTTGTCTACGGTGAGGCTATTGCAGGATTTCTTCCTTATGTAAATAATTTATTGCGCAATGCGGGAAGTACTAAATGTTATAATAATCTTTTTGGTGTAACACTTGGAACAGGTTTTGGCGCAGGCATAGTTAGAAATAACGAACTTTATATTGGTGATAATTCGTGTGGTGCGGAGATATGGCTTTTAAGGAATAAACTTGATCCCAAAACAAATGCTGAAGAAGGCGCGTGTATAAGGACAATACAAAGAGAATATTCTAAGCTTTCAGGTATCCCTTTTAAAAACTCACACTCACCGAAGGATATTTATAAGATAGGCTTGGGCAATCGAAACGGCAACCGGGAAGCAGCTTTAGAGAGCTACAGACAATTAGGTGAATCGGTTGGTGATTCGCTTTCTCAGGCAATTACTTTGCTTGATGGATTAATTGTAATTGGCGGCGGAATTGCAGGAGCATCTGAATTATTTATGCCGGCTTTAATTTCCGAAATGAATAGCGCATATGAAAGCCCGGCAGGTGATAAATTTTCCCGTCTTTCACTTAAGACCTATAATCTTGAAGATGAGAGTCAGTTAAAAGAATTTTTGCATGGAGATAAAACAGAAATCACAATTCCATTTTCTGAAAATAAATTAGTGTATGATTCTCAAAAAAGAATTGCTGTTGGAATTTCTAAACTTGGAACTAATAAAGCTGTAGCGATTGGCGCTTATGCTTTTGCACTACAAAAACTTGATCAAAATAAGTAGAACAATATACTATTACCGCAAAAGAGAAGTTTATGAGTAAACGACCAAACCCGGCAGAAAGAAATTTTGTTAGTAAATCAGTAGATAAAACTATTGAAAAAGTAAAGCAGTCTATTAGTGATGCAGAATTGGCAGAGTTATTTGAAAACTGCTTTCCAAATACGGTTGATACTACAGTAACTTTCAAAATTGAAAACGACAAACCGGATACTTTTGTAATCACCGGTGACATTAATGCAATGTGGCTCAGAGATTCGACCGCACAGGTTTGGCCTTATCTGTCACTTGTAGATCAGGATGAAATGTTAAAAGAAATGCTTAAAGGAGTTATTAACCGGCAAACAAAATGTATTTTGATTGATCCTTATGCCAATGCTTTTAATGATGGTTCTAAAAGCAGCGAATGGGAAAAAGATATTACTCAAATGAAACCTGAACTTCATGAAAGAAAATGGGAGATAGATTCGCTTTGTTATCCAATTAGACTTGCTTATAGTTTCTGGAAAAGAACGGGGGATATTTCCGGCTTTGATGACGACTGGCAGAAAGCAGCAAAACTAATAGTAAAAACTTTTAAAGAGCAGCAGCGTAAAACCGCTTCCGGATCATACTCGTTTAGCCGGGTAACTTCCTGGAGCACCGATACAGTTCCGGGTAACGGTTTTGGAAATCCAATCAATCCTGTCGGTTTAATTGCCTCAATTTTCAGACCTTCTGATGACGCCGCTATTTTCCCGTTTCATATTCCTGCTAATTATTTTGCAGCAGTTTCATTAAGACAGTTATCCGAAATGTATCGAGTAATTATTAAGGATTTTAACTTTGCCTCTGAAGGTATATTATTAGCATCAGAAATAGAAGATGCATTAAATGAATATGCGGTAATAAATCATCTTAACTTTGGAAAGATTTATGCATACGAAGTTGATGGCTTTGGAAACCATTTATTTATGGATGATGCAAATGTCCCCAGCCTGCTTTCTCTTCCATACCTTGGATGCTGTTCAATTGATGATCCTGTTTATCAGAATACAAGAAGATTTTTATTCAGCAAAAACAATCCATATTTTTTTAAAGGAAAAGCTGCTGAGGGAATTGGCAGTCCGCATACTCTGTTAAATAAAATCTGGCACATAAGCATTATTATGAGAGCTTTAACAAGTAATAGTGATGAAGAAATAATTGAATGCTTAAAGTACCTTAAGAACACACATGCACGAACAGGATTTATGCATGAGTCTTTTGATAAAGACATTGCTGAAAATTATACACGGAAATGGTTTGCATGGGCAAATTCATTGTTCGGAGAATTAATACTAAAATTATTTTCGGAAAAACCGGAACTATTAAAGAAAAATTTTTAGTCGTATCTAATATTAATTACTAAATAAGTGCATAAAGTATAAAGTTATTTAAGCGGATATGTCTAAGTGGTTTAAAATTTTTTAGAGGTGAGTATGAAACTAAAATTATTTTTTATTGTTTTTGTTTACTTTAATTGTGTAATCTTTCCCCAGGAAAATCTTTCCTATAAAAATCCAAATTTAACAATTGACGGGAGAGTAAATGATCTTGTATCAAGGATGACCCTTGAAGAAAAAATATCCCAGATGGTATATAACTCACCTGCAATAGAACGTCTTAATATACCCGAATATAATTGGTGGAATGAAGCCCTGCACGGCGTAGCCCGTAACGGGATCGCTACTGTTTTTCCACAGGCAATCGGGTTAGCTGCTACTTGGGATACAGAACTTATGCACAAAGTTGCTACTGTAATTTCTGATGAAGCGCGGGCTAAGTATAATTTGGCACTGCTTAGAAATAAAAGAGGGATATACCAGGGAATAACTCTTTGGTCTCCCAACATAAATATATTTCGCGACCCACGATGGGGGAGAGGCATGGAAACATACGGTGAAGATCCTTTTTTAACTGGCGAAATGGGTGAGCAGTTTGTAAAAGGATTGCAGGGTAATGACCCTAAATATTTAAAAACAATTGCAACTCCTAAACATCTCCTGGTGCACAGCGGGCCTGAACCGGAACGACATACTTTTAATGCAATAGTTAGCGATTATGATTTGAGAGAAACATATCTTCCTCATTTTAAAAAATGTATTGTTGAGGGAAAAGCATATTCTGTAATGTGCGCATATAACCGGTTTCGCGGCGATGCCTGCTGTGGCAGCGATCCGTTATTAAAACAGATACTTCGAGATGAATGGGGATTTAAAGGTTTGGTTGTTTCTGATTGCTGGGCTGTGCCTGATATGTATAACTTTCATAAAATTGTAAAAACTCCGGAAGAGGCATCCAGTATTGCAGTTAAAACCGGGACAGATCTTGAATGTGGAAATGCGTATACATCCTTACTAAATGCAGTAAATCAGGGCTTAATAACCGAAAGTGAAATAGATATTTCTGTGAAAAGAATTTTCGCAGCGCGTTTTAAACTTGGAATGTTTGATCCACCTGAAATGGTTCCTTACTCTAAGCTGGATAAATATAATACTCCCGAAAATAAAGCCATAGCTCTTGAAACAGCGCGAAAGTCTATTGTCCTCCTTAAAAATGAAAATAACTTGTTGCCTCTCAATAAGGATATAAAAACAATTGCAGTAGTTGGACCTAACGCTGACGATGTTGAAGTTTTACTTGGCAATTACAATGGTTTTCCATCCAATCCTGTTACGCCGCTGCAGGGCATCAAGAATAAACTTATAAATAGTAATGTTCTCTATGAACGAGGATGTGAACTTGCTGAGAATCTTCCATCTTTTAATATAGTTGAAGGATCATTTCTTTACACCTCACCTGATAAGCAAACGAGAGGATTGATGGGAGAGTATTTTGATAACAGAGATTTTAAAGGAAACTCGGCGTTTTCAAGGATTGATTCTGCAATCGATTTTGCCTGGTGGGATGGCGCGCCTTATAAAAGTTTTGATCCTGATAATTTTGGAATTAGATGGACTGGCGTTTTGGTTCCGCCCAAATCAGGCAGCTATGCGTTAGGTGGTTATGGATTTAATGGTTTTAAAATTTACCTTGAAGATACATTGCTTGTTCAGTTTGATGGTGAATTTGATCCGGTTAAAACTTATAAATATTTAGATCTTATTGGCGGAAAAGCCTATAAAATAAAAATAGAATTTTATAAAAAGTTACGTTATTCCTTTATGCAGTTAATCTGGTCGGTCCCGGACGAAAATCGTGAACAGAAAGCTGTTGATGCGGTTAAAAAATCGGATGTTGTTATTATGTTTATGGGCTTATCACCCCGCCTTGAAGGTGAAGAGATGAAAGTTGAAGTTAAAGGTTTTAGCGGGGGTGACAGACTAACACTTGATCTTCCCGAGGTTCAGTCCAACTTTATCAAAAAGATTTATTCTTTAGGGAAACCTGTTGTTCTTGTTTTACTAAACGGCAGTGCTGTTTCAATTAATTGGGAGAATGAAAATATTCCTGCAATAATTGAAGCGTGGTATCCAGGGCAAGCGGCTGGTTCAGCAATTGCCAATGTAATTTTTGGTGATTACAATCCTGCCGGGAGATTGCCTGTTACCTTCTATAAATCCGTTGATCAACTTCCGCCCTTTTCTGACTACGCCATGAGTAACAGAACGTACCGATATTTCAAAGGCGAACCACTCTATCCGTTTGGATTTGGATTGAGCTATACCTCATTTAGTTATGAAAACCTAATACTCGAACATAATGAAATACACCCTGATGAATCGACGATTGTATCCGTTGAAATACTTAATACCGGAAAAGTAAAAGGCGATGAAGTTGTACAGTTATATGTCAAAGCCAATCAAGATACAATTGCTATAAAAACATTGAAGGGATTTAAGAGAATAACCTTGAATCCTGGCGATATTAAAAAAGTTTCTTTTAATATCACTCCGGAATTATTATCCCGATGGATTGATGGTAAGGGATTTACAGTAGAACCAGGAAAATACACTCTAATGATTGGTTCATCATCCTCGGAAAAGGATTTACAAAAGTTAGAGTTAACCATTAAAAAATAATCAACAATAAAACATTATTTTCCTAAAAGAGAGGTAATATTAAAGAAGACCCTCTGTTAGTGGAAAATCCTCTATTTTGTGCAGTTTATTCAATTATAAAATATATTCGGCAAAAAAGTATACAAAATATGTTTAAAATTAGTTTTTAATGGGCTCTTGCATATTTAATTTATTTAATTTATTTTTCGTACGAATTAACTAACGGTCATAGTAACAGTTTAAGAAGACGAGAAAATCTAAAATTTACTTTTTCAGCAAGCTATTTGGAGAAGTAATTTATAAGGAGTATCTATGATAAAAAGATTTACAATACAGCTAAGCAAAACAATAATATTACTTTTGGTATTTTGTTCAACTCTTTTTTCCGCCTCCAGTGGCACATTAAAGGGGAAAATTCAGAACTCACTGACAAAGGAACCTCTTTTATATTCAAATGTTATTCTTTTAGGAACCAGCTTTGGTACTGCCGCCGATAAGGAAGGGAATTTCATTTTACGAAATATTCCTCCCGGAACATACACTCTTCGCGTAACTTATATAGGTTACAAACAAGAAGAAATTAGTGTGCAGATATTAGGTGGAAAGACTACCGAACTTAACATCTTATTAAACCCGGAAGTTCTTGAAGGCGAAACTGTGGTTGTTACTGCACAATCAGAAGGTCAAAATCAGGCAATAAACGAACAGCTTTCTTCGGTATCAATTAAGAATGTTGTTTCTATGGCAAAGATACAAGAACTACCTGACGCAAACGCATCAGAGTCTGTTAGCAGGCTGCCGGGCGTTTCTCTTATACGAACAGGTGGTGAAGGTTCCAGAGTTGTTGTTCGTGGACTCTCGCCTCAATATAACCAGATAACAATTGATGGCGTGGAACTTCCCGCCAATTTTACATCCAACGATCCAAATGATCATAAATCCGAATTAAGTGGGAGCGATCAACTTTCTAATTCGGGCGATAGGTCAACGGATTTAAGTATGATCTCTTCAAACATGCTTGGTGGTATTGAAGTTATTAAAGCTATTACACCCGATATGGATGCTACAGTATTTGGCGGCGTTGTAAATTTTAGTATGAGGAAAGCAATTAAAAACGAATTTACCAAACCACGATTCGAAATTCTTTCACAGGGGTCTCATAATAGTCTGAAGGGTACATTTAAAGACTACAAAGTTGTAGGAAGCTACGAACAACGTTTTTTTGATAACAGTTTTGGTCTTTTTGTACTGGGCTCTATTGAAGATAAAAACCTAAGCGCTAATCAATTAAATGCTAATTATTTTTATGCAGCTAAAATCATCGTCGAAGAAGCCGGTGACCCGGTATATCAGTCAACAAGCCTTACCGATGCTTTGAGAGATCGTAATCGTTACGGAGCTACAGTTGTGCTTGATTATGATTATGAAACAGGCAGTATAGGGCTTATGAATTTTTTTAGCAGAAGCGATACAAGAACTATTTCAAGGAATGAATCGTATTTTCTTGAACGGAATGAATTGTTCAATAATGCAACAAACTCCAACTCTAACTTAGATGTATTTAGCAACCTATTGAGCTTTAAACAACAATTGGGTGATCTTAAAATTGCCGCAAGGTTATCTCATTCCTATTCCGTTAACAATTATCCTGAAGATGTAAATTTTAGTTTCTGGCAGCAAGATGCGGGATTTAAAAATCTAAGCAACGCTTTGAAATTTAAATCTTCAAAAGAAATAGCAAGTTATGTTATTCACGACCCTGAAAATTCTGTTCTTTCCGAAATTTATAATAATAATAGTATTTCTAAAGACAGGGTTCTTAACGGGGGAATCGATTTATCGACAGATGTAACGATTTCAAATGATTTTACAAGTAATATAAAAATCGGTGGGGCATATCAGTACAGGTACCGCTCTTATGATTATAACCAAAGCAGCGGTTCGATGATTTGGGATGATGGCCCACAGGTTATGGCGGCAATTTTAAGAGCATACCCCCAGTTCGGTAACAGCCTATCGTATGCAGATTTTATTGACCCTAATTACAATTATGGAGAATTTCTTAACGGCGATTATACTCTTGGTTCCCCGATGGATGTGGATTTAATGTTGAAAGTTATCGAGATAGCCAAAAGAAATCCTGGAGTTGGCAATGGCGGAGGATATAAATTAAATAAATTATCATCAAAAGCAGATGATTATTCGGGCAATGAAGCAAGAAGCGCTGTGTATGCAATGACTACTCTAAATATCGGGCAGATGTTTAAAATATTACCCGGTGTCCGTTACCAAAATCTTACAACAACTTATACAGGTGTAAGGGGTGAAGCCGTTCCTGTTATTGGTATTCAGTTTACTGATGCAAAAGAAACACAGTCTCACGGCTACTGGTTGCCAATGTTTCATTTTCGGTTCAAACCATTAGACTGGTTTCAATTTCATTTCGCTTATACCAATACATTAAATTATCCAGACTATAATACTATTATTCCGAAATATTATATCGGCAAAAATTACATTGTTTACAATAATTACAGGTTGAAACCAGCAACCTCAGAAAATTTCGACGCGGTTTGTTCTTTCTATTCAAATGAAATTGGGTTGTTTGCGGTAAGCGGATTCAAAAAAAATATTAAAGATTTAATATTCCCTGATAAGGCATATGATATAAGTGCGTATCCTGAAGTGTATGATATAGTAAAAAACAGACCGGAAAAATACTCGCTATTTACATATATCAATAGTCCTTTTAAAATTAATATATATGGCATGGAAGCCGAATGGCAAACTAATTTTTGGTACCTCCCCGAGCCATTTTCAGGTACTGTTTTAAATATTAATTACACTCATATTTTTTCTAAAACAGAATATCCCAGAACAGTTTTTGTTTCTACTTTAGATACTATTACCTGGATACCAGACATAGATACTCTAAAAATGTTTTACTCCGACCGTTTGTTAAATCAGCCAAACGATATAATTAATGTTGCATTAGGATACGACTATGGCGGATTTTCTATACGAATCTCAATGCTTTATCAGGATAACATATTTAAGAATCCGGATTTTCATCTGCAAAATAGAGTCCATTCAAAAAAACATGTTCGCTTTGATCTTTCTGCAAAGCAAAAACTTCCCTGGTTCGGTATTCAGGTGTACTTTAATTTAAATAATATAAGCGGTGAAGATGATATTGATATAAATGAAAAAACCAGTTTTTACACTTCTCAGGAGCGTTATGGTATGACCGCAGATTTAGGAATGCGAATAGATTTTTAAATATTCAGTATAAGTAGTTTTCGTATAAGTTAGAGTAGATAGTACTTTTAACAAATAAACTTTATTGCTACAAACAGCATAAGTTATCTTAATCACTAAATAAAAGGAAAAACATAATGAAAAAGCTATACGCTTTTATTGTTGTACTTGCAATAGTACTTGTTGCTGCTTCTACGGCTAAAGTAGCAGCTCAATCAACTACTGATACAGTACACATACACGGTGCTCAATCGTTACAAATTAGCGATATTATTAATGCTGATACATCTGTTACAGCATACCGCGTTTATGTACTGGATCGCGGTGTTATCTATTATATAGATAGAGCGTTTGAAATAAACAGTTCCTGTAAGTTTATGGCAGCGGGTTCCGCCGCTTTAAGGCCACCGGTTCTTGCACCTGCTATTCGTTCAGATGGTACATCAGAAGAATGGTATTTTAAATTAAATCAAACCGATATTCAGGTAGAACTAAATGACCTATACTTACTTTCTATGCGGCAAGATCATGCAACGCTTGGCTGGAGCAGGGCTATTTGGATTCATACAGACAATACTTCGCTAAAGTTAAGAAGAGTGATTTTTGACGGTTGGTCAGAAGCGGGTATCCGTGTAGAAGGTGCAGATTATTTTAAGTTAGATGTCCAGGATTGTCATTTTAGAAATATGCAGCATTCTTCATCATATTTCGGCGGGCAGCCATTCTTAACCAACGAGTTTGATCATCCTGATACAACAATCTTCATTAATAATACTTTCTTTGCAAATAATTCTTATCTGTTTTCTGTTCGTGGTCTTGGTCCTAAAACTGTTTTTGAACATAATACAGTGGTCTATGGTGCAGTCAATCCATTATTAATACGCCAGGCTCCCAACTTGTACTTGAATAATAATCTCTTTTATGCTACACACGCCTGGGGAGGTGATCCGGAACAGGTAATTGGAGGATGGTTCTTAAATTATCCCGACACAGTTTCTTCAAGCGTATTTAGAATTAGGAAATATTTTACTAACTATCACGACTATGGCGCAATTTCAGGACCTGAACGTTATTACAATGATTTAGGACTTATTTATGATCCTCATTCATGGGTAAATGTTGCACATAACAACGACTTCTATTTACCTTCAAGTCTGACACAATTTTATACTAACTGGAATGATACTGTTGCCACTTACGATAGCGTTGAAGTAATCCTTGGTCCTAAGCAATATCTAAAAAGAACACTTACTTTACCACGATGGATAAATGATCTTGGTGTTGAAGTGCTTGATTCAGTTTCAAATTCAAGTAACTGGGACTATGCACCTGGTGTTAGTGTTTCGAATAATTTTGATTTGGACCCCGGGTTTACTGATGCTAATGTTATTGCACATATGGATTCCTTAATTGGTTATGTCCGTGGGATAGCTACTCGTCATTTGGATAGACCCTGGCATTTTCAACTCAACTTCCCTCCGGTTTGGCCCTTACCTGAGAATTTAGTTTATACCAATAGCGCTATGACACACGGCGGAACAGACGGATTTGCTTTAGGCGATTTGAACTGGTTCCCTGATCAAAAAGCTCTTTGGATAGTTAGTGATGTTAAAATGGAATCACCGAAAATACCTGATGGGTTCACTCTTTCTGAAGTTTATCCGAATCCATTCAACCCTGAAACCAATGTTAAATTCAGCATCCCACAAACTACTAATGCAAAACTTGTTGTTTACAACTTGCTTGGACAAGAAGTAAAAACCCTGTTTAATAAAGAAATACAAGCCGGCAGTTATAATGCTTCATGGAATGGACAGGATAATTACGGTAATCAAGTATCAAGCGGTATATACTTCCTTACACTTGAATCACAATCATTCAGAGCTACTAAGAAGATGATTTTGATGAAGTAATTTATTAATTTTTTTTCATACTGTGCTCCTTATGAAGCCGTCTCAATTGCGAAATGAGGCGGCTTTTATTTAATTAATCGGAGAAATTTACTTACTTCCGAAAAGCGTAAAAATTTTTATATTCTTATGTATGTTAAATTATAAGGTCACCTTACGCAAAAATATTTACAACGGAGTAAAACTAAAACTTAATTGCGAAAGCATGCAAGAATGCCTGTATGGATGAATGGCTTAAATTCAATTTATTTAACACTTTAATGATCTTCATGCAGTCATTCAACCATTCAGTCGTGCCGGATTTTAATAAAAATATTGTAACCATTTCATCAGAAATCAAGTACTGAGTAAGGTGATTTATAAGTTTAACTTATGGTAACTTCGAAAAACTATACAACCGATCAGTGGAAATCAGCTTGATCTGCGTTTATCAGCGTTCTATTAAATAAATAATAGTTTTTAGAAGTCCCCTTATTTTAAGTATTAGTTGTAAGATTTAGTTTTTAAAGTTTAGTCCAAAGGATAAAATTTACATGTCCATAAAAATAATAGATGTTATTACAAAAGATATTCGCTTTCCTACAAGCAAAACATTGGATGGCTCGGATGCGATGAATCCGGATCCTGATTATTCTGCTGCTTATGTAATTTTAAAAACCGATCACCCTGATGGATTAACGGGACATGGATTAACTTTTACAATTGGGCGCGGTAATGAGATCTGTGTTACTGCAATTCAATCTTTAGCCTATCTGATAAAAGGAAAAACTCTTGAATCATTCACAAAAGATATGGCTGGCTTTTGGCGGATGATTACGGGCGATAGTCAACTTCGCTGGCTCGGTCCCGAAAAAGGTGTAATCCATCTTGCAACCGGAGCATTAGTTAATGCTGTATGGGATTTGTACGCGAAGGTTGAAAAAAAACCTTTGTGGAAACTTATTAGCGATATGACGCCGGAGCAATTTATTTCTTGCGTTGATTTTACGTATATCACAGATGCAATTACTCCAAACGAAGCTTTGGAAATATTATCTGAACTTGAAAACACAAAACAAGAACGTGTAAATTATCTTTTACAAAATGGTTATCCGGCTTATACAACTTCTGCGGGTTGGCTTGGTTATAGTGATGAAAAAATTAGAAGTCTTTGCAGACAAGCTAAACAAGATGGCTGGAAATATATGAAGATGAAGGTTGGTGCAAATTTAAATGATGATATGAAAAGAGCTGAAATCATTAGAAATGAAATTGGTTATGATATGAAGCTTATGATGGACGCGAATCAGAAATGGGATGTGAAAGAAGCTATTTCTAATATGAAGCATTTAGCTGAATTTAAGCCCTGGTGGATAGAAGAACCAACAAGTCCGGATGATATTTTGGGACACAAAGCTATAGCTGAGGCAGTTCATCCGGTTAATGTTGCTACCGGTGAGCATTGTCAGAACCGTGTTATTTTCAAACAACTAATTACTTCAGGCGCAATTGATATTTGTCAGATAGATAGCTGCAGGTTAGGCGGTGTAAATGAGATTTTATCTGTTTTATTGATGGCTGCCAAATACAAAATTCCTGTTTGTCCTCATGCCGGCGGCGTTGGATTATGTGAGTATGTTCAGCATTTATCTATGATAGATTATATTTGTGTATCCGGTGTTTTAGAAAATCGTGTGATAGAATATGTTGATCATTTACATGAACATTTTGTTGACCCGGTAATAATTAAGAATGGAGCTTATATGCCTCCATCCTTACCAGGTTATAGTATTCAGATGAATGAAGAAAGCCTTGAAAATTATTCTTTCCCCGATGGAGAAACATGGAAGTAATAGAGATTTTTTGTGATTTTATATAGTGAAAAATTTAAATACACATTAAGATTATTGAATGAAAACCAAATAAGGTAAAAATCAAAATGGAATTAGATGGTAAGACTTTAGTTATTACTGGCGGCGGCAGCGGAATTGGAGAAGCAATTTCCAAAAAGTTTGCAGCCAACGGAGCTTATGTTCATATTCTTGAGTTAAACAATACACAAGCTGAATCTGTTGTAAATCAAATAAAAGAAAAAAACGGGAATGCGGAGCTCCACGTTTGCGACGTTTCAAACCAAGGTAATGTAAATGATGTAATTAATAAAATTGCTTCATCATATAATATTGATATTCTAATTAACAATGCCGGTATTGCACATGTTGGAACCGCAGAAACAACAGCGGAAGCTGATATGGATAAACTTTACAATGTAAACATTAAAGGAGTTTATAATTGTTTACATGCTGTAATTCCGCATATGAAAAAAAATAACGGCGGTGTAATTTTAAATATGGCTTCAATTGCGTCCTGTGTCGGTATCCCTGATCGCTTTGCATATTCAATGACGAAAGGCGCTGTTTTAACAATGACATATTCGGTAGCTAAAGATTTTATCAAAGATAATATCAGATGCAACTGCATTTCTCCGGCGCGAATTCATACGCCTTTTGTAGATGGATTTTTGTCAAAAAGTTATCCGGGCAAAGAAAAGGAAATGTACGATGTTTTATCAAAAACACAACCGATAGGAAGAATGGGAAAACCTGAAGAAGTGGCAGAGCTTGCGCTGTTTTTATGTTCCGAAAAAGCTTCTTTTATCACCGGTACTAATTATCCGATTGACGGCGGATTTATAAAACTTAACGGATAGAAAAATGAAACTAATAAGATTTGGTATTCCAGGAAAAGAAAAACCCGGAGTATTGTTAGATGATAATTCAATCATCGATGTAACTAACTTTAACGAAGATTATGATGAAGATTTTTTTTCATCAAACGGAATTGAGAGATTGCAAGTTTGGTTAAAAGATAATCAAACAAATTGTAAAACAGTTAGTAAAGCTGAACGTTTCGGACCCCCGGTAAAAAAACCATCCAAAATTATCTGCGTGGGCTTAAACTATGCTCAGCACGCAAAAGAAAGTGGTATGGCTATTCCTCCGGAACCCGTATTATTTTTCAAAGCCCCTTCAGCCGTTATGGGACCTAATGATGAAATTATAATTCCAAAAAATAGTTTAAAAACAGATTGGGAAGTTGAGCTTGCTGTTGTTGTTGGTAAAAAAGCAAATTATGTTGATGAAAAAGATGCTATGGATTATGTTGCCGGTTATATTTTACACAACGATATAAGTGAACGTGAATTTCAGCTTGAGAGAAGCGGGCAATGGGTAAAAGGTAAAAGTGCCGATACTTTTGCGCCGCTCGGTCCATTTGTGGCAACAAAAGATGAAATTGAAAACCCGCACAATTTAAATTTATGGTTGAAACTTAATGGTGAAATAAAGCAATCCAGCAACACATCGGATATGGTTTATAAAATTCCATTTCTTGTAAGTTATATAAGTCAGTTTATGTCTTTAATTCCGGGAGATATAATTTCAACCGGTACCCCGTTTGGTGTTGGAATGGGGTTGAATCCGCAGAGATATCTTAAACCCGGAGATGTTGTTGAGCTTGGAGTAGACGGACTTGGAATTTCAAAACAGCATGTAAAAGTATATCAAAAAGAATGACAATAGACAGCCATCAGCATTTTTGGAAATTTAATCCGGTTCGCGATTCGTGGATTGACGACAGCATGAAAATTTTACAAAGAGATTTTCTTCCTGAAGATCTGTCCCCAGTATTAATCGAAAATATAGTTGATGGAACCATAGCAGTTCAAGCAGATCAATCTGAGGCGGAAACAAATTTTTTACTTGATTTAGCTAAACAAAATAATTGGATTCGTGCAGTTATCGGTTGGATAGACTTAATGAACTCTAATGTTGAACAGCGATTAGAATACTATTCAACCAAACCCAAAATGAGTGGTTTCCGCCATATACTTCAATCTGAACCGGATAAAAATTTTATGCTTAATCCAAAATTTCAAAACGGAATTGGGCTGTTAAATAAATACGGATTCACTTATGATATTCTTATCTATCCCGGGCAGCTTCCTGCAGCTATACAGCTTGTAAAAAACCATCCCGAGCAAATCTTTATTTTGGATCATATTGCAAAACCGTTGATTAAAAATAATGAAATGGAACCATGGGCTTTGGAAATAAAGAAGCTCGCTAAATATAAAAATGTTTATTGTAAATTGTCCGGTATAATTACCGAAGCTGATTTTAATAATTGGACAAAAGAAGAAATATTTCCGTATTTAGATATTGTATTCGATTCATTTGAAATAGACAGGTTAATGTTCGGATCAGATTGGCCTGTTTGTCTTTTAGCAGGGGATTATAAACAAGTTTTTGAGTTGATTGATAATTACACAAAGAACTTTTCAGCAGAAGAAAAAAGAAAATTGTTTGGGATAAATGCTATAGCTGCATATGGAATAAAATAATATCCTTTAGAATATTTTCTTTTAAAACTTCCTTAGTAAATTTAATTAAAAACTAACATGAGTAAATTAAAATGAATTTAGGAATCAAAAACAAAGTGATGATAGTAACCGGGGGCGCAAAAGGTATCGGTGAAGGAATAGCGCGTCAAATAGCCGCAGAGGATGCTATTCCGGTTATTGCAGGAAGATCAAAAGAAGTTGGTGATGCTTTAATACAGGATTTAAAAGCAAATGGTCACGACGCAATGTTTATCGAAATGGAACTTGCACCATCAGAAAATTGCAAGAAAGTTGTTGATATTACTTTGCAGAAATATGGAAGGATAGACGCTTTATTTAATAATGCCGGTGTTAATGATGGTGTTGGACTTGAAAGGGGATCGCCGGAAAAATTTTTAGAATCTCTAAACAGAAATCTTTATCATTATTATTTTATGGCTTATTACTGTTTGCCTCCATTAAAAGCTGCTAAAGGTTCTATTGTAAATGTAAGTTCTAAAACTGCAACCACGGGGCAGGGAAATACTTCCGGCTATGCGGCGTCAAAAGGTGCACAACTTGCGCTCACAAGAGAATGGGCTGTTGAATTGTTGCCTTATGGAATTAGAGTAAATGCAATTGTACCAGCCGAAGTTATGACGCCGCTTTATGAAAAATGGCTGAACACATTTGATAATCCGGCAAAAACGCTTTCGGAAATAACAAAAAATATTCCGCTTGGAAACAGAATGACTACAAAAGAAGAAATTGCTTCTATGGCTGTTTACCTTGCATCAGACCAGGCTTCGCACATTACCGGCCAGTTTTTATTTGTCGATGGAGGTTATGTTCATTTAGACAGAGCATTAGCCGGATTAAAATAAATTGAATTGGTAAGTTAGGAAACCTGTATGCATAAAGATAAATCTATCGGTATTAAAGGAATTATTCTTCCATTTACACTTATTACATCGCTGTTTTTTATGTGGGGCTTAGCAAATAATATGACCGATACGCTGTTAGCCGCATTTAAAAAAATAATGAGTATGACGGATTTCCAGACTTCGTGGATACAGGTGGCGTTTTATGGTTCCTACTTTTGCCTGGCGCTTCCGGCTGCAATTTTTATTAAGAGGTTTACTTATAAGTCCGGTGTGTTGTTAGGATTAGGCTTATTTATTTTCGGTTCACTCCTGTTTTATCCTGCGAGTCAAACTATGGTGTACGGGCATTTTCTTATCGCGCTTTTTATACTTGCAGGCGGGTTGTCAATTCTTGAAACAACTTCCAATCCTTATATAATTGCAATGGGCTCAGAAGAAACCGGAGTTCGCAGGTTAAATTTTGCTCAGTCTTTTAATCCAATTGGGTCAATAGTTGGCGTGGTATTAAGTAAATATTTTATTCTCTCAAATCTAAATTCGGCAGGCGCTGCAGATAGAGCAGTAATGTCTGCCGAACAACTTCAAAAAATGCAGTCACAAGAACTATTAGCAGTAATGGGCCCTTATGTAGGCGTTGCATTTTTATTAATAGCATTGTGGATAGTTATGGCTATTATAAAAATGCCAAGAGCTTCCGACGCCGGTACTGAGTTAAATTTAATTCCAACAATTAAAAGATTGATTAAAAACAAAAACTATATCTGGGCGGTTATCGCGCAATTTTTTTATGTCGGAGCACAAATTGGTGTTTGGTCATTTACAATCCGTTATACAATGCAAGAGTTAAATATTGATGAACAAAGCGCTTCATCATATTATCTGGCGGCGTTGATTTTATTTATGATTTCAAGATTTGTTGTAACCGGACTTATGAAATTTATTTCACCATCAAAACTGCTTACAATACTTTCTGTTTTGGGAATAATATTTACATCAATAGTAATTTTTTGGGGCGGATTAGTTGGTGTCTATTCACTCGTTGCAATTTCAGGTTGCATGTCATTAATGTTTCCAACTATTTATGGATTAGGACTAACAGGCTTAGGTGAAGACACAAAAATCGGCGGCTCAGGTTTGATTATGGCAATTTTAGGCGGAGCAGTTCTAACTGCTTTGCAGGGAGAAGTTTCCGATATATCAGGAAATATTCATTACGCTTATTTTGTACCATTGATTTGTTTTGTAATTATTGCCGGTTACTCTGCATTTGTAAAACATAATGCTAAACTTGTAAATAATAATGTTTAACCCTATGAAAAATCTAAAAAGATATTGTCTTGCATTGGATTTGAAAGATGATTCGAAATTAATTGAAGAATATAAAATTTATCATCAACAAGTATGGTCCGAAATATTAATAAGTATTAAAAATGCCGGAATAGAGAACCTTGAAATTTTTAATGTAGCCAATCGTCTTTTTATGATTATGGAAGTGAATGAAAATTTTAGTTTTGAAAAGAAAGCAGAGATGGATAATGATAATCCCGTAGTTCAAAAGTGGGAAGAACTTATGTGGAAATATCAACAAGCTATACCCGGTAGTAAGCCCGGTGAAAAATGGCGGTTGATGGACAGAATTTTTAATTTGAGCAATCAGTAAAATGAAAATCGGACTTTTTATACCGTGTTATATAAATCAATTTTATCCTAAAGTAGGAATTGCCACTTTAGAACTATTAGAAAAGTTTGACCTTAATGTAAAATATCCATTGGGACAAACTTGCTGTGGTCAACCATTAGCAAATACCGGGTTTGAAAATGACGCCGTAAAAACTTACAAGCTATTTGTAAATAATTTTTCCGGATTCGATTTTATTGTAGCCCCTTCCGGAAGTTGTGTTTATCATATAAAAAATCATTATAACATTCTTGATCAAACTCCTGATGTAAAAAAAGTAAGAAATAACATTTTTGAGTTAAGCGAATTCCTTGTAAAAATTCTTAATGTTAAAAGCATCAACGCTTCATTCCCTTATAAAGTTGGATTGCACCAAAGCTGCCATGGATTACGTGGTTTACGTTTGGGTAAGTCTTCGGAAATTATTGATGAAAATTATTCGACAGTTTGTAATTTGTTAGGAATGGTAAAAGGAATTGAGTTAATTGAGTTGGATAGAAAAGACGAATGCTGTGGATTCGGTGGTACATTTTCTGTTACCGAAGAAGCTGTTTCAGCTAAAATGGGGATGGACAGGGTGAATGATCACATTAGAAATGGCGCACAAATAATTACTGCCACAGATATGTCATGTTTAATGCATATGGAAGGGATAATTCGTCGCAACAAAATGCCAATAAAAGTAAAACACATTGCAGAAATTTTAAATAGTAATTTGTGAAATGATAAATCACCCGCAAGCAGCAGAAATATTTAATCGGGATGTCGAAAAAGTAAATTGGCACGATCAATCATTGTGGCTAATGAGAGAAAAAAGAGATGTTGCTGCAAGCAGTGTTTATAATTGGGAGAAACTCCGGGCGCTTGCCTCAGAAATTAAAGCTCATACCCTTTCTAATCTTTCCGAATACCTTGTGCAGTTTGAAAAAAATGCCATTAAAAACGGCATAAAAGTACATTGGGCTGTTGATGCAGATGAACATAACAAAATAATCCTTAATATATTAAATGAACACAATGCAAAGCGGCTTGTAAAAAGCAAATCGATGTTAACGGAAGAGTGCGGATTAAATCATTATCTTGAACAGAACGGTATTGAAGTAACCGACACTGATTTAGGTGAACGAATAATTCAGCTTGCGGGTGAAACTCCAAGTCACATTGTAATGCCTGCAATACACAAAAAGCGGCAGGAGATTGATGAGTTGTTTCATCATCATTTAGGGACAGAACTATCCGGTGGTGATGAAGTTTATCTTACAAGAAAAGCGCGTGAACATTTACGTGAGAAGTTTCTTCAGGCAGATGCCGCTTTAACAGGCGTAAACTTTGCGGTTGCAGAGAACGGAAGTTTTGTAGTATGCACTAATGAAGGTAATGCCGATATGGGTGTAAATGCTGCTCCGCTTCACATCTCAAGTATGGGAATTGAAAAGTTGATTCCAAAACAAGAACATCTTGGAGTATTTTTAAGACTTTTAGCACGCAGCGCAACAGGTCAACCTATTACAACTTATTCTTCGCATTTTAAATCCCCGGCGCCAAATAAAGAAACTAATATTGTAATTGTCGATAATCGAAGAACTCAACTGCTTGGTAAGCAGACCTTCAGAAGTTCGCTTCAGTGTATTCGTTGCGGAGCATGTATGAATACTTGTCCGGTTTACCGTCGAAGCGGCGGACACAGTTATGGTTATACAATTCCCGGTCCCATCGGTTCAATACTATCGCCGGGAAAAAATATAGAAAAATATATTTCACTTCCTTTTGCTTCTACTCTTTGCGGTTCATGCACAGATGTTTGCCCGGTTAAAATTGATATTCATAAACAGCTGTATAATTGGCGGCAAATTATAACAAGTAAAACAAGCGGGAGTTTTTTAAAACGAATAGTAATGAAGACAACAGGATTTATTTTTTCTCATTCAACAATTTATAAACTCGCCGGAAAAGTTTTGAATTATGTTTTGGCAATTTCACCGCGGTTTTTAATTTATAACAAATTCAACATTTGGGGAAAAAAACGTGAACTTCCCCAGGCTTCAAAACAAAGTTTTACCGATTGGTACAAGGAGAACAGGTAGATGAGTAGAGAAAGAATACTTGAATCAATCAGGCAGAGCAACCAACAACTTATACCATTACCGGAAATTAATTTAACAGAATTTAAAACCGATGTTGATAATCAAAGTTTATTTATTAAGACTTTAATTTCAATTGGCGGGAAAGTTTATGAAGTTAAAGATGCTGCGGAAATTATTTCGATACTGCAAAGTGAATTTCCCGGTGTAAAAAAAATAATCTCAGTAGTTGAAGAAATTGAGATCAGCACAATTGAGTTGAAAAACATTTCGTCAGTAAAAGAATTAGATGATTTAGATTTAGCAGTTATAACTGGACAATTTGGTGTTGCGGAAAACGGCGCTATCTGGATTTCCGAAAAAGATATGGGAAATCGGTCCATTCCATTTATTACATCTCACCTTGCAATAATTTTAGATAAAGAAAAAATCGTTCAAAACATGCACGAAGCATATTTACAACTAAATAACTTTTACGAAGGTTACGGAGTTTTTATTGCCGGTCCATCTAAAACTGCTGATATAGAACAATCACTTGTAATTGGTGCACAAGGAGCGCTAAGCTTATCACTGTTTTTAATATCAAAATCAACAATTCCATTATGATAAAAACTATTTCTAATTCAATAAAAATTAAATTCAAAAATAATATAGGAAGGCACCTATGGAATTTTTAGGTACTGTCGATTGGATAGTTGTTTTACTTTATTTCTTAGTCATTGCGGGTATTTCAATCTGGTCAATGAAAAAGAAAAAAGATACTGCACAAGAATATTTTCTTGCAAACAGAAATATTGGTTGGTTCGTTATAGGCGCTTCTATACTTGCGTCAAATGTTGGATCTGAGCATGTAGTTGGGCTTGCAGGAACGGGTGCGCAATCTGGATTGGTTATGGGACATTATGAGTTACATTCCTGGATCGCACTTTTACTCGGTTGGGTATTTGTTCCCTTTTATCTGCGCAGCAAGGTTTTTACAATGCCCGAGTTTTTGGAAAGAAGATATAATGCTAACGCCAGATGGTTTCTTTCTATTGTTTCTTTAGTTAGTTATGTATTAACCAAAGTTTCAGTAACTGTTTATGCCGGTGCAGTTGTTATTACTTCTTTTCTGGGGGTTGATTTCTGGACCGGGGCATTAGTATTAGTTATTTTAACCGGAATATATACGGTATTGGGTGGTATGCGGGCTGTGGTTTACACAGAAGCTATGCAGGCAATTGTTCTTTTAGTAGGTTCGATTATTTTGACCGTAATTGGATTATATCACCTGGGAGGATGGAATGCAATGATTGCTTCTATTCCTTCTGAAAAACTTAATATGTTTCCTCCACTTTCAGATCCCAATTTCCCCTGGTTAGGAATATTATTTGCCTCTCCAATAGTTGGTATTTGGTATTGGTGTACAGATCAGTATATCGTGCAGCGAACCCTTACTGCAAGGAATGAAAAAGAAGCGAGGAGAGGAACTATTTTTGCAGCCTATTTAAAACTTTTTCCCTTCTTCGTTTTCCTGATACCAGGGCTAATTGCTGCTGCCCTGGCAAACACAGGGAAAATTGTATTAACACAATCAGATCAAGCGTTCCCCACATTAGTAAAAAGTTTATTACCAATTGGTTTACGCGGACTTATTGCCGGAGGATTATTAGCTGCTTTGATGAGTTCTCTTGCTTCGGTTTTTAATTCATGTTCTACTTTATTTACAATGGATATTTATAGAAAATTTCAACCGGATACATCTGAAAAAAAATTAGTTTTTGTTGGACGTATTGCAACTGGCGTGGTTGTTATTCTCGGAATATTATGGATTCCATTGATGAAAAATATTTCCGGTACATTATATCAATACCTTCAAAGCGTGCAATCTTATATCGCTCCACCGATTGCGGCGGTTTTTTTACTTGGAATATTTTATAAAAGGATTAATTCTTATGGCGCTTTATCTGTATTAATAGGCGGCTTCGTTATCGGGATGACCAGAATATTTTTAGAGATTAATAAGGAGTCACTAAGTGGTATACTATATACTTTTGCTAATATGAATTTCCTTTATTTCTGTATCATCTTTTTTATTTTTAGTATAGTTTTATTGATTGTTGTGAGTCTATTAACAGAAAAACCCTCTGATGCACAATTGAATGGGTTAACATATTCTACTACAATGCCTGCTGATAAAGCAGCATCACGGGCAACCTGGTCAACCTCCGATCTGATTTTATCTTTGTTTGTTGTTGTATTTATTGTAGCTGTATTTATTTATTTTTCACCACTTGGAGTAGCGCATCCATAAAAGACAAGTTATATGAAAAAGAATTTATTACTCGGTTATGATATTGGAAGTTCATCAGTTAAAGCATCATTATTAAATGCTGATAATGGTGAATTAGTTGTTTCTGAATATTCTCCGAAGAAGGAAATGAAGATTGATTCTCCCAAAATTGGATGGGCAGAACAGCACCCGGATATCTGGTGGCAGCATCTTGTTATAACAACAAAAAAAATACTTGAAACAATATCAACTCAAAATTTTGAAATCATTGGTATTGGTATTTCATATCAAATGCATGGCTTAGTGATGGTTGATAAAAACATGGAGGTACTTTATCCTTCTATTATTTGGTGTGATAGCCGTGCAGTGGATACAGGTAATAAAGCCTACGCAGATTTGGGAAGTGATTTTTGTCTTCAACATTATCTTAACTCTCCCGGAAATTTTACGGCGTCTAAACTAAAATGGGTAAAGCAGAATTTCCCTCAGATATATTCAAAAATATTTAAAATTATGTTGCCGGGGGATTTTATTGCATTTAAACTCTCTGATGAAGTTAAAACAACTATATCCGGTTTGAGTGAAGGGATATTGTGGGATTTTGAAGAAAGGAAACTATCTGAAGAATTAATTAATTACTATCAACTTGATAAAAAATTAATCCCGGAAATTGTTCCAACTTTTGGCATACAGGGGAAGTTAACATCCAATGCAGCCACGGTGTTAGGATTAAAACCGGGTATTCCAATAGCATATCGTGCCGGTGATCAGCCAAATAATGCTCTATCCTTAAATGTATTAAAAACGGGGGAGGTTGCAGCCACTGCCGGTACTTCGGGAGTTATTTATGGTGTTACAGATAGAAATGTTTTTGATACTGAAAATAGAATAAACACTTTTGCTCATGTAAATTATTCAGATAAATTTCGTTCTAAAGGTGTATTACTTTGTATAAATGGAACCGGTATCCAATATAGTTGGCTAAAACAAAATATTTTTAATGATTGCTTATCTTACGAACAGTTAAATGAACTGGCTTCAAAAGCAAAAATAGGTTCGGACGGATTATTATGTTTCCCATTCGGAAACGGTGCTGAGCGGGTATTAAAAAATAAAGATGTTTCTGCGCACTTTTCTAAAATCAATTTTAATCTTCATAAAAAAGAACACCTTATCCGGGCTGCCCAGGAAGGTATTGCTTTTTCATTCCGTTATGGATTAGATGTAATAAGAAATTTAGGAATGGAAGTTAATATTATAAAAGCCGGTAACTCAAATTTATTTCAGAGTAATGTTTTTAGAGAAGCCTTTGTAAATACTTGCAATGTTAACCTTGAAATTTATAATACTGATGGCGCGCAAGGCGCTGCCAGAGGCGCCGGAATTGGAATCGGTTATTATAATTTCGACTCAGCATTTATTGGGTTAAAGCAACTACAAAAACATCAAACAGAAAAAACATTGATTAATCAGTATGATGCTGCTTATCAAAACTGGAAAAAAAATTTGGAATTAATGATTTGACAAATAGTAATAAAAAAATATTAAAAAAATTTAACTCAACAAATCAACAAGTGATTGACGATGTTTTTAATTTGAATTTCAAAAGGAGAAACTTAAAATGAAAAATAAATATTTTCCAAAAGTAAAAACGCAAATACAATTCGAAGGCGCCGGGTCTAAAAATCCGCTTGCTTTTAAATACTACAACAAAAATCAGAAGGTCGGTAATAAAACAATGGCAGAGCATCTTCGCTTTTCAGTTGCATACTGGCATTCTGTTATGGGCACAGGCGCCGATATTTTTGGAGGGACAAGTTTTATTAGAGACTGGCATAAAGCTAAAAATCCAATAGATCGCTCCAAAGAAACAATGGAGGCAGCTTTTGAATTCTTCCAAAAACTTGGAATTGAGTATTATTGTTTTCATGATAGAGATATTGCCCCTGAAGGAGAAACTTTTTCTCAATCGTGTAAAAATCTTGAAACAATGGTTGAGTTTGCAAAAACTCTTCAGAAAGAAACCGGAACAAAACTTTTATGGGGAACCGCAAATCTTTTCAGTAATCCGATTTATTCGCAAGGTGCAGGTACAAGTCCAAACGCGCATGTGATGGCGCGTGCCGCCGCTCAAATAAAAAATGCTATTGATGCTACTATGGAACTTGGTGGTGAAAATTACGTGTTTTGGGGTGGCAGAGAAGGTTATGAAACTTTATTAAATACCGATTTGAAAAAAGAACAAGAACAAATGGCGCGTTTTTTACAAATGGCTGTTGATTATAAAAATAAAATTGGATTTAAGGGGCAGTTTTTAATTGAACCCAAACCGGCTGAACCTTCTAAACATCAGTACGATTTTGATGCTGCAACAACACTATATTTTTTAAGTCAATACGATCTACTGGATCACTTTAAATTAAATATTGAAGCAAACCACGCTACACTTGCGGGTCATTCATTTGAGCACGAATTAACTGTTGCCTCTATTGCAGGCAAGCTCGGAAGTATTGATGCTAATCGTGGAGACTTACTTTTAGGTTGGGATACTGATCAATTTCCTACAAATTTATATAGTACAACAATGGCAATGATGATAATTTTAAACCAAAATGGTTTAGGACGCGGCGGTTTAAATTTCGATGCAAAACTTAGACGAAGTTCTAATGATACGACAGACCTTTTTTATGCGCACATAGGTGGAATGGATACCTTTGCAAGAGGATTGTTGATTGCGAAAAAAATTATTGATGATAAAGCGCTAAGTAGTTTTATCGAAGCAAGGTATAGCAGTTACAAATCCGGTATCGGTTCAGATATTATAAACGGGAAAGTCGGTCTGGAAGAACTTGAAAAATGGATAATTAAAAAAGGCAATCCAGTATTAGAAAGCGGCAGACAGGAAATGTTAGAGAATATTATCAACTCATACATTATATAGGACACTCAAAAAACTTTAGTTGGCGCTCTTATAAAAGCCGGTTTGGCTGCATATAATTTCAAAAGGAAGATGAGAAAATAGGCATCAACTTTCGGGCTCTTTTTTTATCGCCGATTGTTTCTTTTTTCGATCGATTTATTTATCACAAAAAGAACTTTGGGTTAAGGGCTGACTAATTATGCAACAACCTCGAAAGCTCCCGCCAAATCGCGACAAGCTGTCGGTTAATTTACAATTGTATCTCTCCCCGCATAACGAGTAATTTACCTCATTAAATAATTAACTGCTTTTTATTTCCCTATGTTTAATTAACAGCAACTGTAGAATATTAACCACTCCCAAAAAGTAACACTCAATTTTTTATCGTTTTTTTCGAAAATATGGGTGGCATATCAATTGAATAAAAAGAAACCATTATGGCAAAAGAAGAAAACAAATTAGAAGAATTAACAAGCTCCGAAACCCCTATTTCTAAAAAGAAAAGCGGGTTGAACATGAAAGTTCTTATTATCGGGCTTCCACTGTTTATAGTACAGCTTGTAGCTGTTTACTTTATAACGGCAAACATCCTATTGAATAAAACTCACAGTGCTGAGAGCGCCGGTGAAACTGTTGAAGGTGATTCTACCTCCGTAGCAACCGACACTGTGAAAAAACCCGAGGTTGAACTCGGGCGGTTTATTTATTCGGTTGAGGATATTATTGTTAACCCTGCTCAAACAGACGGCAAACGGTTACTGCTCGCAACAGTCGGTTTCGATCTTGGATCGGAAGAACAAAAAACCGATCTGAAAAATAAGGAAGTGCTTGTAAAAGATATAATAATTTCCACACTTTCAAGCAAAACACTCCCCCAATTAAACGACAGCGGGTACAAGGATACCCTTAAAACTGAAATATCACAAAAGGTGATGCAGCATATACCCGATTTAAAATTAAACAACATTTACTTCAGTAAATATATAATTCAATAATATGGCAGAAGTACTTTCACAACAAGAAATAGATCAACTTTTAAACAAAGTTAAAAGCGGTGACGAACAAGTTTCGAACCATACGTTGGAAAAAGAAGCTGTTCCTTTTGATTTTAGGCTGCCTAACCGAATCTCGAAAAACCAGCTTAGAACAATCCGCAACATACACGAAAACTTCTCCGAAAGTTTTAGCGCCTATCTTGTCGCAAAACTTCAGACAATTGTTAATATAAATGTTTCTTCGGTCGATCAGATTTATTACTCAGAGTATGTACTTTCGGTATCAAACCCTGGCTGCCTTTATACATTCGATATAAAAAATACAGATATAAAGGGAATACTTGAACTTAACACCGATCTTGCACTTTCCCTTGTTGACCGCTTATTAGGCGGTAACGGAACCGGCTCAAAACAAACAAAAGTAATTACACCAATCGAACAAAAAGTTCTCCAGGTAATGGTAGAAAGAATTATGCAGGATTTGCGTAAAGCATGGGCTGTGATAGACAATTTTGATTTTAAAGTGGAACGTTTTGAATCGGATATCGATTTTGCTCAGATAACATCACAGAGTGAATCGGTGCTGCTTATATCATTTGAAATTTTTATTGGTGAACATTCGTATTTGATGAACTTGTGTTTTGCTACATTTGCTTTCGATACGGTGTTGTCGAAACTGTCATCTCAAAAGCTATCATCTATTCGCCCCGGTAAGTATAACGGTACCACGGCACGCGAAATTTTATCCTCGCATCTTGAGCAGACATATTTACCAATATCTGTGGAATTCGGCAGAGGAACCATTTCAATAAAAGAATTAATAGAGCTGCAGGTAGGTGATATCTTAAAACTTGCAACAAAAATAAGCGATGATCCGCAGGTAAAAGTTGGCAGTCGCGTACTGTTCGAAGGACGACCGGGTCTTGTTAATAAACACAAAGCAATAAAAGTTACACAAAAAGTTTTTACAAATAATAAAGCATAGCATAGGCTGTGCCTGTTGAGTGATTAGGAGTTAATATGGCAGATAATAATATGATGAACCAGGCAGACAACTCGAAAATTATGGGAGACCTTGCAGAATTTCCCGAGTTGGACGAGTCGCAGAAAAGAAATAGTTTTGGCGATGACAAACTGGAAATGTTAAAAGATCTTCAGCTTAACGTTTATATTGAACTCGGCAGAACACAGATGCAGATAAAAGATGTGCTGGAACTTGAGCGCGGTTATGTTATTGAATTGGACAAACTTGCGAGCGAACCGGTAGACATTTATGTAAATAACAAAAAAATTGCCGAAGGTGAAGTTGTGGTTATAGATAAACATTTCGGAATAAGAATTACAAATCTGAACGAACTAAACAGCCGCTTAAAGGGATTAATCTAATGGGTTTTTTTGATGTTGTTAAAGCATTAATTCCATTACTTTTTATACTCGGGCTCCTTTACGGCGCCTTGTGGTACGTACGTAAACATTCATTTTCAATCGGTGGGAAAAAAGCCGCTGGAATAAATATAAAAGTGCTCGGCACCCAAATATTGATGCCCAAAAAATATATTTCAATCGTAAAAGTTCACGATACGGTTTTAGTACTTGGAATTAGCGAGGGATCGGTAAATTTGTTAAAAGAGTTGGACGAATCGGCTATTGAAACCGAACCTGATGATAATGGTGAAGCAAAACCGAACTTCGGTGAGCTTTTGAAAAAGAATCTTGGACTAAAATGAAAAAGTACTGGATTATCGGTTTTATCTTATTTGCCGTACTGATATTAACCGATTTAACACTTGCGCAACAGACCTCAACAAAACTTCCTTTTCCTAAAATAGGTATAGATGTAGGCACTGCCGACTCACCCGGCGATATCTCTGTAACGCTTCAAATATTATTGATGATGACAATATTATCACTCGCGCCGTCGATAATGATAATGACGACATCTTACCTTCGTATTATAATTGTATTTCATTTTCTTAAAACCGCGCTCGGCACACAGTCTATGCCGCCATCGCAGCTATTAGCCGGTGTTGCGTTGTTTATAACTTTTTTTGTAATGGCTCCTACATGGAGCAAAGTAAACGATGACGCATTAAAACCTTTAATGGATGGCAAAATTTCCGTTGATTCTGCGTACTCAAAGGGAATAGAGCCGATAAGACAATTTATGTTTAAAAATGTAAGAGATGAGGATCTTGAGTTGTTTCTCGGTTTAGCGTCGCTCGAAAAACCGAACAACAGGCAGGAAGTACCGACTTACATTCTTGTTCCTTCATTTGCTTTGAGCGAAATGCGTGCGGGTTTTATAATCGGATTTTTTCTGTTCATACCGTTTTTAATGGTGGATATGATTGTTTCGAGTATCCTTATGTCTATGGGTATGATGATGCTTCCGCCGATGCTTGTATCGCTCCCATTTAAAATTTTATTGTTTATTCTGGTGGATGGTTGGAATTTGATTGTAGGTTCACTTGTTAGGAGTTTTACCTGATGACCGAAGAAATAGTAATAGAGTTGTTAAAGGAAGTTTTTTTTACTGTTTTTACAATTTTGCTGCCGATTCTCGGTGTCTCCTTAATTATCGGTATCATTATTTCTATTTTTCAAGCCGCAACGTCAATTCAGGAAATGACTCTTACCTTCGTGCCGAAAATTCTAATTACCGCTCTTGCAATTATTTTTCTTTTACCCTGGATTATGGATAAAATGATTGCGGTAACAATAAAATATTTTACTATGTTTATTACTGTAATAAAATGACGGACATTCTTATTGTCGATTTTGTTATACTCATTTTTATCTTCCTCCGGGTTTTCTCCGCTTTTATTGCTGCGCCGGTTATAGGGCATGTTTCAATTCCGGTTGTAACAAAACTTGCCGTATCTATGGTTCTCTCCTACATTATCTTTTTAACTATTGATAAATCGGCATATAATGTTCCCATAAGTTTATGGTCTTTAGCTGTTTTCGGAACAAAAGAAGTAATAACCGGGCTTATTATCGGTTTTATGCTTCATTTTGTTTTTTACGGCATTTCATTCTCCGGTACTTTAATAGGTTTTGATATGGGATTAGTTATGTCGCAGGTATTTAACCCGATGGAAGAAACTGAAAACAACGTTATTGGCGAAGTTATTTATTTTGCCGCGGTGTTAATTTTTTTTCTTATTAATGGTCATCATTATATAGTAAGAGGATTAGTCTCATCGTTTGATTTAATACCTCTCGGTAAATTTACAATAAACGGCGCCACTTTAGAATTATTAATAAATTACTCTGCCGGAGTGTTTGTAATAGCCGTTAAAATTGCTTCACCACTTCTCGTCTCGTTTTTCCTAATTCACATTGCCGAAGGAATAACGGCGAGGGCTATACCGCAGATGCAAATATTTTTTGTAACCCAACCTCTAAAACTTGGCCTTGGATTTGTATTATTAGCTTCAGTAGTGCCTATATATATATATGTAATAAAAAATTTACTTCAGGGCTACGAAGATAGTTTGTACAATTTGATAAAGGCAATGAGTAAGTAATGGCAGAAAACCAGGACGGACAGGAAAAAACCGAAGAGGCAACCGGTAAGCGGTTAAGAGAAGCGCGGGAAAAAGGGCAGGTTGCCAAAAGTACCGAAATCAACTCGCTTGCAGTGTTTTTAACAGGTATGTTTTTGCTATATGTTACCCAGCAACTGTTAAGCGGACAAATATCCTATCTTGCAAAATTCATTTTTGGCTCACTCGATACACTCGAAATAAGTACCTCACTTGTAAACGATTATGCAATAAGCGCATATTTTTTCTTTGTTCTTACGCTGGCTCCCGTATTAGGCGGACTTGTTGTTATTGGCCTGGTGGCTAGTATTGCGCAGGTTGGGCTAACATTTTCAAGCAAAGCGCTCGAACCCAAATTTAATAAATTGAATCCTCTTAAAGGGATTAAGAATATTTTAATGTCTTCCCGCTCATTGGTAGAATTGGCAAAATCAGTATTTAAATTGATTGTAATTAGTTTTTTTACATATATAGTTCTCGAAGATTTAGTAACCCGGGCTTCAAAACTTGTCGATTATTCTATCGGCGAGACTGTAAATTTTATGATCGATTCCGCTTATTCACTCATCTGGAAAATAGCAATTGTGTACTCCGTAATAGCAGCAGTCGATCTGATATTTCAGCGTAAAAAGCATAAAAAAGAGATGATGATGACAAAACAGGAGGTAAAAGAGGAAAATAAGCAGACAGAAGGGGACCCGTTAATCAAATCTAAAATAAGACAAATACAATATTCTACTGCTCGAAGCAGAATGATGAAAGATATACCCACCGCCGACGTTGTAATTACAAACCCGACTCACTTTGCGGTTGCTTTAAAATATGAACCCGGTAGAAGCCCGGCGCCAAAAGTTGTTGCTAAGGGTATGGATTCTCTGGCGCAAAGAATTAAAAAAATTGCGGCTGACAATAATGTCCCGATTCACGAGGATGTTGAATTAGCAAGAGCGCTCTACCGCACCTGCGATGTAGGCGATGATATTCCGACATCGTTATTTAAAGCAGTGGCACAAATTTTGGCATACATATTCCAATTAAAGAATATGAAGAAAAAAAAGAGTATAGTATAAAGTGAAACTTTTCGGAAAAAATTCGGATATAATGCTCGCCTTCGGTTTAATCATGATGCTTGCGCTCATGCTTATACCGCTGCCGCCTCTAATCCTCGATTTTTTGCTTGCGGTTAATATTTCTGTTGCGCTGCTTATTTTAATTGTTTCGCTTTACATCGAATCGCCCCTCGATATTTCCGTATTTCCGGGACTTTTATTAATACTTACCCTGTTTCGTCTTGCTCTCAACATAAGCTCCACGCGTTTGATTCTGCTCGATGGTTATGCCGGGCATGTAATTGAAACATTCGGTTCATTCGTAGTCGGTGGAAATTATGTAGTTGGTTTTATAGTTTTTATAATTCTTGTAATCATACAGTTTGTAGTTATTGTAAAAGGTTCGGGCCGTATATCGGAAGTAGCTGCACGTTTTACACTTGATGCAATGCCCGGTAAACAGATGGCAATTGATGCCGATCTTAATACCGGATTAATAACCGAAAGTGAAGCAAAAGTTCGCCGCTCCACAATTTCGCGCGAGGCAGAGTTTTACGGAGCAATGGATGGTGCAAGTAAGTTTGTTAAAGGAGATGCAATTGCAGGGCTTTTAATAAACGGTATAAACATACTCGGCGGATTTATTATTGGTGTTGCGCAGCGGGGACTTCCTTTTAACGAAGCGCTCCAAAGTTATACAATTTTAACAATCGGCGATGGTTTAGTATCTCAAATACCGGCTCTCATAATTTCAACCGCAGCCGGGCTTGTAGTTACAAGAAGCGCCGCGGGTACTGCACTCGATATTCAAATGCGTACACAGCTTCTTGGTAACCCGAGAGTTCTCGGAACTGTTTCGGGCGCTATTATTTTATTTGCAATGGTACCTGGAATGCCATTTTTGCCATTTACCATTCTTGGTGTTGCGCTTGGCGTTGGTTCTTACCTAACAAGCAAAAAGAAAAAATTGGCAGATGCTCCTAAAGAAATTGAAGACGTACCGGAAGAACCGGCAGAAGAAAAAGTTGAGCAGTACCTTCAGGTTGACCCGATTGAAATTGAAATAGGTTACGGTTTAATAAGTCTTGTTGATGAAAAACAGGGAGGTAACCTGTTCCAGAAAATTTCTTCAACACGAAAATATATTGCATTGGAATTCGGGGTTCTTATTCCACCGGTTAGAGTTAGGGATAACCTGCAATTGGACCCGAACGAGTATATGATAAAAATAAAGGGAAACATTGTAGCTAATTTTGAGATTTATACAGACCGATTCCTGGCTATGAATCCCGGAAATATAAAAGAACAGATTGGCGGAATACCGACAAACGACCCTGCATTTAACTTGCCGAGTTTCTGGGTCACACAATCTGAAAAAGAAAAAGCCGAGGTGCTTGGTTTTACAGTCGTGGATGCAATTTCGGTTCTTTCAACACACTTGCAGGAAACATTAAAGAAAAACTTTGATAAAATACTTTCACGGCAGGCAACAAAACAACTTTTGGAAAATCTAAAGAAAGAGTATCCTGCAGTAGTTGAAGATATAAATACAGATGCGCTCTCACTCGGCTCTATTCAAAAAGTACTTCAAAACCTTTTGCGCGAGTTTATCCCCATAAAAGATCTTGTGCAGATACTTGAGGCACTTATTGACTATTCAAAAGTTACAAAAAATGTTGATGTTTTAACCGAATATGTCCGGCACTCAATCGGCGACTCGATAGCTGCGTTGTACAAAGACTCAAACAGTATTATTCGCGCCGTTGCGCTTGGTGAAAATGTAGAAAGTATGATTTCCCGTTCACTTCAAAATCAGAAGGAAGCAACCGGTACGCTCGGTTTAAGCCCTATTGTTTTACGCGAGATGTATAAAAGTTTAACCGAAAATTCAGAAAAATTCAAAATGCTCGGCTATCCGCCAATATTAATAACTTCGGCAACTATTCGCCCTTATTTCTTTAAACTTATAAATTCCAGTTTCCCGGACGTTGTGGTTTTATCGTACACCGAGCTGCCTTCGAACGTTGAAATTGAGTTTATAGATAAAATAGAGGTGGCAAGTGCAAATTAAAAAATATGTTGCCTCTACGCTAAAAGAAGCATCCGCAAAAATGAAAAAAGAACTCGGCGGGGATGCAGTTATTCTCGGTACTCGAATTATCGAAGGTGATCAGCGATTCGGTGTACAAAGAATGTTTGAAATTTCAGCCGGTATAGATAATAATCTGGGTCCGGTTAACGAGCCGGGGCTTAGAGCAAAGTATGTAACTGAAGAGAGCGGAAGCGACTATCTTGCCGAATTAAAAAAGCTGAATGAAAAAATTTATAAAAATCCAGTTTTAAAAAGTGCAGGCGCAGAAAACAAAGTGCCCGAAGCGATAAAAAAGAACAAACCTTCGCTGAACACAGAGTTAAAAGAAATTATTGAAACATTGCAGTTTAGGGAAATACAAAAACCGGCTATAAATGCAATTGTCACACAATTGAAGAAGTATAAAAGTTTTTTAACTAATGAAAACATTGACAGCTATTTACTTTCAAGTATATCTGCGATGATTCCGACATACCAATTTGAGCTAAAAAAACAAAAAGAGCCAAAAGTTGTTTCACTTGTGGGCCCTACCGGCGTAGGCAAAACAACATGCATCGCTAAACTTGCTGTAATTTCAAAAATACTTCACAATCTGGATATCGGTTTAATTTCAATTGACACTTATCGTCTCGGAGCGCTTGACCAGCTTCGGATATTCAGCGAAATAAGCAATACCGATATGCTCGTAGCGTATGAATCGAAGGAAATGCCCGGACTATTAAACAAGTTTAAAAAGAAGGACATTATTTTTATTGACACTGCCGGACGCAGTCAGAACAGTACCGAACATTTGAAAGAAACAAAAATGTTTTTAACTGCCGGAGGCGTAACGGAAACTCATCTTGTTTTGAGCTCAACAAGTTCAACGCGTAACCTTATAGATGTTGCCGAAAAATTTAAAGTACTCAACTATAAATCGGTTATGTTTACAAAAGTTGATGAAGCGGTTTCGTACGGCAACATGTTAAACCTTGTATTTAATTACGATGTACCGATAATGTTTTTAACAAACGGACAGGTAATACCTGACGATATTATTTCTGCCGATTCTGAATTTATAGCAAATATGATTTACCGCGGAAAGATGACAAAATGATAGGGCAGGCTGAGCGGATACTTGAGTTAAAAAGACTAAAAGGGGGCGCCTCTTTTAACAATAACGAAAGTAAAATATTTGCATTTACATCGGGTAAGGGGGGTACAGGCAAAACATTTTTGGCGCTTAACATTGCATACAGTCTTGTAAAAAAAAATAAAAAAGTTCTTATTATCGATCTGGATGCAAACTTTTCAAACGGCAGCATTATGCTCAATATGTTTGCTTCAAAAACAATATACAATTTTTATACAGGTCAATCTTTTTTGCCGGAGTTGATTACCAAGGTAGAGCCGGGGTTTCATTTTATTTTCGGCGATTCCGGAAAAACCGATTACCCCACCCCAGGACTTGATACAGTAAAATATTTTTATTCACAGCTTCGCACTCTTCAAAAAAATTACGATTTTATTTTTCTCGATACAGCGGCAGGTGCAAGCGATGATACACTTGCGTTTCTTTCAAGAGCGGATGTAAATATAATAGTTACAACTCCCGAGCCTACCGCAGTTATGGACGCCTATGTGATGTTAAAGCTACTAAAACATGATGGTTTTAGAGGAAAAAAATATCTGCTTGTAAACCGGTGCCTAACACCCGATGATGTTTTTCAGACTCACAATAACTTTAATGCTGCCGCAAATCATTTCTTAAATGACGGCGCGGAGCTTCTCGGTCATGTTGATTCTAATGAATCTGTAAGCGCTTCAATAATAAACCAGGAACTCCTTGTTAAACAATTTCCGCAGTGTAAAACTTCCACGCAAATCAGCCAGCTTAGCATCACGTTAATCGAAATTGCCCAGATGGCTAATATTCAACAAACGCTCTAATCAAGACCACCGCACAACCTCCAAAATCAAATAAATTCTTCAATTTTCAAACAAACTCGAGCCGTATTCTTCTGGTATAGTCTTTGCACTTTCATTATCAAAAAAAAGAAGATAATCATGAACAAAATAATATTACAATTCGGACTTCTGGTATTTTTCCTCGCGGTTATATTTTTCAGCCAACGCGGTATACCGTTTCAGGATATACTAATAAAATCATTTATGATTTTTATCGTTTTAACCATAATGCTGAGTATTGCTGCAATTGTGTTCATGAAATCGATAAATAAAACTACATTAGCAAAAAATAAAGAACTATCACAAAACTTAAGCGGAAGTAGCAAATGATGGACACAATGAAACTTTGGAGCGCTTTTAAGACTGCACCTACTGCTGACTTAAAAAAAGAAATAATAACTACCTACACAAACCTTGTGCATTATGTTATTCACAAATCTAAATTTGTTAACCTTGATATATTAGACACACGCGATTACTTCCAGTTTGGTATTGAAGGTTTAAGCGAAGCAATTGACCGTTTCGACCCTGATTACGGGACAAAATTCGAAACATATGCAATTCAAAGAATACGCGGAAAAATTCTCGATGAACTCCGTAAAGTTCAAATAAAACCCCGCATTAAAAACGGCGATCAACTTACCGATCCTTTTTACTCAAATGTTTCATTAAACAACCCGGTAGATGACGACGACGGTTATATGCTTTATGAAGTAATACCGGACGATGGCGAATTGCCATTGGAAATAACCGAAAAAAATGAAGCCAAAGAATTTTTACTAAAAGCAATAAAACAGCTTGAAGAAAGGGATAGAATGATTCTTACCCTTTATTATTTTGAAAATCTTAACTATAAAGAAATTGCACACGTACTAAATATTACAGTGTCGCGCGTTTCGCAAATTCATTCAAGAATAATTTCATCACTAAAAACAAAACTTGTATGTCTCCAGGATTAACAATGACAGACATTGAATCGAAAAAGAAGGTTTACAGAAATTACCTGCAGAATATCCGCAACCTTCCCTCAATGCCTTTGGTGATGGTGGAAGTTTCGAAGATGCTTACTAATCCTATGACGAGCGCAAGCGACCTTGGAAGATTAATAGGTAAAGATCAAGGGTTGGTTGCAAAAATTTTAACGGTGGCAAACTCTCCTTTGTACGGGCTTCCCCGTCGTGTATCTACGGTTGAGTTTGCAATAGTAATTCTCGGTTTCGATCAGATAAAAAATATTGTAATTGCTCTCTCTATGATCGAAGCCTTCCAGAGTTCAAGCGATGAATATTGGAACCGCGATGCATACTGGCGCCACTCTTTAATAACCGCTACCGCTGCAAAAAAAATTGCAGACGAATTAGGTTACCCGCGCTCGGGTGAAGCTTTTACAGCCGGTCTCCTTCACGATCTCGGTATTTCGGTTATGCAGCGTTATCTTAATAATGAATTCAAAGTAATAAGCAATATGGTAAATGAAACCGGTATTTGCCATCTTGCCGCCGAAGAAGAAGTACTCGGTTTAACACACCAGGATGTCGGAAGATTTTTAGCCGATAAATGGAATTTACCGCAAACCCTCGGCGATGCTATTCTTAATCATCACTTCCCCTCAAACGCCGAACAAAACAGAGTGTTATCTTCTATTATTCATCTTGCCGATTTTATGACTCAGGTACTGCAAACCGGTGATTTTAAGTGGGATGATAATTATAAATTCGATGAAAATGTACTTCATATTTTAAATATTGGTGACGCTTCTTCATTACAAAAATTCATTCAGAGTTATGAGGAAGTATTTAAAAAACAAATGGAAATTTTCAAATAGAGAGATAAAAATGATAAACGAAGCAGACAGACAGAGCAAAAGAGAAAAAACTGAACTTGTATTAATGAACATTTATAACCTGCCGCCAATTCCAAAGGTAATGCAGGAAACAATTCAGCTTCTTGAAAACAGAAATACACGCACAAATGATCTTACAAAAGTAATTACAAAAGATCAGAGTCTTGTTGCAAAAATTTTAACAATTGCTAACTCTCCGTTGTACGGTTTGCAACGTAAAGTAACTTCAATTGATTTTGCCGTTCTTGTTCTTGGCTTTAGTGAAATAAGAAACATTGTTTCGGTTCTTTCTATGATGGAGTCATTCAAAAACAAAACAGATAATTTCCTCGATCAGAAAAAATTCTGGCTTCACTCATTTTTAACAGGCAGCGTTTGCAAACGTGTAGCGGATGATTTACAAACCGGTAACGGCGGCGAAGCTTTTATAGCCGGATTTTTACACGATATGGGAATTTCCGTTATGCACCGATTTTTCCACTCTAACTTTGTACAGGTTGTTAATCTTGTAAACAAAGAAGGTATGTCTTACAGCCAAGCCGAATTGGAAGTTTTCGGTCTCGATCATCAGGAAATGGGCTATTTTCTTGTTGACAGGTGGAACTTTCCTAAAACACTGAGTTCTGCAATTTCAGCTCATCATGCGCCAGAAAAAGGGGGAGATAATGTGCTGCTTGCATCGGTTGTTCATTTTGGCGATTACATGACCCAATATCTTAAAGCCGGTGATTTCGAGTGGGATACAGATCTTCAGTTAAATGAAACAGCGCGTAAAACTCTCGGTTTTGATAGTGACGAGGCAGCCGCAAAATTTATTGATGGTTATAAAGAGTTATTCGAGTCGCAAAAAGAAGCAGCAAGGTTTTTAAGTTGAGACTGATAAAAGAAAATACTTTTGGGTTCGAAACCCTTTATGAAACGCTGCAATATTTACCGGCGCAAAAGAATAGATTAAGCCGTTCGGCTTCTATGGTAAATACAGCCAGCGCCGATAGAGGAAATCTGCTTGAAAAATACTCTCACGCATTTCAGAATCTTGCATCGCTCGAACGGCAGCTTAAAAAGTTTTCAACACTCGAAGAGGTTATGGGTTTATTTACAAACTCGTTAAAAAGAGTATTAACGGTAAAAGATGTAAATATCTTTTATTTTGATGAATCAGGTTCCAAACTTACCCCTGTGGTACAAACCGAGATGCCGTCGTCTACTTACTTTGTAAATACGGCAAATAAAGCCGGCATCCTTGATTGGATTTTTGAATCGAGCCGCCCGACAGTTGTGCCGGAATTTGATAATTTTAAATCGACCGGAGCAAAACTAAGTTATTTAATTATACCTATAACTGAAGGTAAAAAGAAAAAAGGTGTGCTTGCTGTTTTAACCCCGCAGCCTGCATTTGTAGTTAACAGCATAGAAGACCAACTAATAGAACTTATGCTTTCGCTTGTTGTGGCAAAAATTGAAGTTCTCCATAAAAAAGAAGAAATCCAAAATGCCTATAACGAGCTGCAGGTATATCAGTCAAAACTTTCAAACGATTTTAAACTGTCGGCTATTGGCGAACTAACAACCGGTATACTCGAAGATATACTTTCACCGCTTCAGGTAATATTAAGCTATACCGATTTCTTAAGCCAGGAAGACAACAAAGTTGATGAAAAGGTTTTAACAACAATTAAGTCGCAGGTTAAAAAAGTTGAAGGTGTAGTAGGCAGACTTGTAAAATTTGCGAGCCTTGAAGATGGAAAATTTAAACTGCAGCCTTGCAGCATAAATAAATTGATAAAGGAATATCATAAAGTTATTTCAACTTCTCTAAAAAACGATAATTACGAATGTATATTAGACTTTGAAGAAGATGTACCATCAATTCTAAGCAGCCCAAATTACATTTACCAGTTGCTTACCAATTTATTCGGTTTAATAAAATCATCGAAAACCGGCGGCGGCATTTTAATACAAACAAAATATGTAAACGAAAAAGTGCTCGTAAAAATTATTACAACCGATCATAACGTTTTGCTGAACAAAAGTACCGCTAACGAAAAAGAAGATATTAACTTAAAGATTGTAAAAAATTTAATGCGCAAACATGAAGGCGCTGTACAAACGGATTCCAGCCCAAAATCGGGTTCGGTTATTGTGCTGTCATTTCCGTTAAAGAGGACGATTAGAGCATGAAAAAAATTGCAGCGCTGTTGTTCGTTTTGTCGTTTTTCAATTCTTCACCGCTATTTGCTCAGGAAGATTCTGTTGATACTTCAGCTCCAAGCTTGATTAGTTTGCAAGTAATGCAAAGCAGGCAAAAAAAGCATGAAGAAATATTGGGTAATAAAATTGAAAACAATTTGCCTGCTGTAATCCGGACAGAAAATAAAGTTAAATCAGCAAAGATAGAATCTTCAACTGGTTCAACAGCAAAAATTATTCTTCTTGCATCCGCATCAGCCATTGTTTTTTTGTTCGTATTAGTAAGAAGAATAAAATTAGTAAAAACAGATGGCAGCAGCGCATTGAGAAAAAATGTAAAACTAATGCGCGAAGAAAAAGTAATTAGGTTGAATGACCCGAAGCTTAAAAAAACAAGGGTTCGGATTGCGAGAGAAGAAATAAAATTTAACACCGATAAAGTTGCTCAACTTGCGCGGCAATTAAATATTTCAAAAGGTGAATTACAATTAGCAGCACGCCTAAGACAAACTGCGCTGGGCAGTGTAAATAAAAATGTTTTGTTTGATGAAAGAGGAAGATAATGGTTAAAGGAATTTTTATGGCTGCAAGGAGCTTAAAAACCCGTACAAAAAATATGGATGTTATTGCCAATAACCTTGCTAATATCAGTACAACCGGTTACAAGCGCGAAGTTCCTTTTTCGGAAGTTTTGACAAAAGAAGGACAAATACTTATAAAGAAGTTTACCGATTACAAACAGGGCGAACTTCTGCCGACATCAAACCCTTTCGATCTTGGTGTTTTTGGTAACAGCGCATTTGTTGTTCAAACCGATCGCGGACAGGAACTAACCCGCGATGGTCGTTTTAAACTTAATGAAGAAGGTACACTTGTTACTACCGACGGGAATAAAGTAATGGGGAAGAATGGTGAGATAAACCTCAGTGATCAGATGTTAAGTAAAGATCAGACAATCATTATATCCGGTGAAGGCGAATTAAAAGTCGGCGATACAGTTATAGATACTTTTTTGATGGCAAAATTAGACGGTTCACAGGAATTCAAAAGAACAAGCGGCTCTAGTTTTATTCCGGCTGATGATAATATTGAATACGCAAATGCGGAAGATTATAAAATAAATCAAGGTTATCTCGAAGAATCGAATATAAACCCGATTATTGAGATGGAAGCGATGATACAAATAAATAGTGAATATGGTTCATCGAGCAAAGTAGTTAACATTCTCGATCAAAGCCTTGAAAAGGCTAACGAGATGGGAAGAGTATAAACAAGGAGTTAAATTATGCCAACAAGAGCTTTACGCACAGCAGCATCCGGAATGTATGCACAACAGTTAAATGTTGAAGTTATTTCAAACAACATTGCAAACGTTAATACAACCGGTTATAAAAAGAATAAAGCAGAGTTTCAGGATTTAATGTACCAGGAGGTGGTGGTTAATCCGTTGTCAAGTTCAACATCCGGTGCAAATGACGCTGCGGTAAACAAAATACAAATTGGTAACGGTGTGCAGCCCTCATCAACCTCAAAAATTTTCGCACAGGGAGATGTGGTCCAAACCCAAAATCAACTCGATCTTGCAATACACGGAGAAGGATTTTTACAAGTACTAAAACCAGACGGAACTTATGTTTACACACGTGATGGATCGCTTAAAGTTAACAGCGAAGGAAAACTTATTACCGCCATGGGTTATAAAATTGATCCGGAAGTAACCCTTGATGAAAACACGCTTGCTGTTACCATAAGCCGGGATGGATATATTGATGTTGAATCCACGGGCGGCGGAACAGTATCGGCTGGACAATTAGAACTTGTACGGTTTATGAATCCAGCCGGTTTGAAAGCGCTTGGTGATAACCTTTATGGCGAAACAGAAGCCTCGGGGCAGCCGATAGTTGGTACGCCCGGCAGCGAAGGCTTTGGAGAATTAGCGCAGGGATTTCTCGAAGCTTCCAATGTAGATATTGTTGAAGAAATGGTTGCGATGATAAGCGCACAGCGCGCTTATGAGATGAACTCCAAAACTGTAAAAACAGTTGAAGAGATGATGACAATGGCAACAAACCTAAAAAGAAGTTAATTAAAATGATTACGCTTTTACTTTCAGTAATAATGTTTTTAGCGCCCGGTGGAAATCTAAAAGATGAAGTCGGTACATATCTAAAAGAAAAACTTTCTTACTATAAAAGTTTTGAGTTTGAAATTGTAAAAGCTCCCGAAAAATATTCATCAATTGAAATAATTAACCGCGAACTCGATTTGCGCGGTAACATCATTCATTTGCCTGTAAAAGTTTTTGAAGCGCAGGGCAAAAGCAGCATGAGTTATTTATCGGTAAAATTAAAATTGTACAACGATGCGTTAGTATCGGTAAAACTGATAAGTAGAAATGAAAAATTGAATGCCTCGTTTTTTGAATTTAAAAAAGTAGAAGTTACAGGGGTTAGAGGTACGCCGGTAAAGACAATAGAAGGTATAGATTCATACCGTTCAAAAAGTACAATAAATCCGGGTGAAATAGTTGTTGAAGAACATATTGAGCCGTTTCCCGTAATTTTATCGGGCGACCGTATTACCGCGCATTCTATTTCGGGTAATGTGGTTATTTCGGTTGAAGCTTTTGCACGCCAGGACGGAGCCGAAGGCGATGTAATAAGAATTATTACAAAAGAAAAAAAATTATTTAAAGCCCGCGTAATTGACGGACTAAACGTGCAAATTTTAGAGTAAACATTATGAAAAAGATTTTTATTTTTTTGGTGTTAATAACCGCAGTAACAACTGCACAAAACATGAGAACAAATTCATTTGCATCTCTTTTTTCGGATCAGAAAGCTAACCGAATAGGTGATGCTATAACAATTTTAGTAATTGAATCATCCCAGGCATCCAATAACGCCGAAACCCAGGCCGGAAGACAAAGCGATTTAGGATTTAATGCAGGCGGCGAGTTTAACGGAAAAGGAATTCCCAAAGTTGATGTCGGTCTTAGTTCGAACAATGATTTTAAAGGTTCGGGTTCTACAAAAACAACCGGAATGGTTCGCACAAAAATAAGTGCAACTGTAGACTCTGTGCTCGATAACGGCAACATGGTTATTAAAGGGAGTCGCAAAATTGTAATAAACGGTGAAGAACAAACTATCCATATAAGAGGTATTGTAAGAACTTCTGATATTATGGCTGATAACTCGGTGCTTTCTTATAATATATCAGAAGCCGAAATTATTTTTGAAGGAAGCGGTATTATCGACAGTGCGCAAAAACCGGGCTGGTTAACAAAATTCTTCCATTGGATTTTTTAGGATAATAATGAAAAAGCAATTTTTAATTTTTGTAATGATTTCATTTTTCTGCACAAGTCTCTTTGCGCAGAGAATAAAAGATATTGCTTACATGACCGGTGATAATTCCGAACAGATAATCGGTTATGGTCTCGTCGTAGGACTCGCAGGCTCGGGCGACACACAACGTTCGTCTTTTACTATTCAATCAATAACAAGTATGCTGAAGAGGTTTGGTATTACTGTTCCTCAAAACGATTTGAAAACAAAAAACGTGGCTGCTGTAATGGTTACGACAACGTTAAATTCAAATCTTAAGACCGGCGCCAAATTTGATGTTACCGTTTCCTCGATGGGTGATGCTTCAAGTCTTCAAGGTGGAACACTGCTTATGACTCCGCTTTCAGGTTTAAGCGGAACAGTTTACGGTTTTGCCCAAGGTCCAATTTCTGTTGGCGGTTACGATATCAATACAGGCTCGGGCGGAAGAGTTTCAAAAAATCATACACTTGCCGGGCGTGTACCGCGCGGCGGAATACTAAAATTACCAATAGACACAGACGGTATAGGCGCCGACGGTTTAAGCTTATATTTGCGCGAACCCGATATAACAACCTCAAACAATATTGCAAACGTCATCAATACCGCATTCGGGCAAAGTACTGCGGCTGCGTATGACGCCGGCGAAGTGAGAATTAATATTCCTGCTGCCAGAACAAACAATATTGTGGGGTTCCTCGCCGAACTTGAAGCCCTTACTGTTGTGATTGATAACTCCGCCAAGGTTGTATTAAACGAAAGAACCGGTACTGTGGTAGCCGGCGCAAATGTAAGAATAAGTCCTGTTACTATTTCGCACGGTGGTTTGAATATAAACATCAGATCATTCCCTATGATTTCGCAGCCAAACGGATTTAGCAACGGAGAAACAACCGTATTTAATAATTTAGTTCCAACTGCCTCACAGGATTCTACGACTGCAATTGCAATTAACGGCGCTTCAAACGTGCAGGAAGTTGCCGCGGCGCTTAACTCATTAAGAGTTTCGCCGAAGGATATAATTGCAATATTCCAGGCTCTAAAAGAAGCCGGCGCTTTAGTTGGAGAATTGGTGATAATTTAATGGACGAGATTAAATTAAAAATAACCGATATGCAGAGACATTTTAAAACTGCACCGCAAATAGAAAACGTACAGCGATATTCGGATGAACAGAAAACCAGGATATCAAAAGCGGCAAAAGATTTTGAAAGTCTTATGACCTCTATGATGTTAAAAAGTATGAATGAAACAAACAATGGTTTTTTTGGCGAGGACAGCTACGGCGGCGATTACTTTAATTCAATCTTTGAAAATGAAATAGCGCAAAAAATGTCGCAAGGCAAAGGAATCGGGATTGCCGATATCCTTTACAGAAAAATAACCGGTGAAGAATTAAACAAAATTCAGGATGAGAATTTTTCTCCGAAGTTACCGGCAGTAAAAATAAATTTGAAAAACATCGACCGACATATGAATCCAATAGTGCCGAGTTCACGATCGGTGGAAAGATTAAATCGGTTTGATGATTTGATTGAACAAGCTTCGGCAAAGTATGGCGTAGATAAAAACATTATAAAATCCGTAATTCTCACAGAGTCAGCCGGAAACGAAAAAGCATTATCATCGGCAAAAGCAAAGGGGCTTATGCAGTTGATGGATTCGACGGCAAAAGATATGGGTGTTAATAATGTATGGAATCCCAAAGAGAATATTTTCGGCGGAACAAAATATTTATCGCAAATGCTTCAGCAGTATAACGGCGATGTTAAACTTGCATTGGCTTCGTACAATGCGGGTCCGGGTAATGTAGACAAATATAACGGTGTGCCCCCATTCGAAGAAACACAAAATTATGTTGTTCGGGTGATGGGTTATCTTAAACATTTTGAGAGTATATAATGGAAATAAATGAACTGAAACAATCGTTAATTGAGCAGAGAGCAAATCTTCAGCTATTTTTAGAAACTCTTTTAAAACAGCGCCGGGCTATCATAGAAAATAATATAGAGTCTTTGGAAGAGTCGATAGCGGCGGAAGAGCAGCTTCTAATGCGCATTCATAATCTTGAGCAGCAGTCAAAGGAAACTATAAAAAGTTTAGTTAGAACTCACGGTTTAAGAGTGCAGAACTATAGTTTAAGCATGCTTTTAAGCGCCGCAGCCGCCAAGTCGGAAATAAAACTTGACGATTTATTTAATCTCCAGAATAATATTCAACGGTTAGTAAACGAAATAAGCCGTGCAAATGAGCATAACCGGGTTCTCGTAAACCATGCAAGAAGTTTTGTTCGTGAAACCATTAACGCGCTTGTTAATGATAACGGTGCACAGCTTCTTGATAGAAAGATCTAACAATGGGCATCAGCAGAGTATTTGATTTATCGCGCAGAAGCCTTGCAACCTATCAGCGGGCTTTGGATGTAACATCGCATAACATTGCAAACGCAGCCAACCCAAACTACACAAGGCAGCGGGTTAATTTTGTTTCCGAACAACCCGAACTGCAAACTGGTTTTGTTTGGGGAACCGGTGTAAAAATAGATCAGTTGCAGCGGGTGCGTAACACTCTTGCGGACTCACAGCTCAGGTCTGCTAGACCAAGTTATTACGAAAACCAGAGTAAGAGCGCAATGCTGGGACAGATAGAATCAATTTTTAATGAGCCGTCCGATGCAGGTGTTTCGAACTTAATGAATTCGTTTTTTAATTCGTGGAGCCAACTGGCGGTTTCACCAAACTCGGCTTCTTTAAGAACCGATGTTATACAAACTGGACAAAGGCTTGCCACAAAGGTTGGCAATATACACTCCGAACTTGACCAGATGCGGTCGGATATTCTTACGGAGTATAAAACAAAAGTAAGTCAGTTAAACAACAATTTGAAAAATTTGCAAAGTTTGAACTCCCAGATTGTTGAATTTAAAGCAGTAGGTAATTCTGCAAGCGATTTAGAGGATCAGCGGGATGCCATTATTGACAACATAACACAACTTGCAAACATAAACATTCAAATAGATACAAAAGGCAGTATAAATTTGTCCATCGGCGGTGTTTATGCGGCAGATAGTTCAAACTATGTTGAGTTTCAGGTTGCTACAACAAACGGAAAACTTTCAATAGTAGCCCCCGACGGCACGGCTCCAACTTCCTTAAACAGCGGTGAGTTGAATGCTTTAAGTAGTATATATTCTGAAAAAATTCCGTCATATTTAACAAGTCTTGATAATGTAATCTCCAATATGATGAATGAAGTAAACACACTTCATTCTTCTGCATATACACTGGGCGAAACCCCTGAAACAGGTATAAACTTTTTCGAAAGTTACCTTGGCGGCGAGTTAAAGATAAATAAAGATATTCTCGATAATCCAAATATGATTGCCATTTCTTCGGATGGTTCGGCTGGAAACGGCAACGCCGCTGTTTCAATTTCCGAACTCGGCACAAAAAAAATATTGAGCGGTACGACACTTTCGGAATATTATCAATCGTTTATAAGCGGACTTGGCAATGATAAAATTACGGCAGACGAAACAGCCGCGTCAAACGATTCTGTGCTTCAGCAGCTCGAAACACAAAAAGCATCATATTCCGGTGTTTCCATTGATGAAGAAATGACAAATGTAATCCGGTTTCAGCGTTCTTACGATGCATCGGCTAAATTAATAAAAATCGCGGACGAAATGCTGCAAACCATAATCCAATTGGTGTAAATTTATGCGTATATCAGATTCAATGTTAAGTTCCGGTTACATTCAAAATGTAAACCGCGCGCGCGAAAGAATGGATGAGCTCCAACGCAAAATTGCTACAGGCAATAAAATTGAAAAGCCGAGCGATTCCCCGGTAGGAGCGGCAAAAATTATGCGTCTTTCAAACCAGTTAGGACGCAGTGATACATATTTAAACAACATTTCCAATAGTCTCGATTTTTTGAACGACACGACACTCTCTCTCGAATCGCTTCAGAACGAAACATTAAGCATATCCGAAAAACTTATTCAGGTGGCTAATGATTCAAATATCGGAAATTATAATTCATTTGCCGATCAGATTGACCTGGCTTTAAAAAATATGATGAACCTTGCAAATACGGAATCGCAGGGAAAATATATTTTCGGCGGCACCGACTTTTCTTCACAACCTTTCGGTACTACTGCCGATGGATTATCGGTTGAGGTAAAAGCTAAAAATATTTCAGGTCAAAATCTTGTAAAGACCGCGGCAACTATCTCTCAAAAAATTAATATTTCAGGAGCCGAACTATTTTCGACGATAATAAAACAGAATGGTAATTTTGATGTAAATGCGGTTGCGGGCGATGTTGTTAACGATACAACACAGGTTTACGATGCCGAAGGAAACCAATATGATTTAAACCTTACATATACTAAAACAGCGGCAAATACTTATTCGTTAAATTACGATATAGTTGACAGTGGAGGCGCATCTGTATTTACCGCACCGCCTGCAGCCAAAACACTGCTTTTCGATGCAGCCGCCGGAAGACTGCAATCTGTTGACGGACAAAGCAATTTTTTGTTTAATGTAAAAAACAGTTCATCAAAAATTGAATTTAATATTGACTTTTCTAATGTGCGGGAAAAAAATTCTGCCGCTGCAATTTCGAGTTCCTCAAATCAGAAAATGGATATTTTTAATACGCTCATTGCAATTAGAGATAATTTGCGGAACGGCGTTAGACCGACCGAAGACCAGGTAAGCGCGGTTAGCAACTTCAACAGCCGACTGCTCGATAAAATAACATCGGCAGGAAATATAATAAGCCAGATGACCGATTTGGAAGATATGCACACAAATCAAAAATTATACTCGCAGGAGCTAATTTCAAAAGAAAAAGAAGTAGACATTCCGCAAGCCATAACCGATTTGCAAAATGAAGACTATCACTTACAGATGGCATACAAAGTTTCAGCTATGATTCTGCCTAAATCGTTATTGGATTATTTATGAAAAAATTTGGCACTGTAAGCGGGTTAATCCTCGGCTTAGTTTCAATATTTGGAGCTTTTTTGCTTGAGGGAGGTTCGTTTAAAGCCATTTTTCTTTTGCCCGCTTTGGTTATTGTATTCGGCGGAACTTTTGCCGCCACAATAATTGGTTTTGGATTTGATAAATTTAAGAACATATTTGCACTTTCTAAGCTGGCATATTTCCCGCGGGAATATAATTTGCACGACCTTATTAATTCTTTCGTCAATTTTTCGATAATAAGTAGGAAGGAAGGACTCCTGGCAATTGAGAAGGATCTCGTAAACCTTGAGTACCTGTTTCCTAAAAAGCTGATTCGTTACGTGATTGACGGTACGGATGCCGATTCACTTGAAAATTTGGCGATGCTGGAAATTAGATCCATGCAGGAAAGACATTTTTCGAACATCTTTATTTTTAGTAAGATGGGCGGTTATGCTCCTACCATGGGCATCATTGGTACGGTAATGGGTTTAATAATGACTCTTGCCAACGCCGGTGGCGATCCCGGTTTGCTTATTAAAAGTATTGCTACGGCATTTATCGCAACACTATGGGGCGTATTCAGCGCTAATATTTTGTGGTTACCTATAGGCGATAGATTAAAAAAATGTCACTCGGAAGAAAAACACATGATGGAGATATCCTTGGAGGGAGTACTGGCTTTACAGAGTGGAGAGATCCCTTCGATAGTAAAAGCCAGACTCATAAGTATGCTGCCCCAAAAAGAACAGGCAGAAATGCTAAGCACTCCGAAGTAGAGGAGTCGCTTTATGCCGAGGAAGGCGACAAAGATAGGTATTTAATTACATATGCCGATCTTATTACTTTACTTCTCGGTTTGTTTATAATACTTTATGCTATCTCTAATGTTGACGCAAAAAAATATGAAAAAATGATTTCGGCTGTCGGCGACTTTTTCGGCAATTCGAAGGTTGTTGACATCCAGAGCGGAGTAATGCAAAACCTTGTTCCGCGCGCAGGCACATTAAAGGATGAATTAGAGCGGCTTATTTATGAAAATAATTACGCTGAATCGATAAAACTTGAAGAAAATGAACGCGGGATTACTATCCATATTATGGATAATATTTTATTCCCGTCCGGCAGCACCGATTTATCGGCAGGTTCGATAACAGTTCTTGGACAAATTGCGGCAATTATAAAAGCATTGCCAAATGATATTAGAATCGAAGGGCATACCGACAACATTCCAATTAAATCGTCGGTTTATCCTTCTAACTGGCACTTATCGGTGGCAAGGGCTCTTAGTACCGCGTATTATTTAATTGATCAAGAAAAACTTGATGCAGAAAAACTTTCAATTGTTGGATATGCGGAGTATCAGCCCATTATATCAAATGATACTCCTGAAGGAAGATCACGAAATAGACGTGTAGATATAGTAATAATAAAAAAAGCGAACTAATTATGAGAATAGTTACAGAACAATTTGGCGAAGTTGAATACCAGGAAGAAAATGTATTCTCGTTTTCGTCGGGTATTCTTGGTTTTGAACAACTAAAAAAATTTCTTTTGATAAAAACCGATGAAGAGTTATTTTATTGGTTAAATTCCACCGAAGAACCTGAAATTGTTTTTCCGTTAGTTGGACTGGGAGTTATAGAAGAAGAGTACCCTGCCTTGGAAAATTTTGAAGCATTTGGTATAGTGACTCTGAACTCCGATCCACTTAAAATTACAGTTAACATGAAGGCGCCGGTTTATTTAAACCAGGATAATAAAAAAGGTTTTCAAAAAATAATTGACAGCGAAAAGTATAATGTAAATTATAATCTTTTCGTGGAATAGAGAAGGTTGTTATGCTTGTTCTAACCCGAAAAACAGATGAAGAAATTATTATTAACGGCAACATCCGTGTCAAAATTGTTGGCATTGCAGAAGGTAAAGTAAAACTTGGTATAACCGCTCCTGTAGAGGTTGAAATACTTCGGGGCGAAATTTATCAAACCGTTAAAGACAACGCTCTCGAAGCCCTGAAGCAGAGTAGTCAAAAAATTAAGGATCTCTCTAAACTGAAGGTCCATAAACTCGAACACTAAAAATCGATAGATTAGTAATGAGTAACGAAAAAAAAATAACCGTACTGGTTGTAGACGATTCGGATATCATCCGTAATTCGCTCCGTAATTTTTTTCAAGATTATAACTTCGAAGTTATTACCTGTCACGATGGTCTTGAAGGGATTCAAAAAACCAAGGAATATCGTCCGAGTCTTATTTTCCTCGATCTGATGATGCCAAACTTTGACGGCGTTAAAATGCTGCAGGTAATAAAAGTTTTAGATGAATTAAAAAACATACCCGTTATAGTTATCAGCGCTAATACCAACCGGAGTAATGTGCTGGCGGCAATTGAAGCCGGTGCAGAAAGAGTAATTTCAAAACCGCTTCAAAAAGATGTAATAATAAAACATGTTAATGAAATACTCGGCAGCGAATTTCTTTCGAAGGCAAAAAAAGGGAAATTATTTACCGATAACGAAAACAAAGTAATAATGCAGCAGCTTGCAAAATTTTTCTTAAACGGTTTCCCTGTAAAGAAAAAATTTATGCAAGACGCAGTAGCTTCGGAAAATAAAGATTTATTAAAACACGTTGTCCACGAACTCCGCGGCGAAGGCGGGTCAGTAGGTTATATGGAATTAAGTAAAGTTGCCGGCGGGTTAGAAGATCACCTTGGCGGTTCAAGCATCGACTGGGATTTTATAAAAACCGGATGCGAAAAAATATTTAGTATAGTTGATCAAATATCAATAGAAAATAGTTCGGTTGAAAAATAAATGTTTGTAATAATCGGCATAGTAATCGTCACCGCATCTGTTGTAACTGGTTTTTTGATGGCTGGTGGAAATCTGGTTCTTCTATTACAATGGTCCGAATTTGTTACCATCGGCGGCGCAGCCATAGGAAGCGTTATAATTGCTTCTCCTATTAGTACGCTAAAAAAAATCGCCACTGCTTTACCTAAAATATTCAGTGCGCACGGTTATAGCAAACAGGATTATCTTGAACTGCTAAAATCATTTAACGATCTATTTCTTGTTGCACAGCGCGATGGTTTACTGGCAATAGAAAAACATGTTGAAAACCCTGAAGAAAGCGACATCCTCGGTACTAATGAAAAGTTTATAAAAAATGAGCAGATAAAAACTTTCTTTTGCGATACAATGAAAATAATGCTTACCGGCGGTGTTCCGCCCCATGAACTCGAATCGTTGATGGAAGTGGAAATTGAAACATTTGAGAGCGAGGAAAAACCTGCAACCCATGCCGTCGAAAAAGTCGGCGATGCCCTGCCGGGCTTAGGAATTGTTGCAGCAGTGCTCGGTATAATAGTAACGATGGGTTCTATAAGCGACGGAGCAGAAACTGTGGGGCATCATGTGGCAGCAGCTTTGGTCGGCACATTTCTTGGAGTTCTTCTTTCGTATGGTTTTGTAAACCCTATAGCCTCCAATATGGGGCATATGGTTGAGCATAAAGTGCGCTTTATGCAGACCATAAAAGCATGTATAATTGCGTATGCTAAAGGTAACCCGCCCATTATTGCAGTAGAAATTGCACGCCGAACAATTTTTTCGGACGAGCGCCCATCGTTCAGCGAACTCGAAAACTTTATTAGAGGTAAGGCGTAAAAATGGCTGATGAAAACACGCCCATTATAGTAAAGAAAATTAAAAAGGGAGGCGGACATCACGGCGGCGCGTGGAAGGTTGCCTATGCCGATTTTGTTACAGCTATGATGGCTCTGTTTATTGTTCTTTGGGTTCTAAGTCAGGATGACGCTACGAAGGAAGCTGTTTCAAGGTATTTTAAAGACCCGATAGGTTTTTCTGCTCTCGGTAAAAATATTCTCCCAGGTGTTGCTCAAGTTGGCGATCCGGAAGGCTCGGCTGAAGCGCAACGCGAACTTGAAAAAGAGAAATTGAAAAACATGGGTGATAAAATATTATCCGAAATGTCAAACAATCCCGAATTCAAAGAAATGAAAGATCAGATTGAAATTGAGTTTGTTGACGAGGGAATGCGGATAGAAATAATCGACTCGGCGGAAGATATTTTTTTTGAGATTGGAACGGCAACATTAAAACCAAGCGCGCAGGTTTTATTAAGAAAAATGGGCGACCAGTTTGCAATTCTTCCGAATATGATAATTGTGGAAGGGCACACAGATGCCAGACCGTTTTTAAGCAAAGGAGCGGCGTATTCTAATTTCGCTCTTAGTTCTGAGAGAGCAAACGCTGCAAGGCAGGCGTTAGTTTCGGGGCAGCTAACCGAAATACATATTGAAGAAGTTAGGGGATACGCCGATAGAAAATTAAGAGATAAAGCAGATCCTTATAGTGTGGTAAACAGAAGGATTAGTATAATAGTAAAATACAGTAAGTAGTAGAAATATGGAAAAAAGCGTAATAATAGTAGAAGACGATCCTTTTTCACAGGATTTTTATAAATTTATTTTTCGTAAAGCAGGCATTAGTCATAAAATAATGGAAGACGGTGACCTGTTGATGGAAACACTTAGGGCAGATAATGTCGGTCTTGTAATAATGGATATAAACCTAAAGAATACATATCTTAAAGGAGAGAAAACCGACGGTATCCGGCTTACGAGATTTATCAAAGAGGATTCGAATCTTCAGATAATTCCCGTAATACTGGTTACGGCATATTCACCTAATCTTAGCGACAATAAATTTCTTGAGGAAAGCAAAGCTGAAGATTATATTACAAAACCTATATTAGATTTTAATGCATTGATTACAAAGGTTAATGGTTATTTAACAAATTAATGGAAAAGCATAAAGTACTTATAGTTGAAGATGAAAAAGATACTAGCTTTATACTCGATAAACTTTTAACAAAAAACGGGTATGAAGTTGTTATTGCGCATAACGGGCAAGAGGCGTTAGAGGTATTAAAAGATTATCTTCCCAAAATCATTCTTGCCGATTGGACAATGCCTGTTATGGATGGTCTTGAGTTATGTAATATTTTAAAGGCGGACGAAAAGTACAAACTCATCTATTTTTTGATGTTAACCGCGCGGGCTTCGTTAAAAGACCGTATTACCGGGCTCGATGTTGGCGCCGACGATTTTCTTGTAAAACCAGTTGAAAACCAGGAACTGCTTGCCCGCATTAGAACAGGAATCCGGATTCACAATCTGCAGAACGAATTAAAAAATATTGAGCACGACAAAGCTGTTATAGAAATGGCATGTACAATCGGGCATAAAATTAATAATCCACTCAGCAGCTTAATTATGTCTGTGCAAAACCTCCAGGAAGAACTTGAACAGCAAGCCAAAAAATCCTTTAAAGAGGACTTAATTGTAATAAAGGAATCGATTGAAAGAATAAAAATTCTTGCTAACGACCTAACCCATCTCCAAAATCCGGAAATGACGGATTACACCGATACAAATAAAATGTTAAAATTAGACTAATTTAAAACACACACCTAAATTATTTCCAAAATCCTTCGATAATAAGTTGAGGTATTCTATATGCTCAGCAGAATTATAAACATATCGACAAATCCTGATTTTAAGCAGTCCCGCAAATCGCAGGGCTTTGGCAAATATTTTAGTGGTTCGGCGTCGCATAATACAGATATTCATGATTCTGTAACTCTTTCACCTGCTCTTTTATTTTTGAATGAGATAAAATGGCATTTGAAAGACATCAATCAAACTCAAAGCGAAAAAATGATGCTGGTTTTCCTGGTTTTGGGGCTTGAGTTTAGCACTACCATAGATTTGCTAAACCTAAATTACCTTGATAAACTTGAGTACGATGTGTTGAAAGAGCGGGAACTGAACGGCGATTTTACAAAAGCACTCGCCCGTTTTTCGGTAAAAATTAACCCGGTTAATTTTGAAGAGTTTGATGATATAGTGCTGTTTAAGGGATTCAAAAGTTTGTTTGACAGATTGTTTTTGCTCGATATGGACTGCGAACTGAATGCCTCGGAGAGCAAAGTTATACATAACCTGCTCGATGGTATAAACGGAGAAATTCGTTATGAATTTGATTATATAAACAGCGGAATTTTAAGCTTTATTGAAAAATTAAAAGGAATAAATGTTCCTCGGTTTAAACTATTGGCCGATGGACATGGGAACTCAGTTACTTTATTAAAAATAAAAACATCAAATGCTGAAATACTTAAACCTGAACGAATTGTCGCAAAAAGAATATTCTGAAGATGGTAATACCGGTGCCACGGAACTTACCGATGCCAGTCCGCTTGTGCTCGTTGACTCATCATGTAAAATTATATATGGCAATTTATCATTTAAAAATCAGTTCAAACTTGAAGAAGGCGACAACTTTGTTGCCTTAAAAACCGAACCGAATATTGTTTACACGGTTCTAGCTTTTGCAAAAAGCGAATATGAAAATTTACGATTTGAAATAAATGTAAAATTATCGGGCGGCAATACTACTGAAGGAATCTACTTTGCTGATATTTCTCGCATAAGAGTAGATGGGCAGGAATATTTTTCATTATATTTTAACTCGCTTGAAGTAAACCATAAATTAGAAGACCAGGTAAACAACCTCCACTTTGCGCTTGAGTACGGCAAAATACCTGTTATGATTTTAACCGACCGCGGCAACGTTAGTTATTGCTCAAAATCCTTTGAAAAAATTCTGGGGAAAAACATTGATGAGGTTTACAACATCGACGTTACCGAGGTTATGTCGGAGTATTTGTTGAAGGAAGACCTTGTTAAATTTAAAGAGGCTATTTTTGAAGTTCGAACCTGGTCGAAATCAATTACTTGTATGGAAGAATGGGGAACACCGAGTTACCGCGATCTTCAGCTGACACCGGTAAAACGGGAGAGCAGCGATGGTGTAAACTTTATTTTAACAGCTTCCGATATAACTCATTATGTACTCAAAAATCTAATTATAAAAAAATCGGAAGAACGACTAAAATTACTTATCAATAATATTTCCGATCACTTGCTCATCATAAAATACGAACGCGGCAGCTACCTTTTTGAAACCGCTAATGACAACTTTTGCCAAACATTTGATGTTGATCGGTTTGCGGCGCACTATAAAAACATTAGTTTGGTATTGAAGCCCAAACTATTTCAAAAACTAACGGATGTGTTTAACCAACTTGAGTCTAAACCTCAATTTTATTTTGAATGCGAAACCGTAGAAAACGAATTAAGGCATTTTGGTGTTAAAGTTACATTTATTGATGACAAACCCGATAACGATCGTTATTATATTATAAGCTTTAAAGATATAACCGACCAGATTCTTTATCAGCGGCAATTAAAAAGAGCACTTGAAAAAGAGAATCATCTAAACCGGTTAAAGACAAGTTTTATAGAAAATATGTCTCATGAAATTCGCACTCCTTTTAATGCAATAATGGGTTACTCCGAAATTATTGATGAATGCCTTCACTCCGAAGATTATGAATCCATTCAGGAAATTTCTCATTCCGTTAAAGATGTGCTTCAAAGGATATTAAATTTGTTTAACAATATTGTGGATGTATCACAAGCGGAATCGCAAGACCTTGATATAAAGAAAAATGCAGTCGACTTGAAGAGCTTAATAAATATTGTATATAAAAAGAAACTTTCCGAAGCGGAGAAAAAACATATCCTTCTTAATCTCGAGTTTAAAAGCTCCGATTTGGAAATAGAAATTGATGAAGTAAAGTTTGAAAAAATATTATTTGCCCTTGTTGATAATGCAATAAAATACACCGACCGGGGAGGCGTAACTATCAGCGCTAAAAAAGAGGAAGCGGAAATAAAAATAATTGTTTTGGATACAGGCAGCGGAATGGAAGCAAAAATAATTACACGACTGCTCGAACCGTTTGCTCAGGAAGAAGAAGGGTATACTAGGAATTTTCAGGGCGCAGGTCTCGGTTTAACGATTGCTTACAGATTTACAAAAGCGCTCGGCGGAAAATTTGAAATTAACAGCGAGAAAGGAAAGGGGACAACGGTTACACTGAGTTTTCCCTGTTAGAACCAAAAATTTTTTGAAAAAATAAAAATTTGTTTTGAAAAAATTGAATTTTTATTCTCCTGTGGGGTAACATTTTTAAAGTTTATTAGTCTAATAAGATGTAAGGAGCAAAAAATAATGACAAAATTTTTACAAATAGAAAAATACAACGGTACATGCCCACATTGCGGAACCGAACTTCAATCGGTTTGGAAATGTTTGGCAGCCATCGAAAAGTACTCACGTACCTTTTATTTCTGTTCAAACTGCAGCAGGGCGATAAAGATAGAGCAAGGGATAAAAACTGCGCTGCGTAACAAATCCTTTTACCCCTCAATAACTCAAAGAGTTTAAAAAAAGAGATTTTATCTTTTTCGAATCCTATATCTATCTGCTGAATATTACTCTAAAAGATGTTCCAACATTTTTTTTACTTTCCACTTTTATCACCGCATTGTTAATATCGCAATAACTTTTAACCAGAGCCAAACCGAGACCGTTGCCGTCGTAACTTCTTGAGTATCCCTGTTCTTCCTGTACGAAAGGTTTGAATATGTTTACTAAAAATTCTTTACTCATTCCAATACCGGTGTCTTTTATCTCGACAACAATATCACCTTTCTTATTATTTGTTAGTCGTATACCGATACCACCGGTTTCAGTATATTTTATTGCATTGTCAATCAAATTTGCAAAGATTTGAGTAACACTGTATTCATCACCAAGTATATTCGGTTCAACTATTTCGCAATGGTATGTTAACTTTAATCCTCTTTGTTTGGCTAAAAGATGATGTTCTTGAGTAAGTTTCCGCAGCACTTCTTTATCGAGATTAATTTTAATAAAATCGGGTTTATAACTGCTCGTTTGTACTTCGGACATATTAAGTATCAAATCGATAGTTCTGATTATTCTTTTTGACGCTACCGCGATGCTGTTAAAACATTTTTTCGCATCTGCATCTATGTGCTCGGTTAAAATATCTTTTAGAAAATCGACATTACCAAGCATAATATTTATTGGGGTTCTAATTTCGTGCGAAATTTGAGCGAGAAATTCTGATTTCAGATTGTCGGATTTTTCAGCCTGCTCTTTTGCCACAACCAACTCATCTATCATTTTTTTGTTCTCTGTTATATCCTCTTTTACAGCAAGGTAATGAGTAATTATTCCACTCTCATTTATAACCGGAGAAATAGAAGCGAACTCCCAGTAAAGTTCACCGTTTTTCTTTTTATTATGTAATTCACCACGCCACTCCTTACCGGAACTAATAGTAGCCCAGAGCGATTCGTATTCGTTTTTTGGTGTTTCCCCGGAGCTAAAAATTCTTGGGTTTTGTCCGATTACTTCTTCCGGTTTATACCCGGTAATTTCCAGCGATTTCGGGTTTACGTATTCAATCACCCCGTTTGTATCTGTAATAATTATTGCCGCCGGGCTTTGTGCAACAGCCCGGGAGAATTTAAGTAGATTCTCTTCTGCGGTTTTTCGCTCTGTTATATCTCTAACAACCGATACAATGTAGTCGCGGTCGAGCCGCACAATTTTTATATTTACCTCTACCGGAAAGGTTGTCCCATTTTTGCGCCGGTGAATACTTTCCCAAATTTTACTATTGGATATCTTTAGTTCTTCCACAATATTTTTGAATCCGGCATAATCAATTATAGGGTCTACATCGTAAACGCTGAGCGTTAGAAATTCTTCCCGGCTATACCCAAGATCAAGACGACCTCTTTCATTTACATCAAGGTAACGCCCGGTTTCAGGATCGAGAACTTCGATTGCGTCGTTTGATTGATCGAGAAGAGTCGTAAATAAGATGAGTTCATCCGCTGCTTTTTTGCGGTCTGTTATATCTAAAACTACAGTAAGGTCTGCTGGTTTACCGTCAAGAATAATAGCTTCGGCGGACAGAATGCCGACCCCGATTTCACCGGATTTTTTACGGAATCTAAATTCAATATTGCGTAAATTGCCCTCCGAGCGAAATTGTTTATTAATATTAACAGCTTCTTCCTCATTTTCCCATAGTGGCAGCTCATTTCCACGATGACCGATTAATTCATCGCGACTGTACCCGGTTAACTCCAAAAACGCGTTATTTACATCAACAAATAAATCATCCGAATCCTGGATTGACATTGCTGCTGCAGATGAATGAAACGCTTTGTTGAATTTTTCTTCCGATAATTTTAATGCTTCTTCCGCAAGTTTCCGTTCGGTTATATCGCGTGCAACAAGCAGAGCCGAAGTTAATGATAAAGGGGAAAGATTTGCTGTAAACCAAATAGTTTTATTTCCAATTTCCAGAGTATAATCCATATTAACGAGCTGTTGTGTTTCAATACATTGTTTAACTTTTGAAAGGAAAAAATCAGCCTGTTCTTTTGGAAAAACTTCGTGCAAAGTTTTTCCTTCTAACTCACTCGAAGGTCTGTAAAGCAAGTCCGGATTAGATGGCGCAATTTCAAGGTATCGTCCTTCAATATCCATACTAAAAATTACATCAACCATTGACGAAAATATTGCCCGCAATTTCGATTCTGATTTCTGTAATTCAAATTCGGCTTTTTTACGGTCGGTTATGTCAACAACATATCCTCTCGTTTGAATAAGCTTTCCGGAGTCATCAAATTTTCCTATTGCGTTTATTATCGCGTTTATAGTTTCCCCATCTCTGTTAACAAAATCAACTTCATAATTTTCAACTTTACCGTTGGCTTTTACTCTTTTAATTAGCTCTTTTCGGTCATCGGGATTTTTGTAAAGACCAATAATATTAAAATTATCAGTGTGAGATTTTTTTTCAAAACCGAACAGATCCAAAAAAGTTTTGTTGCAGCTAAAAATTTCCCCTTCGACGGAAACCACATAATCGGCGGAAATATCATTTTCAAAATATTCATGCAACTCGCTTCTGCTTTTTTGCAGTTCTTCATCAGCGCGTTTCCGCTCGGTTATATCGCTAATTATATGAACGGCGCCTTTTAAACCGCCATTATCATCAAACAAAGGATCAACAGTAACTTCATACCAACTATCACCAATAGTAAGAATCATTGTTTCTCTTTGCTTGCTAAATTCCATTCTTACATAAGGACACCCTTCGATGGGACATGTTGTGTTATGTACAATTTCATAACAATGTTTACCAACAATTTCATCTACGGTTTTTCCCAAAAGAGAGGCAGACGCTTTGTTAGCCTGAAGAATAATTCCATTCAGGTCGAGCAGAAAAACAGAATCTTTCATCCCGTCAAAAGTAGTTTGCCACTTTTTATTTGCTAATACTGCTTCTTCTTCTGCTTTTTTTAATTCTGTAACATCAAGAATAGAAACAACACTTTGTTTCGTGCCGGGTATAATTCCGATATCGAGAAGAGAGCGTCTAACTTCTCCTTTTTTGTTTACAAGGTTTACCTCATATTTTTTTGGCGCAAGTAACGGATCTTTTTTCCTCAGATCACGGTTACGGAGCATAATTTGTAAACTCTCAGGCGCAACAAATTGAGTCCATCTTTGCCCTATAATTTCGGATGAGCTGTACCCGGTAATGGCAAGGCATTCCTGGTTTGCCATTACAATTGATGTATCCTCATCAACAATCATCGTTGCCGTACCGGTGGATTCAAATATTGCCTGATATTTTCCATGACTTTCAAGAAGAGCTTTTTCCGCCAGTTTACGTTCCGAAATATCTCTTGAAATGGCTAAAATATTTATCGGTTTACCTTCCTCGTTTCTAATGAATGAAACTGTACCTTCCACACAAATTAATGTGCCGTCTTTCCGGTATTGTTCAGTTTCAATTACTCTGCTTCTTTCCGGTTCAGCTTTTCCTGAAAGTTCAAGTTCCATTTCTTCGATAAAAACTTTTTGAACTAACTGCCACGAATCGGGGGGGAGAATATTTTTTATACCCAATGCCGACAGTTCATCGGGTGTATAACCAAGCAGAGTTTTAACCGATGGACTTATGTAAACATATTTAAGATTCATATCAAATACAGCGATACTATCGGCAGTATTATCCGCAATTAAGCGGTAACGCTCTTCAGTTTCTGTTAATTGTTTTTTTGTAAGCTTTCGTTCGCTAATATTCTCTACACTCGACCAGATAAATCGTTCGTTATTTTTTTCCAGAACTAAACCCTGCAGGCGGACAGGCACAAGCCGACCGTCTTTGTGGAGATACTCTTTTTCATATGGGCCGTAGGTACCTGTTGTATCCAAACTCCTCAATTGAGCTCTTTCCTTTAATTCAAATTTTTTCGGAGTTATATCCCAATAGGTAAGTTTTAATATTTCCTCTACTGTTCTACCTATCAATTTGGCAAAAGCGGGATTTACATCTACGAATGAGCCATCCATTCGGCAAAGCACTAAACCAATAGGCGAGGTGTTAAAAAGGAGGCGGTTGTACAGTTCGTTTTCTCGAAGAGCTTGCTCCGATTTTTTACGTTCTGTTATGTCGACTGAGAAACAGCCTATTGCGGAAACCTTTCCTTTCGAATCGAAAATCGGGAATTTTTCAGTCAGATAATAATGTGTTCCATCCGGTTCCTGATTTTGTTCTTCAAAAGTTACAGGTTTTTTTGTCTTTCTAACAATTCGGTCGTTCTTTTTATGTTGCGCGGCTGTTTTCTTTGGTATAAAAAGTTCGCGGGCGTTTCCAATAAGTTTTTCTTTTGGAAAGTTTAATAAGGTTTCCAATTTTTTATTCGCAAAAATAAACTTCCCATCGAGATCGAATGCATAAATTAAAGCATAATTATTATCAATTAGGTTTTGAGTAAGAGATTCCGGAAGAGTAACATCAGTTTTATTTTTTTCTGGTTTTGTGGTGGCAGACGATTTTTTTGCCGCCGCGGATTTTAATTTTTTCGCGCTGCTTTTACCTGCTGCTTCAGAATCCTTTTTTTTCACCGGTTTCTTTTTGTTGTCTGCTGATGAGCTTGGTTTACCGGTTGTAGTTTTAATCTTTTTCTTCATATATACTCCGAGGGCACGTCACACTACTATCCGAGATGTTTTGTCAAATTATTCAAATCCATAATCGATTCATTCCCAAATTAAAAAAACAAACAATAATTATCACGCATAATTTGGGCAAGTTCTGATGTAAAAAAGGCAACTGTTTTTACTAAATGGAATTTAACTAAAAACAATTACAGTTATACAATTTTAAAAGCCTTATAAAAATTTATCGCATTTTTATTGTAGTCAATCCAAAGTCCTTAAAAACTACAATTAACCAAAACAATTCCATATAATTTTTTCTTCATAAATATTTAGTTATAATTTTTCCGGATTGTAAAATAGAAGGTTGTTCCACCTGGCTTTTGAAGCGATGCATTTTCCAAAATACTTTCCACCCATATTCTGCCTCCGTGTTTCTCTACAAATTCTTTACAGAGTAATAAACCAAGCCCAGTTCCGAGTTCGTTATTAGTTCCTTTTGAGCTCACTTTTTCGCCAAGAATAAATAATCTCTTTAACACATCTTCGCTCATTCCGATACCAGTATCTTTTACGAAATTTGAACCATTTGGTTTTCAATTACTTCTGAGTTTACGGTTACTGTTCCTCCATTTCTTGTAAATTTAACAGCGTTCGATATCAAATTTCTAAAAACAGTACTAATCATTTTTTCATCAACATATGCGTCAAGTATTTTGTCGACGTTATTCTCTAAAGTAACACCTTTTTGAGATGCAATTTCTTTAATTGTATCAATATTTTGAGAAACAATTTTATGCAGGTTTTGTATTTGCAGTATAAAAATTATTGAATCGCGCTGCAGCATAGACCAGTCTAACAAATTATTCAATAATTTATATACATTAACTGCCGATAGATTTAACGATTTACTTAACTCAGCATATTCCCGCATCGTAAAATTTTCGCTTTCGTTTGCCATCATTTCGCTTAGGTTTAATAAGCCCATAAACGGGCTTCGCAAATCGTGCGCTATAATTGAGAAAAATTTATCTTTTTCCGAGTTTAATTTTTCAAGTTTTTCTTTTGTTTCCGAGAGTTCGTCAATAAGTCCGTTTTTCTGCTGCAGGTTATCTTCAATTATTTTATTGGATGACAATAATTCGTTATTAAGTGTCGCGAGCTCTGTTTCGTAAATATCCCTTTTAGTAATATAGAGTACGAACCGATTCCTTGCTATCGTTAAACTGATCAATCCGATTACCCAGAGAACGCCATACCCGATAATTACTTGGATTAATTGAGAAATCATCGAATCCTGATAATGTTTCCATGGAACCGATGAACTTATCCCTCCCCTTACTTCACCAAGTTTATAACCTTGCGCCGCGTGACATTTTAAACAACCTTTTTCAGTAATAAGAGCGCCCATGTAACGGAAGTATTTTTTGTTTTTGATTGTATCAATTCCGAAATATTCTTTTGCACCCTTTTCGAATTTATTTAGGGCAATTTTTTCCCATTCATCCGGGGCATTATTTTTTCGAATAGGCGTTAGACTTGTTATGTGTCCCAATATTCCGAATTGTTCTTTTGAGAGTTCGTGAATTTGCCGGGTCATATAAGCGGGGTTCATTAACGTAAGCTCTCTTTTGGAAGGAGTATATATATCCCTTTCCTCAATATTTGTAAGATACGGGTTTGGCAGGGTTTCTTTTGTAACAGGAACATAAACTCCACCGTGCGTTGTTGCCCACAGCCTAAACATTACATCTTTTTCAAACCCTTTGTATGCCTCTCCTTTTGCAAGAGTAAAAGTTTCGGTATAAATTGTTTTATACGACCAGCCAATAATTCCCAATACAATAATTGTCCAGCTTGCATATAAAATATAGAAGGAAATTTTTATCGGGTATTTCCCGTCATTAATTTTTGTGTTTAATAAATTCATCTTTTCATCTCTTCATCTCTTCATCTCATTCGGCTTTCAAAACATTAAAGAATCATCCTTATATCTCCCCCGTTAATGTTTTAAGCTGTTTGCGAATATCGGTTTTATTCCTGGCGGTAATATGTAATAAGGTTCAACAGATATTCTGCTTTTTATAGTGTTTAACTATACACAATTATATTATCGAAAAAAAATAGAGACAATAAATATCAGAGGCAATAAAAGGGTGGAAACGGTAACCCCGGAGATGCGCCGGTAAAATCGTTTAATGAAGCAAAGGGCAATGTTTTTACTCTCCCTCCACAATTTTTATTTCTTCTTCGGTTAAGCCGTATAGTTTGTAAACAAGTTTGTCTATTTGTTTGTCCGTCGCGTCTATTTGACGCTGGAGTGTTTGTTTTTCCTGGGGGGTGTTTGAAGTGTTAAACTCTATATAAAGCTGACTGATCTTTTTCGTCATTGACTTAATGCTGTTTTTAGTTGTCCAAAATTTTTGGTTTGAAGAATCAAAGTAAGGAACAGGAAAAGATGCTAAAGTGGCGGTGTTAATTTTAGGAAAGGCATTCCTATCCAGGTTTACGTTTTTATTTTTTATATAACTGGCTGTAAGTTTTGATAGTATTATTCCAAGGAAAAAGAAATATTCAGAACTGTATTTCGCTTCTTTGATTTTTAATGTAATTACGTCTGTGTTGCAAATGAACACCTCGTTTAAAAAGCAGCCATCAATTTTATCCTTTGATATTATTCTTTGAATTAGAATCCGATCATGTTTAAAAATTTCAAAATTTCGTGCTGCTGCTAAATTATCGCCATATTTAATCCAATAATTATCCCAAAAATAGAAATACCTTTTTATGCTCCTTGCTTTCAGAAGAGGTAAAAAGGATTCATCAATTTTTGTCTTTGAATCATAAATTTTGTTTTCGACCATCTTTTCAGTTTGAGGAGGATTTCCTTTCCCTCTTTCATAAGGCTTCATTCCGAATTTAAAATCGAAGAAGTACCCTAAAGTACTATTTGCTTCCAATTCAAAATCATTTTTGAAGTTAATACTTACTTCTTCTCCGGCTTTAATTGTAATCAACTTTGATACGTCCCATTTTGACTGCTTTACTGCTTCCAATCTTTCTGTTATTGAATTAAGAGTGCAACTTATACTGTTGATTCTAATAAGTTTTTCGCCGGTGTTTATACCCCCAATCAAAATTAACGTATCAACCGTAGCCAATTTAAATACATTATAAACGTTTATTAGCTCGATTATTGAATGTTTAATGAAAAGGTACTCTCTCAACAACTTGTCATATTTAGTTGATAACCAATAGTTAGGCACAATAAAACCAATTAATCCTTTTGGATTAAGCAGCATAAATCCTTTTTCAAGAAACAAGGCATAGGTATTGATTTGATATTCTACCGTTGAATATTTTGTAGTGTAATAAGTTTTCTCGTTTTTGTTTATCTGATCGGACCTGGATTGCACATACGGCGGGTTCCCGATAACAACATCAAATCCGCCGCCGTTCATTATTTCTTTAAACTCAGCGTTCCAATCAAAAACATTTATGCGCATTCTTTCTTCGTCATCAAACCCAACCTCACCCCCGGTCTCTCTACTAATAAAGGAGAGGGAAGTTTGGTTGTAAAAATCGGGACCAATTAGGGAGTTACCGCATTTTATGTTATTCCCGAGGTCGGGGAGGGCGCGCTGCCTAAACATGCTCATTTGCGCAGTTAAACTTTCCCCTGTTTCACCTTCTAACACTTTAAGCATAAGCGAAAGTTTTGTTACTTCAACCGCCTGGCTGTCTATATCAACGCCGTAAATATTGTTAAGCAGAATTCTTTTCCGCTCGCTTGTTGTAAGTTTTAGCTCATCGTTACCGGCTTTGTAAACGGGACTTTCTTTTTTAAATGTCGCGGATTCTTTTTCATAAAAAGAGTTATAAAAGTTCAAATGCCAGTCGAGCAAATACTGGTACGCGCCGAGTAGAAATGAGCCGGAGCCGCAAGCGGGGTCGAGCGCTTTTAAACGGGAAACTTCCGAAATAATTTTTGCGCTATTTATAGCGGTTAATTTGCCATTATACTTTTCGGTTATATCGTCAAGCTTTTTGCCGAGCGTGTTTTTTACAATGTAATCCACAATATAAGTGGGGGTATAATAAACGCCGCCGGCTTTTTTTACTTCAGGTTTTTCTTCAACAATAGCGCGGTGCCCTGCGGTAAGCCTAATTACTTTACCTAAAAACTGTTCGTAAACATGCCCCAAAATATCGGCGGGTAAAACAGAAAACTCGTAAGGGCTGAAAGGGTAATAAAGATTTTTTATTATCTCTTTTATTACTTTGTCGTCAATTAAAATTTTGTTTGTAAGAGTATCGGGGTAATCAGCTCGTCCTTTTTCATCGTCGAAATAAAAAAGACCGCTGTTATATTTTTCATCCGCGCGTGTAAATATTTGAAGCAGACGGGGGTATACATTTGAGCCGTTCTGCAGTGTCATCAACTGTCCGTAATCTTCAATTCCCCTGTCCTCGCAAATGCGAAGAAAGATAATCCGGTCAATTGTTTTTTGTACCGCAAAATTAAGTTCGCGGTTTGTAAGCTGGGTATTACGGAGGGCTATATTTTTTGCGAGTGCGTCGCGCCAGTTTTCAATTTCAGATAAAATTTCATCGTCAACTTCGGCGGTTCCTTTTTTATTCTTTTTCGATTCAACAAACCTGTCGAATGAGCCTTTGACGATTGAATCGCGCGAAAAGACAGATTCAATTTCGTCCCACTTTTCGATGTAATCTTTGTATGTAAAATAATATATTCTACCGGTTGAAGGTTTGTCGTTAATGTTCGGTTTTATCCTGCAGTCGTAAACAATAAACTCCTCAAAGTCGGTTAAAATACTCAACGGGAGTTTTGCGCTCCATGCGTAGCGGCGCACCTGGAAGGCGGGGTTGGGGTCGTCTTTTAAGTTTACGCTTGGTTTTTTTGCCTCGACAAAAAACTTTCTTATTCCCCCTATTTTAAAAAGATAATCGGGCGCCTCAACGCTGTCTTTTGTTTTTTGCGAGTATTCATGTATTACTTCTTTAAAAGCTTCGGCATAACTTCTTTTGTTGGAAACATCCCATCCCAAAGCTTCAAAAAAAGGATCAATAAATTCCCTGCGCACCTGGGTTTCGTTATAGCTTAACGATTTATAAGATTTTATGTTTGAATCAAACCGTTCAACAAGTTCTTTTATTACAGTAGGACAACTCATCTAATCCGCCCTTAATTATATAGAATTAATATATGCTGTTTCAAAATAGAAAAATTATAAGCTAAAAAAAACAGTTTCGCTTAATGTAAAGGTGCGTTGCGGAAAAAGCGGCAAGTCCTAAGAGCGCCGAGATGACAGGAATCTCATATCCGGGAGCAAGGGTGTCCCAGGTGATTGGGAATCTGAAGGGAACGGCAGGCAAAGAAATAAAACGGAAACGGATTTATAGAGCAACCCTTAATAGAAAATTAAAGAGAAAGTATATTTATAAAAAAGGAAGTGGGTTAAAGATTTCTTAAACCATCACTTTTTGGTGATTTTGTTTGTGGGCATTACAGATAATAACCACCTATCTTAAAAAAGATTTCAGCCAATTAGATGGGAGTAAAACGTTGAGCGACTTATTTAAAATAAAGAAGCCATCTGACAAATGATCAGACGGCTTCTTTAAATTTTAGCTCTATTTAGAGCTTTTTTTTGAGCTGGCGAACGGAATCGAACCGCCGACCGGCTGATTACAAATCAGCTGCTCTACCAGCTGAGCTACGCCAGCGCTCAAAATTTAGAGCCCAAACATAATGTTTTTTTCTTTTCTGTGCAAGGCAGTCTTTATGTTTTTTGTTTATTTTTCTTTGTCGGCTTCCTTAAATTCACCGTCAACCGGGTAAATCTTAAACTGAACCATCTTCTGACGTATTTTTTTTATCAATTCGAACACAAGGTTTTCGAAGTTGTAATTTTCTCCGGTGTTCAAAATTTTACCCGTCTGCTCGGCAATAAAACCGGCTACTGTGTTGTATTCATCGGAGGTTGGCAGTTCTATGTTAAAGGTTTCGTTAAAATCATCTATATCCATCGAGCCGAGAACGTAATAACTTCCATCCGGCAACACACTGTACTCTTTTATTGCTTCTTTTGTCTTGTCGGTAAATTCACCCACAATCTCTTCAAGAATATCTTCAACCGTAATAACACCCTCGGTGCCGCCGTATTCATCGGTAACAATAGCGAGTCGTTCTCCCCGCTTTTGCATCTCTTTTAATATCTCGCTTATAAGTTTCATCTCGGGAATAAAATAAGCCGGGCGTATTAGATTTTTTAACGAGACAGGTTTACCGTCAATTATCGATTTCATAAAATCTTTTGTGTGCAAAACACCGACAATATTATCAATCGAATCTTCGTAAACCGGAATAAGCGAATGACCGGTTCTAACTACTTCTTCGGTTATGAGCGAAATGTCATCAACAAGTTCAAGCGAAACCATATCGGTTCTTGGTATCATCACTTCGTTAGCTCGGAGATCGTTAAACTCGAAAATGTTTTCTATTATCTCCTGCTCGGTTTCATCGAGCGCGCCCGATTTAACGCCTTCCGAAATGATGTTTCTTATTTCATCTTCCGAAAACCGTGTCCGGAGAAAATTTGTTTCTTCTTTTATGGGCTTTAAAAAGAAATTTGAGACCCATGTAATTATTTGTGTAGGTATGCGTAAAATTTTTGTCAGCAGCCATAAACTCCGAACTGAAAATCTTCCGATATTTTCGGCATATTTAAAACCTAATGCCCGTGGGATGAGAATACAAAACACTAAAGCGAAAAAAGTGTCCACTACTATTGATGCGCCCACCGCAAACTCTTTGGCATAATTTGAAAACAAACCTATGTTCGAATTAACAAGTACCGGCACGAGTAATTGGAGTGATATTTTTACCAAAACCATTGCCATTGTAATGAGCGACAATGTAGTAGCTATCTGTATTGTGCCGAAAAATGAGTCGGCATCCTTTTGAATTTTTTGGAAAACCGGCGCAAGTTTGTCTTCACGCTCTTCCATTTCATCAATTTTGTTTGAACCGAATGAGGCGATGGCGACTTCGGCTGCCGAGAAAAACCCGGCTGCTGCCATTAATAAAATAAAAATAATAATTTCGATTAGTAGTAAGTCCATTTTTTTCTTTTTACTTCTCTTCTTTTATCGAGAGAATTTTTCCGCGTTTTCCAATTTTATACCGTTTACCCGACCAGGATAATTCATTTATAAAAAACCCGGCGAGCCATATAACAGGCTGAAAAACTCCCGCCGCAAGTGTAAACGCATAATCAAAAAATCCGGCAAAGTTGCCGGATAACATTTTATCCTGTATAGCGGCGGTAATTATCCGAAAAACGCTTACAAAAATAACTAATAAAAGGGAGAAAATAACTAACTCACCCTTAACCAGACTTAAAACCAACATTAAATAAATATTACCAACGTAAAATGTGCCCGGCACAAAAAAATAGTTTTTCCCCATCGTTTGTTTTACAATAACCATCCATTTTATAAGATGATTAATGCCCTCTTTTACGTTCAGTTTTTCGGCGGGCATAAACACCGGCTTGTCCATAATTTTTATTTTATACCCGGCGTTAAAAACATTGTTGCCGAGTGTCGCGTCATCGCTTATGTAATTTAAAACAGACTTTACGCCGCCTGCTTTATCAAGCGCCGATTTTCGGAACGCCATAAACGCCCCTGCACAGTAATTTATTTTTATTACCCGCTCAAACAAAAGAACCGCCTCACCGAAAAAATAATTTGTTACGGCTCTAATCATTCTGCCGCCGCCGCTTTTTGCAGGATGATAAAAAGCCACCGAAAAAACAGCGCCACAAGTATCGTCCTCAAAATTGTTGAGTGCATCGTAGTAGTTCTCTTTTTTAACTAGCACATCGGCATCCATAAAAACAACAAACTCGGATGTGGTAATATTGTATGCCGCAAGCATATTGTTTGCTTTACCGTTTACACTTTTAGGTTTTCCGGCTAAAACTACCTTGAAGTTTTTTTCTTCATGCTCAATTTTTTTTAATGATTCATAAAGCGGCTCATTCTTATCTTCAACAGAAACATAAACTAATGAGTTTTCAAATGGCTGCGAGCGCACTAAATTTTTAATGTTGTGCAATATCTGCTTATTACCGTTTTTCAGCGGGACAATTGTAGTTAATGATTTATTTATCGGTATAGATTTTCTCCACAAAAACTTGCGATATTTTACCAAAGCGCCGAAAATAAACAACACAACAATAAATGCAGAGTATATTAAATTGATACCGAGTAATATTTTAATTAAAATTGAAACCATATTATAAAATAATTAAAGATGGCAATGAGTCCTAAACAGATAAAAATAGTAGACAAAAACAAACTTAACATAAAATGGAGCGATAATTCTGAAAGTTCAATTTCGCTAAAATATCTGCGGGATGAATGTCCATGCGCAACGTGCAAAGGTGAAACGGTTCTTTTTAAAACATACAGACCGGCTGATAAAAACATAAACGAAATTTCATATTTTATAAAAGACATAAAACAGGTTGGCGGTTACGCAATACAAATTACCTGGAAAGACGGGCACAATACCGGTATTTATTCTTGGGAGTATTTGCAAACTTTAACCGCCGATGAAAAAGAAGGAACAACTCACAATTACGACAAGCTTTTATAATGATAACAAAAAACGAGTTAAAATATTATACTTCGTTGTTGAAGAAAAAAAACCGTGAAGAAGAAAAAAAGTTTTTAGTAGAGGGGTTAAAACTTGTAGACGAAGCATTGGGCAGTAAATACAGATGTGAAATAATAATAGCCACAAATGAGTTTGCCGAAAGGGAAGAGGAGTATATTTTTGATTTTCAAAAAAAGCAACTGCGCGTAGAAACCGTAAAAAATTACGAGTTCGAAAAAATAAGCGATACCATTAACCCGCAGGGAATTGCCGCCGTGTTTGTTATGGATAAAGAAGAAGAGTTTATTGCAGGCAATATTATTCTGGCGTTAGAAGATATTTCCGACCCCGGAAACGTTGGAGCGATTATACGTAACTGCGACTGGTTTGGCGTTACATCCGTTATATTAAGCGAAACATGCGCCGATATTTTTAACCCGAAAACTTTAAGAGCCAGTATGGGGTCGTTATTCCATCTTTCAATAAAAAGATCAAAAAACATTATTGAAGATTTAAGCCGGTTTGCCGGTGAGGGGTACAGCATTTTAACCGCGCACCTAAGCGGAGAAAACATTTACAACCTTGTGCCTCCCGAAAAATTTGTAATTGTATTTGCAAACGAGGCAAACGGACCAACGATGGAACTGCTTAATGTTTCCGATAAATTAATAACCATTCCGAAGTTTGGCAAGGCGGAATCTTTAAATGTAGCAAACTCATCAGCGGTTATTCTTTCTGAAATAAAACGCCCTGTATAATGTTAATCCTAAACCTGATAGGCCGGAGAGTAAAAAGCCTACGCTGAGCTTGCGCTGCACTGAGTTCATCTAAGTGTCGAAGTGTAAAAAGTGTCAAAATTCTATAATTCATTATGTTTTTGTTTGACCTTTTCTGCCAAATATTACACGAATTTTTAATAAGGTACTGTTTATAGATGCGTTCAGTATTGGATAATTAGCCTCGGATTTGCTGAGTGTTTTATTAGTTATTTTAGAATTACAATTTTTATGTTTTTTACTTGACGTGTAGTTTCGACTGAAATGAAGTAAACTCCGCTCGAAAGATTTTTACTATCAAAATGTATGAAATGCGTTCCCGCGTTATTAAAGGTATCTGCCGCTAATTTTATTATCTCTCTACCCAGTATATCGGCAATTTTTATATTGATAAAATCAGGTTCCGGCAAATAATAACTTATAGTTGTCGATGAATTAAATGGATTAGGAAAATTCTGGTACAGTTGAAAAATGTTTGGTTGTTCAAATTCACTATTAGGTTTTAATGAAGCCAACAAATCGTTTGTGTAAACATTTAATCCATTTATTCCTTGTGCTGCAAAAATATATTTACCACTAATATCCATTCCGTTTACTGCTGCTTCATCCCCTCTTAAGTATGCGGCGATAAATGGATGGGATAAATCTGCTACATTTAAAATTTCCATATTATACCCATAAAACATATAAATATAAGTGGAATCGTTTTTATCAATGTCTAAATTCACTCTGTATGATCTGCTGCCCGGAGTGCTAATATTGCTTACAAGATTTGGTGCGGCAGGGTAATCAAGATTATAAATTCTTAATTCTCCACCCATTGCCACATAGAGCACATTGTTTCTTACTAATACACCTAATCCGTCTTCATCGGTTATCTCATTTACTTTAATGGGTATAGGTAGGGAAATATCATAAATATTCAGACCGTAATACTCTTCTGCGCTGTATAAATAGTTTTTATAAACAGCTAGATCTCCCGGAAATTTAGAAACTTCAAATTGTTTTTGAATAAACGGATGGAAAGGATCTGAATAATTTATAATCCTGATATTATTGCTATCGCTTCCGCATATAACTGTGGAATCTGTAATAGCCATTGAATAAAGATAGCTGCCGGGTATTCTCGCTAATTCAATTGGATGCACGATATCTGTTACATCAATTAAAAGTAAATCTGTTCGCGTTAGAAGGAATATAAGATTGTTTTTCTTAGCTATCTTTAAAGCTGCACCCTGCGTAGTAAATTGACTAACAAACCTGGGTTGAATAGGATTATTAATATTGATTATAATTAACCCTGCTCTATTAAAAGCTCCATATCCATATGTGCCATCTACTAAAATATCACTCGCTGTTGATCCTGTATTATAAAAAGATACAGTCGATAATGAATCATTAGTATTCCTTTTTATCGTCCACAAACCTGTGTGGGCTGCAGTATAAAGTATTTCATTTTGAACATCAATTTGCCATGGGCCTAAACTTGCCGTTGGATACCCGATCCATCCCAAACGTTGCATTTCATAGGGATTTGTTTTGTTCTTTATATTTATTACCGATAAACCATTGTTTTTCATCGTTGCAAACATCAATGTATCCGCTACTTCTATTTCGAAAACATCATCCGGAAATATTGGGTAGCAATATGTAGAAATTAATTCGGGTGAAGCAGGGTTTTGACTCAAATCCCAAATTTCTATTGGAGCTATATATAAATAATTACCATCAATTTTTAAGTCCTCTTTTATACTCACATTACCAATTCTTCCAACTTCAACGGGATTTGCTAAATCACTTACGTCCCAAATTTGAACGAATAGTGCGTCTCCGGTAGTATTATATAAATATTGGTTGTATTTGGCTACATCAGTAGTAAAACCCGGGGGATATATTTCTCCCTCTAAGATGGGATTTTCTGGATTCGAGATATTAATTATATAAATTACTATGTAATTTGGTATAAATAGAAAATTACCATCAAGAAGTAGTTCGTACCCTCCCCAATTATCACTCAAATACAATCTTTCGGGATTGGCAGGATCACTGACATCAAATATCTGCAAAGGATTTAAAGTAAAAAGTAAATTATCCCTAACTATCATGTCCTCCACAAGACCAACATGGTCTATTTCATTTACAAGAATCGGGGAAGATGGATTAGTCATATCAAGAATTTGAATTAGAGACCCATTTCCAGCGTATACAAAATTATCTTTTGAAGCCGTAGAAAAACATGGTCCCCAACCAAAGTGCCCTGCGTATGTTAAATTGCTGTCGGTATAATCTTTCATCCCCGTAGTTTTATAGCGGGAATTGTTTCTTCCGGTTGGTTCAGTAGGAAAAAAATTCGTTAATTGCGCATAAAGCAATTGGAGAGGAAGAAAAATGAAAAGTATGATATTTATGAACTTACTTGATTTCATAAAACACAATTAAGTTGTTTAATAATTTCAAAATACCCAATTAATTTATTGTTTGCAATTACTCAAAACAATATTATTAATTCGGCAAGGCGGAATCTTTAAATGTAGCCAACTCTTCGGCGGTTATTCTTTCTGAAATAAAACGGCATAAATTGGAATAACCAAGTCACCTTACGCAAAAGAATTGATAACGAAGTAAAACTAAAACTTCATTTGAAAGCATGCATGAATGCCCGTATGGATGAATGGTTTAAATTAGATTTGTTTAACACTTGAATAATCTTCTTGCAGTCATTCATTTATGACGGGTATTAATAAAAATATTGTTAACGATTTTATCAGAGATCAAGTACTGCTTAAGGTGACTTAACAACTCAAAAGTTTATGCGTAATATGTTCTGTCTAAAAACGATGGTATTATTATAATAATCTTTGTGCGAATAAATTTTGTTTGATTGAAGATTTTCTATCCTGTCATAATCGATATCATTAACGTAAATCAGCTCCGCGGTTATGGGCGCGGCAAAAAGGAGCGGTAAAATGTAACTCTCCCAGCTAATATTATTTCTGGGAAGGGCGTAAATGAGTCCAAAACTGCCGAGCGCACCCAAAGCTCCGTATCCAACAGTTTCAAAATAAGTAATTTCCGGATTAAATCTTTTTGAGAGTGCATAAACACCTGCAGAACTGCCAACCACATAACCGGCGTACATTCCGATTAATACATACCCTAAAACACCGAGACCGGTGGCGCCGCTAAGCTGCCCAACCAAAAGCCCGGCAGGGAAACTGGCTAAGGTACCAATGCCCACCCCCGCAGCGCCTTCCAAAATAACATCAAATACGGTAGGAACTGGAGGAAATAAAATGTCAATTTCGGTTGTGTATTTACCGAACTCAGCAATTTCATCAGCGGTGTATTCTCTTTTAAATTCGCCGTTTGTCAGCGCCGTATCGAGAGCCCAAATTCCTTTTTTGAAATGCCTCGCGTATTCTTCCTCCTTAATAAATTCATCAAGTACTAAAAAAGAATCGCGTGTGGAAACCTTACCAAAACCTTTCGATAAAAAAAGTATATTAAAATTTGTAGAGTCGAACAGATGTTTTTTTACAAGAATTACATCTCTGATGTTATCGTGGAAATCCAAAAGAATGTAAGAAAGTTCTCTATTTAATAATACTGAGTTTGAAAACTTAACGGCTTGTTGGGCAATTTCTCTTAATGCATTTACGGGGTGATTGATTGAGGGAGCGTCTATACCCGCCATTCGTACAAGCGCGCCTGTAGATGTTTCGAAAAGATTGTTGTCAATAGTTTTAATTAACCGTATTGTCTGCCCAAAGCAACTGCAGACTGTTACAGAAAGTGTAATTATTAAAATATAAACACGGTTTAACATCATAAGCATGTTGCGCAAAAATAAAAATAAAGCAAACCATTCTATTTGCGGTGTTAAATTCTGCATTTAAAATTTGAATGTCAACTTTGCAAATTATAGATTACTTTTATTTGCGGGAGCTATAATGCACAGGCTTATAATAGAAAATATGCGATTAATTTTAGCGCATCTCAAAAACTTTTATTGGCGCTGTTCGAAAATCCGGCTTGGCAGCTTATACGAGTAATCCGTAAGTTATTCCGTTATCCCTTAGCTAACGGAAACGGATTAAGTACTGCGGCTCTAATTTGATAACCTTAGAAAATAGTACTTTAAAAAATAGTTCTTATAAAAGCAGCTTTTTACTTGAACCATTAAAAAGCAACTACCTTTCCCATCTTCGCTTTCAACTTAATGGTCATCTCATGCCTTTATAAACTTCTCTATTTTCTCCAGCAATTGATCTCTTGAGAATGGTTTTGTAAGATAATCATCACATCCGGCTTCCGAAGCTGCTATTTGATCACTTTCAAACGCATGTGCAGTCGCGGCTATTATCGGTATATGTTTATATTCTTTCAATGCTTTTAATTCTTTGGTTATTTCGAGTCCATTTTTTGATCCCTGGAGAGAGATATCCATTAAGATTAAATCAACTTTATTCTTTTTCAGAATCTCCATCACGCTATCATGTGAGTCGGCAATGAGGCTGTTATATTTTTTGTTAATATATTTTTTGATTATAGTCTGATTTATTCCATCATCTTCAACAATAAGAACCATGCGGTCAATTTTAGTAGAAGTAGCTTCAACTTTAGTAACAATATTTTGTTTTTCGGTTAACACTTCAACGTTTTGCAAGCTCTTTCCGAAATTAATTGTAAACGTTGTTCCTTCTCCTTTTTTGCTTTCCACCGAGATGGCTGCGTTGTGTAAATCCAAAATCTTTTTAACTAAGGCAAGTCCGAGGCCTAACCCTTCATAGGATCTGCTGTAACCCATTTGCTCCTGTCTATAAGACTCGAAGATGTGATTCAAATATTCTCCGCTAATGCCAATACCACTGTCAATTACATCGAGCAAAATTTCATTTTGAGGATTTTGATAAAGTTTCACTGTTACAAATCCACTCTTAGTGTAGATGATTGCATTTTCTATTAAATTCGATATTACCTGAGTGATTGAATACTCATCAGCAGATATAACTGTTCGCCCGACTTTGTTCTCGAATAAAAGAGAGAGTGATTTTGATTTGGCGGAAACAATATATTTACTGACCAGATCCATACAAATGGAGGAAAGCTCAATTTGTTTTGGGATAAAAGTAAATGTTCCGGTTTCTAACTGGGAATAATTCAATATCAAGTCAGTCGTTCTTATTATCCTATCACATGATCTATCAATTGCAGTGAAATATTCTTCTTCCTCATCGGTCATGTTTGGGGAATAAGTTTCTTTGATGAGATTGGTCATACCCAAAATGCCGTTAATAGGAGTTCTAATTTCGTGTGAAATATTCGCGATAAAAGCATCTTTCAAACTATTTGACTTCTCGGCTACATCTTTGGCGGTAATCAATTCTTCTATCATCTTTTTCTTTTCAGTAATATCTTCTTCAATACCAATAAAATGGGTGATGTCGCCGTTTTCGTTCACAATTGGAGAAACAATACCATCCTCCCAAAAAAGTTCGCCATTCTTTTTCTTATTGTAGAATTCACCTTTCCAGTCCTTGCCGGAAAGAATGGTATCCCACAATTCTTCATAAAATTCTCTTTGGTGATAACCCGATTTTAATATTCTCATATTTTCCCCTTTAACTTCGTCAAAGGAATAACCGGTTACTTCTGTAAATTTTGGATTAATATATTCAATATTTCCATCATGATCGGTTATAGTGATACTAACCGGGCTTTGCTCAACCGCGCGGGAAAGTTTTCGAAGTTCTTCCTCCGATTGAATCCGCTCTGTTATATCAATTATCTGAATGATAAAAAATTGAGGTTTATGATTGATGCCGCGGATTAATGATGCTGAAACATAAGCCCAAATTATCCTTTTATCTTTCCTTATATAGCGTTTTTCAAATGACATATTGTTAATTTCACCAGCCAGCATCGCTTTTTTTTGAGATATACCAACAGCCAAATCATGGGGATGAGTAATATCGGAGAATGTCAAATTCTTTAATTCATCTTCTTCATAACCTATCATTTCGCTAAAAGCTTTATTAACTCTTTGAAATTTCTCATCGACACCAACTATGCAAATACCCGCGGCGGCATAGTCAAATGAATGCCGGAATCGTTCTTCGCTTACTCTCAACGTTTCCTCTGCACGTCTGCGGTCAGTAATGTCTCTTGCTATACCCAATACTACAGTTTGATCTTTTATTTTTACCGGGTGAGTACTTATTTCAACTACAACTTTGGAACCGTCTTTTCGAGTGAGCACCAATTCATCGGGACCAGTGGCTTGACCTAATAAATTTTTTGCTAATAGTTTTGCAGCTTTAAATAGTTGATTCGGAGATAAAAGATTTAACATGAGAAAACTTTTTCCAATTAACTCATTTTTAGAATAACCCAGTAATTTCTCTGCTGAAATATTTCCGTCAATAAAATTGCCTTTAAGGTCACTTAGATAATACGCATCCGGTGCGCTATCAAATATAATCTTAAACCTTTCTTCTGAATTTCTTAATTTATCTTCCGCATGTTTGCGCTCGGTTATGTCGCGAATGATCATACTTGTATATTCAAGACCATCAAGATTTTTGAAAACAGCAGATGAAATCTCTCCGGGAAAACGCACTCCACCTTTTCGAATGAATGTTAATTCACCGAGTACTTTTTTGTCCAATGACCTCTTCGATAATAGAGCGGTTAATCGGGGATCAGTTATATCAACAACTCCGGATCTTCCCAATTCGATAAATTCCTCCTCCGAATATCCAAACATCTTACAAGCCGCCGGATTGGCTGATAATATCCTTCCGTCGGATATTGTTAGAAGTATCGCGTCCATACTATTTTCAAAAAATGAACGGAATTTGATTTCACTGGCAAGGAGTGCAGCTTGAGCCTTTTTGCGCTGGGTAATATCGCGAATGTTGCATTGAATCACCTTTATGTTATTAACTAAGTAGACGTTGCTCACAAACTCTACATTAATTTTACGTCCGTCATTTGCTTCCAAGGGTAAGTCATCATAACGGACATATTTATTTTTCTGTAATTCTAAAAATTTATCGTAATTAGCCACAATATCTTTGAAGAATCCAATTTCCCATATTTCTTTTCCTATAAAATTTTCCTTTGAATAGCCCAATAGATCAATCAAAAAAGGATTCACATCAACTATCTTTCCGGTTTCCGCATTGAGAATAAGAATTCCATCTTTTGCAGATTCGAAGAGTCTTCTGTAGCGGATTTCCGAGGCGATAAGTGTTTCTTTTGCCTGCTTGAGTTTGGTGATGTCTTTTACCATAACATGCCTAGCTTCGCGGGCATTGAAAGTAATGGAGTGAGAATTAATTTCAACATTTATTAGTTCGCCATTTTTTTTCAGATGGCGCCATTCACCGGCGGGATTATAAGTCAGGTGTGTCAGTTCTACATCCTTCATTAAAGCATCTATATCTTCCTTAGGACGTATATTTTTTAATGTCATCGAAAGAAATTCTTCTCTTGTATATCCATAATGATGGATTGCAGCGTTGTTCATTTCGAGAAAAGCTAAAGTTTCCAGATCGTAAATAAACATTGGCTGCGGATTGTTTGCAAACATAAGTCTATATTTTTTTTCGTTTTCTCGTAATGATTCTTCTGCAAATTTGCGTTCAGCTTCTCTCTCGGCAAACTCCATTGCGAAAGAGATATCCATCGCAAGTTCATCAAGTAGGTTTAATTCTTCTTCGTCAAAAAATCCAACTTCATTTGAATATATTTTAAAAACGCCCCATACTTGCCCAAAAACTTTAAGCGGAAATGCAGCAAAGGATTTCGAACCGTTCTTTACTGATTCTTTGCCCAGAGGAAGAACACTTTCATCTTTTTCAATATCGTTGGAAATTACATGCACTCCGGTTTTAATTACGCGGCCTGCAATTCCTAAAAGGTTTTCATCTCCCTCATAATTAAAGTTAATCTTTTTAATATATTCATCCGATACGCCATTAGAAGCAACAGGATCAATTTTCTTTGTCAGTGAATTGATCTTTCCGATCCATGCCATATGGAATCCGCCTTTTTCTACAGCTATATCGCAAGCTCTCTCGAAAAGTTCTTGAGGATTACGAATGCGCACAATTGCTCCATTGATGTCGCTTAGAACTGCATATACACGGTTTAGTTTTCTAATACTTTCTGTGGATAGATGTCTTTCGTTAAAAAATTTGGAACGCTGTTGCCGCCAAATTAAGGCAACGCTCGCGCCCGCACCGATGAGTAGACCAACAATAAGAATAATGATTCCCCAAAATATTTCACGAAGAGGTGCATAAACTTCTGATTTGTCCATTCGAGCGACTAAAAACCAGGGTGAATTTGGTATAGGACAAACATATGCTATTACGGACACACCACGATAATCTACCCCTGCCATAACTTGTTTTTTACCATGAGCAGCTTGTGCGGCAGGCAGCCTTAATTCAGTCAGCGGTCTTCTAAGATTGAGCGCAGTATTTTTTTGAAATTTAAGTTCATTAAGAAATACAGCTTCATTACCTTCGCGGCGGATGAGAAGCGTTTCCGCCGTTTTACTTGGTATGGGCCATTCGTTTATTAACGGATAAAGATATTGTTCCGGATCAAGCCGCAGATCGAGAATGCCAATTAAATTATTATCGGATTGTATTGGGATGAATATTCCCAAATAAATACGCGAGTCATTTTCATCGCGGTAGAAATCCTTAAATATTATTTCTCCGTATTTTCGGATTTCGGATAAAAGTTTAGGAAAAAATAAGTGTGAGTGTATTTTCTTTATAGACGAAGCGACTATTTCTCTACCTTTCAGATCGTGGAGACTAATGCTTTCATATTGGTAAGTTGAATGGACTACATCAATCCATTCTTGAACTCCTTTTTTTGCTTCCAAATCGTTTTGGTTGTTAAAGAATCGTTTCACCAATTTGGAGAATTCTGCATTCTTGTAAAGAATTTTTGCGTCTCCTAATCGTTCTTTTCGCCATTGTACAATTTGATTAACCTTTAATGATGCAATTGATGAAAGCTGCTGTTCGATTCCGAACCGGTATTGTTTTTCATAACTTTTGTAATATGAATATCCTGATGTCATTATACTTAAAAAAAGCACGACAAAAACTAAAACATAAGTGTATGTATAACGCGTACTCAAGGCGTTCGATAATTCCTCATAAGTCCAAACTTTGAGTCCTGATATTAATAGTAATGCTATACTAAGAAATAAAAAGGCAAGAGAAGTTGTTAATGCAGGCGGGATGAAACTACCTTCGTAAAGCAAGGGTGTACCTAAGAGATACGATAAGAGAAGAATTATTGACACAAAGAAAACAAGAACTGCAAATATTAAAGATGTTTTTATAAGTTTATTTTGACTGGTCTTCTTCAGAATTATCAAGAATGACAAACCAACGAACACAAAACAAAATGATGTAACCGGAGACATTTGCCCTACAATTAATCCATCAACTGCCCCGCTCATTTTTAAGCCTGTATGCCCGGAATCAGGATGTATACGAAGCAATACAAGTAAAAGAAGTAGTAAAGCGACTAAAATTCCAGAGTAGCTAATTACAACTCCAACCCGGAACATAATGCTGTTTGAAATAATACGATGGTATAAGAACATTATAAATCCGAATGCAACAAACAAAGCCGCAGCACTCAATGCCATTGGTATTTTACCGTCGGCAAAGCTGGCTAATTCCGGGATACCAAATATCCATCCGAGTATCGCAGAAACACCGAGAAAAATTGTTACTAATCCGCAAACTTGAATAAATATATTCAACTTTCGGTTCTCATTTTGTTCGTTTTTTTTCATCACTCTATCCCTTACATGACAATTATCAGCAATTGTTTACTTCAAGTTTGAGCTCTTAAAAACTTAAAGTCTTTTACCACTAAGTATCTAATAGGTAAATATATTTTAGATTCTCAGATTTAATCGGACTTATGCAAAAAAATCAATCTTGGCATTTAGCCAAAAGTAAATACAAATAATCGTGTAGAAATTCAATCAATCAAATGGATGAAAAAAGAACTACATCTTTTGGGTGGGTAAATAGAAATACTCAAGTACTCCTTCTTGATGCTCCATTTATTAATAATTTACTTCGTTGTTTTAATATACAACAAAAAGTAGTAGCGGAACTTGCCAAAGAAAAATCTGAAAGCAAAGCACAATGAAATAATGCACAATGTGTTATAAGCCATTAGCTAACGGATAACGGATTTTTAGAGGGGCGCTTAATACTATTAAAACTAATAAAACCCGTTTAATGAAAAAACTTAATTTACAATCTGTTCAAAAGCTAACTTGCGTTGCTGTGGAAAATAAAGTTAAATTAAAAATATCCATAAAATGATTTTAGAATTAAACTGAAAAGTATTTTAAACTCGACTGAAATCATTTGAACGAGTTTTAAATTTGACAAATTTTGCTGACAAAAAGACGAATAATGCGTCTTTAATTATTATTAATTTTATTCTATACTGTACTCAGCAATTAAAAATTAATTCACGAGGTAGTTATGAAAGTACTGGTGCTTTTCTTGCTTTTGCAACTCATCGCATGTGCACAATATCAGGAAAAATATTCTCCCACAGTTCAAGAGCTAAAAGAAGCTGTTGATGAAATTGTACAAAAAAATGAAGGGAAAACCACTTTTGAAGAACCAACAGAAGCAGAGGTTTTGACGTTATCTGAGAAATATTTTCGGGCGATAGAGACCGACCCTGAGGGGATATTATTTACATATATGAAAAATACTCGAAACAACATATCTGAGGCTGTCGCAAAAAAAATAACGACTTGGGATAATTTGTCCTCAATCGATATAATAGCTTATATACTCCATAAGAATACGATTCTTTTTTCTCAGAATTTTGTTGAGATTATGACAACTCCTTATTTCTTAAAAATAAAAGTAATTGATAAAGAAGAAAAAATGTTGAAATCTCTAAGTGGATCATCATCTTACCAAATTCATCTAACCGGTATTATCGAGGAAATAATTAAAGGGAGTGATAGATTTAAAGTAGGCGAAGAAATTATTATCAAATATGTTGATCGTCAACCAGTTATAAATAAAAATAAATTCAAAAACGGCATTTCATATTTCATTCCCTTAATGGTTTCTACCAAGGAAGTTTCCGCATTCGAAGGATTTTTTATACAATTTTATTCTATAGGACAAAATTCCTATCTAATTGAGAATGGAAAAATATCAATACCGGACAATTACTTTTTGCTCGGTGAGGAGTTAGAGTGGGAAGAATTTAAGAAAAAATTTATTGAAAAATATTCATTAAGGAGTTTACGATGTGACTAAAGAATTTATTCTTGTTATTTTTTATTTTTAATCTTTTTTCGCCGATGGTCTACTAGCCCATGATGTGTAATGGTTCAAATGAAAAGCTGCTTTTCTCTTGAACCTTTACATTAATTATTCATTGTTCATTATAAATTGTCCATTAAATCCTGTGTCTTGCAATATTTGCCATAGCTTGACATTAATTTTGAGGTTAACAATATTTCTACAAGTTTATTTTTATTTACTAACATTCCCGGGGTTCTCATGGAAAAGATTTGTTTTGGGCGCTCTCTTTACTCACTTCTAATAGTGTTTTTCTCGCTTACAATTTCTATTAATTCGCAGTCTTCCGTAAAAGGCAGCAGCCAGGAAATAAAAGAGGTTATATTAAACAGCAACCAGGTTACAACTGTGCTGTATAATTATGGTTCTATTTGTAAGCCAACCACCTTAGGCGGCGTAGCCGATTTTGTATGGCGTGGTTTGGGTTATATGTACGAGTTCGGTCCGCTTGTAGCGGCAAAGGTTGTAAACAACAACGGCGATACGCTTCGCATTGTAGATGATTCTTTTGTTCATCCGTCGCATGGGAGTTATTCACCCGATGGAACGGAAAAATGGGGATGGCTGCCGCGCGCCGGTTATGCAAATCCTAATTCTCCTTTTGTTGCAACCGCAAACAACCCTGCGTCGTGGCCTACTTCGTGGACGGGCTGGAATGGCGAGCTTGGAAACGGAATAACTATCGGTAATGATGAAGCTTTTTACGTAATGGATGATTTTACAAACAGGGAGTTTAACTACTATCCATTTCCAAATGATACAACAAAACGGGGACTCGGGTTAAAATCCGAAGTGCGAATATACCAGTTCGATAATATATTCAAAAACTCTATTGTTGTTAAGTATTTTTTAACAAACGAAAGCAGTAAAAATTTAGATGAAGTTTATTTCGGATTTTTCGGCGACCCGCATATAGGCGGCGCAAATAACTACTCGGATGATATAGTTAAACTAATAAAACTTGAAGACAATAATGTTTCATCGAATAACTATTCGGTTTGCTTGTTTGATGGTGATGGTATGGGGGATGGCGGAAGACCGGCAGGTTATATGGGCTTTCGGTTTCTTGAAACTCCCGGTAAACAAGGGATGACCTCATTTAATACTTCTCTATTCGGGAGTGTGTTTCCTAAAGACAATGCAGTAATATGGCAGTGGTTATCCGGTGGAATTGATACATTAAGTTTCCTTTATAATAACCCGGGAGATAATATCATAAGTTTTGGCACCGGTTCGTTTTCGCTTGCCGCCGGCGAGACAAAAACAATTTCTATTGTAGTAAGCGTAAGCGACAACCTTGAAAAGTTTATTCAAGATGCAAAACTTTTTCCTTATCATTATTATTTTCCCGAAATAAACACACAACTTGGAAGCAGCGGCGGCGATGAAAATTATCACGTTTCACTCACATCTCCTGTTGGAGGAATTTTGAACGGAACAGTTCCGGTGCAGTGGGATTATACGGGCACAAACCAGGGCGCGCAGGTATTCATCGACTGCTCATCCGATAACGGACGCAACTGGCAGTATGTTGCAACCGCACCCGCGGCTGATGAAACATACAACTGGAATACGGAAAATTATAAAGACGGCGTAAATTATATTTTAAGAACAACCGCTTTTACACCCGATACAGCATTTAAATATTATTACAGTTTAAGCAGCTCTTTAATAACAATTAACAATCCGGTTAACGCACAACCCGAAGTTGAATTGAACATTAATTTCGCGGGAACAACCATCACCGATCCATCGGCAGATGTTTTGTGGAATATAGCTGATGCCGACAATTCCACGCTAAATGTTTCGCTTGCCTATGCCGCTTCATCAGAAGGACCATGGAATGAAATTACAACCGGAAGCTACCCTGCCGGCATTTATAATTATAGCTGGGATGTTACACAGCTTGCTACAATGCAGGTTTGCTTTTTAAAACTCACAGCTTCAGATGGGCAGCTTGACTCGACCGTAATCAGCGCTTCTTTTACGGTTAACTATTCAGTCGCATCTTTTCAACCCTCGAATATTTTACATCTTTCCGGAATGGCGACAGCGGATATTAACATTGAAGTTTCTGATTCCTCTGCCTTAATAGACGACACTTATGATTTATCGTTTACCGAAGTTTCCGGCGCGCCCGTGAATCTAACAGTTAAAAATGTTAATACCGGCGCTCTACTTGTTGAAAACTTCCCTGTTATTCAAGGTTCATCAACACCGGTATTCAACGGGATAAAACTTTTAATAGATAATAAAATAACCGCGGTAAATAATCAGAAAACAAGATTTAACCGCGCTGCCCTCGATACCACTTACAAAATTACTTTTCCGCCGAGTGCCGGAAATCCGAAAATAGCCGTCCCGAATGATTGGGCAATTATTTTTAACGATATGACCACCGATCTTTCGGGTAATTATTTATTTCCCGCGGACACGGTAATCTCAAATTTGGGGAATGTTAAGATTATAACCCCGTTTAAAATAGTTAACACTACTTACAACGAACCGGGAGAATGTGTTATTTTTGTTTCAACCGGCGTACAAAATTTGTCTGCATGGAATACCTCTCAACCCATAATACTTAGACCGCAAAACCCGGTAGGCGCAACTACAACTTACCAGGTAAAGTTTAATTTTGATGAGGTGGTTAAACCGCAAAACGGCGACACTCTTTTTATCATAACAGATAAGGCATTAACCGCGGAAGACAACTACCGTTTTTCGGTTAACCCAAATTCAGTACTCCCCGTAGAAAATGAAGAATTATTACCGGGTAAATTCACTTTGTTTCAAAACTACCCTAATCCTTTTAATCCTGCTACGGTTATCAGTTGGCAGTTAGCTATTGGCGGTTATACAACATTAAAGGTTTACGATGTGCTCGGCAGGGAAGTTACAACACTTGTTGATGAATATAAACCTGCAGGAAGTTATAAAATAAACTTTGATGCTTCTCGGTTAGCAAGCGGGTTATACATTTACGATATAAAAAGCGGCGGCAACAGGATTGCTAAGAAGATGACGCTGATAAAATAGTTCCTTAATTCTAAAAATTCTAATTAATTAATGGAGGTATCCAGCTGTAATATTAAACTGAAAAATTATTAATTAACTTAATATAGGAGGTCATATGATTGGATTCGGTTAACATATCGGAAGTACATTTTTTTTGATTAAAAAAACTACTTAAATTCCAATAACTAATGGAATTATTTTATAAAAAAATCGAGAATATTGAAATGAATAATAATATACTTGTCAAGCTATCCTTCCTAATTTTTTTCTATGTTGTAAGTCTGAACGCTCAGAACGATTTGGTAATAAAAAAAGTAAATAATACTTCAGTAAACGATAGTATTAATCCTTCCAGCTATTTTCCGATGGCAGTAAATAACTTTTGGCAATATTCCTTTTTAAATGATGTCGTTAGGGAAGAACTTGTTTATAAAGACAGTACCATTAACGACAGCAGCAAAGCATATTTTGTTTTATGGAACGGGGTTTCAAATCAATACCCTGACTACATAATTGAAAATTATAATGTATACAGTGGATATTCAGTACCCGAATTTAGAGATTTATATTGGAAACTTGATGCCGAATTAGGTGAACAATGGTGGGTATTCCATTTAACAAGTGATACTACCACAGGAGTTTACAGAAAAGTAGAGGCTATTTATGATGGCACTTATCTTGGAATAAACACATCTTTTAAAGAAATCGCTGAGTATACACGAGAATTAATTGATAGTAGTTATTTAGATATTTTTAGATTTCGGTACTGGCTTGCGGCAGGTTTAGGATTAGTTATGACAACTACGGACCAAATGAGTGAACCGCCAACATATTTAAGTTCTGCTATAATCAATGGCGATACAATCGGCACTATCGTCTCTGTGAAGGATATAGAAACAGAAAGTTTATTACCAGAAGTAGAGTTATCACAGAATTACCCGAATCCATTTAACAGTACTACAAATATTAATTTTATTTTAAGAGAACCCGCCTATATACATATTTCGCTTTTCAACATATTGGGTCAAGAAATTAAAACAGTTCAAAGCGGATTTTTCACTATAGGAGAGTATTCAGTAAAATTAAATATGGAAGGATTGCCGAGCGGTATATATATATATTCATTAAACACAGAAAGTGCGGTATTCTCAAAAAAGATTAATTATTTAAAATAAATTTTTGAGGAAAAAATGAAAATATTATTCAGCACTCTGTTAATTATTCTTTGTGTATTCTCTCTGATTGCACAAGAAATACCTTTTAATGAAAGTTTTGAACCTTCCGGTGTTACCTATACATATGGCGCCCGGGGGTTACAAATTACCTTCAATTGGCACAATTAATATTTTATTAGTTTTTGCCGAATTTCCGGATGATAATTATGATACAACAAATACCAGATGGATTAAAAATTCTCCGCCAACAAATATGGCGAATTGGGTAGATGAAACATGGTCTACGAACCCAACAATAGGATCCTTGACCGATTATTTTAACACAATGTCAGGAAATAAATTAAAAATTACTGGTAAAGAGATTTACATAAAAGCACCGCGCACTAGAGAGGAATATCAATCATTGAGTATGAAAAGAGGTCACATTCAAAGAGAAATATTAACTCAACTCGATGAAACCATGAATTTTGCAGAATTTGACAATTGGAGTTCTTCGGGGGATTACACTCATGATAACACACCAAATACTTTTGTTGATATGATTATTTTTGTGTGGAGAAACACTTATCAGGATAATTCATCTTATGCTACATCTCTTGATTTTGGAAATAATTATGGCGATTTAGGAAGGATTGGTTCATTTGATGTCGATCGCGGTTTAAGACATATAAATACCTCAACCTTTGGAAGTGGAGTGTCGATAAGAGGATATCTTCAAACGGGTAAATATTTAGACCCATTTAGATTGGTTTTACATGAATTTTCTCATTACTTATTAGGTTACAATGACATGCACAATGGCTATGGATTTTGGGGAATGTTGTCCGATTGGGGGATAAAATCTAATGTTGCAAATTCTTTTGAACGGTATCAGTTGCAATGGATTGACGATCCCAGTGGTTATTACACTATAGATTTAACGACAAAAAATGCCCCAATTATATATAGAAATTTATCCGATTTGATATCATCTCGACAACCTATACGAATTAAAATTAATAACAATGAATATTTTTATATCGAAAATCACAAAAGTAATTCATACTGGGAAACTCATACCCCGTTCGCAGCTAACCCAAACAAAATTGATGGGACTATTGAACCGGGAATTTATATTATACGACAATCGAGGATGAGCAATTCAACAGATCAATACTCAAAAATGTTAATACCGGCTGATGGTAGGTTTGAATGGAATGCTCGGTTTGGAATTTTAAATCCCTACGGAGGTATACGAGTCTTACCTGTTTGGGAGAGAGTTTGTTATGATAGACTTACTGGATATCATACTTTGGAAATGGTTTTCCACAGTTTACCTGGTGTAGAAAACCCATCCCAAATAACATTAGGCTACAAAAATACACCACCATATTGGGAGATGATTTCTGAGATTGAGGGAGATGGTAACGATGCATTTCGAAAAGGATATAAAGAGATTTTTTCTCCCTGGAGCAATCCCAATAACCAGCGAGAGAATATAACAACTATAAACTTCACTATGGAATTAGAAACCGAATATACAAACGGAGATTATTATTTAAAGTTTTATCTTATCAATCCCTCTGATTCTAAACCATCAAAGCCTGAAAATCTAAAAGTTACTTGCAGTTCTAATTTCAATCCTCTTTTAACCTGGGATTCGAATATTGAACCAGATAAAGACGCTTATGTTATTGAAAGAACTGAAGCCAATGGAATTGATTATCCGTTTTGGGAAAATATTGCTACAGTAACAACCACTAGTTATATTGATTATGATGTTGCTATTAATCCAGTCTTTGAAGATGAAGTATCATACAGAATCAAAGCTTTGGATACACAAGGGAAATTATCCATTCCAAGTTCAATCGCAACTATTGGTGATGCAGTATTGCACAAATTATTTGCTGAAAGCAATGTGTTTTATAATTTTGAAATAGATGCTTATCCCAACCCTTTCAACCCATCAACCACAATCCGCTACCAAATACCGGAAGATGGAATGGTTACGTTAAAGGTTTATGATGTTCTCGGGCGGGAAGTAAAAACACTTGTTGATGAATATAAACCTGCAGGAAGTTATAAAATAAACTTTGATGCTTCTCGGTTAGCAAGCGGGTTATACATTTACGATATAAAAAGCGGCGGCAACAGGATTGCGAAAAAAATGACATTGGTAAAATAAAGCAGAGATAGTGATAAAAATGCCGGGTCTGCTTCGTGCAGATCCGACATTTATATTTTTAAATAAAACAATATTATTGATACCTATGAAAAAGCAGCTGCCATGTTATTACAAACAATAAATAGTCGTAAGAGTAATAGGTAATTATTTGTAATAGACATTACTAAAATGAGTTTAAAAGTTTATAATTATCGGTGGAAAATGGTTCCAACTTCCTGTGTAAGCATCAATAAACATTGGCAAAAGACCGGCGAAACAATTTAATATAAACCATCCGCTGCCTATTCTTGGGTATAATTCAATCATTGTTCTTTTATCATTAACCGGCAGCATTAAAAGATGTTCTTTATTAGCCCTTAGTTTTATTGATTTTATTTCCTTATCGTAAAAGGTTTTTGATTCATCCGAAAATTCTCTTTCGGTTCTGCTCAAAACCGGAATTTCAATACCAGCTTGGGTGTAAACCTTGATACTATCGGGGGCGTTTATTAAATCAACCCTATCTTCATAACCTTTAATAATTGTAGCGCAGCCTGTAAACGTAAAAAGTATAAAAGAAAACGAAACAAAAGTCTGAATAAATTTATGCGGCATAATATAACCTTATATGTTTTTATTGAACCCAAAAGATATTTTTTATCCTACAAATTTTAATAAAAATATTTTTAAAAACATAGTTATGCATTGAATGCATATAAAAAATTAGTGTACCTTGAGAAAATTAAAACCAGGCAATATGGGGGACAATAAAGCTTTTAGAAGTAAACATGGATTGATTGTCGGTCTAAAAGCGAACGTTGTGGAACCAATTATTATTAATCATCTTGTACCTTCCAAACTTATCCACCTTTTATTTTGCCCGCGACTAAATTAAGTTTATTTTTATATCAACTTGTTTAACATTTTATTGTAAAGGTTTTATATGTTTGCCCGTCGATTTTTTATTTTTCTGCTTACAGTCTTTTTCGTTCAAACTTCGTTTTCACAAATTGATTCGCAGGAAAAATACACCGCGCTTTCGGAAAATGTAAAACAAGAGTTTCTTCACTCGTGGAATTCTTACAAACAATACGCGTGGGGGCATGATGACTTAAAGCCGTTGAGTAAAAGTTATCACGATTGGTACGCCGAATCTTTATTGATGACGCCGGTTGATGCCCTCGATGTAATGTATATTATGGACTTAAAAGAAGAAGCAGAAAAAACAAAAAATTATATTACCGCCAATTTATCGTTTGACAAAAATATTTCTGTCAAAAATTTTGAAATTACAATCAGGCTGCTCGGCGGACTATTAAGCAGCTATCAGCTTTCCGGTGACGCGAAACTCCTTGCACTTGCCGACGAACTGGGGCAGAGGCTTCTTCCTGCATTTAATTCACCCACCGGTATGCCGTACATGTTTGTTAATTTAAAAACCGGAGAGGTAAACGGCAAAATAAGCAACCCCGCCGAAATCGGTACGCTAATGATCGAATTCGGAACTTTAAGCAAACTAACCCGAAAACAAGTTTATTTCGATAAAGCAAAAAAGGCGCTTGTGCAGTTATTTAACAACCGTTCTTCAATTGGACTTGTCGGCTCAGCAGTAAATGTTGAAACCGGTGAATGGGTTAATACCACAAGCCACATAAGCGGCGGCATCGATTCTTATTATGAATATCTCTTAAAATGTGCTCTTCTTTTTGATGATAATGAATTGATGGATATGTGGAAAAAATCTATTGAACCAATAAATAAATATTTGGCTGATAGTGTTGAAACCGGATTCTGGTACGGGCAAAGTGAGATGAATACCGGTGAACGGAATGGAACTTCGTACGGTGCGCTCGATGCATTTATGCCCGCGGTGCTTGCGCTCGGCGGCGATTTGGAAAGAGCAAAAAAACTTCAAGAGTCATCCTATAAAATGTGGTTGTTAAACAACATCGAACCTGAACAGATAGACTACACAACACTGAAAGTAACATACCCGTCTTACCCGCTTCGTCCGGAAATAATTGAGTCGGCTTATTATTTATTTCATTTCACGGGCGACTTAAAATACCGGAAGATGGGAGAGACATTTTTTAATGACATAAAAAAATACTGCCGTGGGGATGTCGGTTATACGGCATTGAAAAATGTTGAGACAAAAGAAAAGTCGGATGAAATGGAAAGTTTTTTCCTTGCTGAAACATTAAAATATTTTTACCTTCTTTTCAGCAAACCGGAAACGCTCGACTTCAACAAAACAATATTTAATACAGAAGCGCATCCAATGAGGAAGACATGGTAAATTGGTAATGATTTAATGTGAAGTTTTTAGGCTGAGCATTGTATGGCTGAATGGGGCGAATGGTTAGAATTTAATAAATAATATTTTTTTGAATCATGAATGAGTTGACTATAAAAAGGATTACAACTCATATTTTGGATGAAAATGCAAACCGTTAAAACGGTTTACCGGTTTGTTAAGTTGTTGTTAACCCACGACTTAAGTCGTGGGTTAATGAGAAAAAACGAAAAACTTTTAACGGTTTTAACCGTTTATTACCTTTGTAGAGTGAACTTATGAATAAAAAATTAATTATCGTTTTTATTTTTCTTTTTTCAAATTTAATTTCTGCACAGCAGAAAACTCCGTATGACTATGTAAATCCTTTCATCGGCACGGATAACATGGGGCATACGTTTCCCGGCGCTGCACTGCCGTTTGGTTTGGTACAGCTAAGCCCGGATACCGATACAACAATGTACAGTTACGGCAAAGGGTACAACCCTGAGGTTTATCGCTACTGCGCAGGTTACCAGTATGGAGATAAAACGATTGTCGGATTTAGCCATACACACTTCAATGGGACAGGGCATTCCGACCTCGGCGATTTTTTAATTATGCCCACTACCGGCAAATTGTATTTGAACCCCGGCACAAAAGATAATCCGGATACCGGTTATCGTTCCCGTTTTTCACACACAACAGAAAAAGCGCATCCCGGTTTTTACTCTGTTAAACTTGATGATTATAATATTGATGTTGAACTAACCGCAACCGAACACGCGGGTTTTCATAAATATAAATTTCCCGCATCAAAAGAGGCGCACATTATTCTAGATCTTACTTCGGGAATTTATAACTATGACGGCAAAGTTGTCTGGTCTTCAGTGCGGGTGGAGAACGATACTTTGATAACTGGTTATCGACAAACAAACGGATGGGCGCGCACACGGTATGTATATTTTGCAATGACGTTATCGAAACCGATAAAATCATTTGGACTTGTAAACGATGAACAGCTAATTTACAAAGGTTTCTGGCGCAAGTTTGATGAGAACGACAACTTCCCCGAAAGAGCAGGGCATAAAGTAAAATGTCATTTTGATTTTGAAACAATCGATGGTGAGGAAATTTTTATAAAGTTTGCGTTATCCGGTGTTAGTACCAAAGGAGCATTAAAAAATTTACAGGCTGAAATGCCGGGGTGGGATTTTGAAGCTGTAAAAGAAAAAGCAAAAAAAGTTTGGAATAAAGAACTCTCTAAAATTTTAATAAAAGCCGATGAAGAAACAAAAGAAAATTTTTATACTTCAATGTATCACGCGTTTTTAAGTCCGGTTGTTTTTAACGATGTTGACGGCAAATACCGCGGGCTCGATCAGAACATAAATCAAGCTGAAGGATTTACGAATTATACCACATTTTCACTCTGGGACACTTACCGCGCGCTTCACCCTCTATTCACAATCATTCAACAGAAAAGAACAAATGATATTGTTAATTCAATGCTTGCGCATTACGAGCAGAGCGTTCATCACATTCTGCCGGTTTGGTCGCACTGGGCAAATGAAAACTGGTGTATGATTGGCTATCACGCAGTGCCTGTAATAGTTGACGCATACTTAAAGGGGATAAATATTTTTGATACAAAAAAAGCCCTTCAAGCAGTTGTTGCCAGTGCATCTTACGACAGATACGACGGCATCGGGTATTACAAGAAGTATGGTTACGTACCCGAAGATTTAAACTCAAACTCGGCATCAAAAACTCTTGAGTACGCTTACGATGATTGGACGATTTATAAATTTGCTGAAAAGCTCGGTAACAAAAAAATTGCAAAAGAGTTTAAGCAAAGAGGAAACAATTATAAAAATATATTCGATAAACAGACCGGCTATATGCGGGCAAAAAATTCAGACGGCTCGTTCAAAAGTCCGTTCGACCCGTTGAGCGTTGCCAACCAGGGTTATATTGAAGGAAATGCATGGAATTATTCGTTGTATGTTCCGCACGATATTAGCGGTTTTATAAATCTTCTCGGCGGCAATAAAAAATTAATAACATGGCTCGACTCGTTATTTACATTTGATTTGCCCGAAAAATATTTTGAAGAAAGCGAAGATATTTCGAAAGTCGGAATGATAGGCAATTACATTCACGGTAACGAGCCGAGCCATCATGTTCCATACATGTATAATTATGCCGGCGCGCCGTGGAAAACCCAGAAGCGTGTCCATCAGATTATGAGCACAATGTATAAGCCCGTACCGGCTGGTTTGTGCGGCAACGACGATTGCGGACAAATGTCAGCATGGTATATTTTCAGCGCTCTTGGTTTTTATCCTGTTACTCCGGGAAGCAATGAGTATGTAATCGGCAGCCCGTGCGTTAATGAAGCGATGGTTAGTTTTGAAAACGGAAAACTCTTGACGATAAAATCTGACGGACTCTCGAAAGAAAACATTTATATTGATGAAGTAATTCTTAACGGCAAAAATATTAACCGTTGTTTTCTTACACATGAAGAAATTATTTCGGGCGGAATCATCGAGTTTAAAATGTCATCGAAACCGAATAAAAAATGGGGTGTTGGTGAAGGAAATGTTCCGTATTCGTTGAGTGAGGAGAAATGAGAGTGTGCCGGCACTTCGACAAGCTCAGTGACCGGAAACTCGAATCTAAAAATATCTTGATGCCCGGAGTTGTTTAAATTAATTCATGTTAACTACACGGGAACAAAAAATTTGATAACTTAATTTTCAGCAGCTCCATCCGCAAAGGAACCCGCTATAACTTTTACATCGTATTCTGTGCCTATTAAATCTTGAAGTGTCATTTTACCGAGCACCCCGTCAAGCAGAGTTTGTACAGTATTCCATAGGCTTCTAATTGAACAGTCGATTGTATGTGTACATATTTTTCCAAGCCCGGAATGGTCGCTACAAAAACTGGATTCGAATAATTTGCCGCCGAGAACATTTAAAACATCACCAATTATAATTTCACTTGCCGGACGAGTAAGTTTATAACCGCCTGTTTGTCCGCGTGTGCTATAAATAAAACCGCCGAGTCTTAATATTCTTAATATCTTTCCAACATGAGCAGCGGAGAGTCCCTCCATCTCGCTTATTTCGGGTATCGTTAGTCCGTGCGGCGAATCAGCTTTACTTATTCGTAAAAGACATCTTAAACCATATTCTTCTTGTGCACTAAATTTCATAATTATGTAAAAATGATAAGCTGTCTAATATTTACAAAAGACAGCCTATTTCATTATCCTTTAAATTTAGGAATTTTTGAACCGCATGATTTTGCGTGCTGCACTTCAGCTAATTGTTCCGGTGTAATTGATGGGCCGGAAGCCGAACAGTGTTGATCAAATATACTTTTCAAATCGGCAGCAATCTGTTCGGATGAATAACCTTCGATATTTAATCGCGGTACAAAGTGAATCACTTTGCCGTTCTTGAACAACGCTATGCTTGGTGAAGACGGTGGAAAAGCTGCAACATACTCTCTTACCTTCTCAACAGCGTCGCGTTCTTGCCCGGCAAAAACCGTATATAGTTTGTCCGGTATAACATTATTTTGAAGAGCTAACGAAACACCGGGGCGGGCGGTTCCGGCGGCGCATCCACAAACAGAGTTTATAAACACGAGCGCTGTTTTATCATCATTAACTTTTATTGAATTTTCAACTTCATCCGCAGAAAGCAATTCATCAAAACCAACAGCGATTAGCTCATCGCGCATCGGCTGCACTGCGTCCTGGTCGTACATAGGTGATCGGGAAATGTTAAACATAGGTATTATTCCTTTTTTATTATGACTTCTTAGCTGAACTAAGAGAAAAAAAATGTTTTTATAAAAAACCGAGATCAAGCTTTGCCGCCTCTGACATCATATCTTTGTCCCACGGGGGGTTCCAAACAATTTCTGCTTTGGCTGATTTTACGTCGGGCATTGTGGCAATTTTTTGTTCAACTTCCGGAGGAAGCGAACCTGCAACCGGGCAAGCAGGTGATGTTAACGTCATTTTTATTTTTACGTTTGCATCATCATCTATGCTTACTTCGTAAATAAGGCCGAGTTCAAATATATCAACCGGTATCTCCGGGTCGTATATTGTTTTTAATGTCCGGATGATTTTTTCTTCCAGAGCTTGTTTATTTATTTCTGCCATAAAATGACTTTGAATTATTGGTTAAAAATTATTCTTCAATCGTAATTGACGAAGACTCATTTTTTATTGCCGACTGCATTGTATGCCAAGCAAGGCTGGCGCATTTTACCCGCGCCGGAAAATCTTTTACGCCTGCAAACACAGCAAGTTTGCCGAGTTCTTCTAACGCGTTTTTGTCGTCAACTTTACCCGTTATAAGATCATGAAATTTTTCAAAAAGTATTTCAGCCTCGGCAACCGGTTTCCCTTTTACAAGAGAACTCATTAAAGATGCAGATGCTTTAGATATTGCGCAGCCTGAACCCTGAAACGAAATATCTTTAACTATTCCATCATCTATTTGAACGTACACATCTATCTTATCTCCGCAAAGTGGGTTATAACCTTCGGCAAAATGATTGTGATGTTCTAATATTTTAAAGTTTCGCGGACTTTTATTATGGTCGAGTATTACCTGTTGATAAAGTTCTCTTAGTTCCTCGTTCATTTAAAAACCTCAATAACTTTCTGTAATCCGTTTATCAAAATATCTACTTCGTTTTTTGTGTTGTACATTGCAAACGATGCGCGGGTCGTGGCTGGAATTCCATAACGGTGCATCAGTGGTTGTGTGCAATGATGACCCGTGCGGACAGCAATGCCTTCAAAATCTAAAAATGTACCGACATCATGAGGATGAATTGTATCGAATATAAAAGAAATAACTCCGCATTTATTTTTTGCTGCGCCTATTATTTTTAATCCGTCAAACTTTAAAAGTTCCGCTGTTGCGTATTCGAGCAAAATATTTTCGTGAAGAGCGATAGCTTCCAATCCAATTTGGTTAACATAATCGATTGCAGCGCCTAAACCTATCGCGTCAGCTATGTTCGATGTTCCAGCTTCAAACTTGTACGGCAGTTCGTTGTATGTGCTTTCTTTATAAGTTACCTTAGCTATCATATCGCCGCCGCCCATATACGGTGGCATGGCATCGAGTAAATTTTCTTTGCCGTACAAAATTCCAATACCAGTGGGTCCATAAAGTTTATGACCTGAGAATGCGAGAAAATCGCAGTCAAGTTTTTGCACATCAACTTTTAAATGATTTACAGCCTGTGCGGCATCGAGCAAAACCGGTACGTTGTATTTGTGCGCGGTGTTTATAATTGTTTTTACATCATTTATAGTTCCGAGTGAATTGGAAACAAAATTGATTGCAGCAAACTTAGTTTTATCGTTAAAAAAACTTTCAATATCTGTTAAATTCAATTCGCCGTTTTCATCAACAGGAATAACTTTTATTGTAAGTTTTTTTTCTTTTGCAATTAACTGCCAGGGGACAAGATTTGAATGGTGCTCCATTGCAGTTATAATAATTTCATCACCTTCGCTAAAAAAAGTTCTGCCGTATGAGGCGGCAACGAGGTTAATAGCCTCGGTTGTACCGCGAGTAAAAATTATTTCATTTTCACTTTTAGCGTTTATAAAACTTTTAATTTTTATTCTGGCATCTTCAAATGCTTTTGTAGAAACTTCGCTAAGATGATGGACGCCGCGGTGTACATTCGCATTCATGCTGGTGTAATACTCAACAAGCGAGTCAATTACAACCTGTGGTTTTTGGGTTGTTGCTGCGTTATCCAGGTATACAAGCGGTTTGCCGTGTATGGTTTTGGAAAGTATAGGAAAGTCGTTCCTGATTCTTTCAACATTGTATTCTGTTACTCCCGCCAATCCGGAAGTACCGGTTCTAAGGTTCACGTTAATGCCTATTGGTTAAATTTTCTTGATAAAATGTTTTCGATATAATCTCGGACAGGCAGCAGTTTTATTGTTTTTACAACATCGCTTGCAAATGCATGAAGCAGCATGCCGCGACCGATGTCTTCTCCGATTCCGCGAGTTTTTAGATAAAACATCGCATCTTCGTCAAGCTGTCCTATTGTTGCTCCATGCGAACATTTAACATCATCGGCAAAAATTTCGAGCTGTGGTTTTGTATTTATCAAAGCGTCATTTGAAAGAATGATGTTATTGTTTTGCTGGAACGCATTTGTTTTTTGTGCATCCTGCCTTACGATTACCTTACCGTTAAAAACCCCGCGCGAGCTGTCGTCCAATATACCTTTGTAATGTTCATGACTATTGCAGTGAGCTTTTGCATGATCGATTAAAGTGTGTGTGTCGCTCAGTTGAGTCCCTTCAATCATAAACAACCCGTTTAGTGTACACTCGCTGCCTTCATCGTTAAACTTAGAATTAATATCCCCGCGTGAAATATCAGCGCCAAGCGAAACCGCGTGAGATGTAAAATTACTTGAACGCTCCTGGTCTATTTCCATTCTGGAAATATGGAAAGCTTTTTTACTTTCTTCTTGAAGTTTTATGTGATCGAAAAATGCATTTTCTTCAACCACTACTTCGGTAACGGTATTTGTAAAATAAACATCTTCGTTCAGTGAAACATAATGTTCAAGCACCGATACACGGGAGTTTTTTTCTGCGACAAATAAATTACGGGGCTGCGTAAGTACTTTGTTATTGCCCGAGTCGGTTATAAAAAGAAGATGAATCGGATCTTCAATTATTTTTCCTGCTTTTACATTTACAAACGCGCCGTTAAAAGTATAAGCAGTGCTTAGCGCTGTAAATATTTGCCCTTCACTAATAGCATATTTGCCGAAGTGTTTTTCAACAACCGGATTGTTTTCTTCAACCGCCGAGGCAATACTTTTAACAATTAAACCTCCAGGTAGATTGTCAAGCGATGATAGTTTCTCCTGGAATTTTCCATTCACAAAAACCATCACATATTTAAAAGTATTGCCGAATAAAAACTTTTGAACGTCTTCGGAAGTTAAATTTGATGATTCGGGAAGCGGGTTAAAAATATGTTTTAGAACCGGCGATAGATTTGTGTAGCGCCATTCTTCATTTTTTAAGTTTGGAAAATCAGCCTTCTCAAATTTCGAAAGCGCGTCTTTGCGAATTGCGTGCAATAGTTTTTTACTTTGTCCGTTTAAACTTTTTTCAAATGCCGCAAAACCGTTGATTAAACTATTTTTAAAATCTAAAATATCACTCATTATCTGTTTGTCTCCGTCTCTTTCCCTTTTATATAAGTACTTCGTCTTTAATCCAGTCATAACCTTTTTCTTCAAGTTCGAAGGCAAGTTCTTTACCGCCCGATTTAACAATTTTACCCTTTGAAAGTACATGGACAAAATCGGGGACGATGTAATTTAGCAGGCGCTGATAATGAGTAACAACTATAGTTGCATTATCTTTAGATTTTAATTTTGTAACCCCGTTCGCTACAATTCGCAGAGCGTCAATATCCAAACCCGAATCAGTTTCATCAAGTATTGCAAGTTTTGGTTCGAGCACCGCCATCTGGAAAATCTCATTTCGTTTTTTTTCACCGCCCGAAAAACCTTCATTAACAGAACGCCTTAAAAGGGTACCATCAAGTTCAACCATTTTCATTTTCTGTTTTATCATCTGTAGAAAATCAACCGCGTCCATTTGTTCTTCACCACGGTACTTGCGTATTTCGTTAACAGCAGTTTTTAGAAAATTTGTGTTACTTACTCCGGGGAGTTCAACCGGGTATTGAAATGCGAGAAATACCCCTTCGCGTGCGCGGTCCTCGGGCGTAAGATCGAGAAGATTTTTGCCGTTATAAAGTATCTCGCCTTTTGTCACTTCATAACTGCTATGCCCGGCAAGTACATTTGCAAGTGTACTTTTACCGGAGCCGTTAGGCCCCATTATAGCGTGAACTTCGCCTTTGTTAACAGTTAAATTTATTCCTTTTAATATTTCTTTTCCTTCAACATTAGCGTGAAGATTTTTTATCTCTAATAACATTTTATTCCTTAAAAATTCTTTTTTCTTATTTCTTACTTCTTAAACTAACTACCCAACACTTCCCTCAAGACTAACGCTAAGAAGTTTTTGTGCTTCAACCGCAAACTCCATCGGTAGTTCTTTGAAAACTTCTTTACAATATCCATTGACGATCAAACCAATAGCGTCTTCAGTTGAGATGCCTCGCTGATTCAAATAAAACAATTGGTCTTCACCAATTTTTGATGTTGTTGCTTCGTGCTCAATTTGCGCGGACGGGTTGTGGATCTCAAGATAGGGGAATGTGTGTGCGCCGCATTTATCTCCAATTAACAGCGAATCGCACTGCGAAAAATTACGTGCGCCATCCGCATTTTTTGCAATCTTTACAAGTCCGCGGTAACTGTTTTGACTTTTACCGGCGGAAATACCTTTTGAAATAATTGTGCTTTTTGTGTTTTTCCCAAGGTGGATCATTTTTGTTCCGGTGTCTGCTTGCTGGTAGTTATTAGTCAATGCCACCGAATAAAACTCGCCGCTTGAATTATCTCCCTGCAAAATACAACTTGGATATTTCCAGGTAATCGCAGAGCCGGTTTCAACCTGAGTCCATGAAATTTTTGAATTAACACCACGACACGCTCCGCGCTTTGTTACGAAGTTATAAATTCCGCCTTTACCTTGTTTGTCGCCGGCGTACCAGTTCTGAACTGTGCTGTATTTTATCTGTGCATTATCGAGAGCAACAAGTTCTACAACTGCTGCATGCAATTGGTTTTCATCTCTCATCGGGGCGGTACATCCTTCGAGGTAGCTTACATACGCGCCTTCGTCCGCAATGATGAGTGTGCGTTCGAATTGTCCGGTATTGGCTGCGTTTATTCTAAAATATGTCGAAAGCTCCATCGGGCAGCGGACACCTTTGGGAATGTAAACGAACGAACCATCACTAAATACCGCGGAGTTTAACGCGGCATAAAAATTATCGGTTGATGGTACAACACTACCGAGATATTTTTTCACAAGTTCGGGGTGGTTTATTACAGCTTCGCTGAATGAACAAAAAATAATTCCAAGTTCACCAAGTTTTTCTTTAAAAGTAGTTGCTACCGAAACGCTGTCGAACACAGCGTCAACGGCTACACCGCTTAACCGCATCTGCTCTTCGAGCGAAATGCCAAGTTTTTCAAAAGTAGCGCGCAGCTCCGGGTCAACTTCATCAAGACTATTGAGCACCGGCTTTTTTTTTGGCGCCGAATAATACGACAGACTTTGATAATCTACGGCAGGGTATTTTACATTTGCCCAATGTGGTTCTTCCATTTTTAACCAATGCCTGTAAGCTTTCAGACGCCACTTAAGCATAAATTCAGGTTCTTTTTTTATTGCCGAAAGCTGCTTGATAATGTCTTCACTCAAGCCGATAGGAAGAGTAAAACTCTCTATATCGGTTACAAAGCCATATTTATATTCCTGGTTCGCAAGTTCTTCAATTTTTGAAACTTCAGTCGAACTCATTTATTCTCCAATCAGAAAAGATTTTTCTATTTTTTTTCAATTTCCAACTCAAAATTATACAATCTGTACAAAAAAGTCAAGATTAGTTTATTAGTTGTGATTAACCCCTAATCCGGACGAACCAGAACCAAATTATTTGAGATGAGTGAATGAATGGTTGCCCGTTAGCCAACGGATAATTCATTCATGCTTTTTAGTCTTTTAGTTTTCAAATATTCTGCCATACATTACAGAATTTAAGTGTTAAGGTATTAAATACAAGATTCTCAATTTACTTTTGATCATCCAAAGGTGGTTTAGTGGGAATTTGTTTTTATTTTTGTTGCAATTTTATAAACAAACAAGATACAAACAGAATGAAATATTTTTTAACAGTTACTTTTTGTCTTTTATTTATCGGGCAGTCATTTATACTTTCACAGACTATCGGAAAATATGTTGCGATTACTATTGATGATTTACCGGCAAGCACTCAAGACTCCTCATACGAAAACAAATATTACATAACACAAAATCTTATAGAAAGAATCAGCGCTTCGGATATCCCAGTTATTGGTTTTGTAAATGAAGGCAAATTATATTCTGAGGGAAAACTCCAAACAAACAGAGTGGAATTATTAAAATTGTGGCTCGATGCCGGCTTTGAACTTGGCAATCACACCTTTTCCCATAATTCACTAAACAAAATCCCGCTTGACGAATACACTGCCGATATTATTAAGGGGGAAAAAGTATTAAGAAAATTAAGCGGTAATATCAGATATTTTCGACACCCTTATCTTCATACCGGTTTAAGCGATGAAGTCCGAAACGGCTGTAATCAATTTTTAACCGACCATGGTTACACAGTAGCGCCTGTTACAATTGATAACAGCGAATGGATATACGCAAGCGCCTATGAAAGAGCATCTCTTGATTCGAATAAGGAACTGATTAAAAAAATCGGAGCAGATTATGTGAATTATATGGAAAATGTATTTGCATATTATGAATCTCAGTCTCAAAAATTATTTGGTAGGAATATAAAACATATTTTGCTTATTCACGCAAACCGGTTAAACGCCGACACATTTGACAAACTTAGTTTGATGATAAATAAGAGAGGATATAAATTTATTACTCTTGACGAAGCCTTGAGAGATGATGCATACAAAAGCGAAGATAAGTTTTACAAAAACAATGGTATTTCTTGGCTTCACAGATGGGCGTTAACTGCCGGTAAAAAGGGGGATTATTTTGCCGGAGAGCCTGTGCCCGAAAAATATATAAATGATGTTGCCGGGATAAAAGGGTATTAAAATTTTATTCATTTTAAGAAAAGAAACAGGTAGTTCTATATTTTATTAAAAGAAGATGATAGGGCATGGTTGAATGAAAACTGAATGAAAACATGATGATATAATAATTTGTTTAGCTCATTTTTTTTTACAGGTAACCAAACAAATTAAAAATAAAAAACCCGGCAGTTTTTCAACTACCGGGTTTAGTTACATCAAGGGAAAACCTTGTATTACTTCATCAGAACCATCTTTTTGGTCTGTTTGAATGTCTTACTTCCGTCAATTGCAGAAGCTTCGATTCTATAGAGATAAACGCCGGAAGCAAGTTGTTTAGAAACTGCGTCGAAACGAGCTTCGTGATAACCAGCGCCTTTTGCTGCGTTTACTAATTCTGTAACAACTTCGCCCATTAAATTATATACAACTATCTTAACATTACTCTGGAAAGGTACGTTGTATTTTATAATTGTAGCCGGGTTGAACGGATTAGGATAATTCTGTGATAATGAGAATTCTTTCGGACCGCCTGCAATTGTAATTTCGATTTCTTTTGAGTAGTGAGCTGAACCATCGAAATCAACTTGTTTTAAGCGGTAGTAAACTGAGTTACCGGAAATATTAGAAACGTTATCGCTAAATGTATAACCGCGGACTTCTGTAGAAGTACCGTTACCGTTTACGAATCCAACATTTTCCCAAACTTTGCTAGTTCTTCTTTCGATATTGAAACCACGGTTGTTAGTTTCGGTAGCTGTTTCCCATGATAAAGTCACCATGTTGTTAGCTTCGCTTCCTGTAAAGGAGATTAATTCAACCGGGATAATACCGCCAAGAGCTATGATAGATTTTGAAAGCACGTCAACAGCAAATTTAGTATTGTGCATACCTTTCGAACCGTCATAAGCTATAAGCATATAGTTAAAGTATGCTTTTTTCTGATCTAAACTAAGTACCTGTGTATAGATTACTGTATCCTGTTGTGCTGGCGGCAACCAGTAAACTAATATTTTTGTTAAACCATCAATTTCTTGAGGAATTGATTCAACATTTCCGTCACCATCGTAATCTGCAATTGCCATAAAATCGTTCCAATTTGTTTTTGGACCGTGGCAGTTTGTACATGCAGCTGTATGATAATAATCGGTAGCTGCGTTGTGCAGTGTCCATGAGTGACCGCCAACTTTATCTCTATTTACGTTGCCGGTATCTACTGTAGCAACCATATGGCAGTCTACGCAAAGATTAGCAACTGCAAATTTATGAGCTCCGCTCTGGTAAGGCACACCGTTAAATTCGGCAGCGTTTTTACCAAGGAGGTTATCAGCTTGAGTTGAATGGTGAGGTCCCCAATGGGAGTTGCTAACTGCAGTTTGTACATAAGTAACGTTATCTTTTCTGCCTTTATGGCAGTTCATACAGATTTGACCTTTTCCGCCTTCGGTGTATTGATAACCGTTAGCAAGAGTATCGGAACCTGCTGGTGTTGGGCGTAAAGCGCTTTCAAATTCGTTACCATGAGGATCGTGACAAGCGGCGCAAGTAATTGCTACGTGATCGGCTGCTTTCATCCCTGTAGTGTTGGTTGTTTCACCTTTTGTAAAGTTTACAAAACCTTCTGCATCGTGGCAGCGGATACAGTTGCCAAGATTGTTATTTTGTGAAGATGCGCCTTGAGCAAATGAGTTTGACCATATTGCTTCTGCGTGAACGGAGTTTTCATACATAGAATATATGTTATGTCTCCATGGTTCATCGTGGCATTGTGCGCAGTTGCCTGCTTCGTTTGAAATCTGGATAAAGGTAGTATTACCACCGTTAGCATGCTGACTACCAGCGCCATGGCAATTTTCGCAACCGATAGTTGCTAAATTAACAAGACCAGGATAATCAGTTATTAACGAATCCCATTTTGCTGGGGAAGTTACACCATAAAATTGCCAGCCTAATGTAGCTGCAACATCATCAAATCCACCGTTATTTGTTGCTACGTTGTGGTCATAACCGGTTGTGTGGCATTTCATACAGCTTGTGCTGTAGTGAGTGCTTGTGCTTAACTGTACATTAAATACATTAGCATGACCGGAAACTTTCCATTTGTCATAAATAGCAGCAAATTTAGGCATTCCGGCATGGCAGCTCATACATTTTGGCCAAGCGCCGGCAACACCCTGAAAATTACCAACGCCAACATAGTTGGACGCATAGTAAGTTTTAGTGGTATCGTCTGTACCCGAAGCTGTTGTAATTGTTAATTTTACCTGGTAAGCGCCAACAACGTCAGGTTTGAAATAAATCCAGTTACCGTTAAAAACGGTAATAGCGGCAGTTGCACCGGCAGGCTGGCTTAAAATCTGGAATGTTGCGTTTGTAATAGGATCGGTGTTTCCGATATTTTCAGGTGAAGCATACACAAAAGTACCGTTTGGAACAATGTCTAAACCGGCATAAACCGAGTTAGTAACTGATGCCAAATTCATTGAAACCAGTGCATGAGGGGTAATAGGTTCATTTTTAATCTTGGCTGTCTGTGCCATTGTTAAACTGAAGGCTACTAACACCGTCAAGAGTAGTAATGTTTTTTTCATGGGTTTAGCCCCGTAAGTAGTTAATAAATATTAATTGCGAGTTTCTATACACAATTGCTGTTCCATAATTCTACAATCGTTTATTCATTAAGTGTTGAAAAATTATTGGTATTTATAAATATAGTTCTTCTATGTGGGAATGACTTTCAAGTCATTTCCAATTTAGAGAAGATATAGCCAATTTTATTAGAATTTTGTTCAATTTTGAAATATATAATTGCCTATTAGTAACTATATAATGCTGGCAACAGTTTATTATTCTACTTTGCAATTAGATGATTTTATAATGTGTGTAGAAATATTCTACTTAGATTTTTGGAGGAATGTATATTTTTTTTGTTTCAGTTTCATTTGAACAAGTACAGCTCCCAGCATTGCCACAAGCATTCCCAGCCCCTCTTTTAAAGAAATTGCTTCGCCAAGAAATACCCAAGCAAGTACACCAATCTGAATTAGCATTGTGCCGTTGATGATGCTGGATTCCATAGCAGTTAAAGAGCGCAGAGTTTTGTTCCAAAGAGTAAAAGCATATGCTGTATTAACTCCTGCCATCCAGAAAAGTAAAATGATGTTTAATGTTGAAATTGAGGAAATTCCCTGAATTATAAGTCCGGCTATGAGTAAAAAAATAGAACCAACACCAATACTAACAATTGTAATAACCACCGGGCTGACTAATTGTCGCCGGTTAATTTGCCGCCCGATTACTGATGACCCGGCATTAGCCAGAATTCCGAATATCATAATAATCAGCCCGAACATTTCGTTTGATGTAAGTTTGATTGGGAGAAAATAAATTAGCACTCCACCAATAAACAATAAAGCCCCAACCCACTGAAGGGAAGTTGGTTTTTCGGAAAGGAGGAAATACCCCATAACTGCAACTACAAGCGGTGAAAAATTGAGCATCAAACTTACTACTACCGATGGGAGAAGTGATAAACCGGCGAACTGCGCCCCCTGAGTTAGCGCAATAAAAATAAAACCATAAAAAATTAATTTCGGGTATTCTTTTCGTTCGAGGGTTTTTATTTCATCAAAATATTTTTTGCGAAGCAGAAGCGGGAGCAGAAAAATAAAAGCCAAAAAATATCTTAATCCCGCAAAGGTAAGCGGAGGAATTTCTTTTAATCCGAATTTTATAATAATAAATGAAGTTGACCATAAAAAAGTTACAAGCACTGCCTGCAGTATAACTTTCAAATGTTCATTTTTTTCGGGTGGAGTCATTATATTTTTATCGTAAAGGTTTATTTATCAAAATTATTTTCACCCAATTTCCTTACTAATTCATAGATTAACGACGCTGTTATTCCCCATATTGTTCCTTCATCAGTTCGGTAAACAAGCACATTCGCACCACCAGCATTCCAGGGTTTATGGTATTTCTCAGGTAAATTTAATGCTTTAACCGGGAACAGCTCAACATCATTTCCGTTTTCGTCTGTTATGGAAGAATGAACTTGTATGTGCAGTTTATATTTTTCCGGTTGTTTGTTTTCAAAAAGAGAAAGAGGAAGCATAAACACTTTTTCAACTTCATCCTTGTCGAAAGGCAGCTCTAAAATGTTTTTTATATTTAATATTGCAACCACCGAGTCGACGGTAACTCTCATCGGTCCCACAAGAGTATCGAGTTTACCTATTACCTCAATAGCATTTTCGTTCACACCAAGTTCTTCAACTGTTTCCCTGACGGCGGTATGAACTACATCTCTATCGGTTTTATCAATTTCTCCGCCGGGGAAACAAATTTCGCCACCCTGGCGTATTTTTGCAGCGCGCTTTTCAAAAAGCAAATAATATTCATCTCCCACCGGCACCAATGGAATCAATACGGCAGAGTTAAAAAACTCTTCTTTTCTTAAAATTCCCGGTACAGCAGGCAAATTGTTTTTTAACGAATGTAATGATTTTATTTTCATGGTTTCCTAATATCATACACCTATTTTTCGCTTGCTCTTGTTGTTACTTCTCAATACAACCCCTCTCTTTTTTCTTCCGTAAGAAAATCAACAACTTTTCTTACATCTTGCACATTGTTTCTGTTACAAACAAGCAGCGCATCCTTTGTGTTGATGACTATTACATCCTCCATTCCGATAACAGCAGTAAATTTGTCGGGAGAATAAATGTATGAGTTTTTAGAGCCGGCAGAAAAAACATCGCCGATGTTTGCATTCATGTTTTTATCTTTTTCATTCAGTTCATAAGCCGATTCCCAACTGCCAACATCATTCCAGTCGAAGTTACTTTTTACAAGAAAAACTTTTTCCGATTTTTCCATTATTCCATAATCTATCGAAATACTTTGCAGTAATGGATAAACCTCATCAAGTTCTTTATAAAAATTTAATGCAGAGATATCTTTCCCCATATTATTTAAACTTGTATACATTTCAGGAAGATGAATTTTTATTTCGTCCAGAACAACATCAGCGCGCCAGATAAACATACCGGAGTTCCACAAATATTCACCCGAAGCAAGATACTGCTGAGCTGTTTCAAAGTTTGGTTTTTCAACAAACTTTTTAACCTTATGTACTTGAGGTTTTGTTTCAGCTTTTTCAAAATTTATATAACCGTAACCTGTATCCGGGCGTGTTGGTTCGATGCCGAATGTAACTAAACCTTTAGAGTCGTAAGCAAATTCTGCTGCGGTTTGGAGTAAGTGCTTAAAACTCTTCGAATCTTTTATAAGATGATCTGCCGGTAATGTGATAATAACAGCGTCGTTTTTCTTTTCATTTATTACGGAAGCCGCAAGCGCAACGCAGGGGGCGGTATTCCTACCGACGGGTTCGGCAACAATGTTGTCTTTAGGAATTTGCGGAAGTTGTTCTTCGATTAATGCTTTTTGTACTTTATTGGTTATTACAAAAATTTTATCGGCATCAATAAATCCGTCAAGCCGGTTAACGGTTTCCTGTATCATTGAAAACTCACCGAAAAGATTTAGCAATTGTTTTGGTAATGTTTTTCGGCTTCGAGGCCAAAAACGCGACCCGACTCCGCCCGCCATGATAACAGCATATTTTTCCATTTAATTCATCTCCAAATTTTTAATGCGCAATATAAGAGTAATTGTTGAATTTTTGAATTTCAATTTGGGATTTTTGATTGTTGATTTATGATTGTTGATTTTCGATTTATGATTTTCGATTGTTGATTTTCGATTTTTCCTGCGTCCTGTCCTGAAATAGGTTGCCCCAATAAAGTTAAATGTTAATCAAAAAGTGATAATTGGTTTTTGTTTATAGTGGTTTCATTTTGTGAATTCCCGGTGTACAAGTGTAAACCTTTTCTTTCAAAAAATTTGTTGAATTAACACAAAACGCTTATGTAAAATTAAAGGTTTTTAAGCAGGAGAGGTAAAAATATATTACATTTATTGTAAATTAAAATACATTTAAAACAAACCGGTAAGGAATATCATCATGAAATATTTATTTGTGTTCTTTTTATTTCTTTTTTTCGCAACTTCCAACGCGCAGCAGGCGGTTAGATTTATAAATTTAAATGGAACTGCGGAACATATAGTTGACGCAGATGTAATTATTTTTAATATTATGGTAAGAACTACTTCCAAAACACTTGATGACGCAAAGAAAAAAAATGATGATCAGATATCTAATTTACGAAAAATATTAAATGAGCTTAACATCAGTAAAGATGATTTTGAAATCCAGCCGATTTCTTTCGGTAAGGAATATGAATGGCTTAACAGTAAGAGGGTAGACAAAGGATTTTTTGCAAGTACAAATGTAACCTTTAAATTAAAAGATTTTACAAAATATTACGAAACAACCGATATGCTGTCATCATCCGGAAGTTACACTGTTAACTCATATTACAGTTTAACTAATTTTGAATTTTACAATAAAACCACATACGAAAAAGCATTGCTTGCGGCAAAAGAAAAAGCTGAATATATGACGAAGGCTCTTGGAGTTGGACTCGGCAGAGTTATGGAAATTGAAGAATTCGGAGATTCGCAGCCGCCAATGCTTATGCGCAATAAAATGGAAATGGACTCCGCCGTTGGCGGTGAAACAATTGCAGGTAAAATTACTATAAGAAGATCAGTCCGCGTAAAATTTGAACTTGCGGATTGAACATCATCTAATTTATCCAATTTCCCGTTGGGAAGTGAATCCTAATAATTTTCGTAATACATAAAAAACCCCGAACAAAAATCGGGGTTTTATAAAGTTCAAAAAAAGCATATAACTTTATTACAAGAAAATTATTTTTTCTTCAAAACATAACCTGATGAAGTTGGAACAACAATAGTTTCGTCAACTAAATCCAGAGTTTCAACGCCTGCTTTTACATGATTTACAAGTACTTCATATTCACCTTCCGGCAATGTAAACTCTTGTGTTCTATCCGGAGATGCATTAAAAAGAACAACAAAAATATCATTCTTATAATTTAATGTATAACCAAGCGCAAAGGGGTTATATTTAACATCCATAAATTTTACATCGTCATAACCGGCTCTGCGAAAAGCGTCATATTTTGTTCGAAGAGCTGTTAGCCCTTTATAATAATCAACAAGTTCTTTATTTAGTTGGGCGTGTTTGTAGTTTATATAATTTACCTGGTTGTCTTTATCGTAAGTATTGTGATCTATTTTGCCTTTCATCGGGTCGTCCGCCGTTACATCAAGCGGTACTACTTTGCTGCGCGCGTATTCTTGTCCCGCCTGTATCATTGTCATTCCTTGTGATGTAAACAAAAATAACGCGCCGAGTTTGTTTAGTTTCATTTGAAGAGGAGTAAGTTTTGCATTCACATTGATGTCATTTATAACGATATCAGGGTCAACTTCACCGGATCCAATACGAATAAAATCGCCGAGTGTATAACCGTCGTGTGATTCGAGATAATTAACCGAGTGTTCTTTTTTCTGGAACAGACCGAGAGAGTCGCGCATGAGAGTGCCGTTTACATAACTTTTAATTCTCTGCGGTGAGTTGTTACCGTACCATTTACCAAATATCCAGCCGTTGCCGTTATCAGGGTTTTCGCCTTTTATACCGTTTCGTATTTGGTCGTTCCATGCGCCCCAGCCGCGGAGCGAAAATCCCATCGGGTCGTAACCGCCGCCCCATGGTTCGCACACAAATACCACATCGGGGTTTATTTTTTTTGCTTCGCGAATAATTTCTTCTATAGTTTCCCAATCCAATAACTTTCCAAGATCAAAACGGAAACCGTCAACTTTATATTCGGTCATCCAATAAAGCACGCTTTCAATTATCATACGACGCGCCATCGGGCTTTCGGTTTTAAAATCGTTACCGCACCCGCTTACTGCTTCATACCCGCCATCGCTTTTCAAACGGAAATAATATTCTTTATCAATTTGTTTTAAGTTGCCGAGTTCGTACTCACTTATATGATTATATACAACATCCATAATAACGCCAATGCCGTCTTTATGAAATGCTTTTACCATATCTTTGAAATCATTTATTTGTTTTGCTTCCGCTCCGCTCCACCTATTCCATTTAAATTCGTTTTCGCCTTCGCTATAATAAGCATCGGGGGCAAAAAATGCCGCCGTCATATAACCCCAATGATTTCTTTCATAAGGATTCCATGTGTTAAATCTTCCGTCCAATGAATCTTTGTAAGGAATTTCGCAGTTACCAAACTCTTGAGCAGGAAGCAGCTCAACCGTATTTACGCCAAGATTTTTGATGTAGTCGATTCCACCGGTTTTTCCTTTTTCAACAAGACCTATATAAGTCCCCGGTTTTTCAGCGCCGGAAGAAGGATGCGCAGTCATATCACGCACATGCATCTCATAAATTACAAGGTCGCGCCAGTCGCGTTTTAACCAGTCGGTTTTTTCCCAATCATATTCTTCCGGTTTAACTATAATTCCTTTACGGGGGTTCATATAAGTATTGTACGTTGCAACAGCTTTTGCATACGGATCGAGACATAGAGGGCGGCTGCCGTTGTACTGCGTCTTGCTTGTTACTTTGAATCCGTAAAATTTTCCGTAAAGTTTGCCTTCAATTGCAGCTTCCCAAACGGCGTCCTCGTCACGGGTCATACTATACTCTGTTCCGTTTTTCTCTTCAACTTTATTAAAGACAACAACTGAAACATTTTCTGCGTTTGGAGTAAACAGTCTAAAATAGGTTTTGCCATTTTCAACAAACACACCAAGTTTTTTATTCGAGAATATGTTATTGAGAATAGAATCTTTTACAAAACGTTCACTTGTAAGTATTTCTTTTGAAGTTGTTTTATCTGTAATAAACAAAGTTTTACCTAACGCATTATTTTGATTGAATATTGAAAAAACAATCGTTACTAATATTATTATCGAATGTTTCATATCGCGATTTATGATTTTATAGTGGAATAATTTTTACCACAACTCTGTTACAACAAAGCTATGCATATATATGCAAAAATAGAATATATTTTATTGAAAGATAGTAACCGTTAACTTCACTATGATAATTTTCCGTCAATAACTCGTGTTACGCAAATTAGAGGATTTTCGGGCAAATTAAATTTTGAAAATATCTCTTCAAATAACTTATAATGTTTGTTATGTTTTTCAAGTCTCCAAAATTGTCTGTCGCTTAAATATTTACCGCTTGCATTAATAGGGGCGTCAAACCTGTAAGCCTTTGTAAAATCTTGTGGGGCTGATTGTTTTAGAAACTCAGCTTTATTGTCGTCTCCGCCTTCCATTTCATAAGCTACGGCGCGGAATTCAACAACAAATCCGTTATTTATTATTAGATAAATATTAAGAATGGTTTCGAGCATTTTTATCCTTTGTATTAAACAGCGCAAAAATAGCCAGAGCAAAAGCATAACCTATTGCAAATTTGCACATAACACTTACAATTGCCCTTAACAAACCATCAAGCCCTAATGCCTTAAGAACAAACGCGGTAATTACAGGCACGGCAGTAAATATTAAAGCGCCTAAAAGAATATTTACCGGCACTTTTAGCTTGTTATCTCCAGGATTATTTCTTAATCGGAAAAGTAAAATCATTGTTGCAAGTATCGGCATATAATAAACGAATCCGAACAAATCACCAAGAGGGTAATTATGTATCGCATAAAATACGCTGCATTTTGCGGTACTAAACTGTGAGATTATAAATGCGTAGAAGATTACAAACGAAACAGCGGGAAGATAAATCAGTTGCAGTATTCTTTTCCACCTGTCAAAAAGCTTCAAAGTAAAATGAAGCGTCATAGGCGGCAAAAAAGAGATAACAACAAACGCAGTGTAAGTAATGTATGACGATTCTAAATTGACACCGCAAATGAGATACTCAATTAACTGATAGGTTGCCAGTACTGCCACTATTTTCATCGCCATTTTGTTTAAAGGATTTTTATCAGCAAAAATCAAAATGTTGATAAGTAAAATAAATTCGATACAGGCGATAAGAAGAGATATTATACCGTTCCAATTATCCAAATTTCAGCCTTTGATAAAAAAAGCGGAAGACTCAAAAGATTGCTGTTTCTCGTGATTATATGTTTTGTCTTTCCGCAGACATCAACGCAAAACATTGATGGACCGCAAAAAAACTAATGCTTTTGAGTCGACCGCAAATTATAAATTATGCTTTAGGACCAATCATCTTTTCGGGACGCACAACTTCATCAAACTTTTCTTCCGTCAGAAGTCCAAGTTCAACTACAGCTTCCTTCAAAGTTTTATTTTCTTTATGCGCTTTTTTTGCAACTTTAGCCGCGTTATCATAACCGATGTGCGGGTTAAGAGAAGTAACAAGCATAAGCGAATTTGTAAGATGTTTTTTTATGTTGTTTTCGTTTGCCTTAATACCGACGACGCAGTTATCGGTAAAACTTTCGCACGCGTCAGCAAGAAGCCGTATTGACTGAAGCACGTTAAAAATAATAACCGGTTTAAATACGTTCAGCTCAAAATTGCCGCTTGCGCCGCCTATGTTAACTGCAACATCATTTCCGAATACTTGTGCGCAAACCATAGTTAAAGCTTCGGGCTGTGTTGGATTAACTTTGCCGGGCATTATTGAACTGCCAGGTTCATTTTCGGGAAGTGATAATTCACCAATTCCGCATCGTGGACCCGAGCCGAGCCAGCGAATATCGTTTGCAATTTTCATTAAAGAAGCAGCAAGAGTTTTTAACACACCATGGCACGCTACAAGAGCATCGTGCCCTGCGAGTCCTTCAAACTTATTTCTGCCTGTAATAAAAGGAAGCCCGGTTATTTCGGAAATTTTTTCAGCAGATTTTACTGCAAACTGGGGATGTGTATTCAAACCTGTTCCCACTGCCGTACCGCCGAGAGCTAATTCATTAAGGTGGGGAAGACAAGAATCAATTCTTTCCAATCCGTTGGTAAGCTGTTGAACGTATCCGGAAAACTCCTGTCCGAGAGTTAACGGAGTTGCATCCATTAAATGTGTTCGCCCAATTTTTATAATGTTTTTATACTCTTCCGATTTTGCATTTAATGCATCGCGTAGTTTTGTAACCATTGGAATAAGACGGCGGTGTATTTCTTCAACAGCGGCAATGTGCATTGCAGTAGGAAAAGTATCGTTTGATGATTGAGCTTTATTTACATCATCATTTGGGTGAATTGGTTTTTTACTTCCCATTACACCGCCCGCAATTTCAATTGCGCGGTTCGAAATAACTTCGTTTGCGTTCATGTTTGTTTGAGTGCCGCTGCCGGTTTGCCAAACAACAAGCGGAAAATGCTCGTCAAGTTTACCGCTGATAACTTCATCGGCTGCTTTTATAATAAGTTCTGCTTTTTCAGCAGACAAAAGATCCAGTTCTTTATTTGCCATTGCGGCGGCTTTTTTAAGAACTCCAAGCGCGCGTATAAGTTCACGAGGAAATCTTTCCCCGCCTATTTTGAAATTCATTAATGAGCGTGCTGTTTGAGCGCCGTAATATTTATCAGCGGGCACTTTAATCTCGCCCATAGTATCAGTTTCAATTCTGTAATCCATAATTATTCTCCCGGATAAAATTGTAAAAATATTGTAATAAAGTTATTTACTAATGTTCGTTATTCAAAGGAAGCGAAAAATAAAAAGTGGAACCCAAACCTTCGACAGAATCAAACCAAATTTTACCTTCGTGTCCTTCTATTATTTTTCGCGCAATTACAAGACCTAATCCCGTGCTTTTTTCGCCGCCGGTACTTTTTACGCTTGCACGCGAAAACGGTTTGAAAAGTTTATCTTTATCCTTTTCAGGGATTCCATGTCCATGGTCTTTTACATAAATAAGAGCTTCAGAATGAGTAGATGATAAATTAATATCAACACTCGATCCGATTTCAGAATATTTTAATGAGTTTGAAATAAGATTTGTAATTACTTGTTGAATTTTTCCCGGATCACAGAAGGTAACGGGATGGCTATCATCATGGATAAAATTTACTTGAATGTTTTTCTTTGCGGCAAAAACATTGTTTAATGAAATAATCTGATCAATAAAAACAGTCAAATAAATTTTTTCTTTGCGTAGTTCTAGCTTGCCCGACTCAATTAAGGTTATATCTAACAGGTCGTTTACCATAAGCAGCATCGATTCGCTTGATGATTGAATAACATTTAAGAAATCAGAATGCGTTTTACTTAAATTATCTCCCGCTTCTTCAATTAAAAAGCTGCTGAACCCGCTTATGATACTAAGAGGGTTTCTTAGATCGTGTGCAGCCATTCCCAGGAATTTATTCTTTTCCTGGTTTAATTTTTCAAGCTCTCTATTTTTCTGTTCGAGTTCGCGATGAATAATAGTTAGCTCATGGTTAGCGCTTGCAAGTTCTTCGTTTTTTTGAATAGCGTTTTCGTACGTAGAAAGAAGCAAGTCCATTACCTGCATCCGGTCCGCGTTTATTACATATTTATTTCCCGCGAACATAATTTCCATTCCGCTTCCGCCCTGGCTGTTTGACCGGATTTCTTTGTTGAGCATAATGTATTGAATTCGGCTCATCAAAAATTGCTGGTTATAAGGTTTGGTAATAAAATTATCAGCGCCGGACTGCAACCCTCTTATTACATCATTCGGGTTCGATAAAGACGTTAATAAGATTACGGGGATGTTTTTGGTCCCGGGGTTTTGTTTGATGCGTTCGCAAAGTTCGTACCCATTCATTTCGGGCATCATAACATCGCTAATAATTATTGCCGGATTTATTGTTTTTAATAACTCAATTGCTTGCTGTCCATTTTGAGCCGAGGTTACTTTGTATCCGTTTGCCACAAGCATAAACTTTAATTGGTTTGCTTGAGAGATTGAATCCTCAACAATAAGTATTTCATTATGTTCTAAAGCCGTATTCTGTTCTGTCATTATTTTGGAACTTTTTTTCTGAGCGGCAAATTAAAAAAAATAATTGTAAAAAGTTAGCAATAAAAAATCATCATTAATTATAAAATATTGAGTAACCCATCTTACGCAGAACTTGATCTCTGATGTAATGGTTAAGAATATTTTTATTAAAACCAGCATGATTGAATGACTGCATGAAGATCATTAAATATTAAATAAATCGAATTTAAACCATTCATCCATGCAGGCTTAGCGCGGCATAGCCGGCAACCAAAAAAATATTTATATTTAGGCCAAACATCA
>CAYJPN010000010.1:0-148173 GCA_964372115.1 uncultured Ignavibacteriaceae bacterium
CCTTTTTCTCCCTAATGACCGTCATTAGAATTTTATTCCTAACGGAGAATCTGGGTTTATCTTAAAGGGGTCGCGGTTCCCTTTGAAGTAAGCCGGAGATTTGGTTCTAAAATTCGGACGCAAATTAAAATTTAACTCAACTCATTTTCCTCCATTTGTATTTTAATTTCCTCTATAATCGAAAGATAAATTGAAATCCATGCCTTTCTTGCTTCATAATCGAAATTGGTTCCAAGGGTTTTTGTTAAAGACCACAACATTGCTTTCCCGGCACTCATATAAATTGTTCCGTTTAACTTCAGGGTATTTAAGTTTGTGATAATTAAATTAAGCAGGGGCGTTAATTGTTTCTTGTCTCCAAGATTAGAAATAATTTCATAACAAGCCGAAAAATATTTTCCTGAATTATTTGTATCGTAATTTATTTGTTTCTCAAGTCCCGGTTCCAACTCGAATAATTTTTCAAAAAACAAATTCGTCAGTATATTGGCTCTTGAAATAATTTTATTAAATAATAATTGCACTTGCCAGATATTTCCTTTTTCTATCAGCATCTTTGTTCCTTTAAACATTATTAAAAAAATTGACATGTTTCTGTTCTTTTTTTCACTTAATCGACTAAAGAAACTATTTCGATCTGTAGGATCTTTACAAATAATTCCTCACTTTTCTATGGAAAACTATCTGACAAATCAATCTTATTTAATTCGTGTGGCATTAGTGGTTTATACTTGTCACAAACGGTATTGATATTTCTTAAAGACCCTGATAAATTTTATTTTAGATTTTCAAAAAAGTATATGCAAATGTCTTTATCAAAGGTCTTTTTTATTTTGTTGTTTTGGGCGGCTCTGCTTCATTCGCAAGTGCCGTTTAGTAAAATAGAAAAATTTTCTATAGAGCATGGATTGTCCAGCCAAGTAACAACATGTTTCTTGCAGGACAGTGATGATTTCATGTGGATAGGAACGTTAAACGGCTTAAACCGGTACGACGGCTATACTTTCACTGTCTATAAAAAAGATGTGGAAGACTCTCTTTCGATCTCAAACAATAATATTTCCTCGATTGTTGAGGATAAAAATGGATATCTATGGATCGGAACAACTGAAGGCGGGTTGAATAAATTCGACAAAAAAAGCAAAATATTTAAACGCTTCATGATGAAGCCTGATGACGCTAATTCATTAAACGAAAATAGGATCTATTCTCTTCTTTGTGAAGATTCCATTCTCTGGATTGGAACAAAAGCTGGCGGATTGAACAAGTTGAATATTTTAACAAATAAATTCAACTCTTTTAGAAATGATGAACAAGGGGGAGAAAAAATAGGGATTAATCAGATTAATTCGATTGTGAGATTAGATGCACAAACGCTTCTGCTCGGAACGAATGGAGGACTAATTCTCTTTAATACAAAAAATAATTCCAAAAAGTTTTTCTATCATGATGAAAATAAGAAGAACTCACTTTTTGATAATATAGTAAGTTCAATTTATAAAGATAGTGAAGGTGAAATTTGGATAGGCACTTTCGGACACGGATTTCAAAAGTTTAACTATAAAACAAAGACATTTATAACTTACCCATTTTTCAAGATAAGCGGAAGAGAGTTTTATGAATACACAATCAGTAAAATTGTTGGAGATAAAGAAGGATTTCTTTGGCTCGGAACGGTTGGTGGTAAAGGACTCATTCGATTTGATCCTAAGAAAAACATTTTTTTATCAGTTCAAGATATCCCCCGAGCAATAAGCCTGATTTCTGAAGGTGATGCAAAAGCCAGGGTGATGGATCTGTTCCTCGATAAATGTGATAACTTGTGGATTGCAACATGGAACCACGGTATATTGAAAGTTGATCTGAAGAAAAAAATATTTTCACTATACTCAATAGCTGATCAAAATTCGCGCGGGAAAAATAGTGTATGGGGAGTTACGGAAGATAAAAACTCTTCAACAAAAATTTGGGTTTGCACAAACCTTGGTCTGAAAAATTATGATATTCATTCAAACGAAATTCTAACATATTCAACCAAAGACGGATTGAGTTCGAATAATATAAGCAATGTAGTCAGTGATGGCGCCGATGGATTATGGTTATCGACTTGGGGAGGCGGATTAAATCATTTAGACATAAAGACAAAAAAAATAACAGTATTCAAACATGATAAGACCGATCAATATTCAATTCCAAGCGATCACATCTCTCCTTTGATAAGGTCGCATGATGGAAAACTTTGGATGGGAACCGCTGATTTTGGGGTTATTTGTTTTGATACGATAACTAAAAGGTTTCCCTCTTATAAAAATATTCCGGGAGATGACACATCATTATCAGATAATTACGTTTCCAATATTTATGAAGACAGCAAAGGGAAAATCTGGATTTGCCTATGGGGAGGCGGACTTAATTGTTTAGATCCACTTGACGGAAAAGTTATTCGTTACATGTTCGATCCTAATAATCCGAATTCAATAAGTTCTAATATGGTATTGAGTTTAATTGAGACCGGAAACGGCAAGTTTTGGGTAGGAACGGGCGAAGGATTGAACTACTTTGATCCGTCAACAAATAGATTTACCGTTTACACAGAGAAGCATGGATTGATTGATAAAAGTGTACTTGGGCTGGCGTTTGACAATGATGGATTTTTATGGTTGTCAACCAGCGGAGGTATTTCACGATTTAATACACTGACAAAAGAATTTAAAAATTTTACCGAACATGATGGACTGCAAGGGCGTGAATTTACTGCTAATATCTATAAAAGCAAAAATGGTTTTCTCGTATTCCCAGGAATTAACGGATTTAATGTCTTATATCCGAATGAGGTAACCTATGCTTCGAACGAAAGTAAAGTTCGCTTTACATCATTCAGAAAATTCAATAAAGAAGTTAACATAGATCAAGCAATATCAAAATCCGGTGAGCTAAATTTGGATTACACCGAGAATTCCCTCTCTTTTGATTTTGCTTTGCTTGATTTCACCTATCCGTTACATTATAAATACGCTTACAGGCTCGAAGGTTCTGATAGAGATTGGATCTACCCAAAGTTCGGCAGAACCGCCAGCTATACAAATCTATCTCCGGGGAATTATCGTCTTTTAGTTAAAGGAGCAAATTATAATGGTATTTGGTCAAAGCCTGTAATCATCACAATTATTATCAAACCTCCATTTTACAAAACATGGTGGTTTATAACTTTTAGCATTCTTCTAACAGTTTATCTTGCCTCTTATCTTTATACAAGCAGAGTTAACAAATTAAAAAAGCGACAAGCAGAACTTCTTAACTTAATTGGAGAAAAAGAGAAAATAGAAAAAGAGCTGCGCCAGAATCAGGAGCTTTTTGAAATCATTGATAATGGTGTCAGTGATCTCATCGCAATTTTAGATTTAAACGGCAATCGTCTCTATTCAAGCAACTCCTACGGTAAGTTGTTTGGCAACTCATTAAAACTTACCGGAACAAATTCTTTCTCAGATATTCATCCTGAAGATAGAGACAAAATTAAAAATATTTTTTTCGAAACCGTTCGATCAGGAAAGGGACAGAGAACTGAATTTAGATTTTTGCTCCCAGGTGGAGTAGTTCGTTACGTTGAGTCCCATGGAAATTTGATTCGTGATGATGAAGGAAATCCCTCTAAAGTAGTTGTGGTTTCAAGAGATATTTCAGAAAGAAAGTTTGCAGAAGATAAAATAATAGAGCTTAATAAAGATCTCGAACGAAAGATTGAACATCGAACTGCCGAGTTAATATTAATAAATGAAAATCTTCAAGGCGAAATTTTAGAAAGAGAAAGAAGTGAAGCAGAAGAAAAACGAAGAACTGAGATAATTATCAAGCACCGAAATGTTTTGATGGAATTGGCTCAACTTGACAAATCGGATTTTAATTTTGCGCTTAAAAATATTTTGGCACACACTGCCGGCTCTCTGAATATTGCAAGAGCCGGATTTTGGTCTTTAGAACAAGATGATTTTCTTCTTTGTAAAAAAATATTTATACATAAATTTGCCGAAATTGATGCTGCATTCGAAGGGACAAAACTACCGGCATCATTCCCGGGATTGGCTGATGATGCTGAAACATACAAGAAGATGTTAATGCTAAATAAACCTCTTGTTTCAACCGATCTACAAATTGATTCAAAATCAAATGAATTCAGTTCTTATCTAAAAAAACAAAAAATTATATCAATGGCGGTTGTTCCCGTTTGGTTTCAGGGAATAATAGTTGGGATAATTTGTGCTGAACATACCGGTCTGCCGAGAAAATTTTCTTTTGAAGAAGAAGATTTCTTAACCTCAATTGCTACGATGACTTCCCTTGCGTTTGAAGCTTCAAATAGAAAGCAGGCTGAATTATCGCTAAAAAATTCTGAGGAACAATACCGCCTATTGGTTGAAAACGCAAATGAATCGATTCTGGTTGCGCAAGATGGAATGTTGAAATATGTAAATCCAAAGGCATTTGAAGTCATTGATTTTACAGCGAGTGAACTCGCTTCCAAACCGTTCCTCGAATTTGTTTTTCCGGAAGATCGCGAATTTGTGATGAATAATTACATTAAGAGGTTGAAGGGCGAAGGGACTGATCATCCATATTCTTTTAGGATAGTTAGAAAGGATGGCAAAATTCGGATCGTTGAGATAAATGCGGTGTTAATCAATTGGAAAGGTAAAAAAGCAACTTTAAATTTTTTAGAAGATATTACCGATAAAAGATTAGTTGAAGATGAAATGATAAAAGCCTTTGAAAAAGAAAAGGAACTGAGCGAACTTAGATCTCGATTCATCTCTATGGCTTCGCACGAGTTTAGAACTCCGCTTACAACAATTTTAACTTCCGCCGAGATTATGGACAACTTTGATTATAAGTTAAACAACGTTCAAAAGAAAACGTATTTAAGCCGCATCCAGGAAAACGTTAAGCACATGACAAAATTACTAAACGATGTTTTAATAATTGGAAAATCAAATTCGGGAAAACTTGTTGTTAAAAAAGAAGCGATCGATCTGGGACTGATGTGCAAGGGATTAATTGAACAATTTGAAATGGCAATTCAAAAGTCAGGGTCACATCATCAACTTGTGTTTAATAACAACATCAAACAAAATGATGCATTTCTTGATAATAAATTAATCAGACAAATTTTGGAAAATCTTTTATCAAACGCGATAAAATATTCGCCAACGGCAAGTGAAGTTATTTTTACAGTGAAGAGCGATGAAAAAGAAACCATATTTATTGTTAAAGACAGCGGAATCGGCATTTCTGAAGAAGACTTAGCGCAAATTTATGAACCGTTTCATCGCGGCAAAAATGTTGGGAATATTTCAGGTACCGGTCTCGGACTCGCAATAACCCATCGGGCTGTTGAACTCCACGGAGGCGCCATTGAAATTAAAACTGAAATTAACAAAGGCACTGAATTTAAAATTATCATACCGGCATGAGTAAAATACAACAGAAAAATATTTTGGTTATCGAAGACGATGAATCGGTACAGAATGTAGTTAAAGAACTTTTAGAACTGCTCGATTACTCGGTGCTGACGGCATCGAACGGAGAAAACGGAATTGAACAGGCACTTACAAATAAACCTGATGCAATATTATGTGATGTTATGATGCCTACGATTGATGGTTTTGAAGTTTTACAAAAGCTTAAGGCAAATGCTGCGACAAGAAAAATTCCGTTTATTTTTTTAACTGCAAAGGCAGAATCCCATTTTATTGAAAGGGGATTAAATTCGGGAGCGGTTTTTTACGTAACAAAACCATTTACCATTACCGAATTATCAAAAACTCTTGAAGCAGCGCTTGACCATAGCTATAAAATTCTGTAACTATCATGAAAAATCTTTTCAGAATTTGGTTGATATTTAGTGACCATTCACTGCAATGCAAAACTGTATTTTAAAAAAGCGATTCTCGGAATTACTTTGTTAAAACCATTTTTCTGCTTTCAATAAAGCTTCCCGCAACAAGTCTATAAAAATAAACTCCACTTGAGATACTAATTCTTCCGGCATCAAATTCAACTTCATAAACTCCCGGCGGTTTTTCTTCGTTTACAAGTGTGGCTATTTCGTTGCCAAGCACATCGTAAACTTTTAATGAAATATTTTGTACAGACGCACCACTGTGCGTCTCAAAGAAAGGAACGCTGTAACGAATTTTTGTTGTCGGATTAAACGGATTCGGGTAACAATTATAAAGAATAAATTCATTTGGCAATTGTCGTTCATTTTTTACATCTGTTACAATCTGATGCTTGAAAATATACAAACCGTCGTTTCCATCGGCAAGAAGAACATGAACGGTACCGCTGATCTTGTCTTTCTCTGAAGTAAATGCTTTTACGCCTACAGCATTTCCGTTAGTTTCCTTTTGAGCTACTTCCAGAGGGTTTTCAGGATTTAGAATATCGAAAATGCGCAAACCATTATCTTCATCTGCTACATACATGTACTCTTGTAAAATCGATACATCGACTGCTTTTCCATCTATTTCATCTACCAATTTCAAAACCGGATTGGTCGGATCGGAAATATCTATTATTCCCACACCAACTTCACCGCAGGCTACATAAGCGTAGTCGCCGTTCAATCCAACCCGACGTGCATAGCTGCCGATAGACACGGAACCAATTTCCACGGGAGAGTTCGGATCACTTATGTCTATTATAATCAAACCATCACCACCGCATGCTGCGTAAGCGTAATTGCCTCGTATTGTAACCGACTGGCAATATCCGATTGTATTTATAAAACCAGTCTCCACCGGATTATTTCGATCCGAAATATCAATAATTCTTAAACCTCCAAAATCATCTGCAACGTATGCATAATCGCCTTCTACCGCCACGCCCATTGCTTTTCCCGGAGTATTATAATTAGATTCGAAAATCTCGTGAACGCCATAATTCTCGAATGAGGCTATTCTCAAACCATTATAACCATCTGCAGTAAATGATTCATATATATCATCATTCCGCTTCCTTATCACTATGTCCAATGCATGAGGATAATAACTTCCCCATGTTTGTGTTCGATATCCCGAAGAGGCTGCCCATTGGAATCTGTAGAAGGATACTCCAGCTGATTGTTGAGCGGTTGCTATGGTTTCATCCACGACGGATACATTTCTCGAAAAACCGCAGGTTGGATAATCATCAAACGGTTGAGGCACAGGTTGGTATTCAAAGTCCAATATTTTAGCTCCTTTCTCTTCATCCGCAACAATGACAAAATTTCCTTTCTGTACAGCGGTCCTTGCATTTCCATCAGTATTGAATTGACCAACCTGATTCGGAGAGGCAGGATTTGTAATATCAATAACTGCAATTCCGTCCATCCCTCTGCCGACGAAAGCATAATTATCACCCAAAGAAACACCTTCTAGAAAACCTCCTTGATTAAATGCCCCAACTTCGATAGGATTTGCAGGATTACTCACATCAAGTACCCTCAAGCCGCTGAACATATCAATAACATAAGCGTGATTATTATTTACTTCGATATCCAGCGCGGGACCGGTTGTTTGGTGAGAACCAATAGGTGTGGGGATTGCGGGATTACTCACATCAAGAATTTTTACTCCGTTTGTTTGATCGGCTATATAGACGTTGCCATTTTCGTCAACCGCAATTCCATTTACGCTCCCTCCTGTAAAGTAGCTGCCAAGTTGAGATGGGTTAGCCGGAGTGGTTATATCCCAAACCGCCATACCCGCAGGACCATCAGCAATGAATAATTTGTTTGTGTCTGCGCGTATTTGATTAGCAAAACCGGGAGTATCGAATACTGTAATAGTTTGTGGATTTAACGGGTCTGTTATGTCAATTATAGTGACACCGGCTTTACCGAGAGCTGCATAAACGTAATTATTAATTAATTGAATATCATAAACTACACCGGGAGTAACGGTTCGTCCAAGAAAAAATGCCTGATTGGTGTCCGTATACTGAATGAAGTCGATATTACCCCCGTTTCCAACCGCTGCAATATTTGCATTAGCATCTACCGCAAAGCAGGGTCCGTCGGCAAATCTAAATTCGAGATTTAAAGTATCCCAAAGTGCAGGTCCAGAGAAAATAGTTGTTTCATGATTTACGGCTTGATCCAGTGTAACCAGAAGTTCCGCTGCGGCATGCGAATGAATGAGAGTGGTTAATAAAAGCGCGTAAAGAGAAAATATTCTAAAAGATTTCATATTAACTCCTTTTGATGTTATTTTAAATAAAGCCCGAAGTATTTTCCATTTTTGTTATTGAATAATTTATTTTATAAATATTTGTTTTCCGAGTGCTATGAAATTTTCAACAAATATAAAAATTTTCTATTTATTTTACTAATATTAATTTTTTTGTGGCAGTAAAACTGCCAGATTGAAGCCTGTAAAAATATATTCCGCTACTGTATTTACTTCCGTCAAACTCAACCTCATGCACTCCCGGCGGTTTTTCTTCGTTTACAAGTGTGGCTATTTCGTTGCCGAGGATGTCGTAAATTTTTAATAAAACTCTCTCCCGGTGGGCGAGGGAAGGAATGGAATATTTTATTTTTGTCGTAGGGTTGAATGGATTGGGATAATTCTGATAAAGCGCAAATTCTGTTGGTAAAGACGAGGCATGCCTCGTCTCTACAGTTACAATTTCCGAATATTCAAACTTTCCATCAATATCAATTTGTTTTAATCTGTAGTTTCCGCAATAGGCGCCCATTTGGGGATTCTGCCCAGCTACCGAAATATCTGTATCGATAAATAAATATTCTTTAGGTGAGTTGCTGTTTCCATGTCCTTCTACAAATCCAATTGTCTGCCAATCTATGGTTGTGGAATGGGCATGCCAATTCTCTACATTCTGGCGTTGAATTTCGAATCCATAATTATTAATCTCAGTAGCGGTTTGCCAATTTAACATTACACTTTCATTAACTACATTTGCACTAAATGAGATAAGTTCAACCGGCAAGAGGGATGAATTGTTAAAAATGTAAGATGCCCCAGCTTTAGTGATGGCGCTATTATTTTTGTTATAAGCACCAATAATGGTATTTGCTCCATCAATAGAAACTGAAAATCCGAAATTATCATTAGCTGCTCTATCTCCTGCAACAATTTTTTGCTCATACTCCCAAATAGTTGAACTGCTATTGTAGTGTAAAATGTATACCGAGCCAGAGCTATTTAAAGTGTTTAATCCCGCCTCATCTTGATCTTCTGCAAAAGCTCCAACAACGGCATAATCACCAGAGATAGAAACAGATGTTCCAAAATAATCACCAACCGCTCGGTCGTTTGCAACAATTTTTTGTATTTGGCTCCATGTGCCTAAATTGTTTTCAAAAATATAACTGGCACCTGATAAACTTAATGGATTATTGCCTGAAGCATCACCCGTCTCTGTTCTCGCGCCAATTATGGCATAATTACCATCAATAGAAACAGAATAACCAAAATTATCATCTTCTGGTACTTCACTTGATTGCAAGTATTGTAGATGAGTCCAGGTTATTCCTTTTTGAAAAAGTTCTGCTCTACCATAGTACGTGGAACCATTCCAATCATTTGGTTTACCTACCAATAAATTTGTTCCTGAAATACTAACGGAAGTTCCAAATTGGTCACCTGCTCCTTGATTATTTGATACAATTTTTTGTTCAAATTCAAATAATTGTGAAGTTGCGTTAAATTTGTAAATATATACAGAACCTGAATTTTCAGTACTACCAATTCCGTTGGGTTCTTCTTCAAATGGCGCACCGACAATTGCATAATTACTATTTATATCTACAGATTGCCCATAGTAATCATCTATATACCTATCAAAAGCAACTAATTTTTGCTTTTGTTCCCAAATACCAGTTGAAATGTTTAGCTTGAAAACATATGCTGCCCCAAAACTTGATGCGGGATCTCCATTTGAATCATTCTGGCCTTCGGTGTAAGCTCCTACAATTGCAAATTCACCATTTATTGAAACAGAATAGCCAAAGGCATCACCACTTTCTCTATCGCTTGAAACTAATTTTTGAACTTGTTCCCAAGAAGCCGAACCGCTGTTATATTTCAAAATATATGCAGCACCAGCTTGAACCATAAGGTTTTGACCCGCTACGTCGTAATCTCCACCTTTTGAACCAACAATTGCATAATCGCCTGAAATTGATACGGCATTTCCAAAATAATCATTTGTGTTTTTGTCGATGGCCAGAATTTTAGTTAACTCTGACCAATTTTGTGATAGAATGTTTGAAGTTAATATAAATGAGATAAAAGTTGTTATAAGGAAAATATTGAATTTTAATTTTGTTTGCATAAATATTTCATAAATAAAATTAACGTTTTTGAGACTATCTAATGAGCAGCATCTTTTTTGTTTCCGAATAGTTGCCGGCTGTTATTCTGTAAAAATATGCGCCCGTTGGCAAGTCAGATGCATTAAATTGTGCCGCGTGCATTCCAGCTTCTATATTTTGATTTATTAGTTCGGCTACTTCTTCACCAATTGTGTTGTAAACTTTTAGCGTTACAAAACTATTCTTCGGTATTGAATAATTTATACTGGTACTCGGATTAAACGGATTTGGAAAGTTCTGAACCAACTTAAACTCTTTGGATATTTCCAATTCGACTGAAACTACATCCGAATATTCAAAACCGCCATCAATATCAATTTGCTTTAATCTGTAGTTTCTGCCATTGGCACCCATTTGGGGATTCTGCCCGGCTACCGAAATATCCGTATCAATAAATGAATAATCTTTTGGTGAGTTGCTGTTTCCGTGTCCTTCTACAAATCCAATTATCTGCCAATCTGTGGCTGTAGAATGGGCATACCCATTCCCTACATTCTGACGCTGAATTTCAAAGCCATAACTATTTACTTCAGTTGCCGTTTGCCAATTTAATATTACACTTTCACTAGATAAATTTGCACTGAACGAAACTAACTCCACAGGTAATGCCCCACCGCAAAATGCACCGCCTCCGGTATATGTGCCATTAACTGTAAGTGCATCTGCACAAACATCTGCTCCCCCACCGACGTCAATTGTAGTTCCGAAATCAAAAACAATACTGCTTTGACAGAATATAATTGCTGAACTAAAAATTATTATTAGAATTGTTATTCTTTTCATTTTGCACCCAAGCTCACTTTTGTAAACTCATTACTATTTGTTTTAAGTTTTTCAATTTCGCTCACTAATGCTGCTTGTAATTGTTCAAATTTAGAAAGCCTAGAAATAAGCTCATTATTAGCAACTTGAAATTCATTGTTTTTTAATTTTAATTCATCATTTTCATTTTTTAGATCTTGAATTGCTTTAACAATAATTGGTAACAAATTTCCGTAGGTTGCTTCAATTTTTTCGGGATTTGTTTTCAAAACTAATTTTAACCATTCAGCATTTTCTTCTGTTTGAGCTTCATCTAACTCTTGTGCTATAAAGCCAGCAGTTAGTTCAGCCTTAGCTTTGCTACCGTCCGAGATATTATTTTCATACCATTCTCTTTTATCCCAATTAAATTTTCTTGGTTTTAATTTCATTAAAAAATCAATTCCTAAATCCAAATCCTTAATATTTTTCTTATCACGTGCATCTGATAATGAAGTAATACTTGTTACATTCGCGCGAATGGAAGTAATAAAGTTATCACCAAAAGTTATTTCGTTTGTGGCATCTGCTGCGCTTGGTTGAGCACCATACCCAACACAAGTTAAGAAACTTCCAGTTGTAATAGAATTTCCAGCATTATATCCCACTGCTGTATTTGAGTATCCCGTCGTATTAGATTCCAAGGAACCACGTCCAATTGCAACATTACCTTCTCCAGTTGTATTATTATGAAGAGAGTTATATCCTAATGCTGAATTAGAAAATCCACTCGTGTTGCTTAATAATGAATAACTACCAACTGAAGTGTTCCAGTTTCCAGTATTATTAAGTGAAGATTGATACCCAATAGCAATATTGTGAACACCCGATACGTTTAGATACATTGCACCACTTCCTATTGCAATGTTAGCGAAACCACCTTCGTTATTTTCTAATGTATTACTTCCAAATGATAAATTATCATGACCAGTTGTGTTTGAAAATTGAGAACGATAACCAAAAGCTGAATTTTCACTTCCGGTAGTGTTGTGATATAATGCGTTATTGCCAAATGCATTATTGTGAATCCCTCCTATATTACTGATTAAGGAATTTGAACCATACGCTGAATTTCCAATTCCAGTTGTATTGTTAAACAAAGACATATATCCCGAAGCTGTATTCTCTATACCAGTTGTAGTGGAGTTTAAAGAAAACGAGCCTAATGCAGTATTGCTATAACCAGTTGTTAACGAATTGAGAGTATTTGTACCCAAGCCTGTGTTAAAGCCATTTGCAGACGACATTGTAAAGTTTCCAGAATTTATCCCCAAGAAAGTATTTGTTGAAGAACCTGAGGGTTGGAAATTGTGAAGAAAATGAGACACCCCTTTAAATATTACACCAATAGTAGAACTGTTACCAGTGTTTTCTAAATCAATGCTTTTTAGTATAGAAACGTTGCCTGTTGACTGGGAAACTTGTAAAAAGTTACCGCTTGCATCCTTTACAGTAAAAGCTCCGCCTATACCAATTGTGTTTGTTATATTATTTTGTGCAAAAACAGAAAACGAGATAAACATTAGTGTAAATAATGTTATTAAGTTTTTCATTTGTTGTTCCTTATTTTTTTTAATTTAATTTCTAATGCGAGACTAATCTTGTTTTACTAATTAGTTATAAGAAATTTACTGCCAGCAAATGAATTTTGTTCTAACACGAAAGTGTGAAATTATTACAGATGTGAAATGTATTACAGTTGGGGCAGAGGGGAATTGATTACAATTATCTCTTATTGAGATATTTCAGTACAGCTTCTGTAGATGAGTGGACTTGCAGTTTTCCATAAATTACCCTTAAATGACTACGAACTGTTTCAATTCCGATAAAAAGGGAATCGGCAATATCTTTGTACCTTTTCCCTTTAGCAAGATGTTCTAATATTTCCCATTCTCTTTCTGTTAGGATTTCCTTAACCTCATTTTTACCGCGATCTTTATCAAACGATTTAACCACCATGCGTGCAATCTCCATTGACATAGGCGAACCACCTTCATGTGCTTCTTTTATTGCCGAAAGGAGTTTTTCTTTTGGTGTTCGTTTTAACAAATATCCTATCGCACCACCTTCCAAAGCTTCAAAAACTTTTTCACTGTCATCGTACATTGTGAGTATAATAATTTGCGAATTCTTAAGATAGGGTTTTATTTTTTTTGTACATTCTATTCCGTTCTCACCAGGCAAATTAATATCCATTAAAATAATATGTGGATTTAATTTTGGTAAAGCAGTAATTGCTGTTTGAGAATCGGGGAAGGTACCTATGCAAATAAATTCTTCAGTTGAATTTAGCAATAGTTCCAAATTTTGTGAAATATCAAGGTTGTCTTCAACTATTGCGACTGTTATTTTGTCCATATTTTAACTTCAATTTCCATTATCACAAATATAGTTTTTAAAATTAAAATCGCCCTAACACTAAAGTGTTAATTTACTATACCGGCATCTTAATAATTATTCTTGTCCCATTAGGTTGAATGTTAAAAATTTCAAATTCTCCATTAAAATTTTCAATTCTTTTTTTCATATTTTCTAATCCGTTGCTAAACTGATTAAGCTTGGCAAAGTCAATTCCTTTTCCATTATCCTCAAGAGAAATATCTATGTGAGAATTTTCTATTGAAACAAAAAGCGCAAGCACACTTGCAACCGAATGCTTAACAACGTTGTTAACCGCTTCTTTTATAGTAAGGAATAAATTCTGTCTAAGCTCCGCATGGACAAAGTGTTCGGGAATTGTATCCGGAATATGAATATCAAATTCAATTTCAGTTGATGATAAATATTCTTCAATATATTGAACGATATAAAATATAGTTTTCTCAAGAGTGTCATTTTTAGGATTTACCGCCCATACTATTTCATCCAATGTTAAAGCTACGTTTCTGCTTGCTTCAGAAATTTTTTGCAAATCATTTTCCAAATTAAAGTTATCTGCTAAGTGCATTTTTGCTAAATCGCTCAGCAGCGATATTTTGGTTAAACTTGCACCAAGTTCATCGTGCATATCTTTGGATATTCTTATTCTTTCCCTTTCCAAAGCTGCTTCAGCTTCAAGTGCCAATAACTTGCGTCTGTATTTTCTTTGGACGGTATAGAATACAAAAATTGATATTAACCCAATAATTACAAGCGCGGAAAGTATTTTAAACCAGAGTGTTTGCCAGTAATATGGAAGAATGGTGAAATTTAAATAAGCATAATCTTTGCTTTCTATTCCATCCGGAGTAATGGATTTTACTTTAAAAGTATAATTGCCATAAGGAAGATGTGTGAAGGAAACCTGACTTCTATTTCCGACATAAATCCACTCTTCACCAATGCCTTCAAGTAGATATTTAAACTTAATGTTCTTCTCATGAATAAATGAAATTCCGCCATAGTTTATTTGTATTGATTCTGTATTTGGTTGAAGTTTATTTAATTCCTCTTTTACACTTCTATTATAGTTTATATAAACATCATCAATAAATACAAGAGGCGGGTCTACATCCGTACTTAAAAGTTTAGGGTTAATAATAACAACACCATTGTTTGACGGAGCATAAATTATACCTGAAGTTGAAATACAGCCGGCATTATCTGCTGTGGCATTAAATTCATCACTCAGCATACCGTCATTTTTGCCGAAAAGAGAAAAGTTAATTTTTTTTGTTTTACCTTCAGCAACATCGTTTAATGCGTTTTTTTCAATAGAAAAAACTCCTTTAGCTGAAGTTATCCAAAACCGCCCCTTCTCATCATAAAGAAGTTTTTTAATTGCGTTGGTATAAAGTCCGTTTTGTTCATTAAAATTGAAGATAGAATTATTTTTAATCCGGCTAATTCCCGAAACACTTGTCCCTACCCAGATAACGCCTTCTTCGTCTTCAGAAATTGAATTTATAATATTGCTCGATAATCCGTCTTTATCCGAAAAGGATTTTAAAAGTGTTCCCCGACTATCTACAACGGAAATGCCCTCCCCGGTGGTCCCAATCCAAAAATTGTTCCTGCTGTCTTTACACATGCATGATATAAAACTATCTGAAAGACCGGAGGATTTGTCAATAGATGCAGTACTCCCATTTTTTAATTGGATAATTCCACCGCCGTTTGTACCAATCCATAAAGTTCCATCATCGTCAAATTTAAGAGAACGAATAAGTTTCTCTCCGGTATCTTTTTTGTCTAAAGCGCTTACTAATTTATCATTTACAATTTTTAATAATCCATGTTTTTGCGTACCTAAAAATATTTCACCCCTATTATTAGCCGCCCACGAATGAACAACTAAATTGTTATAATCAGTTATAAAAGGAATTATTTTCCCTTTTTTCTCATCGTATTTAACTATACCGTTGTTTGTTCCAATCCACAAAATCCCATCGGGCGCCTGGAAAACTGTCCGTATTTCTTTATTAGGCAAACCCTGAACTTCAGAAAGCACATTGATTTTATTTTGCTTCATCAAAAAAAGACCGTCATTTTGACTGCAGATCCAGATACCATATTTAGTAGCTAATATGCGTGCGATATTATTCGTGGGCAAGAAGTTGTTTTTTGAAAGATGAGTAAAATAATTTCCATCATAAATATAAATGCCATATCCTGCTGAAGAGAACCACAAATTTCCATCATTATCTTCATCAATATGATTTATCGATTTTCCTTTTAAAGGAAGTAGAGAATTATTTAATTCAAATGATTTTCCGTTAAACACAAAAATGCCTTTGTCGGTTGCCGCCATAATTCTTCCGCCCGCATTTTTTCCGAAAGATGGCGCCCAAAATATTTGTTTTACGGTTGATTTCGGTAAACCGTATTGGTTATTAAATTTTGTAATTCCATTTTTGTCAATAAGATTTATTCCGTCGTTTTTCGTCCCTGCCCAAATCCTTCCAATTTTATCTACTAAAAGAGAATAGATAATATCACTGCTTAGACCTCCCTTTTTTCTGATATACTCAAATTTTTCATTTCGGTATATATTAATGCCGCCGCCATACGAGCCAATGTACATCTTCCCGGATTCATCTTCAATAATTGAGCTAAGATGATTTATAGAGAGTCCCTGTTCTTCAGAAATTAATGTGAACTTACCTTGATCAATCAGGAGCAACCCAGCTCCGCCATTTGCAGCCCAAATTTTACCACTATTGTCTTTATATAAATATCTTACAACATTTGCTTTTATTTGGGGTACATTCGAGGAATTAAATATCTTGAACTGGTTTCCGTCAAATCTAACCAGTCCATAACTTGTACCAATCCATATAAAACCATTGTCGTCATTAACTATATCGTATATTTTATTGCTGGGCAATCCATCATCTTTTGTCCATATCTGTAATGAATATTCCGATTGCCAATTTTTTGTTGCAAAATTGAACTTAAATTGTCCGTTTATTTGACAATAAAACGCAAGAATAAAAAACAAGAAATATGCAGTTGTTGTTTTATTTACCATAATTGCAAAAATAGAATAATATCATTTTATAAGGAAGAAAATATTTATCATCACAATTTTAAAGATAATGATATAACTTTTTATGCCAATTTTTAAACTATAAGATTAAGAAAAAAGAATTGAAAAAAAATTTTACAGTTGAGTTTGAAAGGTGTTAAATGAAATATAAACTTCTGCATTTATCAAAGAAACTTTTTGATTAGCTATTTTATTACAGCATAACTACAACACCACCTTCTACAGAAAAAGAAGTTGCAAATAGTTAGGGTTTCATTTTCTTGTCTTTTATTTAATGTAATTGGGATAAAAAAAGAGCTAATCGATTTTTATGAATTAGCTCTTAGATATTTGATTTGCCATTAGCTTGTGAAACAAAAAATATTTCAGCAGTTTATTTCATCAGCAGCAGTTTTTTTGCCTGTATAAAAGCTTGCCCAGAGCCAGCCGAAGGATTCCCGACTGTAATTTTATAAACATACATTCCACTTGCAAGATGGGATGCATTAAATTCAACTTCATAAACTCCCGGCGGTTTTTCTTCATTTGCAAGAGTTGCCACTTCGTTGCCAAGTACATCATAAATTTTAAGATTTATGATTGACGATTGATTATTTATGATTTGGGGTACCGAATATTTTATTATAGTAGTTGGATTAAATGGGTTGGGATAATTTTGATAAAGTTCAAATTTATCCGGCACTCCAATTTCAACTTCAATTTCATTTAAGTATTCATAGCTGCCGTCAAAATCAATTTGTTTTAATCTGTAGCTTATTTTTCCGCTTAAACCTTCTAACTCGTTCGTAAATGAATAATAATTAATTTCACTTGTTGTTCCTTTTCCCTCTTTAAACCCGATTGTAACCCATTTAGCTGCTGAAGACGAATAAAATTTTCTTTCAATTTCAAAACCGCAGTTATTCGTTTCTGAAGTCGTAGACCAGTTAAGAATAACTTTATCTCCCGACTGGACAGCAGTAAACGAACTCAATTCTACCGGCACAAATCCTCCACCTACACCAGGACCAAACGGATTAGGAGAAAATGACCATTTATCCACTGTCCAGCCATAATAAGATTGGGTGTAAATATTGTTTTTTTCATCTATACTTACTTTATAATTTGAAGCATATCCTGAAGCATGCCCTGTTATATGACTAACAAAAGAACTGTCAACGTAATAATTCCAATTGGCAATATCCAAAGTATCTGAAATATTTCCGTTGTCTCCACTTAATCCATAAATTCTACCATACTCGTAAGCACTCCCCGTCTTAAAATTTTCTGAGAAAGCAACAAAAACTTTATTCCATGTCCCACTAAAATCTATTCCCCATGGACGCGGGTTTAAAGTATCTCCATTAGAAGCAATGAAAATTTCATTTAAATAAAAATCGAAGGAATTATCTCGCACATAGCCGAAGCCAGGATTTCCAATAAATTTATAAATTCTTTTCTGATCATAAATAGAAATGTAAACTATGTTTCCATCTTTACTAGAAGTTACACCTCTAGCCAATCCAGGATCAGGAAGATTTATTTGATCTATTGGTATAATTGTATGCGTGGTTCTCCATGATGAATCTAGTGACGGTCCGTTAAAAACTAAAATTTTACTATAACCGGTGGCCACATCAAAAGAAGAAACAAATATATGTCCTATTGAATCAGCCTCTATAGCCCAAAGTGAGTCAACACCTGTTTGCAAACGCATATTCGAAGAATAAATAGAGTCGGCGCCAAAATAAAAAACGAGTATATCCCTATTAATATTATTATTGGGGATGAAAATCAAAGAATCTGAAGTTATTGCTAAATCCATAGCATTTTTCAAAAAAATTTCTGAACCATTATAGTGCCATTTTGATTTAGTGCCTACAATAGCAGTACCGTAGGAATAATTACCCAGTCTACCATTTATTGAATCTGCATTTCTATATCCGATTATATAATTTGTGTTATTCGACCGTCGACAGACTAATCCGACAAATACATCTTCTCTTAATACACCCACAGATATAGTATTATAACCCGTATAGTTATTGCAGCTAAAAGGGTCGTCACATGTAACATAATCTGGATGCCATATTGGATAAGTAGTCTGCGGAAAGCATTCAATAGTTAAGAACAAAATATAAAATAGAAAAACAATTTTCATAACATTATCCTGTTAATTTATAATTTCAATTTGATATAAGATTTTTTAATGTTCTAGTTATCTCAATAAAACCATTTTATTTGTCTGAATAAACTCACCAGCCTTAAACCGATAAAAATAAACCCCGCTTGAAAACTTACTTCCGTCAAACTCAACCTCATACACTCCCGGCGGTTTTTCTTCGTTTACAAGTGTGGTTATTTCATTTCCGAGAACATCATAAATTTTCAAAGTAGTAAATCCAAAATCCAAAATCATAAATTTTATTCTGGTTGTTGGGTTGAAGGGGTTGGGGTAGTTTTGATAAAGTGCGAACTCTTTCGGCATTCCTATCTCAACTTCAATTTCATTCGAGTATTCGAAGCTGCCGTCGTAATCAATCTGCTTTAAACGATAGATGTATTTTCCAGCGGATAAGTTTTCATCTGTAAATGAATAATGATTTAACTCTGTAGATGTACCGTTGCCATTCACAAAACCCATCGTTTCAAAATTTTTAATTTGTAATTTAGAATTTTTAATTGACCGTTCTACTTGGAATCCTTTATTGTTCGTTTCACTCGCAGTTGTCCAGGAAAGCATAACATCATTATCATTACGTTCGGCGGAGAAGGAAACTAATTCTACGGGCAGACCGCCGTTTACTGTTTTTAACAGTTTGCCGCCTGCAGCGTAACCAACTAATTCATCAACCATACTAATTGAATGAAGAGCACCGGGTTCGCTGTATTGTTCTGTCCAGGTATTTCCTCCATCTGTTGTCTTTTTTATTATTCCTCTACCCGGCGTTCCCGGAAACCCAAAAGCGCTGACGGCAGCATAACCAATAGAGCTATTCAAAAATTTAATCGATTCAATGTTTCTGTAAATCTCACCCATTTGAGAAAACCATGTGTCTCCGCCGTCTGTAGTTTTTAAAATATCATAACTGCCGAGAGTATTAGTTGCAAACCAGCCGATTAAAGTATCAACAAAACTTATATCCCAAGCTTGGGGGAAAATAGCCGTATAATTAGGTGTCCAATTCAATCCGCCATTATTAGTTTTTACTACAAATCCGTTAAAACTAAAAACCCAGCCATAGTTTTCATTTAAGAAAAAGATTGTTCCCAAGGGTTCGTCCATAGAAAAAAATTGGGAAGTCCAGGATAAACCACCGTCGGTAGTTTTAAATATTTCACTATCCCTATTAGGTAGATTATTTTGGGAAGTTATCCATCCGGTAGTGGGGGAAATAAAAAAGAAATCAGAAAAAGAAAAGGGAAGAACAACTTCGCTCCAGTTTGTGCCGCCGTTAGTTGTTTTAATTAATTTATTCCAGCCCCGTATCCAGCCGAAATTTTCGTTTACAAATTGAATTATCTCCCATCTATCACCTACCGGCGAACTTTGAAATATCCAGCTATTTCCTCCGTCAGTTGTTTTGATTATTGTGGAGTCATAACCACAAGCCCATCCTATATCTGCATTAACAAAATAAACTGCATATAATGATTGAGTCGGAGTACTAACTTCAAACCATTGAGCATTAGCAGCAAATGATAATGCTAAAATTATAAAGAGAGTAAAAAAAGTTTTCATAAGAACCTCAGCTACTATTGAATTTTTATTTTATTAATAACATTTTTTTTGCCTGCTTAAAACTTCCGGCAGTTAAACTGTAAAAATATAAACCGCTTGCCAGATTTTTACTATTAAACTCAACAGAATAATTTCCCGGTGATTTTTCTTCATTAACAAGTACCGCAACTTCGTTTCCGAGTACATCGTAAACTTTAAGCTGCACGTGCTGCGTATTGCTTATTGCGTACTGAATATTTGTTATTGGGTTGAATGGGTTGGGGTAGTTTTGGGAAAGTGAAAAAGATAATTCGGGTTTATTAACATTTTTGAAACCTGTTGGGTCAATATAAAATTGAAGATAGGAATTTTCCGGATATGAACTATAAACAGGAATTAGTCCTTTATCTTTAACGTGAAATTTATAATGTAGAGTATAATTATTGTGATAAAATGAATCCGGGAAAACAATATTATCAGTAAACAAATTTGTGTTTGGGTGATGAAAAAATTGTTTTCTGTAAATTGCAGTTGTGTCATTTTCTCCACAGAAAAAGTATTCTACTTCGACGCTATCAATAAAGAAAAGGCTGTTTTCGGGGGTAGAGCCAAGCTTATCCCAAATATGTGATGCGATAAACCCTAAAGTAAAAATGGAATCTTGCGGCAAAAAAGAGGTTTCTATATTAATAATCGGTGAAGGATAATTGTCCTTAAATTGATAAATGGAATCACCAAATTTTATTTTTGCCTGCAGCAAAAAACGTTGAGAATGTGAATATGAACCCCCGGAACCGGGATATACATAATCAAAATTAAATCTTCCGAGTGAATCAATATATTCATATTTAGTTGTTGAAGTAATTGGGTTATGGTACAGAGCAATTTTTTTCAGTCTGTTCATTCCAAATACAAATTCATAAGATTCATAGATTGATGCCTGGTCTCCAAAAAAATTAAAGGTCTCACCGCTGATAAGATTGAAATCCATATAAATATCATCACCATTCGAATTGTATCGATAAAGTCGATTATCATGATACCGGAAAAAATTGTTAAACCCCCAGCCATTAATTCTATAGTATGTAATATTATTAATTAGCGTGTCATAGATTATCTCTGAATAGTCAAGCTTATAGCTTTTAGTAGTTGAAGGTCCGCCATTAGTAGAATAGTAGTATATAACATACTGCCAGATGTTTCCTATAGATAAAGGGAAATAATTATTGCCGATGTATGGATTTGGATGTAAATCTTCTCGGTATAATTTATAGTCTGTGTCTATAATGTATGTTAAACTATCCTTAATAGTAAGCCATTCGACGCCGTTGGAGAATACTTTCCTCCAGGTGGCTCCCGAATCAGCGCTCATTTCAAGTCCGGCAAAAATTTGCTTTTCAGTTGTAGAATAACGAATACAATATGTAATTACATCGTGGATTAAAAACCATGATTCACCCGAATCAACAGATTTATAAACTTTAGGGTTGGAAACATAAATTACAGAATCAGATTCTCCCTGCTCAATTGACAAGACATTCTCAGTAGCGAACGAGATAATTTTTCGAACCCATGAAATACCCAGATCACTCGAGCAGAACAATCCACCGTTAAAGGTTCCAACAAAAATTTTATCATTGATGATTTTTAAAGATCTCACAGATTTTCCATTAAACTCGTATGCCGACCAAGAATTACCAAAATCAGTTGAGATGAAAATACCATTAGCAGATGTCCCGGCTATCACGAAATTTACTTCATTTATATCTGCTATTTCAGTGCAGTTAATTGTAGAGGGAAAAGTTTTGGATAAATAGAAAGTTTCACCTCCATTTGTAGATATATATAATTTCCCATCGGAAGTTCCGGCGATAATGGTGTCTCCTTTTGTTTTTAAACTTTTCCAATTTCCTCCCTGAAAAATCTGGGACCAACTGTCTCCATCATTTGAAGATTTATATATCATGCTGTTTAAGCCGCTGATTGCATAAATATTCCCATTAGTTGACGCCTCAATTTCATTAGGTTTTAGGTCCTCGAGCTGGTTCCAATATATATATTGTGCTCCCACTGAAATACTAAAAAACAAAAAACAAATCACTAAATATTTCATATCACCGCAGATTATTTTATTAAAATTAATTTTTTTGCCGAGCTAAACGAGCCGGCAGTAATTGTATAAATATAAACCCCGCTCGAAAGTTTAGTTGCATCAAACTTTACCGAATAATTTCCCGGAGTTTTTTCTTCATTAACAAGCGTTGCTACTTCGTTACCGAGTATATCATAAATTTTTAATAAAACCCTCACCCGTCCTTCGGACACCCTCTCCAGGTTGGCGAGGAAAGGAATGGAGTATTTTATTTTTGTTGTTGGGTTGAACGGATTGGGGTAGTTTTGAAAAAGCACAAATTCATCGGGCAAGCCAATTTCAACTTCAATTTCGGTTGAGTATTCAAAGCTGCCGTGGTAATCAATTTGTTTTAATCGATATAAATATTTTCCCGGAGATAAGTTTTCATCTTTGAATGAGTAATGATTTAATTCTGTTGAGGTGCCTTTGCCATTTACAAAACCAATCGATTCAAAATTTTTAATTTCTAATTTTGAATTTTTAATTGAACATTCAACTTCAAAACCTTTGTTGTTTGTTTCGCTGGATGTAGTCCAATTTAGCTCGACACCAAAAGTTTTAATTAAGGCGGTGAATGAAACAAGCTCCACCGGAACCGGCACGCCTAACTTATCATATACAGCCGCCCCGCCGTTTGTTGCCAGCCAGACACGATTAGAAGTATCAACGGCAATCGCTTCGATGCTTAGGTTATTATATGGTGGAAATGGATATGGAACCGAATACGGATAACCGGCTAACCCCGAATTGTATATGTCAAAGAATGTCCAATTGTCCCCCTCTTTTTTTATTAATGCTTCCGAAGCGATAGTATGCAAATAAATTATATTATCACTTCCTATAGCTATAACCTTAATGTTGTTGTCGGGTAGAGGAGAGTTGGATGAATTATAAACCGTCCATTGTGCGCCATCAAATTTTGCCAAACCGTTTTCTGTTCCAACCCAAAGATTGCCAGTTGGGTCTTTAGCGAGGCAGTGAATCAAATTATCGGGCAAACCCGAATTTGCAGTTGTGTATTGCGTTAATCCGGAAGAATTGCGTTTATATAAACCGTTGCCGCTTCCGAACCAGAGGTTTTCACCGGTTCTAATCATTTGGTTTATATGCACGATACCGGCGACAATACTCCATCCGCTATTCTTATATTTATATAATCCGGCATTGGTGTTTAGATATATAGAGCTATCGATATCCGCAAATAGATAAGCAGATACAGCAGCCGAAGGAAGACTAATTGTTGTCCACTCTGATCCATCAAACTTTATTAAAGCATTTTGCCCATAACCCGGCGGCGATACCCACAAATTTCCTATGTCGTCCGCCGTACAAAACAACGCGCCATCAAATGATACGAGAGAATTTAGGTAGGTATATGCTGTCCACTCCGTACCATCGAATTTTGTAAGGGAACCCATTTGAACCGGAGGACCCCCGCCCAAAGTAGTTTCTGAAAAGGAAACGAACCATTTATTGTTAAATTTATCAATACACAAACCAAGCAAAAAGTTCTTCGTTAATCCCGAGTTGGATGTGTTAATTTTTGTGTAAATAGAGTTTTGATGTTTTACTAATCCTTTATTCGTCCCGATCCATTTTGTGTTAAGCGAATCAATAAATAATGCAAAAAACAACCCTGCGCCCGGGACGGTGTCATAGAAAGCTATTGTATTACTTGTTGTATTTAGTAAAAATATTCCTGCAGTCTCACCGTTCCATTTTTGCGCGCCAATCCAAACATTGTTTGACGAATCGACCGCAAGAGATGTGATAGAACTATAATTCCAGGGCCAATTGTACGGCATAAAATTAGACCACGAACTTCCATCGAATTTGAAAACACCTCCGCCGTTATCATAATAGCTGCTTATTTTTACTCCCACCCAAACAGAATTGTTTATGCCAAATTCAATTGAAGTGATGTTATTCCTTGTTAATCCGGAATTTGAACTGTTATAAACCGTCCAGTTTATACCATCATATTTTACCAAACCGTTAGCGGTTCCAATCCACAAATTAGAAGCAGGATCGATTTTTAAAACATTAACAGTGTCTGAAGGCAGAGGAGAGTTTGAAGTATTAAAGATGAGCCACTCTGTGCCGTTGTACTTTACAAGCCCGTTGTTAGTGCCGATCCACTTGTTGAGATTGTTATCAATTATTATTGCATTAATGTTATTTCCCGGCAGCGGGCTATTTGATGAAGTGTATGTTTGCCAATCGGAGTCACTTTTAAAAGTTAAACCCATCGGCGTGCCGAGCCAGGCGTCGCCATTATCTTCAATTGCAATAGATGTGATATGATTTGTGATGAGAAGAGAGTTACCCTTATTAAAAAATATTTTTTCACCGGTAGTTTTGTCATATTTTATCGCTCCGCCGTTTGTGCCGAGCCACAGATAGTCCCCGGCTTCAACTATTGATAAAACGTAATCGCCATTAGTGTAATTCACCCACCGCGGATTAATGGATTGCGCATATTGAGTAGAAAATAACATCAACAGAAATGCTATTAATACAGACTTCAAATAATTTGTGTTCATAAAAACCTCCCTTTAATTACCTCAGTAAAATCATTTTTTTAGTTTGAATAAATGAGCCTGCTGTTAATTTATAAAAATAAATTCCGCTTGAAATACCCGCCGCGTCAAACTCCACCTCATACTCTCCTGGCGGTTTTTCTTCGTTTACAAGTGTGGCAATTTCATTGCCGAGCACATCGTAAATTTTTAATAAAACCCTCTCCCGTCCTTCGGACACCCTCTCCCGGAGGGCGAGGGAAGGAATGGAGTATTTTATTTTTGTCGTTGGGTTGAATGGATTGGGATAGTTTTGATAAACGGCAAAATTAAATGCCTTAAGATATTTATTGGAAGTCTCTGTAATTACATTTGTAGATTTATAAATTCCATCTATTGAACCAGCAAGTAAAAAACCATCTTTATCAAAAGAGAAGGTTAAAACTGATGGGCTATATAATCCATTATTTATAGTACTCCAGGTAAGCCCTAAATTTGTGGAAAGAAAAGGCCCGACAGGATTTAGATTATTTATACCATTTCTAACACCAATAAAAATCAAATCCTTATATACTTCAGATGTTAAACTACCAAGCAATTCTAATCCTAAATAGTCCCAGCTCACACCTAAATTTTTAGAGACAAATATTCCGCTGATCTCATTACAAATATAAATGTACCCATCATAGTATTTGATAGATGTTATCCCCCCTCCACCTGTAGGAGGAATAGTTAATTCATCCCATGAAATTCCTTTATCTGAAGACATATAAAGCTTGTCACCACCAGCTAATATATAATCATCATCAATGTTGCAATATGATATAATAGCACCTTCAACTTCAGAAATTAATTCCCAAGATAAACCATAATCAACACTTCTATATAAACCATTTCCATTATAAATATAAGATTTTGAAGCAAAAAGTATATCATTGTTTGACCAAACATTTCTAAGATAATTACCATATAATACATATTCCCAATTTTCACCAAAATCTGAAGACTTACAAATTCCTAAATTGGTGCCTGCATATATATTTTGATTGTCATCTGAAGTTAAAGAAACGATAATATTTTGTTTTAGCCCTGCACCTTTTCTTTCCCAGTCTTGCCCATTGTTAAAAGATTGATATAAACCATCTAATGAAGCCACATAAATAGTATCGTTTATAGTCAAAATATCCAAGACACCAGATAGCGCATCTATTCCTGAATTTTCAAGAAACCAGGTATTTCCATTATCATATGAAAAATATGTTCCAAACGAAGTTCCTAGGCATATAGTTTCTGAATCAACAAACAAAATATCATGAATAGTTGGCTGAATATTGCCAAATTTAATCAGCTGCCAGCTTAACCCTTGATCTATTGATTTATACAAGCCTGAATCTGAACCTGCATAAAAATAATTGTTTCTAAATTTTAAGGAATAAATTTTTCGTTCCTCTAAACCTAAATTTATCCATGTTTGGCCTATATTGGTGGAGTGAAAAATTCCATTTGAACTTCCATAATAAATATTATATGGATCAATTGCTAAGATATCAAAAATGCTCTGGTCAGTAAAAGAATGAATAGGCCAACCCAGCGAATCATTCATATTATAAATAATCAATCCACTACCATCCGAACCAACAAAAAGGAGGGTATCCTGTATAAGTTCTACAGCAGTAATAAAATCATATGAATACCCCCCGTACCAGTAATTCAAATTCTTCTCTTTCCATGAAACTCCTAAATCGGAAGATATTAATATTGTTAAATCGCTTGTTCCGGTAATAATTTTATTGGTTTTGGCGTAAATGCAGGATATACCACTTCCATATGGTGATGATATTAATGATGAGTCCCATGTTAAACCTTGATTAGTTGAGCAAAGAATTTTATCAAAAAAGGCGGCTAGAAAATAATTTTGATTTAGAAAAGTAAGTTCCACAGGGTGTTTTTTATTTGATATCAATTCCCATTTTTTTTCGGTGTTACTTTTATAAATTCCTTTTATTGTCCCACAATAAACCGAATTCGCACTATCTTTCATTAAAGAATAAGTGATTCCCCCATACAAATTGTTAACCTTATTCCATATAAATGATTGTGCTGACAATTGAAGGCCATTAAAAATCAAAATTCCTAAAATAAATTTTATAGTTTTCATCTCATCATAACCATTTTATTTGTTTTAATAAAACTTCCCACTTTCAAACGGCAAAAATAAATTCCGCTTGCCAGCTTATATTTTACTGCATCAAACTGAACCTCATACTCTCCCGGCGGTTTTTCTTCGTTTACAAGTGTGGCGATTTCTTTGCCGAGAACATCATAAATTTTTAATAAAACCCTCACCCGTCCTTCGGACACCCTCTTCCGGAGGGCGAGGGAAGGAATTGAATATTTTATTTTGGTTGTTGGGTTGAATGGATTGGGATAGTTTTGGTAAAGCACAAATTCATCGGGCACTCCAATTTCAACTTCTATTTCGGTTGAGTATTCATAACTGCCGTCGTAATCTATTTGCTTTAAGCGGTAGGAATATTTTCCGGGTTCTACATTATTATCAACAAAAGAATAAAATTGTTTTTCTGTTGTTGTCCCGCTCCCTTCAACAAAACCAACTGTTTCCCAAACTTCCTCTTTTGCTTTATCCTTTGAACTTTGTCCTTTATACTTGCCCACCTCAAACCCGTGGTTGTTTGTTTCCGTAGCAGTAATCCAGTTAAGGTGGATTTCATTATATGTAACATCCGCACTAAAAGAAAGGAGCTCAACCGGGAGCGGGATTCCATCTTCATCATAAACTCCGACACCGCCGTTAGTCGCAATCCAAATATTATTTGCAGTATCAACAGCAAGAGCATTTATTTTGTTATCATTTATATAATAGCCATGTAAAGAAAAGAATCCATTCGGCAAGCCGGAATTGAAACTATTAAAGTAGCTCCAGTTCTCACCATCTTTTTTGTATAACCCATTATCAGTTCCGATATAAAGTTTTCCATTCTTATCAAAGACCAATGAAGAAATTTTATCAGAAAGAAGCGGTGAGTTGGCGGAGTTATAAATAGTCCAGTCTGTCCCATCAAATTTTGCCAGACCATCGGTAGTGCCTGCCCAAATATTATTTTGCGCATCTGCAGCAACCGATGCTACATAATTATGCGGCAATCCCGAATTTGCCGGAGTGTAGCTTTGCCAGATATTATTTTCATATTTTATTAAAGCAGTACCGGAAGCAAACCAATAGATATCCCCGGTTTTTACCATCCCGTTTATACCGTAGCCGGGAAATCCGGACAATTCCACCCAATTATTATTTGCATAATTAAATAGTCTATTGCCCGAAAAGATTGCCCATAATTTGTCTGTATCCATCCACAAATATTCAATTTCATTGTACTGAGTTTGAGGGACGTTAATACCATTAAATGTACTTCCATCATATCTATACAGAAGATCATTCGAAAAACCGTGATAGTTAGAGACATAAACATTGTTCGAGGATGAAAAAGAGATTGAGTTTACACCGAATAAAAAAGGAGAGTTTAGATAGCCGAAATATTTCCATGTAAGGTTACTATTGTTAAGTATAGAAAAAAATCCGGGTGGTATAATGTCACCGCTGATGGGTATTTCCCCGAATGAAGAGAAGTATTTATTATTCTCCTCATCAATTAAAAGCTTTAAAATATGATTTTGTCCGAGCATTGAATTAGAAATATTGATTTGTTCGGCTGCCTGATCAAATTTTAAAAAACCATATTTCGTGCCGATCCATTTTACATTCATATCATCAATATGAATTACATTGGTCCAATTGAACGGAAGACTAACATTCAACGGCTGTATAAAACTATTTGAGGAATCAATTATAAAAATTCCGCCGCCGTAGGGAGGGTCATAATAATTTGCTGCAATCCATTTATTATTTTGACCGTCAATTTCAATGGAGCAAACCCAATTATAACTTCTTAAATTTATAGAAGGCATATAATTTTGCCAGCTTACACCGTTAAATTTAAAAACGCCCCCCTCAGGATTTTGATAAAATGACTGCTTTACTCCAACCCATTTATTTCCAAAGGAATCTACATTAACTACGATTACATTATTAATTGTCAATCCGGAGTTGGAAGAGTTGTAAGTTGTCCATGTCCCACCATCTTTTTTCACAAGACCGGAATTTGTTCCGATCCATAATATAGTATTTTCAAATTCTAAGTCGTTTATAAAATCGGAAGGAAGATTCGAATTTGTTGTATTAAAAACTTCCCACGTATTGCCATCATATTTTCCAATACCGCCTCCGTTTGTACCTACCCAGATATTTCCACTTATGTCTATTGCAATTGTTCTAACATCGTTATGGGGAATACCGGAATTTGCCGAATCATATAATGTCCACTCATTTTCTTTGAATTTCACCAATCCTTTTAAGGTAGCCGTCCACTTATATCCGGAATTGTCTACTTTAATATCAAACAAGGTATTAGTTGGAAGGAAAGAATTTCCTTTATTAAAAAACTCTTTTTCATATCCGGTTTTATTTAGTTTAGTTAATCCTGCTTGTGTAGCTATCCAAAGGACATTCCCTTCTTCCGCTATAGCATGAACCGTTTCGCTGTTTAAGTAGTTTCTCCATTGGGGAGATGTGGATTGGGAAAAAACATTAACAGCAAATAAGAAAACAAGAATAATTGCAGCATTCATTTTTCTTTCCTCTGATGTTATCTTAAATATATCATTTTTTTATTATTAACAACAGAACCCGCTCTTAATTGATAAAAATAAACTCCGCTTGAAAGCTTGCTTCCGTCAAACTCAACCTCATACACTCCCGGCGGTTTTTCTTCGTTTACGAGAGTGGCAATTTCGTTTCCGAGAACATCATAAATTTTTAATAAAACCCTCACCCGTCCTTCGGACACCCTCTCCCGGAGGGCGAGGGAAGGAATTGAATATTTAATTTTTGTTGTTGGGTTAAACGGATTGGGATAATTTTGATAAAGCACATACTCATCGGGCACTCCAATTTCAACTTCAATTTCTTTTGAGTATTCAAAGCTGCCGTCGTAATCAATTTGTTTTAAGCGGTATTTGTATTTACCCGATTCTAAATTTTCATCAAGAAAAGTGTAATTGTTTTTTTCTGTCGATGTTCCTTTACCGTTTACAAAACCGATGGTTTTCCATTCTTCATTACTTTTTATCTGTTGGCTAACGGATTCCATTTTCCTTTGAACTTCAAATCCTTTATTGTTGTTTTCCGAAGCGGTCATCCAGTTTAAACTTACATTGTTATTTTCTTTGCCAGCAGAAAAATTTATTAGTTCTACTGGAACCACTGATGGAACATAAGCTGTTGCTTCATTACTCCAGGCAGTGCCGGAAGGACCCGGACCTGAAAGGATGGTAACTCTGTACGTATAAATGGTGTTCAATTGAACAGATGTGTCAGAATAATTTAATGTGTTTGGAGGAACGGTTGCCAAAGTAGCATAGTCACTATTATTTAATGGTAAACCTGTTTTCCTTTTAATCCTATATGTCCGGGGTGGATCAGGAGAACTGCCGGCATTCCAACTCAAATTTACTTTTAGTTCTGAAGTATCGGCTTTTGCTTTTAAAAGAGTGGGTGGAATGGGACCGGATAACGGACCTAACATAATAATATCGTCGATAAACCACCCCGCTGTAGTGAATGAATTGCCGATAAAATAAAAACCTAACTGCATGTCGCTTTCATCAGGTAAATTGAGGAAGATTGATTCAGGTCCCAAATTAGCAGTTGGATTTATTTCCCAGATGGAAGTCCAGCTAATTCCCTCGTCGGTAGTATAAGCGCACCCAATTGTTGATGACCCTAAATACCATTGAAAACAATGTTTAAACCAAAAACCAGAAATACTAGGATGCGTTAGGAAAATTGTCTTATACATAATAAGTGACGATCCGTTTATTGGCGGTGAGTAATCAAATTTTAATTCCGGCGATTGTCCCCCGGAGAATGTGCTGTATGAAATTGTCCAGTTATTTAAACCTGTGGGACCGACAATTTCCCAATTTGTTAATCCATTTGAAAAACTTTCATTCATATATGGGTAATTGCCGTTTGTTCTGAAATACCAGATATCGCCAGGATTACTTCCATTAGAATCATATTCAACAACACGCCAATAATATTTTATACCGGGAGTTAGTGTTCCGACAGAACTTAAATTAACCGAGTTGAAAACTGTATGCGGAAAACCACTCAAGATTAATGCAGCCGGCGTCTGATTGATTACAAAGGTAGAATCCGAACTAAAAAAGATTTCGTTATAATTAACATCCGTCGGATTAGCCCAATATAATTCATGAGCATAGTTTCTAATTCCCCTGGCTCCAGGGGCGGTCATTGGGGCGAAGGCTTTTTCTGGTTGTGCATAAATTTCAAAATTTATTGATAATAAAATAATGACTATTGGGAAAATCTTTTTCATAACCGTCTCTCTATTTTGTTAAAACCATTTTTCTGCTTTCAATAAAGTTTCCGGCACTAATCCGGTAAAAATAAACTCCGCTTGATAATTTGCTTCCGTCAAACTCAACCTCATACACTCCCGGCGGTTTTTCTTCGTTTACAAGTGTGGCGATTTCTTTGCCGAGAACATCATAAATTTTTAATAAAACCCTCACCCGTCCTTCGGACACCCTCTCCCGGAGGGCGAGGGAAGGAATGGAGTATTTTATTTTTGTCGTTGGGTTGAATGGATTGGGATAGTTTTGATAAAGCACGAATTCATCGGGCACTCCAATTTCAACTTCTATTTCGGTTGAGTATTCAAAGCTGCCGTCGTAATCAATTTGTTTTAAGCGGTATTTGTATTTACCCGATTCTAAATTTTCATCAAGAAAAGTGTAATTGTTTTTTTCTGTCGATGTTCCTTTACCGTTTACAAAACCTAAGTTTTTCCATTCTTCATTACTTTTTATCTGTTGGCTAACGGACTTCGTTTCGCTCAACTTTTTCCTTTGAACTTCAAATCCTTTGTTGTTGTTTTCCGAAGCGGTTAACCATGTTAAAAAGACAGTTCCATTTTCAGCGTCTCCGGTAAACGAAACCAGTTCTACCGGTAACGGAAAATCCAGTGACTCATCGGCGCCCATATAAGGATGAATTTGATTTCTTGGCTCACCATCAATATCTGTTTGAACAATTGGGATGGGCGTCCCTGTCAGGTCAACATCACCTAACGAAGCGCCGGTTAAATGAAGATCATATGCAGAGACGAAATTAACATCTTTGCTTGTTGAGTTTTGTTCCTGCCCGGTATAGATTTGCCAGTCGTTGATATAAAAAGCATAATTTGTTTTCCACTTTCCAAAAAAGGTTCCGGGCGGAGAATAATAATTATTATAGTCCAATTCAGGACCACGTCTATCATCTTCAATATCGATAGCTAAGTTTACCCAATTCGCGGCGCTGGTGGTTCTTCTGTTTATTACAATATTATTTTTTATCTTAAAACTAAAACCGGCGTTATATGTTTGATTTTGTCTGAGTATTCCAGCGCTCAGTTTTAGCCCGGAATAATTTCCATATATTAAAATTGTATTGTTATAGATTAAAATATTGCTCGCGTATTCGCCGTTAAAATTTATACCTTCTATCTCGGTATCGGTGTTGTTCCCGAGAGTAATAAAGTTGTTAAAAATTTTCTGACTTGACACATTAGGTACAGAAATGCCGGTTACTTTTTCGGTACCGTTAATATTGAAAATTTTATTGCCTGATATTGTGGGTGAATAGCCGCTGCAGTATATACCGATTACAGTATCGACAACAATTGAAGAACTGTTATAAATAGAACAACCTGTTATTTTGGAAATATCGGCGCTGCCAATAAAAACACCAGTCTTCATAAAATTGTTAATCTCACAATTTTTTATTTCAATCTGTGAGTTATAACTGCCGAGCAAAAAATTAACTCCTATTAGTGGAGGTGTTTGTTCATTACCGGAAATGCCGCATTCCGAAATTAAGATGTTGCTGTTTTGGAAATAGTCGGAATTATCAAATAAAATAATTCCTTTCTCTTTTTTATTACATATAGCCGTTAGATTACAATATTGAAGAGTAACGTTTGTAGCGTCATTAAAGCTAACCGCATTGCCAAAAGGCGATGTGTTTTTAATTGTTAATGTTTTTGTTGTTCCGCTTCCCCCTGCCCTGCCGTCAAAAACTATGTTTGATGAGTTATTAAAAATAACAGTGCTTGGTTTATCGGAGGAAAGAATTAATTGAGAAACGTTTGCTGCCGGATAGATTGTTACTTTGTTGCTGTCGTTTGTATTTTGAACGTAGGGTATAACGATTGGAAATACTTCGGCGGCGGGATTGTATGAATCAGTTATTTCAATATTAACCGGTCCGGTTAATATTGAGCTGTTAAGAAAATTTAAAGCATCATTTATTTTATTAAAGTTTTCATTCGAACCGATTTTAAATGTACCGGATACTCCGCCGTTACCAACAACATGATAACCGGCGGCAAGCGCAGTATCGGGGATAACAGAAGGACAGCATCCCTGAGACTCAATTAATGTGCAGGTTGCGTCAATCATATTCCCAATCTGTGCGGTTGGGGCAATATCAAACACGAGCCAGAAATAAACGGCTTTGTCTACACCATAGTATATATGGCTTAAATTTCCTATTTCGAATTCATTGCCGGGATTTTCAACTGTTGCACCAATCTGATGCTGTGTACTAAACTGCGGATTGTAACCGGTAGAATATAATTTTGCGCGAAGGATATCGGAAGTATTGGAAGTGCCGGTTGTATTAAATTTTAATTTTGTCATCCAGGGAGGAGTTAAAACCGGACCCGGGTGGCGGCAGTGCAGAATCCCGATTATTTTTTGGTTCGGCGTACCGGCGAATAAAGTATCGGGAACTTGATAAAGTTTTACAGGCCCATAATTGTTTATCGGGAAAAATATAATTTGAGTATTTTCGGGAAGCAAACTTAGCGGACTAATATTATTATCCGAAACAGTATTTGATAAAGAAAAAAAATCCGGCAACGGAGAAGATAAGGAGACGCTGATAAAATTGTTTAATCCCCCATTAATATTAGTTATTCCTATTGAGCAGCTTATATCGCCATTTCCTGAAGATGAGCCATAACTGAATATCATGCTTCCATCAAACTCAGAAAATATTACTTGAAAACTTTTTCTGTTTGTTATAAAACTATCTTGCCATCGGATATTTTTCCACTGAACAACAAAATATCTTGCCGGGTAAGCGCCCACAGTTTTATAACTAATTTCAGATTGAGCATCGGCATACAAGTCATCCCATAAAGGGGCAATAAAATTTTTATATGCGGGATTAGCAAGATCATTAATATTTCCGGCGCCGTTGTATGCGGCTCCAAGTTGAACCCATCCATTTGTAGAAATTTTAGCTGTAGTAAAAACTGAATCGGCAAAATTAAATGGGAACGGCAGCGCTACTATCTCGGAGCCATCATCGCCAGCAGCCGAGCTTATAGTTCCGCCTGAAATTTCATCATAATACTCATATCCGGAGCTTGCCGTATAATTGAAGAACACCTGTGCATGTGAATTGAACGATAGTCCTGAAAACAGGATGAAGAAAAATATAATCGTTTTCATAATAACCTCTTAGCTACGAAAATACATCAATCACAATCTACAATCTTTTTAAGCAAAATAAAATATTGATTAGGGTTATTTTGTTAAAACCATTTTTCTGCTTTTAATAAAGTCTCCGGCATTAATCCGGTAAAAATAGACCCCGCTTGAAAGCTTGCTTCCGTCAAACTCAATCTCATATTCGCCCGGCGGTTTTTCTTCGTTTACGAGCGTTGCGATTTCGTTTCCGAGGATGTCGTAAACTTTTAATAAAATGTTTTGTACAGACGCACCGCTGTGCGTCTCTACAGAAGGAATTGAATATTTTATTTTTGTGCTTGGGTTAAACGGGTTCGGGTAATTCTGATAAAGCGCAAACTCACTAACAACATTAACCTCAACTTCAATTTCATTTGAATATTCATAACTGCCGTCGTAATCAATTTGTTTTAATCTGTATTTGTATTTACCCGATTCTAAATTTTCATCAAGAAAAGTGTAATTGTTTTTTTCTGTCGAAGTTCCATTACCGTTTACAAAACCTGCTGCGTGCCAAACTGCATTACTTTTTACTTTCTCCTTTATACTTTCAACTTGTTTCCTTTCTACTTGAAATCCTTTGTTGTTTGTTTCGGTGGCAGTAGTCCATTTTAAATGCACATTATTTTTTTTAACCAGTGCGCTGAAACTTGTAAGTTCTACAGGAACAAATGTGTGTATCCCGCGTCTTGCAAGTATCTCGGAATCGCCCGTTGAGTAATCGTACCAGACAACCGAAAAATCTATATACGGCGCACCGAGAGGACCGTTAATTCCCCAGCAAATTCTTGGGCGAGAGGAACTTTCCGGGTTATCGGATAAGTTTGTTGAGTCCTGCCATGTTACACCAACGTTAGAAGAATACTTAAAAAATATATCGGAGTTATTATACGCAGGCGCTGTATGCGAATCGTCCGACCACGTGAAATAGAGTTCATCACCCAAAGCCAAAAGACAGGGTGTATTAGAGTTGCCGCTGTTGTTTGTAATATTCAACGGAGATGTCCAGGTGCCGCCGCTGTCATTAGAACTTAGTAAGTAAATTTCATCATGATTAAAAGTTATTATATCATCTGACGCGATATAAAGTTTGCCGAAATTATTCGATGTTAAGAATATTCTATTCTGCGGGCGGGCATCATTAGTTATGTTAACCGGTGTTGTCCAGTTCGTTCCACCATCTATAGATTTCGAAAAATAGATGTCGCTTAAAGGATAAGTCGTCATCTCTGTCCAGGCGCAATACAGTGTGTTCCAATCAGCAAATAACTGTACCCAGCGGGAATTTGTTAAAGGTGAATTTGAGATATTCTGCGCCGGCGCCCAGTTCAACCCGAAGTCAGTAGATTTAGCAAAATATATTTCGGCAATGTTATTAACCTTTTGCTCCCACACCGCGTAAACTGTATTCCAGTTAACTGCTATCTGTGGCGTGATTGAGCCTGAAGACATACCCGACAATCCTTGCATCGGGCTCCAGGTTTGTCCCCAATCGGTCGAGCGTTGAAAAATAATTTCATAATCTCCGGCAAGCTGATGATAAAGCGCATAAACATTAGAACCGTATGCGGCAACAACCGGCCATCCGCAAACATTTGAGGAATTGGATAACAAAACATTTGGTCCCCATGTTTCACCGTAGTTGCTTGAGTACTTATACATTATTTGCCCATTATCTCCCCAAACAACATAAAAATCATTCATGGAAGAAAAAACAGAATGGTAATCGGATGTTGCGCTCGGTGTATTAGATAAATCATATGTGGGATAAAAGAATGTTTGAGCGTTTATCAATAAAGTAAAACCGAAAAGTAATATTAAAAATTTCTTCATCGCAACCTCACTAATAATATTGATTGTATATTAAAAAAAATAGCTGCCACAAACTCAACTTACTCACCTGGTTTTTGTCTTCAATTATTTACACAGTATTTTGGTTACCCGGCGGATTTTATCACTCAATCATTTTTGCAGCAGCGCTTTGTGCCGGAAGAGATGCTTCCGGCACAAAGCCAATAATTAATTTATTTCATCAGTACAAATTTCTTTGTTTGGGTAAATGAGCCGCAGTTTATTTTGTATAAATAAATACCGCTCGCAAGTTGTCTGCCTGCCGATCTTCCGTCAAACTCAACTTCGTAAACACCCGGTTTTTGTTGTTCGTTAACCAGTGTGGCAATTTCGTTGCCGAGGACATCATACACTTTTAAAACAACCAAAATTGTTTGCGCATCGGGGAGCGAAGGAATTGAATACTGAATCCTCGTACTGGGGTTAAACGGATTTGGATAATTCTGACTCAACGAAAACTCCTCCGGAAGCGAGTTGAAATAAATAGAAACAATATCGGAGTAAGAAATATCGCCGTTAAAATCGACCTGTTTTAACCTATAATAGATCTTCCCTTTATATATTAAATCCGAAAGGTCATCGCTATAATGATATGTCTGTACTTCGGTTGTTGTACCAGAACCCTTAACAAAATAAATTGACTCCCACTGGTTATCCCCGATTTTACGTTCAACATAAAAGCCCATGTTGTTTGTTTCGGTAGATGTTTGCCAGGAAATTTCAACAACATTACTCATAAGCACAGCATTAAATGCCATAAGCTCGACCGGAACGTGGGTGGTAAAAATTGTGAACGGTGAAAGCACTCCATATTTTATGCTTAGAAGTATTATCTGTACTTTAAGCTGATGTGCCTGCTGCGAGTTTGGATCGTATGTATAATATTGCTGCATCAGGTTATCAATTTTTTGTTTCGCCCAAACTTTTGTTAAAAACTGGTAAGTAACTATCGATGTATCTGCAAGATTCATCGTATAATTATATGTTACTGGCAAACCAAACCTGCTGCCTGTAAAAGTTACATCAACAGGCGCTGCTTCATTATACCGCCCGCTAATAATTAACTGCTGACCGATATAAAGATTCGGCAGCGGAGCCGGGTATGTTTCGAAAACTGTATTCGGGGCAAAAGACATTTGTGTATTTATCAATACAGGGTTTCTTATTTTTAAATAAAAAGCTGTTATCCGGGCTTCCAACTGATCGCTGCCGAGAAACTCTGCCAAACCATAATTCTGCTGCGCAAGCTGCGAAAGAAGCGTAACATCAACATCGGAACCAACACCGAAACAATGAATATTTATTATGCCTGGTATCTGTGCAACCAAACTTTGAACGTGAGTCAATATTCCGGGAGTAGAAGTAATACCTGTGGTGGCAACGCCGTCAGTAAAAAATATAATTATGTTTGCTGTGCTGTCGTTTGTATTTGCAAATTGCGGAACAGCGGTACTGAATGCGCCCGATATATTTGTCAAATTTGTAGCTTGTATTGTGCTTATATATGCAAGAGCCGCGGCTTTATTTGTCGGTGTAAAATCTACGTGGGTCTCTCTGAAACTGGTAACCGCTGTCGAGAAGTCAACGATATTAAATTTATCTCCCTCGTTTAAGTTGTTAACAATAAAAGTTGCGGCATTTTTAGCCTGGACAATTTTTGTTCCCAACATACTTCCGGAGCGGTCTATTATTAATGTAAACCGTTTTGGAATAACCTGCGCGGTAGGTTCAGGCTCTACCATAAAAGTAAAATACCCGCCGTGTATTGTATCGGCAATGCTCGCGGAATCGGATAAGAAAGTGCTGAATGAAAAAAGACCAAGTTCGTCAAGACTTAAGCTGTACTCAATTTTATAATTGCTGTAGGCGGGCGCCTCGGCTAATTGAAAATTGACAGTTGCTGTATCTCCGGTATTAGTAATCAATGCTGTCGGGTGATTAACCGATTTTATCGAGTCGATAGTGCGTTCCGAGGCAAGCGTAAAGTCGAGCTCCTGCCAGGTGACTAAAGCTGTCTGTACAAGAGAGTAATCATTGGGATAATCAAAAATAACTTTACCGAAAGAGTAATTAAGCAGTTGAACATATGTCAACTCAACAGTTAAAATGGAGTCTACCAATACCTGCTGTGGTATTGAAAAATAGATGGGAGTTGCGCCAAGATATGATGTAAGATTTGGATTAGGATCGTTTGTCCCGCCGCCTCCGCCGGAAGAGTCATTCCCCGAAGGAGCAATAATTGCATTAAACCATTCACCGTTTATTTTCCAGCGAAGGTTTGTACCGCTGGCGCCTTCCGGCATCGGAAACGCGTATTGAACATCTGCGCTGTAATTTAATGTGTTGCAGAATGTTTGAGTTGTTTTAACTATTGCTATTTGACTTTCGACATAAACGTTTACATAACTTGTCGACAGTTTTAAGTACACCGCGTTATTACGATTAACTATTCCCACACCGTTTCCGTAAAGCATAGGAGCCGTTAATAATAGTAACCAAACGTAAACAGATTTTTTCATTTGTCCCTCATATTGCTGTTAGTAGTATTTTTTTAAGATGCTTAAGTTTCTAAACTGAACGAGCAACAACCCGAAGAAGAGTTCTTTAATAATAGTCATTTTTTTTGTCTCTGTAAAGTCTCCGGCACTAATCCGGTAAAAATAAAATCCGCTTGATAATTTGCTTCCATCAAACTCAATCTCTTATTCGCCCGGCGGTTTTTCTTCGTTAACGAGAGTGGCAATTTCGTTTCCGAGAACATCATAAATTTTTAATAAAACCCTCACCCGTCCTTCGGACACCCTCTCCCGGAGGGCGAGGGAAGGAATGGAATATTTTATTTTTGCTATCTGGTTAAATGAGTCGGGAAAATTATGCGAAATAGAATATTCTATCGGCACTTTGAAAATTAAACAATATCACACATAGCCACAGAACACACCCTGAAAATTAATTTCCCAAGCACGGCAGTAGTTTTGAAAATTATTAAAATCCCACAATACAGCGCCCCTCCCCCGCCGCACCAAACAAAATATTTTTGCCGACTGCTTGATTAATAATTTTGCGCGGTTTAATTTGCAATTGCTATTAATGCTTTAGGTTTGGAACGGGTGATTTTTGATATATTTATTCGGTGTGGTTTTAAGTAGTAAATAATCATTTTTTTAATAATACAGAGGGTGTATTATAAACAGTAACTATTTTCATTTTCCTAACGGCTTCAGTGTCGTTCTTCTTTCAGTTCCGCACAGCGCGGAAGATATTCCTCTCGAAGGTTCCCGCAATTTAATACTCAATTTTAAAATCTATCTTTTAGCAATTGTTTTTATTAGTCGGGCAGATGATATTGCACAATTAAAAAATCCGGGCAAACAGAAAAACAAAAACAAACTACTTTTAAGAAAAGAAATTTCGCACCCGCGCTTTGCCGGCATGCACCTAGACAAAGATTCAATGCCTTCATTCAAAACCTTCATGCAGTCAAGCAAAGGTTTCGTACATTCAATCAAAACCATCTTGCAGCCGTTCAAAGCCATCTTACATGCGCGCGAAGTCATCTTGCGGTCGCGCGAAGCCATCTTGCATTTGAGCGAAGCCATCTTACATGCGCGCGAAGCCATCTTGCAGGCGCGCGAAACCATCTTACGTGTGAGCGAAGTCATCTTACATGTGAGCGAAATCATCTTACAGTCGCGCGAAGCCATCTTACGTGTGAGCGAAGTCATCTTGCGGTCGCGCGAAGCCGTCTTACATGTGAGCGAAGTCATCTTGCAGTCGCGCGAAGCCATCTTACATGTGAGCGAAATCATCTTGCGGGGCAAAAATATTGATGTACAGCCAATTTTAGCCGCAAAACCTTTGAATTTTTACAAAAACGAAAGGTACAGGTTTTTATAACCGGGCAGAAAATAAAAAATAAAACAACCCCGCTGTTGGGATTTGGCGGGTTAATTAATAGTTATATTTGTTGGAAGATTTATGGGAAATATAAAAATAATTAAATCCGTTTTGTTACTCTTCTTACCTATTCTATTTTTCTCTTGTTCAAAAATAGACAAAGATAAATTCTCAAACTTATATCATACTGCTAACGATATAGAAGGAGCCATAAAAGTAGGGATAAACTATGGCGATTTTGGAAGACTACTTCAGAAATATTCCTCTGGAAAAGAACTTATAGATACGACAGAATTAAATGATGATGAAATCAAACTTTATCAATTATTCGATGAACTCTTTATATTATATTCTCATAGCCATATTATTTGGAATTTAGACACTGAGTTTACATTTGAGAACTGGTCGAGGTTTCCAAGAGAATTTATTCGTTATGAAGAATATCCACATTATGAAAATGAAAAGGTTTTAAAATCACTGATTAGAATTTACGATTTGGAAATAGAAAAAGCTGTATTTAAACCGTTTTATGATATTGAAGCAGTAAAGGAAATGGATGCAGTAAATAGAAAGAAGGCTATCAATAAAATTTGGTCAACATCCTCAAAATTATTTTCTGAAATAAAAAAAACTTATAATGAATAGGAGATATTAATGCAATTCACTGTAAAAGAAATTCTTGATGGGGAATTAAAACACCTTAGAAGAAATTGTCCTAAAGACATAACAGATTTAGTATTCTTAGAAATTGAAAAATCTTATTTACCTACATATAAAAATTCAAAAAAGCATAAAGGTTCTGGTACCATTAATAGATTTATTGGCAAATATATTCGTCAATATTGGGATTTAAAGAATTTGGGAAGATGTTATAATCCCAATAGCAAATTAATTAATTCTTATGAAAAACATAGCAACTAAAAAACAAATATAACGTTACAAGGATTCATACCGAGCCCCGAAAAAAGCGGGGTAAACTGCGCTGAGGTATAATCCAGCGTTGGACTAAGCCGCAAAGCGACTTAACCCAGACAGTTGCAATTACAATAGGATATTTTGTATGTGGATTAACACATGAGAGATGCAGTGAGCACGAAAGAAGAAAAATAACCCTTGCTTTTTGCAGAGGTAAAAAGTGAAAGGAAATCTTCAAAATATAATTAACAACGGTGTTGTTTTTTTACATAACACGCCGTTATGTTTAGTCATTTAAGAATGCAATGAATATATTCACATTAACATCGTTCTAAAAAATTTCATCTTCTGGTTGGCGTAATCTGTTTGTATTTATCAATAATCATTTAATTCGCAAGTTAATTTTTTCAATAAGCAGTATGCAAATTTACTAATCTTCTATCTATTAAAACCGTACTTTAAAAATATTAAAAAAACTTGTTTAAGTATTTGACAGTAAAGAGGTTATTCGATAGTTTTGGTTTCGTAAAAGTGCTTAGAAAGTATGAATAAGGTTGGAATGGTTTAGATAGAATTTGTTACACCGAGGCTTAAAGAAGGGTCCAAACATCATTAAAAAATATTCTTAACTTTATTTAGGGCATACAATGAAAAAACAAATGTTCATTTCGGTTCTGTTTCTTCTTCTTTTTTCTGCGTTTAATTTAAAGGCGCAAGATTCAACTCTCATAAAAATAGATAAACATTTCGCACTGCAGTTTCAAGCGAATGGTTTATTCGATTTTACAAATTTTAATAATTATGGTTTTGCCGGTAAATATCACTCCGGTAATTTTGCTGTTCGTCTGGGTTTTGAAATCAATAGAAAGGATACTGATGAAGATTATAAGTATGAAAAGCAAGATACTTTGTTCGGTAAAAAATCTTTTGAAGAAATTAATTCCGGTTTAGGATTTTTTGCCGAAGGACTTTATTATTTTAATCTCTTCGATCATTTTGCGGCGTACACCGGCGCAGGTTTGTTCGCACGATTCGAAAAAATAAAATATGGTTACCCATCAGCATACGATGTTTTGCTTGAAGACCGATATGAAAATGAATCTAAAGAGTATGGAGTTAATCTGCTGATAGGCACGGAATGGTTTGTTCGTAACAATATTGGTCTTTCTCTTGAATATGGAATTAGGATTGCCAAAACTTCAGAGTCTTATATGAGTTATGACGAATACCAGGAAAGTAACGGAACAATTTTAAAGTACAGGCGAGAGATAGAAACAAAAGGTTTTTCGATTTATCAAAGTTCAGTTAAACTTGGTGTAGCAGTTTATTTTTAATTTATGACTGAAGTAGAAGATTACATATTTTCTCTTGAGGGTGAACAGCAAAAAATCATGCTGTATTACCACAAAATTTTATCAGCTTTTCCCCGGATAAAAACAAAGATCCGTTATAAGGTTCCTTTTTATGACGGGAAAAGCTGGATATGTTATTTAAGTCCGATTAAAAAAGGCGGGGTTGAAATTGCCTTTGTAAGAGGTAATGAACTTTCCAATTCTCAAAAAATTCTTGATTATAAAAAACGAAAGATGGTGCGGGGTTTTACCGCATCATCTTTAAAAGAAATTCCAATGAAAAAAATTAATGAAATTATTCATGAAGCTTTAATGCTCGATGAAGTTGTACCTCACTCTTTTAAACCCAAAAAATGAAATGCACTTTTTATCCGTCTATAGTTTTATCAATCATTTTTTCGTTTCTAATACTAAACTGCGGCGAAACCGAATCGCCGGAATTTATCTCTCTTGTTCATCCTAAAAAAGAACCGCTCGAAACAAGCAACGTTAATGCTTTCATCAACCAATTAAATTCTTTAAGTGAAAACAAAAGAGATTCTGTATTAAAAGTTTTTTTTTAATAATTCTTTTTCTCCGATCATTGAAGACAGCAGTTTGGTCTGCTTTTATTTTTTTGAAAAAGCAGATGAAGTACTTATAAACGGTGATGTCCAACGCGGCTGGTCTAATCCGGAAATAATGACAAAAATTATAGGTGTTGTGTTTTAACATAACACGCCGTTATAAACAAACATAGGATATATTATGAGAAATATTTTATTGATTGTTTTTCTATCTTTATTAGCAGTTGATGTATTTTGCCAGATTACTATGAATAATTTACCTTTTACATTAAGTCCTTCACTTGTTGCTATCCAAGTATCAAATATTGATTCATCTGAAGCATGGTATACAAATAGTCTAGGATTTACATTAAGAGAAAAAAAAGAATTTCCAGACTATGGTTTAAAAATATCTTTTCTTGACCTAAACGGATTTGAATTGGAATTGGTAGAAAACAAAAAGTCTATTTCACGCGCTGAATTGATCAAGAATTATCCCAAAGATAGCGAGATACAAGGATTTGCAAAACTAACATTCAGAGTAGACAATATTGATTCCGCAGATACTTATTTAAAAAAGCTAGGAGTGAAATATTTATTTAATTTACAAAAGAGTAATATTCCCGATAAAACAAATCAAAGGTGGTTGATAATATTAGATATTGATGGGAATTGGATTCAATTAGTTTCAGAATAATTGATGTTGTGTATAACATTACAAGTATTCATACCGAACCCCGAAAAAAAGCGGGGTAAACTGCGCTAAGGTATAATCCAGTGTCCCCGCAAAGAAACGGGTCTATGGATGGACTAAGCCCCGCCAAACAAAATGGCGGGCAAGCTACAAGCGACTTAACGCGGACGCTTGTATTTTCAATAGCACATTTTATATTTGCGTTAATTCTTACGGGATGTGACTATCCCGAAAGAAGAATATAACACTTCCTTTTTGCGTATGTAAAAAGTAGAAGGAAATCTTCAAAATAAAATTTACTGCGGTGTTGTGTTTTAATAACTTGTCCCGTCCGTTAGCCAATGGACTGAGGGAGGGTTAACACGCCGTTATGTGTTTATGGAAAGATAATGAAAAAACATATTTTATCTTTACTATTATTTTTGAACTTCGGTATTATACTTCATGCTCAAAATGATTTTTTCCCCTTGATGATTGATAATCAATGGAATTATTCATACAAATCTGTTGAAAAAAATTACTATGATATAAGCTTCATGTATCAAATGACTATTGATTCAGGTAACGTGCAATTCACTGTTGCAGATTCATCTTTCCAGGATTCAGTGATAGTATGGACTATGCAAGAAAAAGATAATATAGAAAGACAAATTCAAGATTTTTATTATAATACGGATACAACATTTTCAATAAATACTAATTCAACATTTCAATTATTTGAGTACTTAGATTCATTCCATACCATAAAAAGTAAATCAAACTTTGAAGTATTTACTTTTCCAGTAAAATGGGAACGTTTTTCTACTTTAAGTTCAACAACTCCGATAAATCGTTATAGTAAAGATAGCTCTCCGTAATTATCAAAGAGAATCTATTTTTAGTTGCTAACTATAGTGATTCTCTTTTATTTCTAATGGATAAGGGATTGGATTATGCTCAATCGGTTATAAGTCATGGTCCTAATACGCCTTACTTTTATAAATGGGAAGCTTCTTTGTCCTCATTTATTACAAATATAGAAGACAGAATGAGTAAAGCGCCACAAGCGTTTATGCTTTATCAAAATTACCCCAATCCATTTAATCCTGTAACCTTTATAATATTTACTATATCAGAAAGAACAAATGTTACCTTAACAATCTCCAATGCATTGGGGCAGGTTATTACTACATTGCTGGATGAAGAAAAAACTCCTGGAAATTATAAAGTTAGATTTACACCAAGTAATATTAGTTCAGGACTTCTTATTTATCAATTAAAAACATCTTCAGGTATTATTAATAAAAAGATGTTATACATAAAATAAAACTCGTTTTATTTTAGAAGCCCGATTCAAAAAATGAGTCGGGCTTTTTTGTTTGTTTCCATTTTATATTGCCGATGAAGTTATTCCATCTCCAACCTATTTTATTCAATCATTTAACGCGCTTTCTCCGTTGCCCGGTGGAGCAACAGTTGTTTCCCGTATAGATAACAAAAATAACCTGTTTCCCTAAAATATCTAAAAAAAACAAACTATTTCCAGCACCTCTCCATGGTATATCATTTGACTTAATATTGTGGTCGCTTTATGCGCAGTTGTAAACTTATATATTATTCCTGAGGAAAATATGAAATCAATAAAAATAGTTGTTGGCTTATTTATTTTAATTTCTGTTCAGCTAAGTGCTCAATTTGTTGTTGACTGGGAAAGCACGTGGAATAGCCCATACTCTAAATTTGATAGAGCGGAGGTAATGAACATTGATTCGGACGGTAATATTGTAGTCGCAGGAACATCATACTCCGGTGATTTAAATAGCACCGGGGATGTAGCTATTGTTAAATACTTGCCCGATGGTACGGAAATGTGGAATAAGAGATTTAATATCGGCAGTTATGATGAAGCACTTGGAGTTTATTTTGATGCCGCGAATAATATAGTTATTGGAGTAAAAGGTGCGGATAGTTCTATTTATTATCCCAGTTTTATGCTTGTAAAATACGATCCCGACGGTAACCTTATTTATGCGAATAAAATTTCTCTTTACCTTCCGGGAAACAGCTCTAACATAACCGGATCTGCAGACAAACTTCATCTTGATAATTTTAATCAACTTGTTATTGGCGGTTCTAATTGGCAGGTAAAAATGCATTTCGATGGTTACGTTCTATCCTCACAAGTTTTTCAGTCAAATGATACGTTGGGCTGGTATGGCGTAACCACTCATCTTGATGACGCGAGAAGCGAGTTAACAGTGCCGGTATCCGGATGGAGCAATTCGACGTACCACTACTACGCCGGACTTATAAAAAAGAATAGTGATGGCTCGATAAAATGGGTAAAAAACATAATGTTGACCGGGCAGTATCAGGCGTACGGCAATGCCATGCTTGTAAGCAATGATGGATTTACTTATCTCGGCTTAAAAAATTCAATTTGGGTGCCAGATCCGCAGTCATGGAAGAGTGACCAGCACATCATAAAGTTTGGCACCGGTGGTGAAATCCTTTGGGATAAAACTCTGGAGGCTACAGCAGGAAATCAGAACATCTCGGAAGTAGGCGATTTTGCATTCGACAGCGGAGGGAATCTGATTGTAACAGGTTCAATAGACTCGAAATTTTTTGTAGCAAAATATAGCACAGCCGGGGAAAGATTTCTTTTTATTCAGGATTCAGACACAACGCTTTTTAAGGGATTAAAAATTCTGTCCGATACACAGTATAAGTTTTATGTTACAGTTTGGGATTTGAATGGCAGCGTTTATTTGATAAAATATGACGGTATCGGCAACCAGCTTGCAAAAATAAAGTTGCAGGGTTTAAGCGAATACTTCCCGCTGGAGTTGCAGCAAATGATGTTTGATCCCTCAAAAAAAATTGTTCTTACCGGCGGAAAGTACTTTGGCGGCAGTTACGATTTTGTTACAATGAAAATAACTGATCAGTTGACTGATGTAGAAGAAGAGCAAAATACTATTTCGGATTTTAATCTTTTTCAGAATTACCCTAATCCGTTTAATCCGACAACAAAAATTAAATTCTCTCTCCCCTCGCCTTTGCAAGGAGAGGGGTCGGGGGTGAGGTTGGTAACACTTAAAGTTTACGATGTGCTCGGCAACGAAATTGCAACACTCGTTAACGAAGAAAAATCGCCCGGCACTTATGAGGTTACATTTGACGCATCTTCCTTCAACCGAGAAATATCAAGCGGAATATATTTTTATGAAATTACTAACGGCAACAATTTAATAACAAAAAAAATGATGCTTTTAAAATAGAAGCATCAGAACGATTTGGAGTTTATAATGAAAACATTAACGATTGGCTTTTTTATCTTTTTTTCATCTTTCACATTTGCGCAGCAAATATGGGAGGCATTAGAAGGTCCGGTTAATAAAGAAATTTATTGCATTAACGGCGGCTGGGTGGGTACAGACGACGGTATTTATGCACAAACCGGTTTAAATACATGGGCATTCGTCGGATTAAAAGGAAATAAAATAAATGATATTACCCAGGCGGGGTCAAATTATCTGGCGGCTGTCGAAAATGGGGTTTACTATTCAAGTGATGGAGTAAACTGGACAAAATCCCCCTCCTTGAGCAGCAGGGTTCATAAATTTCGCTTCGGTTACTCATCAAGCGAATTATATGCGGCTTCTGCCGGCGGAATGTTTTTATCAACTGATAACGGCGAAACCTGGAGCGGCTTTGCTTTAAACTCACTCGCAGATATAAATGACCTTACCGGAATATACGTAGGTTGGTGGGGTATAGTAACAAACATAGGATTTAGGTTTTCCACTGATAATGGTGGTACCTGGAATGATTTTAACAATGGTCTGCCTATATCTGGAATAAGAGGCATCACCAGTGTTAACTATTACGCAAGCGATAATGTGTTAATGATAACTTCAGAGTACGGATGCTTTTTTATAAACTATAATGAAGTTGGGGATTCCACTAAATCTTGGGAGCAGCGGAACAACGGGCTAACAAATACCGAAGTTAATTGTTATGCTATGAAAGATGAAAAAATTAGAATCGGTACACAAAGCGGAATATTTTATACAACCGATAAAGGCGCGAACTGGTTAAAAAATTCGGGAATGGATTTTGAAATTACCGATTTACAAGATGTTGTTGCAACTTCACTCTACAATGGAATTTATAAAGCGCCCAATATTATAGGTAATGCAAATTACGAACAAATCGGTCATACAAATTATACCTCTATTACCTTCGACCAATTTAATAATCTTTATCTTGGTACCGGAGGATACGGAGTTTATAAATCCACTGACAACGGCTATAGTTTTTCGCAGATAAATTCCGGTTTAACAAACTTAATTATAAACGATCTTGTTTTTGATGTTGACCACAACCTTTTTGCCGCGACAAACCAGGGCGCATTTAAATCAACCGATTACGGAACAACATGGCAATCGGTTCTTCCCGCAACAGCAAAAATATATTCATTAATAACAAGCGCCAGGGGATTTTCTCTGGAAACTTTCGGCGGCGGTGACGCATCATTTTATCTCCTCGAAACAAATAATAACTGGAACGGCGGAACAAATGATCTTTCCGGCGCTGTTTATGATATAGCTTACAGTCCGCAGATGAACAAATATATTGCCGCTTGCGATGGCGGTGTATTTTCATCGGCTACCGATTATATAGCGTGGACAAAAATAGATTACAATCGCTGCCGCGCAATAACCATAGGGAAAAACGGTGAAATATTTATTGGCTTAAGCGGAGGTAATATAAAACGCTCAACAGATAATGGCGCTACATGGGAAGATGCCGGCTGGATTTCGGGACATATAAATGCTTTGATAACAGATAACGATGGAAGTATTTACGCCGCACACGATTGGGGAATTTCCAAAAGCACAAATAATGGAACAAACTGGGGTGACTTTATTTCGGGAGTTGGCGTTACTGGTGCAGGAAAAGAGACGTTATGTTTAGGTCTTGCCGGAGGAGGAATAATGTATGCGGGTACATTAGGTCTCGGGCTTTTCAAATCAATAAATCCTGTTTCCGAAGTTAATAGCGAAATTGAAAATATTCCAACGGAGTTTAGTTTATCTCAAAATTACCCGAACCCGTTTAACCCATCAACCATAATAAAATATTCGGTGCCCAAAATCATAAATAATCAATCGTCAATCATAAATCTTAAAATTTACGACATCCTCGGCAATGAAATTGCCACACTTGTTAACGAACAGATGGCTCCGGGTAATTATAATATCAGCTTCGATGCTTCTGGTTTAAGTTCAGGAATTTATTTTTACAAGCTTACAGACGGTAAAAATTATTTAACAAAAAAAATGATACTTCTCAAGTAGAGGAATCTGTAAAGTGAGGAAAACGTGAAAAATTTATTGGTGTTTTTAATGATGAAAATAAAACTACACAAAATATATACATTATTAATTTTGTTGCTTATTCCACTTCAAAACTCATTTGCGCAGAATGACTGGTATTTTCAAAATCCTTATCCACAGGGGAATGATATTGTTGATGCTGTCTATTATGACGATCACACGGTCATCGCGATAACATCCAAAAGTATTTTGAGGTCGGTGGACAGTGGAGTAACCTGGGAAATTATTAGGGTCGGTGAAGATACCTATTCAGTAATAAAAAAAATGGCTAACACTTCATTAATGATTGGCGGAAAAAATGGGCTCTTTCTTGTTTCGGGCGACCAAGGGAAAACCTGGTCACCCTTCAATATAACAGCAGAACCAAACGGAATGATAACAGATCTATCTTTCGGCGCCTCTTCTGCCGGGCAATATATTATCGGGGCTATTGTTAATTTTCAAAAAATTTATTGCACGTATGATTTTGGCGTTACCTGGTATTTTCAACATGAAACGGTAAAACGACTACTCTCAATAGAGTGCGCCCATTATAGTACTTGTTATGCCGGTGGCGATGATGGAATTTTTCTAAAAAGTAATAACAACGGTGTAAATTGGTTTGATCTACCTTTTATGTATAGTTCTTATAGTATTACGGATATTTATTACATCAATACTAAAATATTGATTACTACAAATGTAGGCTGGGTTATGAAATCAACTGATAACGGTACTTCTTGGGACTACATTTTTGATACACAAGACTATATTCAAAAACTCTGTACCTTTAAACCATTAATACCGCAAGATATGTTATGGCTTATTACACGCGAAGGCAAAGTAGCCTATTCTAAAAATATTGACAGCAGTTGGCAAATGCTTAATAATGGATTGATCGGAATTAATTTTAATACAATTTCATTTTCAAATGAAAATAATGGGTTTATAGGAGGATACGCCGGACTAATTTATATGACCGAAGATGGAGGGATTAGCTGGCAGAAAATTTCTCGAGGAACCAATGTTTCATTTTATGGAGTTGATTTTATTGATTATCAAACAGGTTGGGTGGTAGGCGGATCAGGGAGTATTTACAAAACTACCAACGGTGGCATTAATTGGAACTTTCAGGCAAATCCCTACCAAAACGGGAAAGGACTTTATGATGTCGATTTTTCAATAGACGGACAAAACGGCTGGGCGGTTTCAGGATATGCAAATACATACGGAGTTTTACGAACAACAAATGGCGGAGAAAATTGGTTTGAAGATAACCCGCCTGATGCCGCATATGGTTTTCTTGATGTTGAAAAAAATTACTTTGTTGGTTATGGAGGTCAGTTTTATTCCCATAGTATTAGTGGATGGCATAAGAATAATTTAAATACATTCGCTACCCTTTTCGCATTCAGCAGTCCTGTTAATGAAAGTTATTTTATGCATCAATGGATTGTCGGTGGCAATTCGGGAACTGGAGAATCTGCAATTTTTCATACTACTGATACAGGAATACATTGGGTTCAACAGGCTTCTGCAACGAATAAAGAGATACATGATGTATTCGCACTTTCTCCATCACTTGTTTGGGCTGTTGGTGATAATGCTACTATTCAAAAAACAACCGATGGTGGAGCAAATTGGATACTTCTAACAGAAGGTGAATTGATAGAATATGGTTATTGGTTCAATAAAGTAAAATTTATTGATGAAAATAATGGCTGGGTTGCCGGTGTGGGCGGGTTTATTTTTAAAACTACGGACGGCGGCAACATTTGGGAAAAAATTCAGTTGCCTACAAATCAACAAATATTTGCATTCGACTTAGCCGATAATCCAACTTTTTGGTACGATTTCTATTTAGTTGGACCATCTGGATTAATATTAAAAAGCGGGCAGCCACAAGCAACAGAAATTACTGTGGATGAGAATAAAAAAATTCCAAAAGAATTTTTACTTTCACAAAATTACCCAAATCCGTTTAACCCATCTACAAAAATTCAATATTCTCTCCCCTCGCCTTCCGAAGGAGAGGGGTCGGGGGTGAGGTCGGTAATGCTTAAAATTTATGATGTTCTCGGCAACGAAATTGCCACTCTCGTAAACGAAGAAAAATCGCCGGGCAATTATGAAGTTGTCTTTGATGCAAAAGGATTGTCGAGCGGAATTTATTTCTATAGACTAACCACAGGCGGAAAAAACATCTCGAAAAAAATGTTGTTGATTAAATAAAGCGGAAAGAAAAATGAAAAAATTTATTGCGCTTTTGATTATTTCGTTGCTGGTTTACTCATCTATCATCTACAGCCAGCAAACCAACTGGTTATCTTCATGGAGTATGCCGGACAGCGGAAGTATCTGGATAACAGATTCACATATTGATGATCAAAACAATATATATACTGTAGGCTATAACTCCGGCGGTGCACAGTCATATAGCTGTGTACTTAATAAATTTTCCTCTCAGGGAATTCATCAGCTTACAAAATATTTTAATAGCGGCGGAGTAAGCGAAAGTCCGTCATTAACAACTACCCCCCAGGGAAATATATATTTGTTGATGGACTTATATGTCGAAGTATTAAACTCAGGCGGAGATTCTTTACTCCATTTTAATCACGATAGCTTTAACTGCCGGGAAATAAAAGTAACAGAATCCGGCAGTATTTATATTTACTCGGTTTCGGATGATAACGATAATAATAATTTTGGTCCAAGAATAATTAAATATAATCCGCAGGGTTTAGAACTATGGGATTATGTCCCTTTTCCGTTCTCAATACAGAACGCTGAGACTGCCCTGTTGAACGATGCTTATATTGATGCGGAAGGTAATTCTGTTATTGCCGGTTTAATTCACCGGAACGGCACAAACAGTATTTTTACAGCACGGGTAGATTCAAACGGACTATTAATCTGGGGAAATGAGTTTAACCTTCCTGGCAAAACTGTAATGACAGCAAATAAAGCAGCGGTTGATGAAAACGGTATTACATATGTTACCGGTACTTGCGGTTTAGAATATCACACAAATAGTTATGATGCAATTACTGTTGCATATGCTCCGGACGGTAGTTTGCTATGGTCGAAAACTTTCGACTTCGACTCGGATTATGATGAAGCATTCGATATAAAACCCTTCGGAGCCGGCGTAATTATTTCCGGAATTTCAAAATCATCCGATACCTCCCCGCTGTTTTCGGTTTACTACAGCACTACCGGAACCGAAATTTGGAATTATGTGGATACCGGACGAAAATGGATTGACGCATACAGTTTCAGAAATTTTCCGCCGAACTCGGTTAGCATCAATATCTTCGGTGACGAAATAGTAATATCCGGAACGAGGAAGCCTTCAAATTACCCAACTTATTTCTCATCGCTAAAGATAAATAATCTTGGAAATTTAATTGGAAGAGTTGACTTTGAGAGTGAGTATGTAGGCAGGCATCAAAACGCAATTAAGGTAAACGATAATATTGTTTTAGTTTCAAACGATATTGGGTTTACGGATCTTAACAGTTACATCAAGCTTATTCAATTTGACAAAAGCATTATTACCGGTATTTCGGAAGAAATTTCTTGGCCAAAAGAATTTTTACTTTCACAAAACTACCCGAATCCGTTTAATCCTTCTACAAAAATCCAATATTCTCTCCCCTCGCCTTCCGAAGGAGAGGGGTCGGGGGTGAGGTTGATAATGATTAAAATTTACGATATTCTCGGCAACGAAATTGCAACTCTTGTTAACGAAGAAAAAGCGCCGGGCTTATATGATATCAAATTCGATGCTGCGGGTTTAAGTTCCGGAGTTTATTTTTACACAATTACATACGGCAGCAATTTTATAACAAGAAAAATGATGCTTGTCAGATAAAAACAAATGCGTATGAAATGAGGGAAACAAAATATTTCTACAAAAACATAAAATTAAGATTACCCATCCCCGGAATGTTTTGTTACACATTCCTGGGATGGGACTGTTTAAACCAAATAAAATGACACACATGCATCATTGACACTATTAATTATAGATAATAAATTGAAATTTATTTTAAGGAATCTGAATTTTTCAACTAAATAACTGTGAAAGAGACTGAGTCGATACAATTAATTTCGAATTTGCTCCTTCTATAGAAACTAATTATTCGGAGGTTATTATGAACTACGCGCTGAGAACCTTTTTAATTGTACTATTTACCATCTCTGTATCTCTTCCACAAACAAGCAGATACTACGAAACATTCGATAGCAATAACGAAACTGGCTGGGCGTTTACTTCAACAGACGCCAATATTTCTACTCAAAACGGTGAACTCAAATTTGTTTCAAGCAGCGATGAGTTTGTTTATATCTTACCGCCGACAGAGGCTTCGAAAGATAATTTTTCTTTTAAAATAAAACCGGGCAGTACCGGTTCCGGTTTGGAAGGCGGGGGATTTGGCAGAGCAGGGTTCAAATCTCTCGTAGCAATTCTTTTTTCCGATCCCCTTTTTAGCGACTCGCTTACTGTTGTTTTTTCTGATGATATCCAATCATACAGCAATCCCAATTTAACAACACTTGTAAAATATCCTATACCTGCTGATGTTAATAGTCTTCAGCTTGATGTGATTAGATCGGGGAACAACCTCATCATCAATGCTTATGTTAATGATGTAGTTTTTTATAACGGACAGTTGAACAATGTTGACGAAGGATTATTTAGCGGCAATATGGTTATGATGCTCGATCCGATTGATGGACCCGGTTTGAAGGAATGGTCATTAGATGAAGTAGATATTAGTTATAATCCTTTTATACAAACACCGGGAGTATTTTCTGATGAATTTAACGACACTAATTCCCCCTGGTTTAGATTTGGCGATTTTGATAACATTGCCCAATCAGTAAATATAAACGGCGGCAGGTTAAATTTTATTTATAATGGGTCCTCAAAAACTGCGCTCTTTGCAACTCCACCTGTGGGCGCGGTTAAAGATTTTTCAATTGAAGTAGAAGGAAACGGAGGACAAACTCACGATGCTCCATTTAACATGAGCAGATTTTTCGATTACAAAAATTACACAACATTTTTTATAGAAGATGACACACTCTACTTTGGCTATGCAAGTAACTCATTGGAACCGGCTATAATTCAAGCTGCGGCAATAAATCCTCAAACATTATCAAAACTTAAATTTTCAATTGAGGGCGACGCGCCTGCTGTATATAAAGCATGGGCTAACGATCAGCTTGTTATTAGCGGCACTTTAAATAATGTACCCGAAAGGTTGAAAGCGGGCCGGCTTGCCATCGGATACGACAGAGGAAATAATATGGACGCCTATTTTAATTATGCTGCGCTTTCCTATGTGCCGGCTGTTAACACTACATTACAAACTTCTAATAGATATTATGAAACATTCGATGGCGGCAGCAATCCCGGTTGGGGCTTTCTTGCTCCGAATGCCACTATAACAATTCAGGGAGGGCAGTTACACTTAACCTCACCGGATGACGATGTGATTCACATGATTCTACCAATCGGGGCTGCAAAGGATGATTTTTCATTTAAGGTTAAAATGGGGGATGAGCCCAGCGGCATAGACGGCGGCGGTTTTGGAAGGATGGGTTTCAAATCGTTGGTTGCTTATAACATAGAAGGGGATTCTATTTCGATTTTGTATGCAGAAGATATTCAATCATTTTCTCAATCGAATGTTATTAAATTAATTACTGTTCCAATTCCGGATTCTATGAATACTATGCAATTAGACGCAACGCGATTGGGAAATAATTTAATCCTAAGTGCTTATGCCAACGGGAATATTTTTTATACCGGTCAACTAACCAATGTTGATGAAGGACTATTTTATGGTCAGATGATAGCTTACGTTATCGGTTCATCAGGCAGCACAATAGATTGGTCATTAGATGAAGTGGATATCAGATATAACCCAATGATTGCCACACCCGGAACTTTTAACGACGACTTTAATGATATAAACTCACCCTGGTTTAGATTTGGAGACCTTGACAATCTTGCACAATCTTTAACAATCAACAACGGAAGATTAAATTTCAACTACAGCGGATCTTCTGAAACATCTCTTTATGTAGCATCACCGGCGGGTGCTGTAACCGACTTTGAGATTGAAATTGAAGGGGGCGGCGGCGCGACACATGATGCTCCACTTTCTCTTAGTAGATTTTTTGATTACCGAAACTACACTACATTTTTTATTGAAGACGATACACTGTATTTCGGTTACGCAGATAATGCTTATGAACCGACTATAATTGATTATGCAGGACTAAATCCAACTACAACTGTAAAATTAAAGTTCTCAGTTCAAGGAAATTCGCCTGCAGTTTATAAGGTGTGGGCAAATGATCAACTTGTAATGAACGGTACCACAAATATAACTTCCGACAGACTAGCATCCGGTCATCTTGCATTTGGTTTCGACAGAGGGAATACGATGGACGCGTACTTTGACTATTCAACAATAACTTATGGGCAATTTGTTTCCGTTGAAGATAAACCGAACAGCGCAAACCCGAAAAAATTTACTTTATACCAGAACTACCCTAATCCCTTTAATCCATCAACAATAATTCGTTACAGCGTTCCTTTCTTAGAGACACACAGCGGTTCGTCTGTTCAAAATATTTCATTAAAAGTTTACGATATACTTGGCAGCGAAGTTGCAGAGTTGGTTAATCAAGAAATGTCTCCGGGCGAATATCAGGTTCAATGGAATCCTAAAAATTTAGCCACCGGAATTTATATTTACACAATAAAAACTGCGGGGTATGTCTTAAGCAAAAAAATGTTATTAATTAAATAAAAGGTAGAAGAAATGAAAACAAAAATATTTTTTGCAGCATTTTTATTTTTTGCCGGAATTACTAACGCACAATGGTTCTGGCAAAATCCTTATCCACAGGGAAACAAACTGATATCGGTGTATTTCGTTAATCCAACAAGCGGTTGGGCAGTTGGTAACGGCGGAACGATAATGAAAAACTCGGATGGTTATCACTGGAACTTTCAAAACAGCGGGACGACCAGCAATTTATTATCAGTTCACTTTGTTGATGAAAACAACGGCTGGGCAGTAGGTTATGCGGGGACTATCGTTAGAACTTCAAACGGCGGAGAAACATGGACTGCCCAAAACAGCAACACAACTGATATCTTAACCTCTGTCAGTTTCGCTGATTTAAACAACGGTTGGATAGCAGGATGGTACGGCAGAATACTAAAAACAGCCGATGGCGGTTCAACGTGGACTGAACAAACAAGCGGAACCAGCGAATACTTAAAAAGCATATACTCTATCGATGCTAAACATTGTTGGGCAGTGGGAGATTTCGGTACAATACTGAAATCAACCAATGGCGGAGAGAACTGGTTAACAATTTCCTCTCCAACAGGTAACGATCTCTCCTCTATTTGTTTTGTTGATACGAGTATGGGCTGGGCAGTTGGGTCATCCGGTACAATAATAAAAACTAACGACGGAGGAGAGAATTGGTTTCCTCAAACCAGTGGTTATTATGATTGGCTGTTTTCAGTTAATTTTGTTGATAACAACAATGGATGTGCAGTTGGTCAGCAAGGTAATATTTTCAGAACCACCAATGGTGGAACCTTATGGGAGTCTCAAATCCATCTTACGGATTTTGATTTGCTCTCAGTAAATTTTGCCGACCAGTACAACATTTGGGTGGTGGGTTGGAATGGTGTAATTGTCGTTTCAGACGATAGCGGTTTGAATTGGGTTATGGATTTGAGAGGACCGACTCTTTTTTTAAATGATATTGAATTTATAAATTCAACTTCCGGATGGGCAGCCGCACAGTCTGGCAAAGTATGTTTTACTACAGATGGCGGAACCTATTGGAACGAAAGGACTACTCCAACCGATAAGTGGCTCAGGTCTATAAGTTTTGTTGATGCTTCCACAGGCTGGGCTGTTGGTGACAGCGGAACAATTATAAAAACTACAAATGGCGGAAACGATTGGGTAGAGCAGACAAGCGGTATAAACAACAGTCTTCGTTCTGTTACTTTTCTTGATGCTGATAATGGCTGGGCTGCAGGCTGGGATGGAAAAATTATCTATACCTCGAATGGCGGCACAACTTGGATGCCGCAGTTTTCCGGGTTTACCGCATCACTTTGGTCGCTTTGTTTTATTGATATGAATAATGGCTGGGCTGTTGGTGAAGAAGGGAGAGTAATAAAAACAACAGACGGCGGAGGAAGTTGGAGTGCAAAACACACCGGATATTCAAATGCTTTGTATTCGGTTCAGTTTATGGATCAAAATAACGGCTGGGCTGTCGGCGCTCCTGCAACAGGATTTCCATTCAGTATAATTTTGAAAACTACTGACGGCGGAGAAACATGGACTGCTAAATCAAGTGGAACAGATAGATCTTTGAAGGCGGTTTATTTTACTGACAGCAATAATGGCTGGGCTGCCGGTGAATATGGTTTGATTATGAAAACAACAGACGGCGGAACGAACTGGGCAGAACAAGCATGTCCAACAAATAATTCGTTTTCATCTTTATTTTTTCTTGATTCTCAAACAGGTTGGGCTGCTGGTAATTACGGAACGATATTAACGACAAGTAACGGCGGCGTTTCCTTTAGTGATGACGCGCCCGGAATAACTGTTAATGAGTTTCAATTATACCAAAATTATCCGAACCCTTTTAATCCGATAACAACTATTAGATATTCTATTTCACAGGAAAATTATGTTTCAATAAAGGTATTTGATTTATTAGGCAAAGAAGTAGCGGTACTCGTTAATGAAAACAAACTTCCGGGCAGTTACGGTGCTATTTTTGACGCTACTCTCCTATCAAGCGGTGTATACTTTTATAGGATATCTGCCGGTAAGTTCAGTGAGAACAAAAAAATGATGCTGATGAAATAAATAGAAAATGCAATTGAATAAAACTGATTATTTGCGGCACCGATTTCTTCGGTGCTGCTATTTGTAGTTTGATTGTGTTTAAGAAAAAATTTTTACTATTAAAAATAAGAACCTCGTCTTTTATGGAAATTGTAAAAAACATTATTCACAAAATCGATGAGCGAGTTTTTTCCGAAACGAATAAACCACCGGCAGTTTTGAGTGATTTAGTTCAATCAGGATTTGCTTTAAAAATCAATATATGGAACCTGTGAGAATTGTTGGTTTTGCGTTTTAAAAAATAGAACTTCTTTAAAATAAACTTAACTGCGGTGTCGTGGTTGAACAATTTGGACCGGATGGCGCGATAACACGTCATAAAGTACTAATCAAAAATAAATTGGAGTGGAGTTTAAAATGAAAAAAACACATCTTTTACTTGTTTTCTTGCTTCTCTTTTTTTCTCTTTATGCGCAAAACCAAGAGTGGATTAACTATGCTGAAGGAGAAATAATACATTCTATCGCTATTGAAGGAAATTACATCTGGGCCGGATCAACTAATGGTTTAATTAAGCTTAATAAGACAACTGGTGAATTGACTTTTTATAATAAAACTAATTCCAGCTTACCCGATAATTATGTTCAGTCCATCGTCATAGATGAAAGCGGAAATAAGTGGATTGGGACTATAGCTGGATTAGCGAAATTTGATGGTACAAACTGGACTGTTTTTAATCCTTCTAATTCCGGTTTGCCCGGTAATGCAGTTGCTTCCATCGCTATAGATGGTAACGGAAATAAGTGGATTGGTACCCTTTACGGTGGATTAGCAAAATTTGATGATACTACCTGGACTGTTTTTGACCCTGCTAATTCCGGTTTGCCGGATTATTATGTTTGGTGCATCGCCATTGACAGCAGCGGGAATAAGTGGATTGGGACTAAATTAGGCGGTTTGGCTAAATATGACGATACGACCTGGGCTGTTTATAATTCTACCAATTCCGGTTTGCCTTGGAATTATATTCTTTCCATCGCCATAGATGGAAACGGGAATAAGTGGATTGGAGCTAGTGGCGGGATGGCAAAATTTGATGACGCAACCCTCGGGGGGACAGGTTGGACTGCTTATGATTATAATAATTCCGGTTTGCCGAATAACTGGGTTTGGGCGCTCGCGATAGATGGAAGCGAAAATAAGTGGATTGGAACTTTTGGTGGAGGGTTGGCAAAGTTTGACGGTTCAACTTGGGCAACTTATTCTGCTAATGATTCAACTTTGCCAAATAATTATGTTCAATCCCTAGCCATAGACGGCAGCGGGAATAAGTGGATTGGGACGAGCGACGGTTTATCGGTTTATAATGAAGGGGGCGTTATTTCATTTGGAGATGGAGTACAAATTTTGCCAGAAAATTTTCTTATTCACCAGAATTATCCAAATCCGTTTAACCCGACAACAACCATTAGATATTCTATTTCACAGGAAAACTTTGTTTCTATAAAAGTATATAATTTATTAGGAGAGGAAGTGGCGGCGCTTGTAAATGATTACAAACTACCCGGCAGTTACAATATCATTTTTAATGCGGCTTCCCTTTCAAGCGGTGTTTATTTTTATAAAATATCCGCCGGCGAATTCAGCGAGAACAAAAAAATGGTTCTCCTCAGATAATTAATTAAAAGAAGTCCTCCGTGTTACTTAGGCTTGTTTCGCGGAGAACTTTTAGCAGCACAAATTAACTGTCCGAAAAATGTTTTAAATTGTGCCAAACAATTTTTTATATATTGTTTAATTACGTTTTGCAAGTATATAACATACAAAACATTTTATTTGTTTTCTATTTGAAAATAATCATTGATGAAAACTGTGATAAATATATACCAGCTTTTAACCATATTGGGAGCATCTTTTTGCGTTCTTTTTTTTATGCAGTTTTTACAATTAGATAAATTGCGCATAAAAAAAAGAGGTTATCTCTATCTCGTTATAATCTCTATTTTTTATCTCTACCTGTACGAACTGCTTATTTCTTTTAAAATATGGGAATTCGCCGAATATGGCGTTTTTCTATACTACCCTCTTCTGTATGTTGTTTATCCTCTATTTTATTTGTATTCCAGAACGTTATTAATTCCTTCTGTCGGATTATCACTCAAAGTTTGGCGCTACCATTCTATCATACCAATAATAATATTTTTTTTAACATGCATAACTTATTTTAATATTCCGGAATCCGCACAAAACTCTTTTTTGCAGTTGGGTTATTTGTTCAACACTGGAAATGAAAATATATCCTTATTTCAGATCGCGGCTTTTGCGCTCTACTACACCCAGTTTTTTATTTATTTTTATCTTCTGCTAAAACTTGCCCGTTTTAGTAAAAATTTGTTTGAAGATAAAAATTATTTTGCCAAATGGATTTACATTTTTTTAACCGGCGCATTTTTATACGAAGTACTTCTAATTTTTTCAACAACCTTCGTGCCCGCTGACAACTATTTGGCTTTAGAACAATCCTTCAGCCTGGCTTTCATTCTTTTAGCAGGTTTTATTGGTTTTAACCAGTGGCTAATTCAACTAAAAGTTAAAATTGAAAAAATGTCTTCTCCAAATAGAAAAATTGAATTGAATAATAATTCGAGTCATCTGCTAAGGCTTGATGAGAAGCAGGAAATAAAGAATGAAATTGAAAGATTTATTAAAGAGAAAAAAATATATAAAGACCCTCAGCTTAAAATTGAATCTTTTGCAAAAAGGATGCACATACCATCAAAAAAACTCTCGAATGTTGTTAACGAACTTTATGGGACTAACTTTCATGGATTTATTAATTCCCTAAGAATTGAAGAAGCAATATCAATTATTCTGCGTTCACAAACGAAGATCTCGGTTGAGAATTTGTTCCTTGAAGTTGGCTTTTTATCACGCTCAACTTTTAACCGCGCTTTTAAGTCCAACACCGGCGTTACGCCAAGAGAATTTCAATCAAAGTTTCATAAATCCGCATAACCTCTTCCCACTTTTAGAGCAAATTCTGTTTTGACACATCTATAAATTGACTTTGATACCTTATTTCTCTTTTTAGCAATTTCATATTTGGAAATCAAAAAAAGATAAGGAGTTGCAATCAGTCCACGCAGACGGGATGTAATTTCCAACGCTATGAGAGGTGTATAGAGTTAAGTAAAATTATTTCGAATGAACAAAACATGTTATTGAATTGCGAATAAATTTGTCAAAAAACCACGGAGTTAAACAATGAGGACACTTATTTCATTTTTTGTTTTATTATCCTTTTCTATGCTGTTCGGGCAAATAGCAACTGCTCCTTCAGGTAGCGGCACTGTATTGGACCCATATCAAATTACCAATCTGGAAAACCTTTACTGGATTAGTCAAAACTCCGGCGAATGGGTTAAGTATTATGAACAAACTGCAGATATTGATGCTTCCGCTACTTCGGGTTGGGCTGGAGGTGGATGGACGCCAATCGGAAGCGGTCCAACTCCATTCTCCGGTTCCTACAACGGGCAGGGGCACATAATTTCCGGAATAAAAATAAAACGAAGTGTGGTTTTACAGGGATTGTTTGGTAAAACTTCCGGCGCAACAATTCAAAACTTAGGAGTCACGGCTGTTAATGTAGAAGCGCCACAATCTATCGGCGGTTTAATCGGAGGGTGCAACTCATCTACTGTTAGCAATTGCTACAGTACAGGTCAGACCAAAGGTGATGGATCTTGGTCAGAATCCATAGTTGGCGGACTGATAGGAATTATTGAAAATAGCTCAACCGTTAGCAATTGCTACTCAACAGCAAATGTGAGTACATCATATTCAATAATGGGTGGTTTCGTTGGAGAAATTAATGGTGCAACAGTTAGTAATTGCTACTCTAAAGGTAGTGTAACATTATCGGATTTGAGGGCCGGGGGTTTCGTTGGAAAAGTTACAAGCGCAACAGTCACTAATTGTTTCTGGGATACTCAAACCTCTGGTAAGGCAACAAGTGCTGCAGGCACAGGGAAAACCACATTGGAAATGACAACCCGTTCTACCTTTACCGATGCCGGATGGGATTACTCAACCATTTGGGGTATGAATTCTACAGCAAATTCAGGTTATCCATTTCTCTTGTGGCAGGGATATGCTTCTGAACCATTGGGCATCGGCACTTCGGAAGATCCTTACCAAATCGCGAATCTCAACAATCTCCTCTGGATTGTCGAAAGTTCGGATCGCTGGGCTGCGTATTATAAACAAACAACTGATATTGATATGTCATCAACCCAATACTGGGATGATGTTGATGACGATAGTGATGGAAATAAATATAATGACCCCAATGATGAAACAGCCGTTGGAAATAATGAGGGGTGGCCGCCAATCGGAAACGCCACAACTAAATTCTCCGGTTCCTACAACGGACAAGTGCATACCATAAATGGTTTGTTCATTGCCAGAGCATCTTTAGATTATGTGGGTCTGTTTGGATATACTAATCTTGCTAATATTGAAAACATAGGTGTTACCAATGTGAACATTGCCGGCAGTTGGCAAACTGGCGGTTTGGTGGGACTACTTTATGCTAATTCAACCATCAGTAACTGCTATAGTATCGGAAATGTGAGCGGTGCTGGTTACGTTGGCTGTTTGGTGGGACATAATGATGGGGGTTCAACCGTTAGTAAAAGCTATAGCAGCGGAACTGTGATTGGTTCTAGTAATTACATCGGCGGTTTGGTAGGAGGGAATCGGAGCTCAACAGCCAGTAATAGTTATAGCACTGCAAATGTGAGTACTTCTGGTATTTACGTTGGCGGTTTGGTGGGCTATCACACCAGCTCATCTGTTAGTAACAGCTACAGTACCGGGACTGTGAGTGGCAGTAATTACGTCGGTGGTTTGGTGGGGTATTTGACTAATGGTGCAACCGAGAGCAATTGTTTCTGGGATACCCAAACTTCCGGAAGATTAACTAGCGCTGCCGGTGACGGCAAAACTACAGCAGAAATGAAAACCAATACAACTTTTATTGCTGCCGGTTGGGATCCTGCAATATGGAATATTGGAGATGGAATTAACGATGGTTATCCATATTTAGATTGGCAAAATACAGGCGGCACTCCGCTTCCGGTAGAACTAACTTCCTTCACTGCCGCAACAAGCTCTGCTTCGACAGGCTCAGCAACCGCTGTTGTGTTAAATTGGACTACTGCAACAGAAGTAAACAACTATGGATTTGAAATTCAGCGGTCAGTAGTCAGCGATCAGCGTTCAGAATGGGAAACAATTGGTTTTGTTGAAGGAAACGGTAACAGCAACTCGCCCAAAGAATATTCATATATTGATGAGAACATAGCAGCCGGCAATTATTTATATCGCTTAAAACAGATTGATAACAACGGAGGATTCAGTTACGGCAGCGAGGTTGAGGTTAATATAGAAACAATTCCAATAGAATTTGCGCTTCATCAGAATTACCCGAATCCGTTTAATCCTTCAACAACAATTAAATATTCAATTCCTTCTGTAGAGACGCACAGCGGGGCGTCTGTACAAAACATTTTATTAAAAGTTTACGACATACTTGGCAACGAATTTGCCACTTTGGTAAACGAAAATAAAAGTGCGGGTAATTACGAAGTAAAATTTGATGCTTCTAATTTATCAAGCGGAGTTTATTTTTATCAATTAAACGCCGACAGTTTTACTGCGACGAAGAAATTAATATTATTGAAGTAATGTTTTCAAGAAACCTCCGAGGTTTTGGAAGCCTCGGAGGTTTTGGTCGCTCGATTTTGCCATTATCAACTGTTAAAATAAGAGCGATCGGCGTGCTATCGCTCTTGCTTCTACGTCCGCTATTACGTACTTTTATCCATTCAAAATGGAGTAAAATATGCAAACAATAAATGCCACAAGAGCGCGGTCAAATCTTTACAAATTGATTGACGAAGCACATTTAACAAATGAACCAATTAAAATTACTGGAAAAAGAGGCGATGCTGTTTTAATCTCTGATGACAATTGGCGAGCAATTCAAGAAACGCTTTATCTTCTTTCAGTCCCCAATATGAGAGAATCTATTATTGAAGGAGTTAACGTAAAAATTAAAGATTGCTCTGAGGAATTGGATTGGTAAAGTGGAAAATTGTTTTTACTAAACAAGCTCAAAAAGATGCAAAAAAACTTTCTTTGTCTAATTTGAAGCCTAAAGCTCAAGCATTATTGAAATTGCTCGAAGAAGATCCATTTGTAAATCCTCCGCCATTTGAAAGATTAATAGGTGATTTATCTGGCACTTTTTCTCGTAGAATTAATATTCAACACAGAATGGTTTACCAGGTTTTAGAAAATGAACATGTTATTAAAATTTTAAGAATGTGGACACACTACGAATAAAATTCTGCTTTGGAAAATGGAATAGTGGTATGCTGGAAAGTTGAAATATTAACTTTCTACTATTCCATCTTTCCTCCGGATCATCATTCCTTCCTGTAATTACTCTACTCCATTTTCCAAAAGGTATTAAAATTAATTTCAAAACTTTTCTCTTTTTCTTTGCAATTATCCATATCCGCAATATATTTGAATAAGGATTTTCTAATTATCAGCTGGAAAACTAAAAAGTAACCAAAAAAATTTTAGAGGGACATATGAAAAAACTTATTCTTCTTTTAACCGCACTGTTATGTTCAAATTTATTTGCGCAGTTTACTTATGTTGATAGCACATTCGCGGGCTCGCATTTTAACACCTCATTTATTAATAATGCGCTGACAATCGATACTACCCACTTAGTCAATCATGCTTTATTTAAACCAATAAAAGCTCATTTTACTCTTTCTAATTCTGATACTTCACAGAGTAATCCGAACAAATTAGTAGATAACAATACCAGCACATTCATAACTTTTAGATGTGTTAACTCTTATTTTATTATTGACTTGATAGACACAATAGCAATTGAGCATTTTGAATTACTTCCGTTTGCCGGCAATCCGAACCTTTGCGGCAAAGCCTATAAATTATATGCCGGTTTAGATTCTACTAACATGGATTTAATCTCTCAAAAAACTGACTTACATACATCAATTATTCAAGACACCTTTCCAACTGTAAATACAAGATTTTTAAAATATGTCGTTACTGAAATTGACAGCGGATATGTTGCAGCTTTTAGCGAGTTCAGATTAATAGGAGACTATTATGATGATAAAGCTTTTTTCATTTCTAATACGAAATATTCTGGAATGCAAAGTACATTTAACAATGTATCCGTTGAAGGAACAAACATAACCGGTACTAATTTGCAATTACGTTTTCGAGCCGGTGACCAGAGTAATTTAAACTTAACATGGACAGACTGGACTCCATACCAGGAGGTTCCGGTAGCATTATCTTCAATCAGCAATAAAACTTTTTTTCAGTATCAATTAAAAATGCTGAAGACCGGTACAACGATACCGATGGTGAACAAAGTAGAAATTAATTATTCAGAATTTCCGGTACAGAGATTTAAAATTTATCCTCCTCCGGTTTATTTTCTTTTCGAAAATTATTATTCGAAGTATATGATTGATAATCAAGAAAACATTTGGTTTTTGAATATGATTTCTCACGGTGGTTATGCAACAACCGGTGTTTACAAATATTCTAATAATCGGATTATACTTACTGCTGACCTTGAATATAGTTATTATGAATTTGCATCGGGAACTTCAACGAATTATTTATTGCATACAGGCGCTTTTAATTCTCGCAGCTTAAGAGCAACCAATGATACTGTTTGGAGTTTGATGCAAGTATCGAATGATATTTTAGATCATTCTCAATCATTGTTTGTTGACAGGTCAGATAATCTTTGGATAATAGGCAATGGAGCATGCAAGTATGATGGTTCAAACTGGACGATTTACAGAACTAATACGTGCGATATTCCTTCCAATTATACCACTGCTATTGCACAAGACAACAGCAGCAACATTTGGATAGGAACAGAGGATAAAGGACTCGCAAAATTAACTTTATCCGGTGACTGGATTTTATATAATAAATTAAACGGCGGTGCCCCTTACGACTCGATAAAACGTATTGATGTTTTTGAGAATGGGAATATACTGGTTAAGTTTCAAATAAATTCGTATTCAGACTACAAAACTTATTTGTTTAATCAATATCAATGGAGCTTATTTTTTCAGTACGATGAGGCATATATAATTGAACGAAATAATGTTTGGTTTAAAGGTAACGGATTAGATAGAATTTCCGGAAATGACACATTACATTTAACAAAATCAAACTCTTTCGTCTTTAACTCACCATTTTATCTTCAGGTAGATTCAAAAAATAATTTATGGTATTTAGACGGCACATCTTACAATTATCCTAGTTTTTATCAGGTCTTTACTCAAAATGTTTTACTAAACCAAAAAGAAGAACAAAACATTTTACCTATAAAAATTCATCTTGAACAAAACTACCCCAATCCGTTCAATCCGACAACAACAATAAGCTACTCGCTTCCTGCAAGCGGGTTTGCATCAATAAAAGTATACGATATACTCGGTAAAGAAATAACTACACTTGTTAATGATTATAAAACTCCAGGCAATTACACCGTTAATTTTAATAAAGGCAATCTCGCTTCGGGCGTTTATTTCTACCGTTTAATTTTTAACGGGAATGTTTCAACTAAAAAAATGTTGATTTTAAAATAGGAGGGAACAATGAAAAAAATATTTATAATTTTAGTCATAATATCTGTTAATCTATTTGCGCAGTTTACATATACCGATTCTACATTTGAAGGAAGACGTTATGGGCTGCTTGATACGGGGAACGGGTTTACTATTGATACATCAAAAAATTACAGTTTAGCCTTTGGCAAAAACTGTTCGATTAATTGGATGAACTTCTACAACTCAAATTATACCAATCCTGAAGATTTAGTTGATGGTGATTCTTCTACTTTTGTCATCTTTAGTTCTCATAATATTTTATCCGAAATCCTTATAGATCTCGACGAAAGTATCGAAATAAACCAGATAAAATTTCATACTGCATATCATATTCCTCATATTAACACCAGGGGATATAAAATGTATATAGGAAATGATATATCTTCAATGAACCTATTTATTGAAAGAAGCGGATTGACATCGCAGCCCATATTAACAGAAAATTTCACTCCGGTCTCAACAAGGTATATTAAAATAGTATTAACCGAATTTGATTCCGCTTATGCTACTTCACTTAGTGAAATTGAAGTATTCGGACCAATACAAACAAAATCAGCTTATTATTACAGCGATATAGTAACTGTAAAATCATTCACAAATTTAAGCTTGTTTTCTATTTCGGGAAGCAATCTTGAAGGACAAGTTTTTTATAGAATACAATCGGGATTAAACAGTAAAATAAATTCTTCATGGACAAAGATATCAGATTATATCCCGGTCTCTTCTCTCTACTCAGGTGTACTTAAGCCTTTTCTCCGGATTCAAATAAAATTGGTTTCCAATGGTTCAGTTCTTCCAGTTATAAATAAAATATCTTTAAATTCTGAAAATACAGTTTCTCAGCCCATACACTATTTAGGTCCCGAAGATTTACTGTCGCAGACAAGTTATATTTCTGCCGGCACGATAGACAATGAAAATAATCTTTGGGCTTCTGTTAGAAGCGGTCCCGGATACATTTATAACTTAATTAAAATTAACCCAACCGACTTTAATGCTTCAATAGTTACCCAAATCGGGAGTGCTAATTCTATTGCTGCTTCACAGGATAATAAAATATTTCTGTTTGATTACGCTGGATTAAAATATGTTGAAAATTCCATTTTGCATAATGTCGATTATAATTTCGGAACTCCCATTACCGATGGAATGGTATTCGATTCATTTGATAACTTATGGGTTGCAGTCCGAGATTCCGGTGTTGCTATGTATGACGGTAATAACTGGACTTATTACACAAGTGAAAACACTGGATTACCTTTAAATAAAATTACCTGCATAGAATCAGATTATACAGGTAAAATCTGGATTGGCACACAAGAAAGCGGATTATTTAAATATGATCTTTGGAACGGTACATGGGAAAAATATATTGCTTTAACATCGGAACTTCCGGCTGATCATATAGAATATTTAAAAACATCACCATCCGGATTGTTGTTCGTGAGAAGCAGCGATATGAATACCTTTGCTTCTACTTTCGACGGAACAACCTGGACAGATTTTACGAATTTGTTTAATGGTGTTTACTATAAATTCGCGGCAATTGACCATAATGATAACTTTTGGTTTACGAATGGTGAATCAATTTACTACTATGATAATGATTCATTTAGAGAGTTTAACAGAAGTAATTCTTTTCTGATGAATTCTATAAATTATTTTGAATTAGATAAAAACGATAACCTATGGACAGGTGCATATTCTGGTTATAGCAGTTATGATTCGATATATACTTATTATTTGGGAGATAATTTTCTTACTGATGTTAAAACAAATTCACATAAAATTATTCCTGAAAATTTAATTCTAAATCAAAATTATCCCAACCCGTTCAATCCATCAACAACTATAAGCTATTCGCTTCCTTCAAGCGGTTTTGCTTCAATAAAAGTATACGATATACTCGGCAAAGAAATAACTACGCTTGTTAATGATAATAAAACTGTCGGCAATTACACAGTTAATTTTAACAAAGGCAGTCTCGCCTCGGGAGTTTATTTTTACAGATTGAGCGCGGGAGATTTCCATCAGACAAAAAAAATGATTGTTCTAAAGTAAACAAATTATTTTTTACTAAATACCGTTTAAAACTTTCGGGAGGTGTTTTTTTGCAATATTTCGCGTACGCTCTCTTTTGCATAATTTCACCACCTCAATTGAATTAATTATTTTATTTTAATAAAAATATCGGTAAATTAATTCTGCCTCGTTGCTAGATATTTCGATTTATAAATAAACCTGGAGTTATCATGAAAAGAATATTGCTACTTTTTATTTTTGCGTTGTTCTCTACTTCATTCAGTCAGGTTCTTCGAGTTGAAAAACCTATCTTTAATACAGCGGATTCTAATCCTCGCTGGGGAAACGACCGTACTATACTCAATTACGAACCTATCGGTAAGTTTTCCGGAATTCAAAAATCCGATGGTCAAATTTTTGTAGCGGTTAACGATACACAATCAACATCAAATCTCGGTCTAGTCATTTTTTCATCTTCGAATAGTGGTGAATCATGGTCGATGAACCCAAGCGGCATTAATTACCGCGCACACTTAGACAATGTAAAAATGATTCGCACAGTGCAGGATTCTCTTTACTGTTTCTTTCAGACCGGAAGTCAGGTTTTTTGTTGGAATTTTTTAGCTCCAGCACAACAGATCAGACCCGTTTTTATTGGCGGATATAGAGGTTTTGATGTAACAACATCTTCAACCGGCGGAATTTATATATTTTTAGATTCGCTTCCCACAAATAATATTGTAAGATACGCTACTACAAACGGTGGATATAATTGGATTAACAGAGGCTCTATTACATCAAATGGCGCAAATCCAAAAATTTCAATGTCCGGGACTGGAGATACACTGTTATTAAATTATTATGGACCTGTTCTGGCAGATACCGCAACATCGGTTATTAGACTTGCCCGGTACCGCGAAACAGCACCGGGGATATTAGCTTCGGCAGGTTTTATTGACATTGCGACAGACCCCGCTCCAAAGTTTGAATATGTAAGCGCTACAAACAACAGCGAAATGTGGTTTGTATACACCAGCGGTAATATCGGGGCAAGAAATATTTGGGCAAGAAAAAGCTCGAACTCAGGAGTAACATGGGAACCTGCTTTTGCCGTAACAAATAACCCGAACTTCGATTATTACGGCACAGATATCAAATTCCATAGTTTTAATAATTTTGGTTTCGATCTTGTTTATCAAGCGGATTCCAATCAAGCAGGTCCTGCTTCAAATGATTCTGATTACCTCCTTTTTTCCGGTGCGGTATATGGTTCTATGCAGTTTACAGGATTAACCCGGTTAAGTGATTATCCCCCTGCACCCTATAGTACAAATTATTCTTCAACAATAGTAACCCTTAATAATACTAATTATGTGGGTGTTATTTACGTTGGAGAAGTTGGAAGTGATAAAAAACTTTTTTGGGATCGAGCACTCGCGGTTATCCCGGTTGAGTTGACTTCGTTTTACGCAAATGTAGAAAACAATAACGTATTATTAAATTGGACAACTGCTACCGAATTGAATAATAAAGGATTTTTTGTTGAAAGAAAATCATCCACAGATAAATTTAACTCGGTCGCTTTTATTCAGGGTAACGGCACTTCTACTGACCGGCATAGTTATTCATATGTCGATAATAATCTTGAGCCGGGAAAATACTTCTACAGATTAAAACAAGTTGATTTGGATGGAACTACAAATATCTCGAACACAATTGAAGTTGATATTTCAAACCCTTCGGAATTTGGGCTATCACAGAATTATCCGAACCCGTTTAATCCAACAACAAAAATAAAATATTCAATTCCTTCTGTGGAGACGCGCAGCGGTGCGTTTGTACAAAACGTTTCATTGAAAATTTATGACGTGCTTGGTAACGAAATTGCCACACTTGTAAACGAACAAAAAGCGCCGGGATTGTATGAGGTTGAATTTAACGCAAAAGGATTAGCGAGCGGAATTTATTTCTATAAACTAAATGCAGGTAGTTTTAGCCAAATAAGAAAAATGACCATCTTGAAATAAAAGACCCGTTCTGTATAAAAAAGCCCGGCTCAACAAATAAGCCGGGCTTTTTTTTTGCAAAATTAAATTCCCGTTTTATAAATGATTTTTCTTTTGATTAACAAAAGATTTATCGAATTTTAATTTATCTGTTTTTATAATTTTGAGCAATTCTGATGATAAAAAAAATACTGTGTGTTCTTACTGTATCCATTCTAATTTTTTCAAATACATTAATAGCCCAAACCCTCCGCGAAAAAATCGGTCAAATGATTATGATCGGTTTCCCTGCAAAAATTTTAGATGATTCCGTTAAGACGGATTTAGCAAATCGAAATCTTGGGGGGATAATTTATTTCGCTGCAAATATTAACGACCCGATTCAAATAAAATTACTTTCAGATACAATAAAATATATTGCCGCCACTCCCCCATTTGTAGCGGTTGATCAGGAAGGCGGACGGGTTGCCAGGTTAAACTGGAGCAATGGATTTGATTCTACTTACTCTGCGTATAAGCTTGGTACTATTTTTAACTCCGAAGATTCAACACGTGCGCAAGCTTCAAAAATGGCAGGCTGGCTTTTACAAGGCGGAATGAATTTAGATTTAGCCCCTGTCGTTGATGTAAATGTAAACCCGCTCAGCCCGGCTATAGGTAAATTAGAACGCAGCTTTTCAAGCGATCCGTTGGTTGTTGCGAAACACGCCGGGTGGTTTATTGATGAATTTGCATTCCGCGGAATAGCGACATCTCTAAAACATTTTCCCGGACACGGAAGTGCGGTTAACGATTCTCATCTCGGTTTTACCGACATTACTTCAACATGGGCTGACAGCGAACTTGTGCCTTACAGGCAGTTGATTGAAAATGGTTATTCCGATTTTATTATGCCCGGTCATCTTTACAATGCAAAACTCGATTCAACTTACCCGGCATCACTTTCATACAAAACAGTTACAAACCTTTTGCGCGGCGAATTAGCTTTTAATGGACTGACAATTACAGATGAACTTTTTATGCAGGCAATTACGCAAAATTATGGTTTTGAAGAATCGATTGAACTTGCGGTTAACGCCGGTAATGATATTCTTCTTTTCAGAAGCAATATGCGCAACGGAACTTCTTTACCTTCTCAGGTAATCGATATTATTGAAGAGAAAATTAACGATGGAATTATTCCGCAAAGCAGAATTGATGAATCGTACGCGCGAATAATAAATTTAAAAATAAAATATGGAATTATAACAGATGTTAGCCAATTAGCAGCTGCAAATGTTCCATCAGAATTTTATCTTAGCCAAAATTACCCGAATCCATTCAACCCTACAACAAAAATAAAATTCTCCATTCCTTCCCTCGCCCACCGGGAGAGGGTGTCCGAAGGACGGGTGAGGGTTTTATTAAAAATTTATGATGTTCTCGGCAACGAAATTGCGACACTCGTAAACGAAGAAAAATCACCGGGAAGTTATGAAGTAGTCTTTGATGGAAAAGGACTTTCGAGCGGAGTTTATTTTTACAGGCTTACAACTTCAAATTTTTCATCAACAAAAAAATTGATTTTATTAAGATAATTTGAAGAAATTTTTTTGACTTCAATTTCAACCGGCAGATAATTTCTGCCGGTTTTTTTTAGTTAATTCAATATTGGCTTTGTGTTATTGACCGCCAAATATTCACCCTTTTCTCTCTCTCCAATTTGCTGTCGCCACATCGCGTAATAAAGACCTTTGCTTGTCAGCAGTGTTTCGTGGCTGCCTGACTCGACAATCTTCCCCCGCTCAAGAACATAAATTCTGTCTGCATGCATTACTGTAGAAAGTCTGTGTGCAATTAAAATTGTAATCATATCTTTGCGGTTAGAAATATTTCGAATAGTAACTGATATTTCCTCCTCGGTAAGAGAGTCTAACGCAGAAGTCGCTTCATCAAAAATTAAAAGATGCGGACGGCGCAGCAATGCACGCGCAATTGAAAGTCGTTGTTTTTCGCCCCCGGATACTTTTACTCCCCCTTCACCTATTACTGTATCTAAACCATTATCTGCTCGCGCAAACAAATTTTGAGCGGAGGCTTTGTTCAGTACTTCAATACACTCTTCATCTGTTGCCGCAGGATTTACAAATAAAAGATTCTCTTTTATTGTGCCCGAAAAAAGCTGAGTGTCCTGTGTAACAAACCCAATCTTCTCGCGAAGGTCGTCAAAATTAATTTTATTACCGGGATAGCCGTTGTAGTAAATTATACCGGATTGTGGAGAATACAAACCGACAAGTAGTTTAACAAGCGTGGTTTTACCTGAGCCGGATGGACCGACAAAAGCAACTGTTTCCCCTGTTCTAACCGAAAAACTAATATCTTGAAGTGCGTATGTTTTTGCAGTTTGGTGTTTAAATCCGACATCCTTAAAGTCCAATGTGTTTATTCCCGAAATCACGGCGGGCTTAGCTGGTTTTTCTTCAACAGGCTGACTCATAAGGTCGTTGAAATTTTCAAGTGATACTTCTGTTTCACGATAAATATTTATTATATCGCCAAGATTTTGGAGCGGACCAAAAATAAAGAAAGAATAAATAAACATTGAGAAAAATTCGCCGACAGTAATGGCTTTTACAAAAATTAAATAAAGCATTAAAAACATAATACTGGTGCGTATAAAGTTTACCGAGGTGCCCTGGATAAAACTTAACGCACGGATGTAACGAACTTTTTTTAATTCGAGACCGAGAATTTTGTCAGTCGTACTGTTCAGCCTGTTTATTTCCTGCTGCCCGAGCCCGAGGCTTTTTACTAATTCAATATTCCGCAGCGATTCGGTTGTGGTGCCTGCGAGTGCTGTTGTCTCGTTTACAATTGTTTTCGATATTCGTTTTATTCTTTTACTAAGCGTAGAACTTAAAATACCGAGTATAGGTACGGCGGAAAAAAACACAGGCGCTATTAACCAGTGAACGCTTATTGCATAGATTGTAACAAAGATTACTCCAACAATGGAGGTAAATAAAGTATTAATCGAAGCCGATATAAGTTTTTCTACATCAATTTTTACTTTTTGCAATATTCCTAAAGTGCGCCCGCTCTGCTGGTCCTCAAACTTTGCGTAGGGAAGTTCGAGAGAGTGCTTAATACCATCAGAGTATATTTTAGCGCCGAGCCGCTGCGTTATTACATTTACATAATAATCCTGAAAATTTTTGGCTACCCGCGAAATAAACGCAACGCTTATTGCCGCCAGAAGAAGAAGCAAAACGCCTCTTACAAACTGATCAGTTGTGTAATGATCGAACTTGGTTGCGTATTTATCTATAACTATACGAAATATGTAAGGATCTAATAAAGAAAAAACCTGGTTTACTGCGGCAAGAATAAGAGCAAGTAAAACAAGCTTCCAATAATTTTTTAAGTAATCGAGCAGTATTTTCATAATTTAATTAAACGATAAAATTTTAATATTATTCAACTTTTCCATTTTCGTTCCTATAAAAAATTTTAATAAACAAAACTTTTGCTATGTTAGTTTGGTTTCATCTATTATATTTACCGTACTGTTTAAGAAATTTCCCTAAAATAATTAATTGCAACCGACAAACACCAAAACCCCGGCAACGAGGAATTAGTTCGTTTATTGCCTGCTATTTTATAAATTAATTTAAGGGAAATTTTCAAAGCATTCCAAATATGAATAAATTTTGTCAGTCAATCAATTTTAATGTATTGGTATAGTTTCTAATAATTCAGTATTTGTACCTGTTATTGAAATCTATTACAATCAAATTAAACAAAAACTTTTTGTTAGTATGCCGGTTTCCGAAAAAATTAAGCACGAAATAGAATGTTTCCATTGCGGAGATATTTGTCCGGATGATAGTATTGCCATCGATAACAAATATTTTTGCTGCACCGGCTGCAAAACTGTATTTGAGCTTCTTAATGAAAACAAACTCTGCAACTATTACCAATTAGAAAATTCTCCCGGTCATTCTCCCAAATTAGAATTCGGTCACAGGTTCGATTACCTTGATGAAGAGGAAGTCGTAAATAAGTTAATCGATTTTCGTGATGAAAAGTTAAGCACAATTACTTTTTATATACCGCAGATGCATTGTAGTTCATGCATCTGGCTGCTTGAAAACTTGTTTAAACTTCACGGCGGGGTTATTGGTTCTCACGTAGATTTTTTGAAGAAAAAATTGAATGTTCAGTTTAAACATGAAGTAATATCACTCAAAGAACTTGTAAAACTTATTACCGCAATTGGCTACGAACCGCAAATAAATCTTGAAAGCGTTGAGCAGCGAAGAGAAACAAATACAAATAAAAGTCTTTATTATAAAATTGGAATTGCAGCTTTTTGTTTTGGAAACATAATGCTGCTTAGTTTTCCTGAATATTTATCCATCAATATAAACGAAATATTTTACCGGAAGCTTTTTGGTTACTTAAATTTACTGCTTGCGCTTCCGGTGTTTTTTTATTCAGCCTCTGAGTATTTTATCTCGGCTTATAAAGGGCTGCTTAAAAAAATTGTTAATATCGATTTCCCTATTTCCCTTGGCGTGTTTGTGCTTTTTTCCCGAAGCGTTTACGAAGTTTTAACGATGACCGGAGCAGGTTATTTTGATTCTTTAACAGGCCTTGTTTTCTTTTTATTAATCGGCAAATTGTTCCAGGAAAAAACTTACGCGGCTTTAAATTTTGAGAGAAGTTATAAATCATACTTCCCGCTTGCAGTTACTGTTTTGAATGATGGAATTGAAAAAAGCACACCGGTGTCAAAGTTAAAAGTCGGTGATAGAATTATCATCCGGCAAAACGAAATTATTCCTTCCGATGCAATTTTATTTAACGGCATAGGCAGCATTGACTATAGTTTTGTTACCGGTGAGTTACGCCCGGTACAAAAAGTTATGGGCGAACTTATATACGCCGGAGGGCGGCAAACCGGCAGCGCAATTGAACTTGAGGTTGTAAAAGAAGTATCGCAAAGTTATTTAACACAATTATGGAACAACGATACTTTTTCGAAACGGACTGAAAGCGGATTTACAGATTTCTCAAACACAGTTAGCAAATATTTTACAGTTGCAATTTTATTCATCGCAAGTGCAGCAGGGTTATTCTGGCTTCATAGCAGTTTAAATGCGGCAATGGGTGTGTTTACTGCGGTGCTTATTGTAGCCTGCCCATGCGCGCTGGCATTATCGGTGCCTTTTACTTTAGGCAACACGATAAGAATTTTCGGGAAAAATAAATTGTACTTAAAGAACAGCGGTGTGGTTGAAGCAATGGCGAAGATAAACCACATCGTATTCGATAAAACAGGAACGATAACCGAAGCCTGTTCAGCACACGTTAAGTTTGTAGGAAGTGAATTAAATCAGTTTCAAAAAGAGCTTGTCCGCTCACTTGTAAAAAATTCCACCCACCCTTTAAGCGGTATAATTTATAATCATTACAAAACGGGTCAAAATTTTGATGTTAACAATTATGAGGAACATTCCGGTCTCGGCATTTCGGCAACCATCCTCGGTAATAATATAAAACTTGGCTCGTATAATTTTATTAACGGTGCAACAGAACACCCCGATCATTTTTCAAGCGCCTCTGTTGAAGGTTTTGACACACGCGTTTATCTTTCTATTAACAATGTTTCATTTGGATTTTATAATATCATTAACTCTTACCGAAAAGGTATCAGCAGCCTAATTAGCAGTTTGGATAACGAGTATCAATTGTCTCTTCTTTCAGGCGATAACGACAGCGAAAAAAGTAATTTGGTAAAAATTTTCAAAGACAATTCTAAAATATTTTTTCGACAATTACCCGCTGACAAACTAAATTATGTCCGCACCCTTCAATCGTCAAATAAAAAAGTAATGATGATTGGGGACGGGCTAAACGATGCAGGCGCATTAAGCGCTAGCGATGCCGGAATATCCGTATCGGAAAATATAAGCTCGTTTTCCCCCGCGTGCGATGCTATTATAGATGCATCAGCAATAAATTATATACCAAGATTTTTAAGATTTTCAAAAACAGCGGTGCATATTATTTATCTTAGTTTCGGAATTTCGTTTCTTTATAACATCATAGGTTTAAGTTTTGCAGTTAACGGAATGTTATCACCAATTATTGCCGCAGTGCTCATGCCGCTGAGTTCAATATCGGTAGTTGTGTTCGCCACTCTATCTACAAATTTTATGGCAAAAAGAAGAGGTTTGTTATCTCTGTAATAGCAATGTTAATCGCTTTCAGTTTACTTGTGGCTTTCGGGTTTTTAATAGCATTTTTATGGGCTGTTAAAAGCGGGCAGTATAAGGATACATATACGCCTTCAATTAGAGTTTTATTCGAGGATGAAAAACCCTCAACGAGTAAATCGGTAAAAGAAAATTCAAATAATAAATAACTTATTTACAGGAGAACGCTAAATGCAGTTAGAACGATTTAGCTACGATAATAAAATCGTTAAATATTTTGCGATAGCCACTGTTGTGTGGGGACTCGTCGGCATGCTTGTGGGTTTAATAATTGCAACGCAGTTGTTTATGCCCGAATTAAATTTGACATCCTATCTTACATTCGGGCGAATTAGACCGCTGCACACAAACGCGGTTATTTTTGCTTTTGTTGGTAATGCCATTTTTATGGGAGTTTATTATTCACTGCAGCGGCTTTGTAAGGCAAGAATGTTCAGCGACCTTTTCAGCAACATCCATTTTTGGGGATGGCAGCTTATAATTGTTGCAGCGGCAATTTCTTTACCTCTCGGTTTAACAACTAGTAAGGAGTACGCTGAACTTGAGTGGCCTATTGACATTGCGATTACCTTAATGTGGGTTGTGTTCGGACTTAATATGCTCGGCACAATTATCAAAAGAAGAGAAAGCCACATGTATGTTGCAATTTGGTTTTACCTTGCTACGTGGGTTACAGTGGCTGTTCTCCACATCGTTAACTCAATTGAACTTCCTGTTGCTCTTATGAAAAGTTATCCGGTTTACGCAGGTGTGCAGGATGCGCTTGTACAATGGTGGTACGGTCATAACGCGGTTGCCTTCTTTTTAACAACACCCTACCTCGGGTTGATGTATTATTATCTGCCGAAAGCCGCTAACCGCCCAGTGTATTCGTATAAGCTATCCATTATACATTTTTGGTCTCTTATTTTTCTTTACATCTGGGCTGGTCCGCACCATCTGCTTTATTCAGCGCTGCCGGATTGGGCGCAGTCACTTGGAACTGTTTTTTCAATCATGCTGATTGCGCCTTCATGGGGCGGAATGATAAACGGATTATTAACTTTGCGCGGAGCCTGGGACAAAGTACGTGAAGACCCGATACTTAAATTTATGGTTGTCGCCGTTACCGCATATGGTATGGCTACTTTTGAAGGTCCGATGCTTTCCCTAAAAAATGTTAACGCAATAGCCCACTTCACAGACTGGATTGTCGCACATGTGCATATCGGGGCTCTTGGTTGGAACGGCTTTTTAACATTCGGAGTTTTATACTGGTTGATACCAAGATTATACAGGACGGATCTTTATTCCAAAAAACTTGCAAACGCACACTTTTGGATTGGAATGATCGGGATTGTATTTTACGCTTCATCAATGTATTGGGCAGGTTTAACCCAGTCATTAATGTGGAAACAGTTCACTCCGCTCGGAACTTTGCAGTATCCAAACTTTCTCGAAACAGTTTTGCAAATTATACCCATGTATGTTATACGTGCTATAGGCGGGCTCTTTTATTTTACAGGTGTTATTTTGATGACATACAACTTAATCAAAACTGCGGCGAAAGGTTCTTTCGCTGCCGATGAAGAAGTTGAGGCGCCGGCACTTGTAAAACGAGCTGATAAATTTACAAGCGGAAATAGACACCGCTGGCTCGAAAAGCGTCCTGTGCAGTTTACAATACTTGCTCTTGTTGTTGTTTCAATCGGCGGGTTGATTGAGTTTGTACCGACTTTCTTGATAAAATCGAACATCCCGACAATAGCGAGTGTAAAACCTTACACACCGCTCGAACTACAGGGAAGAGATATTTACATCCGCGAAGCATGTAATAGCTGCCACTCGCAGTTAGTTCGTCCTTTTCGTTCCGAAACAGAACGTTACGGAGAATATTCTAAAGCAGGCGAGTATGTTTATGATCATCCTTTTCTTTGGGGCAGCAAACGAACAGGACCCGATTTACACCGCGAAGGAGGAAAATACCCTAACCTCTGGCATTACCTTCATATGGAAAATCCGAGATCGATGTCGCCAGGTTCTATAATGCCTCCTTATGCATGGCTGCTTACCGACAAATTAATACTTGAAGACACTCCTTCAAAAATTTCGGCAATGCGTTCGCTCGGGGTTCCGTACCCGGTTGGATACGAAGAAGTTGCCGTATCAGAAGCTCAGAAACAGGCTGATCAAATTGCTCTTGAACTTCAAAAGGCTGGCGCTCCTGCTGATCCTAACACAGAGATAATTGCTCTTATAGCTTATTTGCAGAGGTTAGGCACAGATATTAAGGTTAATAACCAGTCTGTTGTGAAGTAAGGAGGAGATGATATGTATAGAAATGTTTTAGAATCGATTGAAGGAATAGAAATTTACCCGGTGATTGCGCTTATAATATTTTTTGTTTTTTTTATTGTTCTACTAATAAAAACACTTAAAATTGATAATAACTTTATAAAAAGAATGAGCCAATTACCTCTTGAAAATGAAAACCATTCAAATAATAATTTTTTAGGTGACAATAATGGTTAATTATAAAAAGTTTGTTTTTAATGCCGGTACTACGGCAGCCGGCGTACTGTTTTTTGCATCAAATTTATTAGCGCAGATACAAACAACTACACCGGCGCAAACTCCAACTGAAATATTCGGGGAAACTTATTACGACACAGTTGCGTTTTTTATTCTGGCAGTTGTGATACTTATAATAGCCGGTTTTCTCTACTTCGGACAGGGAGCAGAAAAAGAATCGCCTGAAAAAGCTACTGCCGAAGTTTGGAGTAAAATTAAATATCTGCTTAACCGCTCCATCCCCATAGAAAAAGAAAAAGATATTTTGCTCGACCATGATTATGACGGAATAAAAGAGCTTGATAACCGGGTGCCGCCCTGGTTTTCATATCTGTTTTATGCTACAATAATTTTTGGTATTTATTACTTACTTAACTTTCATGTACTTAAAAGCGGCGCCTTGCAAACCGAAGAATACAAACAGGAAATGCATTTTGCCGCCCTACAGAAAGCTGATTTAGAAAGAAGCGGCGCATTGGTTAATGAGCAAACTGTAACGTTATTATCTGATGCCGATGCATTGAGTGAAGGTAAAACTATTTTTACCGCAAACTGTATTGCCTGCCATGGTCCGCAGGGCGGCGGTTTAATTGGTCCAAACTTAACGGATAATTATTGGTTACAAGGCGGCGGAATAAAAAATATTTTTACGACTATTAAATACGGTGTGCCGGCAAAGGGGATGATTTCGTGGCAAACACAGTTAGACGCCAAACAAATTCAGGCTGTTGCCAGTTATGTAATTTCGCTTCATGGAACAAATCCAGCGAATGCTAAACAACCGGAAGGTTTGCTTTATGAACCTGCTGACTCGGTGACTACATCTAAATTATAGTTTGCGGTGGTGATATAAAAATTTTAAGGCACTTTAGTTCTCGCAAAGGTGATATATTATTCGGCTTTGCGAGAGTGTTTTTCGAAATTTTAATTAGTCCTCATTTAATACTTATTTGTAATATTGCTCTATTATCGGAAAGTTTGAGTGAATAAAAATTACATTTGGGTTGATAATTAATGGTCATTAACTTAATTAATGCAACCATACATTTACGCTCTTTTTTTCCGATACTTAATCTGTGAGAAATAATGGAAAACAAAAACGATACAATGGATAATGATTCCTTCCGCAACTCTATAGCAACAGTGGACAAAGAAGGTAAACGTAACTGGATTTATCCTAAAAAACCTTCGGGGTCGTTTTATAATGCCCGGACAGTTGTAAGCATAATTTTACTCGCAATGCTTATTATTACACCTTTCGTAAAAATAAGCGGCAGACCTTTTATGTTGTTTAATGTATTTGAAAGAAATTTTATTTTATTCAGCATACCTTTCGGACCGCAGGACTTTTTGATGTTTGCTCTTGCCATGATTGCCATTATCCTAATAGTTTTTCTATTTACAGCAGTTTTCGGCAGAGTGTTCTGCGGATGGGCATGTCCGCAGACTATTTTTATGGAAATGGTTTTTAGAAAAATTGAATACTTAATTGAAGGTGACGCTAACCAACAGCGAAAACTAAATGAAGCACCATGGACGGGCAGCAAAACAATAAAAAAAACTTTGAAGTATTTAATATTTTTTGGTATCAGTTTTTTTATTGCAAATTTGTTTTTGTCTTATTTAATAGGGAGCGATAAACTTTTACAAATAATAACTCAACATCCTTCTGCACATCTTAAGGGTTTTTTGGCGGTGCTTGCCTTCTCCGGAGTTTTTTATTTTATATTTGCCTACTTCCGCGAACAGGCTTGTACAATTGTTTGCCCTTATGGAAGACTGCAGGGTGTTTTGCTCGATAGAGATTCCATAGTAATAGCTTACGATTATAAACGCGGTGAACCCCGCACAAGAATTAAAAAAAGTGAGGAACAAAAAAATGCGGGTGACTGCATTGACTGTCATCTGTGTGTTGATGTATGCCCCACCGGCATTGATATTCGTGATGGAATTCAACTTGAATGTGTAAACTGTACTGCCTGCATTGACGAGTGCAACATAATAATGAAGAAAATTAATCGTCCGAAAAATTTAATTAAATACGCCTCACTTAACGGAATTGAAAAGAATTCGAAATTCCGGTTTACACCGAGAGCAATTGCATACAGCGTTTTGTTACTTATCATAACAGGCGCGCTAACTTTTCTGCTCGCATCGCGCACCGATTTTAGTATAAATATTTTGAGAACACCCGGTTTGCTTTACCAGCAGCAGCCAGGCGGATTGGTAAGCAATTTATATGATTTAAATATCGTCAATAAAACTTTTAATGAAATGCCTGTTGAAATAAAACTTGAAAATCTTAAAGGAGAGATAAAACTTATCGGGAATGATATTTTACTTAAACCCCAGGGTATAATCGATGCAAAATTTTTGATAATTCTTCCCCAATCCAATATCACAAAAATGAATACACCGGTTACTATCGGTATATACGCAAAAGGTAAATTAATAAAAAAAGTAAATTCATCTTTTCTTGCTCCTATGGAAGAACTGAAGGAAAAAATGAAAGAAGGAACTGTAAATGAAATTTAACTGGGGCACAGGCATTTTAATATTTATCATCATATTTGTAGCCGCTACTATTTTTACAGCAGTAACTTTGATGAACAAAGATGTGGATCTTGTAACCGATAATTATTATGAAAAAACATTAGTGTATCAAGATGAAATTGATAAACTAAACCGATCCGTCGATATAAGCGGGAAAGTAGATTTTATTTATACTGATAATCTGCTCAGCATAAAATTTCCGCATGAGGCTGCCTTAAAAATAAAATCGGGTGAAATTTCCTTTTATCGTCCATCAAATTCATCGCTGGATTTTAACTTGCCCTTTGAACCAGATTCAACAGGGTTGGTAGTTTTTAACACCGATAAGATAACGAAGGGGCTTTGGGATGTGAAACTGAAGTGGCAACAGCATGGAAAAGATTTTTTGGTAGAAAAAAGATTAATCATGGATTAGTTATGGAATTTATTACAGCCCTTGTTGTAGGGTTTCTCGGCAGTCTTCACTGCATTGGAATGTGCGGACCGATAGCCGTAGCGCTCCCCGTTCCAAATTCAAGCAATATATCTTTTATAACAGGACGTCTTCTCTACAATGTGGGGCGTGTTGTATCTTACGCGATGCTTGGCGCTATATTCGGATTACTCGGCAGTAGAATTGTTTTGTTTGGTTATCAGCAGGGTTTATCAATTGCTCTCGGCGTAATGATTATACTTTTTGTCTTGTTGCCGACGAAATGGAAATACAAATTTAGCGCTCTCGCGCCGGTACAAAAAATAATAAATCCTTTAAAACTGAGTATTGGAAAATTATTTAAACAAAGCAGTTTCTCATCATTGTTTTTAATCGGTTTCTTGAATGGATTTTTACCATGCGGTTTTGTGTACATTGGTCTTGCGGGCGCAATGGCTGCGGGCAATGCTATTTCTGGTATGGGCGTTATGATGATGTTCGGCATTGGAACTATACCGGCTATGTTTGCTGTATCGGTATTCGGTAAGTATATCACCATTAATATCAGGCGAAAATTGACAAAGGTTATCCCGGTACTGGCGGTGCTGCTTGCGGTTATTTTTATTTTGCGCGGATTAAATTTGGGTATTCCATATCTTTCGCCGAAGTTTGAGACAAAAGCTGCCGTGCAGCAGATTGATTGCTGTCAATAAGATTAAAATATTCCGGTAGTTTATTTCACTTCCCATTATAAATCATTCCCCTTGGTTTTTAGCACAGCCATAAAATTTTCGACATCAATTTTTACGTCTGCAAGGATAATTAATTTTACTAAAACAACTTGTTACTTTTGAATTCATTTCTACTCAATAATTGGAGAATAATTATTACTATAAAAGAGCCTTATATATTTAACAAAATTTTATTAAGTTATTTCGGGACATGGAAATCGTTTAAAGCTCGACTGATATATGATTAATTTAATGATAGGAGATGTTATATGAAAAAAACGATTATTTTCATTTTAATTATGGTTGTATCCACAACTATTAGTTTTTCAACAACGCATACAATTGTTAATTCCGGGTTCACATTTTCACCGAGCAGTCTTACTGTCAGTGTCGGTGATACAATTAACTTTTTGCTCGCAGCTGTTCATACGGCGCGCGAAGTTAACGAGGCTGCCTGGAATGCTAACGAAACTACTACAAATGGAGGATTTGATCTGCCTAATGGTGGTGGAACAATTGTACTTAGTCAGGCGGGCACCTACTATTACATTTGCGTCCCCCATGCGTCTTTAGGAATGAAAGGAACAATAACAGTTAATACTGCAACTGATGTAAAACCGTTAGACGATATCTCGCCGGATAATTTTGTCTTAATGCAAAACTATCCAAATCCATTTAACCCCGCAACCACAATTTCGTTCAGCCTGCCGTCTAAAACATTTGTATCGCTGATTGTGTTTAATGCTCAAGGAAAAGAAGTAGCAATATTAGTAAATGAAGAGCTGCCGGCTGGCTATTATTCAAGAAAGTGGAATGGAATAAATTTGTCAAGCGGCGTATATTTTTATCGGATTAAGGCTGGGCAATTTATCGAAACAAAGAAACTAATTTTATTAAAGTAAATTTACCTTTCTTTAACAACCGGGGAACAGTTACCGCCGGTTATAATTTATACAATCCATTAACAATAAAAAAGCTTTGCCGTTTCCATTTAGCTTAAAAAAAAACCCTCTCGGTATGAGAGGGTTTTTAATTTGATAGTGAAGAATCTTACTTCATCAAAACCATTTTCTTTGTCATGCTTGTACCGTTAACATTTAATGTATAAATGTAAGTACCGCTTGCAAGGCTGCTTGCGTTAAAATTAACAGTGTGTGTTCCGGCTGTTTGCATTGTATTAACAAGCTGGGCAACTTTTTCACCAAGCAGGTTAAATACTGATAAGCTTACATTTCCGTTTTCAGGAATATTGTAAGTAATGCTTGTTGTCGGGTTAAACGGATTAGGATAATTCTGTGCAAGTGTATATTCGCCCGGAATTGCATTAACATTTACTTCAACAGTATTGCTGTATTCAAATGTTCCGTCGAAATCAACTTGTTTTAGTCTATAGGAGTATGAGCCTAATTGGTTTACTTTATCTGTATAAGTATAGGAGTTGAGCGTAGTGGTTGTTCCTTTACCGTCAACAAAAGCTATTTTTTCGAAAGTGCCGTTTGCATATCTTCTTTCTACTTCAAAACCTCTGTTGTTGGTTTCGGTAGCTGTTGCCCATCTCAGGTCAACATTGTTTCCTTCAACTACAGCGTCAAATGTTGCAAGTTCCACAGGAATATATCCGGTAGAATTCCAGGAAACATAATCTAAATAAAGCACAGTAGAATCTGAACCGTCGGGAGCAAAAAACCAGATAGCATCATAAGTCGGGGTCAGGTCATCGGAAATAGTATCATTTCCTGTTACCCAGCCGCTCCACATCGGTTGTCCGTCTTGTCCGAGATTCCACTGATAACAATGCCACTGACCATCGCCAATAACATTCATTGTATCACCTATTTCGGCAGTACCCGGCGCATCAACACAAGGCGCCGTACGTAAAAATGCTTTGTCTGTTTTTAACCAGTAGCCTGTCCATCCGTTGGGACCCATTTCCACGTTACTTCCTGGAGATCCCATCCCGGAAAGAAAACGAACTGCCCAATTAGTTGTAACAGCAGGATCGTCCATAAAAATTATTTTTAATGATTTTTGACCCATATATGCGCCAGAGGTTGAATCTATTGTTGGAGTTGTGCCAATAACACCAACTGTTGAACCGGAGTAGGTCGTCTGAAGGTTAAAGTGTCCTAACCCCGCTTCAAAATCGTCAAGCACAGTTATTTGAGCAAAGCTTGCGGATGCAAAAAATAGAACAAGAAAGAATGGTAATAAACGTTTCATATAGAAACCTCCTGTATATTAGTTTGTAAAGAGATGTTAAAATCAATCATGATGCCTAAAATACAATTGATGTTATGGTAACGTTAATAAATTTTGGCTTATTATTCAAGAAATTAAGCAATTATTATAAAGAAAATTGCCAAGGGACGGCAAAACAAAAAACCCCGGACTAACCGGGGTTTATATAACTTTTATTTTTTCACTGGGAAAATCGCATCTTTGGCTGCTTTGGCAATTCTAAATTTTAGCACCTTCTTTGCCGGTATAACCATTGATTCGCCGGTAGCAGGATTTCTACCAGTTCTTTTTTTCCTGTTAACAACAACTAATTTCCCCAGGCCCGGAAGTACAAATGATTTTTTTGCTTCCTTATGAGCAAGGCTTGTTAATTCTGTTAAAAATTGTGTGGCAAGCTTTTTTGTTGTATCTGTCTTTTTTGCAAGATGATCAACAATCTGTGCTTTTGTCATTGGTTTAGCTACTGCCATATTCGTACCTCATTAAATAGTTGTTTAATATATCTTTCAGTGTCAAAATAAAAATAATTTTTAATAAATGAAATATGTTTATCAAATATTTTGAAGAATATTTTTATAAAAGATGTTTTTATCCCCTATTTATGGCAGTAAAACCGTCATAGCATGCGGAATGACCCCTGAATAGAGGCTAAACAGATTTTGGCGGCTGCTTTTAATGAGTTCTACTTTATTTGTACATTTGTCAATATCTTTATTTTAATTTTTATTTTTTGCATACAATAGAATGAAGCAAACATTAGTTTTATCTTTATTATTTTTAATAACCCCTTCACTTTATGCGCAGGATACATTAAGCATAAAAGTTGATTCGACTTTTATCGAAAATGATTCATTGTTAATACAAAAAGTTGATTCGACTTTTACCGATACTACGGCTGTTGACAGCGGACGTGCAATAACTACTGCAAAGGTTGATACATTAACCCCGTTATACCAGGAACCCCTTTCTGTTAACAGCACCTTTATTACCCGGAGTGAAATATTAAAAACAGATTACCGTTACACAGAAAATTTATTTAAACTTTTTCCATTATCATTCCTTAATGAACACGGCTTGTTAGGATACCCCGATGAGTTATACCTGTACGGGGTTTCCAATTACGGCACATCATTTTTTAAAGACGGTATTTTTGATAATAACAGACTTACCTGGTTTATGGATTTGAATACTGTTCAAGCTGAAAATATTGATTCAATTGAAATCATACCATCACCCCGTGCTTTTTTGTACGGTCCATATAATCGCGCAGCCGCTGTAAACTTTATTTCAAAAGATGAAATTTCAATCATCCCCTATACACGCGTTAAATATTACGAGGGACCATACGGAGAGGCAATGATTGACGGCATATTCAATTCCATGATCTTCAATCAATTGGTTCTCAACCTTGATGTAACAAATCGGAAAAAAGATTTAAGTTATCAAAACACCGATTTTAGTTATTGGCATGTCTCTTCAAAACTAAAGTATATATTTTCAAACTCGCTTAACCTTACGGGTAGTTATGAACATCTAATTTCAGATGTGGGATTGAACGGAGGCGTGGACATTGATAGTATTACATCTTTTACAACCGATATAAATACATATTTATACCCCATTAGCGCGCCCGTAAAATACATGACGCGCAGGTACTATAATAACCAGAATAATTTTAAACTGCGGTTATTCGGAAAGCTCTTAAATAATTTCAATACCGATGCAAACGTTTATCATAAAATCATCCAAACTGAAATTATAGACCCTTCAATTAATTACACCCTTCTTAAAAATGAAGTAACAGGAGCGTCTTTAAAACAAAAACTGCTTGTTTCTTTTGCCGAGTTAAAACTAAACGGCGATTACGAATATTCGAAATTGCATTATATAAATTCCGATACAACCGCATCGAATGATTATTTGTATAAGTTTAACAATTTTTCAGTCTCGGGAATAATTTCAGCTTATTTTGCAGACAGCCTCTTAACTCCTTCTTTCTTTTATAAAATAAGCGGTGAAACAGAAATAAATACAGGATCAACAACTTCATCAAACGGCAGCGGATTTGATTTATCATTTAATCTTTACGACAACTTTAAACTGTACTTCGGATATTCTATTTATGAAACTAATAGAACTTCCGGGAACTCTGCAAACACAGAAGCGGGAGCTGAATTAAACATTGAAAGTCTGCTGCTAAAGTTTAATCTTTTTTCGAGAAAGGATGTTACGGTTGTAAGCAGAGTTCCGTTTCAACCGGATTATAATTTTGGGAGTATAAGCGGCGCCGGGTTACAATTAAATTACACATTGTGGAATTTTAGTCTACAGACACAATCTTCATTTTACTACAACAAAGAAAATAATTATTATCTTTTCCCGAGGTTTCAGTTTACCGGCGGGTTATACTATATCAACAGGCTATTCAACGATAACCTCGATTTGAAAACCGGTTTTACCTATTATTACTTTGGCAAAAAAGATGCTGTCCCAACCGCCGGCTTCCCCGGTGTAAGTGCTGCAAACAGAATTGATTTTATGCTTGCCGGGGAAATTCAAAAATCGGCAATGGTATATTTTACATTTGAAAATATATTAGATTCCAAATATTATTTAGTCCCTTATTACCCGACTTTGGAAAGAAGCGTCAGGTTCGGTCTTGCTTGGGAATTATTTAACTAAGTATTAGAAAAAACTAAATACAAGACTTTAAATGCATGGATGCGCAGCGTAAGATTAGCGTGCATTAATCTAATGCACCCATGCATTGAAATTTTTTTGTTCTTATCTTATGCCTGCAACACGTCTGAAGTGTAATCCATAAACAACGAACGTCATAGCAATAGAAAACTTTTGGGGATACTTAACTAAACTTAGGAAAAATGTTTTCCAGAAATAGCGCCTGCCGTTATCCATTACTCCAATTCGCCAAAGCAATTTAAAAAACGCTTTTATTTCAAAAAATTTTATTTTGCCGCTGTTCCATTCAGGCATTTTATATTCTTTTAGAAAATCCATTACGCGCAAATAAAAATTTTTGCGCGAATAGATTGTGTGCAAAATATTTTCGTACCCCGCAATAAGACTGCTGTACTTCATAACGGGAATAAAATTAGTGGCGCCATCCATATTATCGCCGCTGAAGTATTTAAGCAGCCTGTCTTCTTTCTGCAGCCGATCGAAAAGTTTAGTGCCTGTTGGCGCGTTTAACAAACCTACCATCGCGGCAACAATTCCGCTTCGTTGAATAAACTTTATCTGCCTATCAAATATGTCTGCCTTATCACTGTCGAACCCGACGATAAACCCTGCAGAAACTATAAAACCTTTTCTTTGTAATTTTTTCACCGACTCAACAAGATCCCTTTTTAAGTTTTGCGATTTGCCGCATTCCTCAAGTCCCTCATCTGCCGGAGTTTCTATACCAACAAAAATACTGTAAATACCGGCTTCGTTTAACATAGACGCTAACTCGTCATCATCTGCGAGGTTAACCGACACTTCAGTAATAAATTTATAAGGGTATTTATTTTCTTTCGACCATTTAATCAATCGAGGGAGTAAATCATCTTTTAGCTTCTTTTTGTTTCCGATAAAATTATCATCGACAATTGAAACATCCCTGCGCCATCCTAACTCATATAACCTATCGAGTTCATTTATAAACTGATCGCTGTTTTTTGTTCTTGGTCTTCTTCCGTTTAGCATTGTGATGCTGCAAAAATCGCAGTCGTACGGGCATCCTCTACTGTACTGAATACTCATTGAGGCGTACTTATTCATGTCAAGTAAATCCCAGCGAGGCATCGGTGTGTTGGTGATATCAGGGAATTGATCTGATGAATATAAATGTTTAGGCACACCGTTTTTTAAGTCTTCCAAAAACCGAGGGATTGTAATCTCCCCTTCATTTAATACAAAATGCTCAACGCCCAGAAACTCGTGATGCTGAATTGTTACAAGCGGACCCCCGGCAACAACTTTAACGCCGAGAGAGTTGCATCTTTTTATTACCTCTTTAAATGATTTAATTTGAATACTCATACCGCTTAAAAATACATAGTCCGCCCACAATATTTGTTTATTGCTAAGTTTATTCACATTCATATCCACAAGTTTTAATTCCCAATCTTTCGGCAGCATAGCTGCAGCCGTAATTAAACCGAGTGGTGGTTCTGCTGATTTTTTTGATATAATACTTAGTGCGTCTTTAAAGCTCCAAAAAGTCGGCGGTATTTCGGGATATACTAATAATACTTTCATTTCCATTCCATATAAATAATATATTGTTACACTGTATATAACGGAAATTTTTATTTTGTTGCTGTAAAACAAATGTAAAATCATTCATCATTAGTTTGCCCTTAAATAATTAAAAGATAATATTTAAGTGTAGATTTTTTGCAAATAATTTGTCCCTTTTTTTCGGGGTATATATGAAACGTTCGAACAATTTAATAGCGCATATAACCATATTTGTAATTGCCCAGTTATTTTGGTTATGCTTACTCGGTTTGTGGATATACTGGTATGTATCCAATTACATAATATTCGAAAAGGTGGGCGACCAGCTTTCGCCGCAAATTTTATACGATGGCAAAAATGTTTTTGCTTTAGTTGGCGGCATAGTTTTACTCGTTGCTATTTCATTTAGTATGTCTTTTATTTTCAGACAGTTAAATGTTCAACTTAAAATGACGCGATTGTATGATAATTTTATATCTACCGTAACCCACGAGTTGAAGTCGCCGTTATCTTCCATTCAATTATACCTGGAAACTTTAAGCACTCGTGATGTATCGCCGCAGAGAAGAGATGAATTTTATAAGCTAATGATGAAAGATGCGAGCAGGTTAAAAAAATTAATCAACTCAATTTTAGAAATTGCAGCGCTCGAGCAAAAACGGCTCGATCATAACTATGTTGTCTGCGATTCCAATAAAACATTAAGAAATATCTTACTCGCATCGGCTGAGCAATTTAATATAAAGCCTAAAAGTTTTTCTATAAACGGCACACTCAATTCATTATCATTAATGGATAAAACCGCTTTGGGAATTGTTTTCGATAATCTTTTCGACAACGCAATAAAATATACAAACGGCGGCGTGGCTATAACAGTTTCATTGAAACAACTTGGGAAAAAAATTATTATCGAGTTTAAAGATAACGGCATTGGCATTACACAAAACGAACTTAAAAAAGTTTTCAATAAGTTTTATAGAGTGGCGGATAAAAATTCTCCCACTGTAAAAGGTACCGGGCTCGGTTTATACTGGGTAAGAGAAATTATTAAAAGCCATGACGGCAAAATTTCTGTTCATAGTGAGGGGATAAATAAAGGCTGCGTTTTTAAAATTGAACTGCCTATTTACCAACAATCATCAGGAAGATTATTAAAGAAATTGTTTAGAAAAAAAAATAAAGTTAACAAATAGTTTATAACCGGAGTTAATATGAACAATAAAGAAAAAATACTTTTAGTTGAAGATGAAGATAATCTCGCAATAGGGCTTGAGTTTAATCTTAATGAGGAAGGTTATGAAGTTGTTCGAGCTAAAGACGGCAAAGAAGCTTTAGAATTGTTCAACCTTAATCAATTTGATTTAATAATACTTGATATCATGCTTCCATATTTTGATGGATTTGAGATCGCCACTATAGTCCGCAACAAATATCCTCAGATGCCTATATTAATGCTTACGGCAAGAACCGCTGCAATTGATAGGATAAAAGGACTTGAGGTTGGCGCTGATGATTATCTAACAAAACCATTTCATCTCGAAGAACTCTTGCTCCGCGTAAAAGGAATGTTGAAACGGAAGTCGTGGTACAAAGAGTTTTTAGATGGAAACAAAACATATAAATTCGGTAGCAACGAAATAAACTTTGAAACACTTGAGTGCATACATGCCGGAGAAAACTTTAGGCTTACACCTCACGAAGCAATGGTAATGAAATATTTCATCGATAACAAAACTAAAATTGTAACCCGTAAAGAACTGCTCGAAAAAGTGTGGCACCTTAATCCTGAAGTAGAAACAAGAACGGTAGACATTTTCGTAGCCCGGTTGCGCAAGTATTTTGAAGAAGACGCATCAACTCCGAAGTATTTAATAAGCATTCGAAGTATGGGCTATAAATTTGAGGATGTGTAAATAAGTGCTATTTAAACCAAAAAAGCCCTGCTTTTCGGCAGGGCTTTTTTTTTGAAATTAGGAATTACTTCATTAAAATCATTTTCTTTGTAGAATTGAAACTTCCCGAAGTTAATGTATAGAAGTAAACACCGCTTGATAAACCATACGGTTCAAATGTTACCTGGTATTCACCCGGATTCTGAACCTGGTTAACCATTACTCCAACTTCCTGTCCAAGAGCGTTGTAAATTTTCATAGTTACAAGACCCATTTCCGCAACTTTATAATTAATAGTTGTTGAAGGGTTGAACGGGTTTGGAAAATTTTGTTGTAAAGAGAACTGTGAAGGAACAAGATCGTCAATTTGTTTTACGGCAGTAATAAATACACCGAACAAGTTATTTAATACAACAGCCGGACCATCTTTTAATATAAAGTTGTGATTCTGTCCGAATCCGCCTTCATTATCAAGCGGTGAAGATCCGCCGTTTACAGTATCAGCACCTGGGTAAATTGCAGCGTATTTATATTCATAAACACCGCCCGGTGTTCCGGCAGTAACTACAACTGTTCTGCTCCAAATGTTGTTTCCCATGTTTTGTAATACTTTCATCACGCCGGCTGTAGTATCAGCCACTGTCCAGCTGCCGGAAGCCCAAGAACCTAAGAAATCTGCACCGCCTCTCATACCGACAAATTCGAGAGTAGCAGGATCAATAACATTTCCATTGTACTGGTTAACCGCGTTGCTCATGTCAACATTAAAAGTAACACTTACATCGTTTATAAGATCGTCAAAGAGAGGGAATATTCTCGGAACAAGAGTAGGCAATGTTATTGTTGTACCGTCAGGCAAATACTGATACCATCTGTCCGAGCCTGTTTCCCAACCGGTATTTGAAAACCGAGCATCCGGGAAGGCTTTAAATTTCCATTTTGTGGAATCTACTATATCTCCCTGGAATGTTAATGAAGTTGTGAAAATATTTGGGGTAAATGGATCTTGAACTAATTTTCTGTCAGCTTCCGGGCTGATAAGAGTTCCAAGACCGTCCCAGTTTAGACCCATTATAAGCATAGAATCCTGAGCAGGATCGAATGCACCGCCTGCGCCTACACCAAGTATAGAGCTAAGATCAGCAGTAAAATTAATGGTGTTTGTAACGAGGACTACAGAAGCATAAACGCTGTCGTCATTATAGTAGTGAACCGGAAGAGTCATAGAAGGAGCAGTTAGTGTAAACGGTCTATTAGGGCTGCCTTCCCAACCGTCGGAATTAATTACAAATTTGTACTCATATGCTTTACCGGCGCTATCAACCGGAAAGTTTGCTGTAACGGTATAAATTGTATCGCCATGTACATCGCTCATCATGAAGAATTGACCTTGCCAATCTCCACCTGGATCGCCAGCGTCTGTTTGGAAACTACCACGCACCACTATAACGTCTGTTGCGGGGTTAAAAGCAAGATTGTGCACAGCCACTCCCATATCTACCTGGAATGTAACAGGTATCTGAGCAAACATGGAAGTGGTTAGAAATGCGAACAAAAGAGTAAGCATTATTTTTTTCATTTCGTACCTCTTATTATTGATTATGATTATTAGAGTCCTACTGAGATTGCAAATCTTTGAATTTGTTTAAAGATTCCAAAATCAGAATAACTATAGTCTATTTTTGCGAAAAATCCGCCAAAGTCGTATTGCACACCGGCGCCAACTGTATAACCTTCTTCGGCTGCTTCTTTACCAACTGAATTTAAACCCCCTCTTAGTGAGATCATTTTACTCCATGTAATCTCACCACCGAAGTTACCATAAGTGGATTGATTATTTGGAATAACTGCATCTGAAGCTAAAGTTACAACCCAATCTTCCGTATTTACCGCGTCATATGCTAAACCTACGGAAAATGTTAATGGAAGAGGCCAACTTTCGGTATTTAGTCCACCGGCAATATTTGCATTATTCCCAGCGTTAGTTGGATCGATATCTATTGATTGAAGAAGGTCTTTCCCATCAAGTTTTAATTCCGTACCGAAGTTAGCAATATTCATACCAAGCCGCAAGCCCTCTAATTGGGTATAGAACAGCAATCCGATGTCGAGCGCAAATGCCGATGCAGACTCATTCCATATGCGCTGGGTAATATATTTTCCAGTAGCGCCAATCGAAAAACGATCAGTTAAATTTCTGGCGTAAGAAACACCGACAGCTAAATCTACTGCATCCCACCGAGCGCCGGTACCATTTGGCTGTTCTGCTGTTGTAATCTCTTCCTCGCCGTAATCCAATTGATTTACGCTGATTGCAATTGCATTATCTTCATCAAATTTGAAAGCAATGCCGAACCAATTTATTTTTGTGTTCACAAGCCACTCTGAAAAGCTTGCAGAAAATTCATTTCTGTTCAACCTTGAGAGACCGCCTGGATTCCAGTAAGCAGTAGTTGCATCGTTTGCCACAGCCAAAAAAGCGCTGCCCATTGAAGTGGCGCGGGGCCCTACCGGAATTGTAAGAAAATTAGCCGCGGTTGTACCAACCTTTGTTTGGGCAAACAAAAGGCTGCCGAAACTCAAAGCTAACATTAACATCAATATTTTTTTCATATTAAACTCCAACTGAATTTCGCTTTTGTTATTACTTTATTATTGCCAGTTTGCCCATTTTTTTATCACTTATGCCGTTAACTTCAACCACATAAAAATAAACACCGTAAGCAACATCCAATCCTTCTTTTGTTCGAACATCCCACGAGACAGTTCCATTTGCAATGTTTCCATCGTGCTCTAATGTTCTTATATGATCTCCGCTTGAAGTATAAATATGAATTTTACTTGACGGAGGCAAATTAATAAAGTTAATTACCCTTTCGCCGCGACCCCTAACTGTTGTGGGTAAAGGTCGTTCGAAAACGTTTGTAACAACATAAGGGTTAGGAACAGCTTTAACTTTGTTTAACTGTTCCCTTGCAGCAGTAACATCGTATGCCGGAGCTTGAGTTACAAACTTAAATTTGTCGATTCCGGAAATTGGTTTATAAATAGAAATAAAGAGGGAATCTCCTCCCTTAGGAACCAACGATGAACTATCTCCCGCAAAAACAACTTTCCATGTAATTTTTGTGCCGTCGGCATTCGAAATTGTAACCTGATCGTTAAACGATAGTGTATCTTTCCTGTATGGAGAGCCTTCGGAAAAAACAAACTTAATCCGCTGAGGGTTTGCCAAATCCGTTATATCGTAAAGTTTGAAGTTTACTTTTCGAGCAGGAGGCGCGTTGTTACCAAAAATTGCTGTTAATTTATCCGATGAATCCGCATATGCATCGGAAAATACGGCTACATAGTCTTTAGGCGATTTAATACCCGTAACAGTTGTCGATGTGAACTGGGAAACCAACAATTTCAAATTTTTGGGCGCCGGGTTATTCCATTTTGTTTTTCTCGGATCTGATTTTAAACTATCTACAGCCTGGTAGCTTGTATCAATTGATAACCGGACACCTTCAAAAACATCCCCGTTATTCGGCGACATTTTTGCTTTATCGAGAACAACTCTTCCACTTGACAAATTTGTTACAGTATAAGCATAGGCAAAACTTACACCCTGCGAAACTGAATCTGTAAATGTTACCGTATAAGTTGAATCACCAATCTTTGTTGGATCAATAACTTCAAAATACGGTTGCGCAGTTGAGTTGCCTGTTTCTCTCTGAAGCGCTTCACCTGATTTTGGCGGAACATAACCTGCAACCGGCGCATTAGGAACTATCGATATAGTATTAATATCTGTTGATATTCTACCGAGCGCATCAATTGAGGCAAATCGAGAATTTTCTTTTGGTCTTATTTCATTTGCAAGACTTCCGCGGTCATAAGCGGTAACGGCATAATAATATCTGCGTCCGTTTATAACATCGTTGTCAACATAAAAATTTTGAATACCGGTATCGTCACCAAGATAGAACGGAATTCCGCGGGCTTCTTCCTGCATTACTTTATTATCGGGGAAATAGCCGGTAATACTGTTTTTCAGATCGTATTGAACTAAGGCTTTATATCCTCTTTTAATACCTCTGACATCAGTTATTACAAAGGCATCTGTAAAATCCGGGTCGGTTCCTTTATAAATTTTGTATCCTTCAAAATCGCGTTCTTTTGTTGTAGGATCTATTGAATTTTCTGCAACTTTATTCCAGTATAAAGTAACCTGCTTATCGCTGCCAACCGCGGTTAGCGTTGGTTTGGCAGGCGGCTCGGGGAATGTGTAGTTAGCGTCGTAAATTTTTTGAGCTACTCTTTTTGTAATTAACACGTCGCTGTAATTATCTCCAAACGCAAGTGCTAATGAAAAACGCTCTGTTTTTCCCGGAAGAAGAGGAAAATAACCTGCACCGTACATAAAGTCACCATCTTCGCCGCGTATAGCAACACTATTAACAATTGAAGTCGGTACATCGAAATAACCGGGGACCATTCTTCCCCACATTTGAATATCATTACTCATCACAATATCGTTGGCAGGCACAAAGTATTGAAAACTCGTTAAACCAATTTGATCCGATTCGTCGACATCTTTTTCGTCAAAATTAGGTTCGCCAGGCGTTGGAACTCGATCGCCTTCACCGGCATCATGTGTCTCTGCTTTTCCATCAGCGCCAACATCATCATATAACATATCCCAATCGCCATCGTTATCAATATTATCATCTCTTCCCTCGTCGATCATTTTATCGTTAACACCAACGTTTGCAATATAATCTTTATATTGAACTGGAGCCAGCGTATCAAAAAGTACTATACCGGACTCCGATTTTTTATACTGACGATAATGTACCTGGTAGTTTTCGTCAATTATGCCGTCAAGGTCGTTATCAATTCCATCACGCGAGTTAGGATTAACTACTGCGGTAATTAAATTAACATCTCCTTCAACTAACTGTGTTACGCCAGGTTGTATAAAAAATGGGTATCCCATCGAGTGAACCGTTATTGTATCGTTCGGAATTGGAAATGTGCTGCGCTGAAAAGTCACAGGGTCAATAAGTATTACCTTTGAGCCGGAGTTAATGGTTCGTTTTACAAAATCCGTTTCGCCGAAATATGCCGCATTGCCGCCATATTTAGCGTCATCACCATCATTATCAATTCCATCATACTGGTTGCCCGGTGACTCTAAAAACGCGTAAGCTATGTATCCAACGGCAGTCGGATCGGGTCGCCACTGCGGGTTAGCTGACGGCGAAATGTAACGATCAAAATCCCATGTATAAGTAATGTTTTCTCTAACATTAAAAAAAGACGCATCATCGTTATATTCGGGTGCTTCCACACCGACATACGTTCCAACGAGAGTTCCGAAAACAGCCTGACCGTAGGTTTGAGTACCATCATTTTTAATATTATACAACCAGAATATAACGTCCTGAGCAAGAGGATCAGCCCATTGCAATGCTCTAACAGAAACCTGTATTGCCTGACCTGTTCTGGTTGGGTCAGTTGTATCAGGGACAAAATCATTTCTTAGCTGAACTTCTTCATCGTTAAAATCATCCATCCAAAAATAACTTTCCTGCCCGTCTTCAATTTTTTTACCACGACCAAAATATCCATTCCAATCAACGAGAGGAGAAACATCAACACCTTCTTTTATTATCGGCAGCCCTGAGTATGTCCAAGTAGGATAATCTGGCCACTGTGAGGGCCAAGTTTCAGGCAGGTTGCTCATAGCAACACCTTTTCCAAGTTCATCCAATGTTGAGTTTGCAAAATCGGGTATTGGTTCAAAACCCCAGGCTTTACCGCCGCCGCCTTCGCCGCCGCCGGGTCTGTCAACAGGAGTGATGATTACGGAATATAAGGTATCCGGTATACCATCAAGCGGTGTAGTTCCTTTACGATAATCTTTTATCGGCAGCCTTAATCCTACAAGTGGAGAAACATCGCCAACATAACCGTTTGCGTCATATTTCCAGGCGCCTCTTGGTCCTTCGGAACCGGGTTGAGCAATAACTCCATAGTTAGAAAACACTGTACGCACCTGGTTGCCGCGCATTACGCCGACTTTACGGAAGGTACTTGTGCCTCTTGCTGTTATTCTCTGCTGCGGCAGCAAATCTTGAGCTGAAACAAAAAATACAATTAATGTAATAATCGAAAACTTTATAATCTTCATATTTCTAAATCCGTTAGTTTATCAAAACATGTTAGAAGAATATTGATGCACCGACTTCAATTCGCCGCGGTTCACTATAAAAAGTTGGGTTACGGTAATATTCATCGAGTGTATTTACAAGAAAATCAGGGTTACCATCTCTTCTTCTTAAAAATTCATCTATCGTAAAATCTGCCGTTCCTGTATCATTGTATACATTAACCTGGTTAGCAATATCGAACAGATTATATACTCTTGCAAAAAGACTCAGCCTCATATTTCCCAAAAAGAAATCTTTGTATGCTCTTAAATCAACATTAAAGTAAGATGGTTTTAGTTCTCCATTTGTAAGCAGATCGGAAACATTTAGCGAAAAAGTAGGCGTATATGGGAAACCGCTTCCGTACTGTCCGATTAAACTAAATCCCCAGTTATCTTCATTTGCGTAAGAAAATGTAGCATTCAAAGTATGTGTCTGATCCCAATTTAATCTTACGAGTTTAATTTCAGGCTGCTCGCCGCCGGCAATTTGATTTCTTGTTGCTGCCGGATCCGATGCGTTTCCTTTAGCCTGCTGAAAAGTGTAGTCAATTGTAGCAGTCCAACTGTTCGAAATCCTTTTTGTTACGGTAAGAACAATTCCCTTTACAAAACCGAAATCGCTGTTAATATATTGACTGTAACTTGCTGACCCGCCGAAAAGTCTTATTTCATCTGCGCGTGTACCCGCAAGGTTTCTAATATCTCTAAAGTAGGCGGTTAAATCTATGGTTAGATCATCCGAAAATGCCTGCTGAACGCCGACTTCGCCGCTGATTGTTTGCTGCGGTTGTAAATCGGAGTTACCGGCTATACCAAGATTACCTGTTCCCTGCCCGAATTTAAATTCGGGGTTACTGTAAAGCAGTTCGAAATTTGGTATCTGGAAAAAATGACCATATGAAAAATGTATTACACCGCGATCTGTAATAGGAAATGCAATTCCAAGACGAGGACTGAATTGTAGTTTATCGGTTGCGTCCTTGTACCATGGGTTGCCGGATGCGTTAGCGGCTTTTCTTTGTGCAATGGTTTTTTGTGTGTCGCCTTCGCCAAGTTTACCATCGCCGTTTGTATCGCCAACATAAATATTTTCAAGTCTTCTCGGGCGATATATATCCGGATCGGTTAGGTCGGAAACTGTAAATCCATCAGGATGAAAATAATCAAAACGAACGCCGATATTTATAATCATTTCACTCAATTCAATTTTATCCTGAGCATATGCCGAAAACTCAATAGGTCTTTTCTGATATAAATCTATGTTAAGGTTTTCATCCGGATCATTTAAATCAGGAACGTGCAGTGTAACATAAGGATTACCAGTTTGCGCGGGATCCTGCAAACCGAAATCTTGAAGCATGTTTATATTATCAAAAGTAACCTGGTGTCGGTTAAACTCAACACCGGCTTTTAACAAATGTTCTTGAGTAAACTGAGATGTTATATCATACTTAATTCCGTAAGTACTTGTTGAGCGTTTGAAGCGGCTCGATTGCGTTCCGCCGGTTCTAAAACTCGGCACTTCGGATGGGCTTTGATTCAACAGCAAATAGTGGGTGTAATTCGGATCTGTTGGATTTTCGTAAACGTATTGTTGGTAATATTTGTAAAAATATGAAAAATTCAATTGGTGAAAAGCTGAATTGTTTATTGTGTGAGTAATCCCAAGAATGTTTGTATTACCTTTTCTAAATCTCTTAAAATCACCATCTGGATTATAAGAAAAACTCTGATCGTAATCGCGGTAGTCAACATCATCCAAAATGTAATTATAGTTTACTTTTACTGTTGTCCACGGTTTGTAAGTAATTTTTCCCTGCCCGTAAATTTTCCTATTCCAGTTCATCGGAACAATTTCACCATCCCCGGTAGAATCAATTTGGTACCTTGTTTCAACCGGATAAGTAGCGCCGTTGTTTACTGTAATATCCCACGGGTTAAAAACTCTTTTGCCTCTTAACCATCCGCCAAAATAAACATATCTTGCATTCACATAAAAGAAAAGGCTGTTTTTAATAATAGGTCCGCTAAAACTTCCTTCAAAATTATAGATGTTTGTGGGATTAAATTTATCGATAGCGCGGAAAATATTTGTATGCGTGCTGTAATAGTCGCCCACATAAGTTGAAATATTTCCGGTGAAATCGTTATCGCCGTCTTTTGTAGCAATATTAACATAACCGGAAAGCGCTTTGCCGTACTCAGCGTTAAATGCGCCCGAAACAAATTGAAGTTCCTGAATTGAATTTGTATTTACATCAACTACAGTTGAGCCATCGAAAACATCCGTTACCGGCACACCGTCTATTGCGTAAACAACTTCGCCGCTTCTTCCGCCTCTAACGCTTCCACCTACCATACCGGCTTTTAGCCCGAGTACTTCCTGAAATTCTGTTACAGGCAAAGCAGCAATTTCATCCGCACCAATAATTGACGTGGTAGAAGTTAAATCTTTTGTAACAAGAGGTCTCTCGGCAATAACAATAACATCCTGACCAAGTTGTATACTTGCTTCAACTAACTCAAAATTAATTTTGCTTGTTAAATCGATTGAAACTCTAACTTCCTGTACCGTAACCGAGTTGTAACCGATAGCCGAGGCTCTAATCGAATAGGTACCGGGAGAAACGGCAAGAATATTATAATATCCATCCAAATCGCTTGCTGCGCCAAGGTTTGTACCCGGCACTATTATGTTTACAAACGGTAACGGTTCTCCTGTGGTTCCATCTACAACGCGTCCGGCTATTTTACCCGATTGGGCAAAAACTGTGGAAGTTAAAATAAGTGAGATGCATAAAGTGAATACTAATCGTATCATAATTCTCATTTAAACCCTCCGGGCATTAATAAAATATTCAATTGATGATAAAAGTCTTATCTGGTTGTAACAATACATATTTTCCTTGCTCCAAAAATACTTCGTTAATTTTTTGCGAATCAAAATCATTTAAATTAAAATAAAAATCGAGATTAAGGTTGTGATCAAAATTGTAAAGAGAAAAAACCCCGCTGCCTTTTACAAGAGCCGAAACTCCGGCTTCGTTAACCAACAAATTTGTAACTCTTCCACCATTTTCAAACTTGTATACCGACGTTTGATTATTCGCTAATTTAAAAATCTTGCCCGCAAATCTTGTGTAAAGTGCGCCGTTGTAAAAAGCAATTTGCTCTGCCGGCATATTATACTCACTCAAAATATTTAAATCGTTAGAAAATAATTTCAGAGAGTTATCTATAGAGCTATTATTATATTTAGCGCCGGCAACGGCTATTTCATTTTCAGATGCATAAAGGGCTGTCGGAATAGATAAGTTTAATTTTGTTTTAATTATTTGAAGATCATTAATATCAATTTTGTAGAGGGTTACGTTTGGTGTATTATCGGATATATCAAGAGGTTTTAATGAGGCGGCTACAAAAACAGAGTTTTTATAGATTGAAATAAAACTTGCGCGCTCCATTTCAAACGCTATTTCTTTTTCAAGTTTCACATGTCGCTGGTCATCCGAATTAATTAAGGACACAATAAATTTCAGCGGATCAAATAAAGCAATTGTACCCTGATCGGTAACCGCACAAACAGGATGCGGAAGATCAAACAGCGCTGTTATTGTGTGCTCGAAAATTTTTTCACCGGCGTTATTAAAAACTAAAAACGTAACCGGGTAATCTTTTTTTTCTTTTGAAAATTGGTAGTTGGTAATTAAGAAGTAATTATTTGAAGGGGAAGTTAAAAAGTATTTATCGCCATGAATAGACATGCTGAAGATAGTCCCGTCATTTTCGGAAATGTTAATAAGTTCTGTTGTCATTTGCACACAGAAGGAATTAACAAAATAATTTTTTCCGATTAACTGATCTTCAATTTTAATATTTTTTTGCTGGGCGTTAGATGTTAGGGCAGCAAAAAAGTAAAACAATGTAAAAAGTCTAAAACTATGCCTCAATTTTTAAAATTAGTTTTTGTAGAAAAATACTTTCAGGCAAAAATAGTTTAATAAATAAATTATGCAAAGGAAAATGTTGTATCTTTTGCATAATTCTAAGTTAACGGTTAAGTGCATAATTCTTTGAATTCGGGGTGTATTGTAATTATTTGCCAAAAAAATCTAAACTTAAGTTTAATGCCTTTGTTTATTTTTTTTATAATACAATTTAAAAGGCTCTTTTAATTTTTAATGAAATTAATATAACTTTGTTTTACTTTTTACATGCATTTTTCGGAGTCGTTAATGAACAGGTTTACTTTTCTAATTTTAGCTCTACTGTTTTGCTCTTCAATAAATTTTCCGCAATCGACAAATAAAGAATTTAGATCTACCTGGGTAATAACCTGGGAGTACATCAACGGCGGCAGCTCGGTTGATCAAAACAAAGCGCGAATAAGAAAAATCCTTGATGATCATGTAAAAGCAAAAATGACATCAGTGCTGTGGCAGGTTAGACAGGCAGGCACTGCATACTACAATTCATCATACGAGCCATGGGGCGATTATGCCGGCGGCAGTTACCCGGGTTTTGACCCTCTTACTTATACAATTGAAGAAGCACATAAACGCGGACTCGAAGTGCACACCTGGTTTAATGTTTTTGCCTCGCAAAGCACAGCGCCCGGCGCGCCGGCTAATGAACACCCCGAATGGGTTTGTCGTGATATGGACGGAATACCGATGGCAGATAACCGTGCGCTTTCCCCCGGTATGGAAGCCTGCCGGGAGTACCTTTTAAATGTTGCAATGGAAGTAGTACATAATTACGACATCGATGGTTTTCATCTTGATTATATAAGATGGAACGAATATACAAACAGTTTAAAATCAAAAGAGTTTGCAAAAGAAAAAGCAGCACAAAAACTGCCTGACTGGGCAATAAGTGATGATCAGATAAAAGAACTTGAAGATAATAAAGCAGGGAGGTATTTGTTTGATGTTGATCATCCCTACTCTGCCGGTGTGCCTTCCGGTTTTACATCGTGGGATAATTGGCGGCGCTATAGTGTTACCGAATTTGTGCGAAGACTCCATGACTCAATTCAAACGGCAAAACCCTGGATACGGCTATCCGTTGCCGCTCTCGGCAAATACAACTGGAGCAGTTGGCAGGGTTATGGTACTGTTTATCAGGATGCTGCATTGTGGTTTAACGAAGGTTATATCGATCAATTAACACCGATGCATTACCATTGGCTTTCGGGTAATGATTTTTACGGCATGCTTGCGGGCAGCTGTCCGAACTGCTGGAGTCAATATATTCAGCCGGGAGTAACAGCGGGCAGGCTATACTCTGTAGGACCACCTTCTTATATATTAGAAGATAATAATATTTTTTACCGTCATGCAGAAATAGTAAATAGCTGTCGGAGTGTGGACTGGGTGGACGGGTTTCAGTTTTTTAGTTACGGAAGCTGGCGCGATATGGAGTACTGGGAAACAGCGGCAAATACCTTCTTTAATAGAAAAACAAAAATAAGAGCAACCGGTTTAATTAGTGATACAATCCCCGATGCACCTTCTTTAGCGATTCAAAAAATTGATTCGCTTAATTATAATTTAACAGTAACACCACCGGCAGGGTTAAATAAAAACCAATGGTTTGTAATTTATCGTTTTACAGGGGATAATGTAAACACAGATCAGGATGAAATAATAAGTGTAAAGTTTGATGAGCAGCAGTTTACAATTCCGCAGCAGTTTGATGGTCTGCAGGATTTTAACGGGCAATACAAATATACTGTTACAATGTGCAGCCGTTACTGGAACGAATCGCTCCCGTCGAACATTGTTCTAACGGATAGTATACCTTCCTTTGCTCCTGTTGTTCTATCCACACATCCCGCCGAAGGCGATACTGCATCCGCGAATTCATCTTTATCTTTTGCTTTTTCAAAAACTATGGATGTTAATTCATTCCCGGTTGGAATAGAAATAAATCCACCGGTTGAACTCTCAAGTGGAACATGGTCTGATGGTTATAAAAAAATTACATTTTCCACTGCGAGTAATTTAGCATACTCAACCAATTATACGGTTACGCTTGATACATCTGTAAAAGACATAAACGGAAAGATAATTGACGGCAATGGTGACGGCGTACCGGGAGATCCTTTTATTCTTCATTTTTCTGTTGAAGAACAGGACAACACGGGGCCCGGGGTTTTAGCAGTGTTTATAACAGACTCATTAAATTTTGATCCTGAAGATATTCCTGGTGTTTTGTTTACAGAAGCAGTTGCGCCTTCAACAATAAATCATACAAATGTAATTTTGCAAAAGGGAAGCGAACCTATAGCAAAAGCTTTTCATCTTAAAACTGTAAACGGACGCTCTATATTAAATGTTAAAACCCCGCAGTCTCTTGAAGCGGGAGCAACTTACAAACTAATCCTAACCCAGAATGTAACCGACTTACTTGGAAATTCGATGGAGCAGGAAAACGAAATTGGCTTTACCGCATCATTAAAAGAGTACACTCAAAAATTTACTATTGATGATTTTGCTGTTCAGGGAAGCTGGGAACAACCCGGCTACAGCGGCTCAACTGTGGGAATAATAGATTCAGGTTCAGCTTTCGGGTGGGCTACAAATTATTTTGTCCCTGCCGCATCGGCGAGTTCTGCATATCTTCAGTATCAGTGGGATCCATCAGCTCCAACCCATTTATTACGCAACTACCTTTCCGGCGGCGCTCCGCGTAATGTCGAGTTTGATACTTCATACGTTCTGCAGGTATACATATTCGGAGATAACAGCGGTAACAAATTCCGTTTTGCGTTAGATGAAGGAAGCGCAACCGCATGGCCGAATCATGAGGTTAATAATTGGACTACGATTGACTGGTACGGCTGGAAGCTGATAGAATGGAAATTGAATGACCCGACCACTGTTGGAGAATGGGGCGGTTTGGGAAACGGTGTTTTGGATGGTACGCGTTATCGCATAGACAGTTTCCAGATGACCAACGACGCAACATCATCAAACTACGGAAGAATATATTTTGGGATGCTGCGGCTTGCAAAAAAACAAGATGTTGTTGTTGGGATAACACAAATAGATAAAACCGCGCCCGATGATTTTATGCTTCTGCAAAACTATCCGAACCCATTTAACCCTTCTACCAGCATACGATATACTCTCCCCTCGCCTTTCCAAGGAGAGGGGTCGGGGGTGAGGTTGGTAACATTAAAAATTTACGATGTTTTGGGAAAAGAAGTAGCTGCCTTAGTTAACGAAACAAAGGAGCCGGGTTTTTACCAGGTTGAATGGAATGCTTCAAAGTTTGCCTCGGGTATTTATTTTTATTGTTTGAGCGCAATTGACCATAACGGAAAAAGATTTATGCAGACACAAAAGATGATTTTACAAAAGTAATTTGCCAAGACAGAAGTTGAATAATATTTATAAGCCCGCTCAAAAAGGTATTAAATTCATTCGTTAGCTAACGGATTGTTCAAGGAGTATAAACCATTGAAACGGTTCGATGGTTTATTAAGTTGTTATTAACCTACGGCTTCCCCAACTGGATGGCGACCAAAGCCGTGGGTTAATGGGAATAAATAGTGAATCGTTTTACAGTTATGCCTGTACGCCTCTGGTGTAACCGTTTCAAAACTTTTAGAGTGAACTCATTATTAATAAAAAATATTTCATGTTAATATCCTTTAATTAATAATAAACTAATTTCATCATAAATAGCTTTTACTTCATGTGCATTTTTTTCCTTAGCATCCAACAATGCAAGATTCGGATCTAATAAAAGTTCACCTTTTACCTTAAGTTCAATAATAGGCATATATAAATTATCTAATTTCTTTTCGTGGGTATGTGTATATCGTAAAGCTACAAAGTATAATTCACCAACTTTGAAATCATAAAATTTCTCGTGATAGCAATCGAAGCTAATCTTTTCCCCTACTGTAAACATTTTTCCATTAAAAATAATTTGTATTTTGGCAGTGATAACTGCTTTATTGGATAAAAAACCGCGGTGATCATAATCATACTGCACCAATTTTTTGTCCAATATTTCTATTAGAAAAGTGTATGGATACTCTAAAAAACTATAATAATACTTCCCAAACCTTTGAGAAATTTCTTTCATTAATCCTTCTTCAAAAGTAGGTAAATTTTTAATATTTATTTTACCGTGGAAACTCCATAGTTTTTCATAAATGAGTTTAGGGAAATTTTGGTATAGATAATTCCTCTTCCTTGCTATTTGTAATAAATCACTGTCTGGTATAAAATTGATTTTGTCATATGCCACTGATGAGTACATCTGTTCAATATCAGTATAATATTCCTCTGTTAATTTCTGTCCTTTTTCTTCCTGAGAAAAACCTAATACATTTAGGACAATTATTAATAAAACAATTTTTTTCATTTTTAAATTTCCTTATATTTAATTAAACAAACTTAAGGCAGAATGATCAGTGAATTATTCAAACTTGCCTTTTAGTTTGCAAGTAGAGCAGTGATGTTGACCCATCACTGCTTTTTATTTATTCGAGGCGGCACTCTAAACATATTTCCTTCTTTCTTATGTTTGCTTTAAATTAATATTGATGAAATTACAAGTTCATTTTCAGCGTTTCAAGGATAAAATAATTTAAAATATGAAAGACCAATTTTGAACAAAAATAATGTTCAACAATTTTAAATCTGTCAATGCAAAATTTAAAATGGTTTAATACTCAAGTCACTCTATATTTTGAATAACTAAATCTTCTTTTTAAATCTCTCCATTGTTCTGTAAGACTCAATAGAATATTTAATATTTTTTAATTTTTAATTCTTAATTCTTAATTCTTGCTCAAAGGTAAGTTCCCCGCAAATGCGGCATATAAAAAAGTAAAGCACGGCGCTATAGTTATTATCCAAAAAATTCATTGCCGTAACCCGCAAAATATTTATTATCCCTTTAATCATAATTTTATAGTCCAATGATTAATGGAAATTTATAAAAAAAAACGGAAAGACGTAAATGTTTTTTTGTTTAGATAGGAAATTGTAAAAAATGTTGGACGTAGATTTTGCCCGGGTGTTTTCGCCACTACCCTTTAGCATGTATGCTTTTCCGCGTGGCGGATAAATTATTGTACGCAAACCCCACAAACAAAGCTCCGGCGGGGCGGCGTGTTTTATAGCTGCACAATAAAATTATTTTTCTAAAAAATTAAAACCGTTTTATTGATCTCCTACAGAGATCGAACTCAATTAGTTTATTTTTTCTAAATGTATTAAATCATTCTGCGTTAAATGGGGACGGCGCTCCAACGCTGTCTCTCGTTAATTAAAATTATTTTATTTAGCTGTTGTTCCTCATTTATTGTTCATTTAATTTACCGTGTATCATTAAATTATTTCCGTTTGTTCTACCAATGAAAAAAACTTCTGTATCAAACATTATCCCCTCACGTACAAAAATATTTTCAGTCGATTGATATAGATAAACAGTATTTTCACCATTATAATGAGCTATACCATCTCTCATTCCAAGGAAAATATCTTTTTCATTTCTTCCCCAACCAACGTGAAGAAATTTTGGGTCATCAGTAAGTCTTCCGATTTTTATAAAATTATTCTCGTTGTAGCAAAATAGGTCATAGCCAATTATAAAGTATATTCTTGAATTTAATCTGAGGACGTTTCCAAATTCATCTTTGTTTTGAGAACCCGATTTTATTTCTGTTAATGTAGTATTATTAATTTCATATAGTTGATAGTCATTTTCGTTTAAATTTTGTTGGGTAAGCCCTCGTAGATATACCTTGCCATTTTTTTTGTCTTTTCCGATTTCGTCAAAAATGGCACGGGTTTTGGGAATCGTTATATTTTGCCATTTGTTATTGTTATAATGTAGAATGATTCCCCAATAATCTTCCGGACCAATATAGTATTGTCCGACTGAATAAATATCCGTTTCCGAAATTGCGAGGACTTCTTGTAAAACGACTAATGTATCCTCGTTAGTAAATAACCTATATTGTTCACTCCACCCATTTCCATTGTAATGCCAAATTTTTCCCTCTAAACCACTACTCCAAACAGAATTTACGGAAATACTAGAAACAGAATAAGGAGCAAAAGGTCTTGATATTAAATCGGTTTTCCAGCTTTGCCCATCATAGTGATAAAAGGTTTTATCAAGGTCTCCACCAGGTCCACAAGTCCACACATCTGTGGGAGATGTTCCAGTTATATCTGTAAAAGAATTAAATGGCAAGAAGAGTGTATCCACCGTCCAGGTATAATCCCTTCTTCCCGGTTCAATGTTATCTTCAACTGCAGTAACTTCATTTTTACATGTAACAGACAAAAGAGATAGAAGAGATATAAAACTAAATAGCATGATCTTGTTGATAGGCATAACAATAGAAACCCTTTTCTTTAAAGAGAGAATTAAGAATTGTAACGTAAAAAAGTAACCCGGAACAGCGGCTTTTATTTTATAATTTTTTACCACCGTTCCCCCGAAAATGACAATTTATATTTTTGTTGTCTAGCACCATAACTGCTCCCGTAAAATTGTTGTTACAAATTTATAAAAAAAAAACGGAAAGACGTAAATGTTTTTTTGTTTAGATAGGAAATTGTAAAAAATGTTGGACGTAGATTTTGCCCGGGTGTTTTCGCCACTACCCTTTAGCATGTATGCTTTTCCGCGTGGCGGATAAATTATTGTACGCAAACCCCACAAACAAAGCTCCGGCGGGGCGGCGTGTTTTATAGCTGCACAATAAAATTATTTTTCTAAAAAATTAAAACCGTTTATTGATCTCCTACAGAGATCGGACTCAATTATTTTTTTTCTACCATAATGGAACCCCGATGGGGTTCTTTATAAGGCATCAACAGAACACTATTCTTTTTGCCCGGATATTTTCCGCGTGGCGGATAAATTATTGTAAATTACCAACACCCCGAAAAATCGGGATGGCTTCATTATTTTAGTAGTGAAAGTTTCTTTGTAATTTTAACTTCGTTTTGTGTCTGTAATTGGTAGAGATAGACGCCACTCGCAAGATTACTTGCATCAAAGTTTACTTCATAACGTCCTTTGGTTTTGTATTCGTTAACGAGTGTCTTTACTTCGCTGCCGAGAATATCATAAACTATTATTTTTACAATTCCGGTTTGCGGAATTGAATATTTTATTTTTGTTGTTGGATTAAACGGATTGGGGTAATTTTGTTCAAGTTTATAGGTTAATACACCGATGTAATCAACTTCAACAGCCCCATAAATACGGTATGTGCCGTCGTAATCAACTTGCTTAAGCCTGTAACTGTATTTACCATGTTCAACATTATCATCAATAAAAGTATAACTGTTCTGCTCGGTTGTACTACCGCTGCCTTTTACAAAACCAATATTTTTCCAGCGACTATCAGTAATACCCGACGATTGCCGTTCTACTTGAAAACCAGAATTATTCAACTCGGTTACTGTTTGCCAATTTAAAATAATTTTATTGTCCGAGGCTTCAGCAGTAAACGAACGAAGCTCCACAGGGACAATTGTATAAACCATTATACCGATATCATCAACATACCAGCCGTCTTTCTGAATTGAGCCGTCGCTTTTCAGCTCGAATTTTATTTTCACCTGACTGCTTGTGTGGTTTTCAAGATTTATCCGTTCCTGCACCCATGAAGATTTTGTGCCATCGTACAAAGGTTCTCCGTTAGGCTGGAATGTGCCCTGTCCCGGTTCGGTGTATAAACCTTGAAGCGGTGACCATGTTGAACCATTATTTGTGCTAATTTCTACCTGCCCGTAATCCCAATTGCTTTCAATTTCATATTTTGTCCAGAATGTTAATTTAGGATTAGCATACATTGATAAATCAATAGGATTGATTAGCTGCATTGTAACCGTAGCGTTGGCAGAATAATTGCCGTCCTTGCTATCAGTATAACTATTTGGTGTAGAATGAAACGATGTGGTTGTTGCGTCCCACTTCGGTGTAGACGGCACGGCTGTAATTGTCCAGTTAGTTAAAGGATTATTAGTTGTATCAATAAACATATATGTAGGTACGCCGACGATAAAACTCACGGTATCAGTCGACATAATTATACCTTGAGTTGAAACAGTAAAAAGAAGTTTAATTTTTTCTTCAACCGGCGCCGCTGAAGAAATTGCTATTGTTAAAGGTGTAACAACCTGCTCGGAGCTTCTAGCTTCGATTGAGTCGAAAGCAACTGTACCGACGACGACCGATGCATACTGGTTTAACGATGACAAATTAATATCCAAATTATGTGCTGATGACAATCCTTTATTTCGAAACTCAGGTAGTAAATCAACATTGTCTCCCGGATTAAAATATTGCTGTTGAAAATTAGGATTTTGAAGAGCAACATATTCACCTGCTACCCATGCCTGGTACAAATTTACGGGAACATTCTGCTGTGCAATCGGGAATATTCTACTTTGCGGAGGCCAAAAATTGTCAGAATAATTACCTATTTCTATTGTGTAACCAAAAATTTTATTTTTCAGAACCTGTTCACCGTAGAGCCAGTCTCTAACACTTCCATTACTTGGATAACCGAGAATATCAGAACTGTTACCGTAAGAATAACCGTTAAGTGCCGCCATATCGGAAGCAAACTCTCTATAGGTTACCGAGTCGGGAGTGTATGCATCGATATATCCCCACGGATATAAAATTGCATCCTGGTATGAATGCATATTAAAATAAGTTTTAATTCCTTTACCGATGATATGATCTCTAACTGCCTGCGCTTCTGGTTCAGAAAAAGCAGATGGTCCTCGATACGTTTCGCTTGAAGGAGTCGGGCTAGAACCGCTATTATCATATCCCCACATATATGAGAAGTTACGATTTAGATCAACTCCGTAGGAGCCGCCGTTATTCCGGCGATTTTTACGCCACATTCCGCCGCCGCCCGGGTAAGTTGTTCTGTTGTACTCATAACCGTCAGGGTTAAAAACCGGGGTACAATATATCTCTCTGTTATTAACAAGATAAGTTACAACAGGATCAGTTCCGTAATTTTCCAGAAGGTACCACATAAAATACATTAAGGTCGCCATCGACTGCGGTTCACGCGCATGAACAAGCGCGTCAAAACCTGTGGCGGGTTCGTTCTCTTGTATGTTCGGGTTATCGGAAATTTTAACTGCCCACAATGTTCTTCCTTCATGGCTGGTTCCGATGGAATATTTTTGCGAAATAATATTCGGGTAATGGGCAATCATCGAATCCAGGCTTGCTACAATTTCCGAATATGTGTAATATCCTCCCATTGAGCCGTAACCGAAACCCGTAACGTTGTAATCTGATTTGCTGTTTAACAGCGAGGTTTGTTTTTCGATTATGCTAAGCTTTGGTATATTTTCATAAAAGCTGAACCAATCTTCTATTAATACCTCATACTGAAATCCTGTTTTTTGAAGAGCATCAAACTCATCATCCGAAACAAAAACCTGAATAGTATTGTCTTTGGCTGTAGAGTAGTGATCGAATTGAAGACCGGCATTTATCAATGTTTCAATATCTTTTGAATCATTAAGATGAATATTTACTTTTTTATAGTTTTGTGCCGATAAGGAAAAAGTTAATGCTATAAATAAGAGAAAAAAGAAAAGATGCTTCATAAAACGGGTCTCACAAAAATGAATAATTATAAACGTGTGTAAAAATAAAATATTTTAATGAAATAGTATCCCTTAGTTTGGAATTTAGGTTATTAAACATCCACAAGAAGCCGCTCACCCTCGGTTTTTGCAATTATTGCTGCGCCGCACGAGTCACTCCAAACATTTACAGTTGTACGGCACATATCAAGAATTCTATCAACCGCAAGAATTAACCCCACGCCCTCGAGTGGCAAACCTACTGCGGATAAAATAACAGTAATCATTACAAGCCCTGCCATCGGTATGCCCGCCGCACCGATTGAAGCGAGCAGCGCGGTAAACACAACAACAGCCTGCTGTATAAATGAAAGTTCAATTCCGTAAGCTTGAGCAATAAACATCGCGGCTACACATTCGTATAAAGCAGTGCCGTCCATATTTACAGTTGCGCCAAGAGGTAAAATAAAACTCGTAATTTTATTCGATACGCCGCAGTTGTGCTCAACAGCCTCAAGCGTTAACGGCAAAGTTGCCGATGAAGACGATGTAGAAAAAGCGGTGAGCAGAGGAGTCGTCATTGCCTTAGTGTGCGCAAGAGGGTTTACCTTTCCTACGAACCGAAGAAACAGCGGCAGTGTAATAAACGCGTGAAATACTAAACCTGCGAGCACAGCCGCCATGTAAATTGATAATCGCCCGGCAATCTCGGGCAGCGAACTTCTATTTTCGGCTACTACAACGGCAACTATGCCGAAAATACCGATGGGGGTGAATTTTATAATAAACGATGTTAGTTTCATCATCAGTTCGAAACCGCCGTTAAACAAATTTATTAGCGGACTTTTATACTCATCCGAAATTTTTGTTATAAAAAATCCAATAAGTATCGAAAAGAAAATAATAGCAAGCATATCTGCAGAAACAAGCGCGTCGAAGATATTTGTCGGAACCATGCGAAGGAGAATATTCCCGAGGTTATCCGAAACAATTCCAAGCTCTGAAACACTTTTATTAAAATTTAAATCGGCGCCCACACCGGGCTGTAAAAGGTTTACAAAAGTTAAACCAACTAATATTGCGGCGAGACTTGTAGAGATGTAATACAAAATAGTTTTTAAACCAAGCTTGCCAAGATTTTGCGCATCGCCTATGTTACTTACGCCTGAGACAATTGAAGTAAGAATAAGAGGAACAATTATCATCTTTAAGGCGCGGAGGAATAAATCGCCGAGCCAGGAAACATATTCAATATATTGGGGGAAGAAAAAACCGAATAAAATAGATAAGACTAAGGCAATCAAAATTTGCCAGTGGAGTTTTATTTTTAACATGACAACCAGATTTTTATTTAAGAAACAACGGGCGGGAGTTAGAGAATCTTACTTAAAATTTCATCACAAACAGCGTATCCTTTTTTTGTCAACTTAATTCTATCTTCATTGTATACTAAAAAATTTTCATCCGCCAGCGTTTTAATATAACAATTTTTGTCGTTTAACCACCCATCTCCGAATATTTTTTTCATTTTGTTTATATTAATTCCGCTGCTGCGTAATGCAAGCATAATATATTCATCACGTTTTTGTTCATAGCTTATTTCTTCATAACCGGCGCGGGCATTTCCGCTTTTATCAATTTCGTTTATATATTTTTTTAAGCTTGAAAAATTCCACCATCGTTTATTCTCTACAAAAGAATGCACCGAAGGCCCAAAGCTTATGTATTCGTGGTATTGCCAGTAAGCATTGTTGTGTCTGCATTCGAAACCCGGTTTTGCAAAGTTAGATACTTCATACTGCATGAATCCATGCTGTTCAAAAAAATCAATTGTAATTTGGTATAGCTCTGCATCATAATCTTCATCCTGTATTTTTACTTTACCATCGAGCACCATTTTATTTAATATCGTCCCGCGTTCAAGAATTAAACTGTAAGCCGAAATATGTTTTACGGGAAGCTTTACAGCCTGATCAAGATTTTGAAGCCAGCGCTTTTTTGTTTGTCCGGGAAGGTTAAAAATCAAATCGATGTTTAAATTATCTATGCCAGACTCAATAACATTGTATACTGTTTCAATTGCTGTCCGGCGGTTGTGTATGCGTGTTAAAAATTTCAGATCATCCTCATGAAATGATTGCACGCCGGCAGAAATTCGGTTGATGCCTATCTCTTTAAAATATTTAAGCTTTTTAATATTAACGGTACCCGGGTTTGTTTCGAGAGTAATTTCGGCATCGTCCTCAACATCAAAATTGTTTTTTAACGATTCGATGATACTTTGTATATTTTTAACATCAAGTAGAGAAGGTGTGCCGCCGCCGAAAAATATTGAAGAAAAACTTCTTCCCGACGAATACAGTTTTGAATAATTTTCAATTTCTTTTTTTACAGCCTCAATAAACGGCGCAATATTATCCGAGGTTATAATCGAATAAAAATCGCAGTAGATACATTTATGATTGCAGAAGGGAATATGTATATATAACGCTGAATCTTTTTTCATTTTAATTAGTTTTTGTAACCCGATTAAAATAAAAAAAAAATGATTAAGGGGCACTATATAAAAAGCGGATGTTCTATAACATCCGCTTTTTATTATCTATTTCGGATTGAGGAAAAATTAAATGAGGGCGGAAAGAGTTTTTAGTCTGCCGATCCATCACTCATCAAACAACATCATCCTGTATTCCGCCCTCAAAAAAAATTAAAAACCAAAAACCAGCGCTGCTGAAACCGTATTTGTTTTGGCAAGTTTATAATCGATATTAAGACTAACTATCGCGAGGTTAAATGCCGCGCCGACAGTAAAACCAACACCATTGTCACCTTCAAGATCAAACTTCAATTCGGTTTTTTGATGACCGGCGGGTGTATCATATTCATACGAATATTTCAAAGTTGTAGTTGATGATTCGACAGTTAAACCCGCATAAGGTGTAACTGAAACACCGGCACCGAAAGTTTTGCTTGCATAAAGTCCGAATTGGTTTGCCGTACTTGAAAAAATATCTCCAACTTTCATTGTCTGCGTAAAAAATCCTACGCCCACATCAAGCGGAAGAGGATTTTTTAACCAAACGCCCGGGTTGTGAACAAAGCCGATACCGAAAAAACTAAACTTTCCAAGATCGCCAAGCGGAATGCTGGGTAAAAATCTTACGGAAACATCTGTACCATAAAACGTACCACCCGTAACCTGGAAGGCTGCCAGAGGCATAACAGAAAGATCTTTTAAGAAACCGCTAACGCCGTTTACCGAAAAACTTGTTGCCTGAATTGTCTGCCCGTTTATTACTGTTCCAAGGAAGTCAACGTTTAATGTTTCACTTTCTTTACCAATTATTGTCGGACCGCTCATATTAACTGTCCAATCGGTATTGAGCAAAACACTTTTATAATTGTTGTAATTAAAATTTGATGTTGAGATTCCGGAGGCTGCAAGAATTTGATCTGCCTGCCCGGATGTAAAACGAAACATACCGGTTGTTGCGAATGTTTTATCGGCAGATCCAAAAAACGAGCCCATACCGAGGAATTTTATATCGAGATGAAAATCGAATTTTGAAGCAGAAGGAGCTTTTGCAACCCATCCGGTATTTAAGTTGGAGCCGAAGCCGGAGATAACCGGACGTGTATAAGCCGTTACCGCATCTTGAGACATCTTGGAGAGAAGCACGCCAAGATCATCCTGTTGAGCGAAAATTGTACCGGAAGTAAAAACAACCAGTAAGAAAACAAAAAAGAATCGCAGAGTTTTTTTCATATAGCACCTATTTATTTGTTTAACTTATTCCGGCTTTGCAAAGACAATGCCAGCTTTGAGGTCTAATATTCGGTAAAAGGATGACATTTTAATACCATAAAATTTATTGTTGCTCCATCACGACACAAATGTATATTTGGAAGTCGGAACGGAGAGACAAAACTATTTTACATTCATAAGTTCTCTTGCGCCTTTTAAACTTGCTTCGGTAACTTCTTCGCCGCTCATTAGTTTAGCAACTTCACGAACACGTTCGCTATCTGTTAATTTGTTTATTCTGCTGACAACTCTATCATCAACAGTATTTTTCTCAACCATAAAATGAGAGTCGGCTAAACCGGCTATTTGAGGCAGGTGTGTTATTGCAACTATCTGGTGAAACGATGCGAGTGATTTTAATGCGTTACCAACTTTTAGAGCAACACGCCCGCTGACACCCGTATCTATCTCATCAAAAATTAAAAGGGGAAGTTTGTCATTTTTAGCAAGGATAGTTTTTAACGAAAGCATAATTCTTGAAATTTCACCGCCGGACGCTACCTTTGCAAGTGGTTTTGTTTCTTCGCCAATATTTGTAGAAATAAAAAACTCAACATTATCGTAACCGGTGCTGCTGTACCGGTAGTTTTTATCTGCTATTATTATGGAGTACTGACTGTTTGCATCCGCCGGGATATTAGCAATTTTAACTTCAAACAAAGCATCAGGAATTCCGAGACTCGCGAGCACCGCTTTTACTTCACTCGATATTTTTTTCGCTGTTTCTTTTCTTTTGAGTGAAAGTTTTTCCGCAGCGCTGCCGCACTGCTTTCTAAGTATAATAATCTCATCTTCATTCTTTTTTATAATTTCGGCATAGTTTGAAGCTATCTCAAATTCATTACCAATTTTTTTTCTGTACTCAATAATTTTTTCAATTGGACCGCCGTATTTTTTTTTTAGAAGATTTAACGTCCCCAATCTTTGGCGCATTTTTTCGAGATGTTCGGGATCGAGGTCTATTTTGGAATTATAACCCCGTATAAACTCCGCAATATCATTTAGCAGAGTTAATGCTGTGGTAAACTCATCGGAGGTTTCATTAAACGACTTATCGATTTTTACGAGTCCTTCAATTTCATTTTTAACCTTTACGAGTGAGTCATAAACAGAATCTTCGGAATCGAATAATGTTTGATAAATGTTTGAAGTGGATTCTAATAACTTCTCGGAATTTTCAAGAATATTTAGTTCTTCAATCAACCTTTGCTCCTCGCCGTGTTCGGGTGATACGGCGTCAATCTCTTTTATCTGGAAAGAATAAAATTCTTTTTTTTCTTTTAACGAAAGTTCCTTTTCTTTTAGTTCTTTTAACTCGCGCAGTTTACTATTTAATCCTGAATAATATTTATTGTATTCATCAAGCAAACTTTCTACATCGCCGAATTCGTCAAGAAAATCAATATGCATCTCAGTTCGCAGCAATGATTGATGTTCATGCTGTCCGTGCAAATCAACTAAAAAATTTCCTATTTCTTTTACTACAGTAAGAGGCACCGGGGTATCGTTTATAAAACAGCGGTTAGCCCCTTTTAAAGAAATTTCTCTTCTGATGATCAACTCGGGGAAAAACTCAATATCATTTTCTTTAAGAAGGGTTTCAACTTTTTTATTCGTCGATGCTTCAAAAATTCCCTCAACTACAGATTTTGCGGCGCCTTTTCTAACCACTTCTGTAGAGGCGCGCTCACCAAGCAGAAGGCTCATAGCGTCAATTAAGATAGATTTGCCCGCACCTGTTTCGCCTGTAATAATATTTAATCCCTGCCCAAACTGAACATTAATATGTTCAATGAGAGCGTAATCTTTTACCTCTAACGATTTTAGCATAAACCTACATTATTTTAACATGAACTAATTTAGCTTTTTTGAATTGTATTATCAAAGATGATCATTAGTACCGTATCACTTTTTACAATAAAAATTGTTAATCAATTTGCATATCATCAGCATTTAATAAACTTGTTAAATTGTTAAATAGTTTTATTGTTTTTTCGAAGAAAATCATCCCAACTATTTAACAATTCAACAATATTTATTTTGAATATTTATGATAATAAAACTATTTAAGTTTACTCATCGCCATATGGAAAGCACAAATAGATTTTGCATCGTATAACTCGCCGCCGGCAATTAAGTCCTCAACTTCTTTAAAAGTGTATTCAAAAACTTCCATTGTTTGTTCACCTTCTTCGCGATTATGCTTGCCGGAAGTTAAGCCTGTTGCAATGTATAGATGAAGAATTTCCGTACAGAAGCCCGGTGTTGTGGCAATTGCTCCGAGTTTTTTTACACTTTCAGCTTTATAACCTGTTTCTTCTTCCAACTCTCGCACAGCGCAGATGTAAGGGTCTTCTCCTTTATCAAGTTTACCAGCAGGCATCTCAAACATATATTTAAGAAACGGATAACGAAATTGTTTTACAAGTACAATCTTACCATCATCTGTAACCGGAACAACAACCGAACCGCCCGAATGAATTGCAACCTCTCTAATTCCTTTATTCCCGCTGTCGTAAATTATTTCATCTACCTGAAGATCAAAGACTTTTCCCCTGAATAGTATTTCGCTTTTATTTAAAGTATAATTCATCGTTAACCTTCAAAAAAAATGAGACAGGGAAAAACCTGTCTCAACAAAAAAATTGAAATAAATATTATCCCCTATAGTTCGAGTCATAATAAGGAATAAGCTCGCTTCCGAGATATTTTAACAACGCGGTAATAACGCCCAGATCGTCAAGGTAGCCAATCAAGGGAGCAATATCCGGTATAGAATCGATGGGGGAGATAAAGTAAACCAAGGCAGCAACGATAATTGCTTTACGATGCCATGATACATTAACATCGCGCATATAATTGAACAAAGCCATTATATCTTTGGCAAAGGAAATTTTTTTGCCGACTTTCTCTAACTTTGTCCAGAGGTTCCCCTCAACATATTCAATTTTTTGTTCAGTCTCTTTTTGCCCGCCGAAGTCGAGTTCATCGAAATTCAATTCTTCTTTTTCTAGAATTTCGTTCAGATCTTTGTTTTCCATAAACTACCTCTTATAATGTTTATCAAACCAATCGTAAACTGTCCGCCACCATAAACGCGAATTTTGTGGTTTGGTAACAAAATGCGTCTCGTCGGGGAAGTACAAAAATTTACTCTCTACACCTAATCTTTGAAGAGATGTAAATAGCTGAAAAGCTTGTTCTTCAGGAACTCTGAAATCGTGTGCCCCGTGAATAACAAGCATCGGTGTTTTTATATTCTGCACATATTGATGCGGCGACCACTTTTGGTGCAACGCGCGGTTTTGCCACGGCGTGCCTCCGTTTTCCCATTCCGGAAACCACAACTCTTCGGTTGTGCCGTACATACTTTCAAGATTAAAAACACCATCATGACAAACGAGCGCATTAAACCTATCGGTTTGTGTTGCAAGCCAGTTTATCATGTAGCCGCCGTACGAAGCGCCCGCAGCAAATGTATTATTTTTATCGATAAAATCGAAATTTGCAACTGCATAATCGTATGCTTTCATCAAATCTTCGTAAGGTTTCCCGCCCCAGTCACCCGATATTTCATCTGTGAACTGCTGACCGTAACCGACGCTTCCACGGGGGTTGGGTGCAACCACAACATAACCCGGCGCCGCAAACATCTGTAAATTCCAGCGGTAATGAAAATCATCCATCCAGTGCCCCTGCGGTCCACCATGAATTAAGAACATCATCGGATATTTTTTATTCGGATCGAAAAACGGAGGTTTAACAATTATGGACTGCACTTTTGCGCCGCCGGCGCCCTCGCTCCAGAAAGTCTCTATCGGATTCGTATCCAACCGGGCAAGACGCTTTTCATTTAGTTTTGTAATTTGAGAAAGATTTTTATTATCAAGCGAAATTTTAAAAATTTCATGCGGCATATTTGTCCGCTGCTGCTTGAAGTAAAGCTCATTGCCATCGGGAGACAAAGCAATTGAACTGTTTCCGTGTTCTTCAACCAATGTTAAAACTTTACCTGTTTCAATATCAATTTTAAAAATTGATTCGTAAACGGTATTTGAACTTACAAAGTAGATATTTTTAGCATCTTTACTCCAGATAAATTCACCAACCGACAAGTTGAAGTCTTTTGTAATATTATTTAGTGATCCGTCTGTTCTATTATATAAGAAGATGTTTTGTTTATCCGCCTCAAAGCCTGCGCGCTCCATCGAAACAAACGCAATATATTTCCCATCCGGCGAATAGACAGGCTGATTATCATTTCCTTCGCTCTTAGAAATTTTTGAGTATGCTGTCGGCAATCCTTTTTTTACATCCTCAAGGTTGATGATAAAAATATCGTTATTTGTGCTCGTCGCCAAAAAATCAGATTCATTCATCGTAAATACAACTTCTTTTCCATCCGGTGAAAAGTTGTAATCATTACTACTGCCGAGGGCAATCGGCGGCACATCATATTTACTCATTAAAGTCAGATCAGTAAATTCACCGCTTTTTACATCAAGAAGAAAAAGATGACTGCGTTTATCGCCCCGCCATTCATCCCAGTGACGGTACATTAATTCGGTAAAAATGCTTGCCTTTACTTTGCTGTTTTCTTTTTGTTCATCACGGGTTTTATTACATTCTTCTGAAACACAATCGGGATATACGCTGGAGACAAACAAAATTTTTGTGCCGTCAGAGGAGAACTCAAAACCGGATGCGCTTGAGTATATATCGGTTAATTGTTTATCACCGGAACCGTCAAGATCACAAGACCAAATTTGTCCGCCGAGAGAATAAGCAATTGTTTCTCCGTCGGGCGAAAATTTTGGTGACGACTCGCTCTTTTCACTTTCTTTTAGCGGGCGGAGATTACTACCATCGGAATTTATAAGATAGATATCCGAGTTGCCTTTATTTAAATCCATACTGTAATTGGTAACCGAAAACGCAATTGTACTGCCGTCAGGGCTAATATCGAACGTTCCGATTCTTTGCATACCCCAAAGGTCATCATAATTTATCGCACGTTTTTCCTGGGCAAAAACGAGAAGCGGAATTAAAAAAACAATTGCAAATATTTTTTTCATTTTGTCCTCCATCTTCTATAAGATTTTCGAAGTGAAAAATAACGGTTGCAGTTTAGAGACGCAAGAAAAACCGTACTATTGTTCTTCATTATAATAAGCTTTGTTAAATAATAACATATTTATCATCGTTTTTATTTTGGATGAAAAAATTCACCGATATTTATCCGGTATTCACCGATTTCTTATTTTACCACCTGTTCCGGTTTATTAGGTTAGCATTAGAAATTTAACACTTATTTAAAGGAGTAAATTATGGCGCGCGCAGACGGCAGTCAAAACAGATACTTTTTCGGCACACTGCTAATTATTGTCGGAATTATATTTTTATTAAATACACTCAATGTGTTTTCGGTTCATGTATTTTCATTCCCTTTTATTTTATTTGTAATTGGGCTGATAATGCTTGTTAACGGCAGAAATAGAACACTGGGAATTATTTTTATGGCATTCGGTGGATTTTTCCTTATTGATGATTTTTTCCCGGGCGTACATATAAACGGCAGTTTAGTTTTTCCAGCAGCAATTATAGCTCTTGGTATTTACATTATTTTCAAACATCGTAATGAAACAACTACCGAAGAAAGAGTTTTAAGCGGTTACAGCAGCGATGATTATTTTGACGACACAAGTATTTTTGGCGGCAGCAACAGAATTGTAAACTCTAAGAATTTTAAAGGCGGAAATATTACCTCTATATTCGGCGGTTCGGAAATAGATTTAACCCATGCAGAAATAGCAGACGGAACAGCGATAATTGATGTACTTGCAATGTTCGGCGGAACAACGATAATTGTTCCGCGCGACTGGAACATACAAATAAGCGTTACCCCCATATTCGGAGGTTTCGGAAATAAAGTACGCCGCGAACCGGGCGCATCAATTGATTTATCAAAAACACTTGTTATTAAAGGTACCGCAATATTCGGCGGCGGCGAAGTAAAGTCAATTTTTTAACTGGTTTATAAATGTATTCTAACCCCATACTAAAAAACAGTAAAAGTATAAGTTTATATATATTTTTTTCATTGGTTATTACATCTATCTATGTTTTTTTTCTTCAATTTTCTTCGGGCATCCGTTTTAGTGCGGCTCTCTTAGATGGACTTGTATATAATTATTTGCTTTTTGGTATGGGGCTCGGGTTTTGGTATCCCGCACGGTTTATTTCTATTGAAGATAATTCTCTTACTAAAATAATTATTGCTCATGTAATAGGCGCTTTACTTACCACGGCAATTTGGATAAGTTTAGGACATTTTTCCTTAACATTAGTACTTTCTTATTTCCATCTTGAAAATTTCGAAACTACTGATATGCTTGCGTGGAGGTCGTTAATTGGAGCGATGTTCTATTTTTTAATAGTGTCGTTTTATTATATGACAATTTATTACACCGGTTTTCGCGAGAGGGAAGTAAAAGAAACGATACTAAAAAATTTAGTATCGCAAGCCGAGCTAAAATCACTAAAGTTTCAAATTAATCCTCATTTTATTTTTAACAGCCTAAATTCAATGAGCGCATTAACATCTATAGACCCTGAACGCGCGCGAAGCATGATATTAAAGCTCGCCGATTTTTTACGCTACACGCTGGCAAACAACGATAAACAAAAAACGAAACTGCGCGAAGAACTTACCAACATAAAACTATACCTCGAAATTGAAAAAATTAGATTTGAGGACAAGTTTGAGTTTAAAGAAGAACTGAATGATGTTTGTCTCGATTTTCCTGTTCCTAATATGATTTTACAGCCATTATTTGAAAACGCGATAAAGCACGCAGTGTATGAAGCTATAGAGCCGGTAACGCTTATTCTAAAATGTTCACCCGAAAATGAATTTTTGAAAATAACGCTCGAAAACAATTTTGAAGAATCAGGATTAAAGAAAAAGGGCGCCGGCATAGGCTTAAAGAATATAGGTGACCGGCTTGCCCTAATTTACGGAAGAGCAAATCTTATGAAAATTGAAACAGTGAATAATGTTTTCCGGGTTATTCTTTTTATTCCGCGATAAAATGTTTTTGGCGCCAATCTCAATTCTTCAAATAAAAAAATAATTAACTATGCGAGAAAAATAATTATTGTGATTATATTAGCGGTAATATAAAATAGTATTCATTACTCTATGCCTGACAATATTAGCACAATTATAATTGACGATGAAAAACTCGGACGGGAGATAGTAAAAAGTTTTTTGAGTAGTTACCCGGCTATAAATATAGCTGCCGAGTGTTCTAATGGTTTTGAGGGACTAAAAAAAATAAACGAATTTAAACCCGACTTAATCTTTCTCGATATTCAAATGCCCAAAATTACGGGTTTTGAAATGCTCGAACTTATTGATGAACCCCCTGTAATTATTTTTACTACCGCGTACGACCAGTTTGCGTTAAAAGCTTTTGAAGTTAATGCTGCCGATTATCTCCTCAAACCTTTTTCAAAAGACAGGTTTGATGAAGCCTTAAAAAAAGCGCTAATACACCTTAAAGATAAATCGACACGATCATCTTTAATAAAAAACTTAATTGCCGAAAAAGAAAAACAAAGCGAATATCTTGAGCGTATAGTTATTAAAGACGGCTCAAAAATATTTATAATACCGGTTGATGCAGTTAGTTATATCGAAGCCCAGGATGACTATGTTAAAATATACTCCAGTGAGGGAAATCATTTAAAACAAAAAACCATGAAGTATTTCGAAAATCATTTAAACCCGGATGAGTTTATAAGAATTCATCGTTCATACATTGCCGCTGTAGGAAGCATAAAAAATTTGGAATTATTTGAAAAAGAAACGTATCGTGTTACATTAAAAAACAAAACACAACTCCCGGTAAGTAAAAGCGGTTACGACAAACTAAAAGAAATATTGCATTAAGATTGGTAATTAGAATTTTTGAAAACAAACAACCTGATTTTCCGCAAAAAATTATCTGCAAAACAGAAGATGAAAATTTAGCAGCATGAGTTGAAGGGGAACGGGTGAAAAATTAAAGGCAATGAACTTTTTTTATATAAAGTTCTAATAAAAAATATAAATAAAGCCTTCACGTTTTTTATGAAGGCTTTTTGAATTTATTTTTCAGAATGACAAACATAACATGGTGTGGTTTTCCAACTGTCTCCAATATCAATCGGATGTTTGTATTCAATTCCTTTTAGCGAAAACTCAATACTTTTATCCGAAAATTCCTGCGCAATTAAAGTATGGCAAACATTACAATCATGCGAAATCACTTTCCCTTCCTTGCTAACGTGTTTACCGTCATGGCATCTGAAACAACCGGGCGCATACATATGACCAATCTGGTTAGGGAAGGCGCGCCAGTTTGCATTCATGTAAGGAAAATAATTCCGTTTATATATTTTTTGAACAGTTTTTATAGCCTGCTGTATACTCCTCTTTTTTGTTTTTTCAACTTCAGGATAGTTTGCTTCGTAAAAATTATTAATAAAAAAGTTGATGCTATCTAACGCAATTTCTTTTGTAGTATAATTTTTTTCAAGAGCGTTAACGGCTGTACTCTTTATATAAGGCAGTTGAGGATCAATTTCGTTAATTGACATAAAATTATTTACGGAAGTTGCTGGGTTATGATAGATGTGAGAAGGACGGTTGTGGCAGTCTATACAATCCATCTTTCTTTTAATACCTTCTGCTATCATCTTATCGGTAACTTTAGTATCGGTTGTACGGTACTCTGTTACTTTCCCATCACGGCTTACAGCGCGTACAAACGGAATCACCATTCTCGATTTATCAAGGCTTGTGTAGGTAATTTCGTTATTTATATTCATATGCCAGTGTATACCGGTTGTAACGCCGGTTTCATCGTGTCCGCCGCCAATTTTCATTACTAATGTCATCGACCAGGGAGTGTTTGCTTCGTTTGATGCGTAATAGTAATTAGTTATTTTTTTCTCACCGTAAAAATGTTTTGGCCAATGGCATTGCTCGCAAGTTCCTTGTGCAGGGCGTAAGTTTTCTACCGGAGTAGGAATAGGACGTGAAAACTTGTTGAATATTACCGAATAAACCTGATAAGCTCCGGAAATTTTTGCGCGTACAAACCAGTCAGCTCCGGGACCAATATGACATTTTACGCATCCTACTTTAGCGTGCGGAGAAGTTTGATATGCCGTGTACTCCGGTTCCATAACCTTATGGCATATAGTACCGCAAAATTCATCAGAATCTGTATACTCGTAAGCTTTAAAACTTCCAAAGGCAGAAAAAACTAAAAGCAGAATTGTACCGACTGTAATAATTGCTGCTGAAAAACGGTGCGAAGGAATATTTAAATCAATAACCGGAAAATGTCTTGCTTCTCTACCGGAAGCTAGAAGTCGTCTTTCTTTTAAGATGCCCCAGGCGCCCAACGCAATACCAAACAATAAAAATGCAGGGAGTACAACAAATGCAATTATTCCCATGTATGGTTTAGGGTTGCTGTCGAAGGCTTCTAATACTATTAAAAAAATAATTAACCCAAAACTAATAGCCGCTATTGCAGCGCCGGCGAGAGTAATCGGGTTGTAAAAAGAATCCGGGTATTTCCGTTTCATGTTTATCCTAAAATTAAAAAAGACTTACCTATAAGAGAAAATCATCGCGTAAATTATCCAAATAACTATAAAGAATCCCAGAGACAGAGCGGTCCAGCCGAAAACCTTAATCCCCCTAATTACTATCGGTTGATAAGCCTCAACAAGATAGTTTTCCAATTCGCCATTTTCAACTAATTTTTTATATTCTTCCGGTCTGTCGAGTTTAAATTCCTCTAAGGGCATTCGTCCGGTAAATATAACAATATCCATCGGAAATTTTTCGGGACGAAGATGTGTATTAAAAAAGTGAATTGTAAAAATAAAACCTGTCGCAAGTAACGCTTCATCGCTGTGGATGATGGTTGCAACATTAATTGCCCAACCCGGTATAAAGCGTGTAAAAAATTCCGGAAACCAGAGAGTTAAGCCTGTCGAACCGATAACAAATATTCCCCAAAAAACTGCGAAGTAATCAAACTTTTCCCAGTAAGTCCAGTGTCCGTAATCAGGGCGCTCCCCCTTGCCGAGAAACCATTTCATCGAACCTATAAAATCTTCAAGGTCTTTCTTATTAAAAAGAAGAGAATCTTTTCCGAAAATCAAATTTTTCCAGGTGCCAGCTTCTTTTCTTTTAATTCTTGTAAGGTCAATAATATGTGTAATAAAAACGGAAAGCATAACAAACGCGGCAAAACGGTGAATTGAACCCGCCGCTTCGAAACCTCCGAAAAAATGAGAAAGCGTTACCGCCCAGCTTGTGTATGAAAATTTGAGCGACATACCTGTTAAGGATAAACTAATGAAACTAATAATCATTAAAATATGAAGCCCTCTGTTGAGGCGTGAGAACCGTAATACTTGTTCTTCGACTTTAATCTTTGTTTCCATTTTCGCTCTTATTTTCTAAGGTTTCTTTTTCTCTAATTCTTTTTGCTAATTCTCTTTTCCATTTTAAAGAACGCGGCAGCCAAAGTAAAGTGTGCAAACCGGCTATAAAAAATGTGCCGATAAGCAAACCGGTCATTCCCCAGAATGTCCAGAATAAAACAGGATATTTAACCGGATCGTGATGTGTAGCGTGTGTAAAATATCCGGCGAATTTACTGGTTGCACCTTCATGACACTTCTGGCATGTCTTCAAAACATTTTGCCTGCTCAAATGAGATTTTGGATTTGAAGGAGACAGAATATCATGCGCTCCATGGCAATCGTAACATTTTGCAGTTTTTGTATAACCTAACTGCGAAACTTTACCATGGTAGGTATCAAAATATGTTTTTGCAATTTCAACATGGCACCTGCCGCACTGATCCATTATATGAAGTTTAAAACCTTCCGAGTCAGCTCTTTTTATTGTATGCGAGCTATGACAGTCGATGCATGAGGGTAGATTTTTAGACTCGGAAATTTTTGAAGAATGAATACTTTTTTCAAATTGTTCCTGGATTCCATGATGACATGCACCGCATGTGGCTTCAACATTTTTCGGATTGACACTGGAATTTGGATCCGTATGAGGAAGTTCTCTATGGGCTGTATGGCAGGCAGTACATGTTGCAGTAACCGTAAGCCCGCTTTTCATCAATCCTTTGCCGTGTATACTTTCAGTATAACCCTCAATAATTTGGTGTTCTGTTCCTTTATAACGCACAGCCGCCTGTTCCCCTTCGCGGTGACAGGTTGCGCACAATTTGGGTATATTAATCGGGAAAATTGGTGAAGTTGGGTCCTTCTTTGCTAAAACTTCATGGGTTCCATGACACTCAGAGCAAGTTGGCGCGTTAGGATCTTTCAGGGCAACAAGTTTTCCATGTGTACTTTGTTTGTATTCATCACCCACGCTTGCATGGCACGAGGCGCAATCAACTTTGTGTGTTATTGCTTCACAAGGACGAACACTCGATGCATTTACTTCAGAATGGCATTGGCTGCACGCAGTTTTATTATGAATTGATTTTTCATACACATTAATATCTACATAAAGCGAATGCCCATCTTTTGATGATTTTATACTTTCCATTTGATGGCAGCTCATACAGTCTTTGTTAGCCATACCCAAATCGTAAAAAACATTTCTAATTTTGTGCGGCTGATGACAATCGATACATGCAGGCAGCACGCGCGATTTTTTCTCCCACAATTCGCCTTTTATTATTTTTCGATGAACTGCTTCAATCATCACATGGCACTTTGTGCAGGTAGCAGCAATATTTTTTTTGGAAATTGAAGATGCCGCATCGGTGTGCGGTAAAATAGAATGCGGCGTATGGCAAGAAGCACAGTTCGGAGCAACAATCAATCCTTTCTTTAGTAAACCCTGACCATGAATACTCTCCGAAAAATTTTCAACAATATGGTCTTGATGAATAGTTCTTTGACGTTGAACTTTAGTTCCTTCTTGATGGCATCTTCCACAGAGGAAGGGAATTTTCATGGGGTAGACGGAAGATTTGGGATCACTTACGGGAAGGATATCGTGGCTGCCGTGGCATGTTTTACATGTCGGGGCTAAATTATCGCCACGCGCTAACGCTTTACCGTGTAATGATTTTGCGTGTTCTTCTTGTTCGTTTTGATGACATCCTCCGCACTTTGCAGACTGTAGATCTTCCTCATGCGGGAACTCGGCATCCTTTAGATCAACATGACAACCAATACAGGGAACTTGCCCGTGTACATATTGAGTGAATTTTGCTTCGCTTACATAAACAGAAATGGTTCTACCGCTTTTTGTTCCGGTGAGGGTTTCATCGTCGTGGCAACCAAAGCAGTCGCTATTGTCCTGGGCGACTGCCATATTCGGAATACCCCAAAATAAAAAAACTAAGAGAGCATAAAAAAGATAACCCCGATTAATGCTAAAAGAAAATTGCAATCCCTTGTCGCTTCTTAATAGTTGATTATTGTTAAGTTTTTTAAAAAGATTTTTTTTTACCATTAATTTATTTTCTAATTAATTTTTCGAAGAATCTTCAGAAATTTCTTTTTTTCTTAATCTTTCAAGTTCTAACGGATGCTCATCAGCCATCTCTTCTTCGGAAATTGTACCTTTTAGCCAGGCAAGATTCATCGGGTAGATGTCCGGATTAAAAATAATAAAGTAGAAATGCCAAACCACAATCGCAGTCCAGGCAAGCCATGCTTCATAATAATGAATTGTACGGGCAACATCCCAACCGAGTTTTGTTAAAATGCCGATGAATGTATTATCGAACCAGAGGATAAATCCGGTAATAGTCATTACCATTGTTCCCCAAACAAGAGCCCAGTACTCTGCTTTTTCCACGTAGCTAAAGCGGTCGAGTTTTGGTTTTTCTTTCGAAATTCCCAGGTTAAACTTTGCAACTCCGATAGCGTCTAATAAATCTTGAAAACGGGGTAATAAATCGAACACAAGTCTTCTGCCGCGGGCAGTAAAACTTAAATAATATATATGGAACAAACTTACAGCAACCATTATTACGGCCGCCACTCTGTGTATAATGCTTCTAAATTCAAATGTATCCTGACTTAAGTCGCGAATATGGCTTACCCACCATGAATCCGGGTAACGAAGCATAAAGCCTGTAATAACCAACACAATAAAACTTAAAGCCATTGTGGCATGCTGTATTCTTTCGTTAAGCGTCATCCTCAGGTATAATGAGTGTCCGTGTGGTTCATATTTTAATAAACCTCGCTGTTTCATTTTATGAATTTTTGCCTTACGGAAGAAATCGAGGAGGTTGTGTAAGAACATTGCTCCAATAGTTAAAATTATAAGGAAAATATAGGTAGTAGATACCCAATACAAAATCGGCTCATCTTTTTCGGCTCTAACATCAACATGTATTCTGCCGATTGTAAAATTTTGGTTTGCCCCTGGATGGCAAGTACCGCAAGTTTTTGCAAGGTTTGCTTTATTAATTGTTGACGTAGAATCGCTTGATGGTTTTATATTATGAACACCGTGGCAGCTTGCGCAATTAGCAACCTGAGCAGAACCACCTCTTAATGCCAGCCCGTGGTAGCTTGCACTGAATGTTTTAAAACGATTTGCGTCAAGCTCATATTTAGCAGCCAGTTTTACGGAACTGTGGCAGGGGGCGCAAACTTTTTCTGAAACATTGCTAAACGCTACCGGCGATTCCGGATTGTTGGGGTTAAGAATATTATGTTCCCCGTGGCAATCGGTACAAACCGGTGCATCCATATTACCCTGTTTAATGAGCTGACCGTGAATACTCTCTTTATAATCCGATGCAATTTTTTGATGACATCTCCCGCAGGTTGTAGGAATATTTAGTTTATACACCATTGAGCTAGGTCTTTCGGGTCCAATAATATCGTGCTGCCCGTGGCAGTCAATACAACCGGCGGCACGAATGTTTCCACCATTCAATGCGGCACCGTGAACACTTTTTTCATACGCGGTAATAAACCCGGCTGAAGGAGCTGTTCTTGCCCGAATGCTTGCATCATCAAGGTGGCATGAGAGACACAATTGCTCTTGAGCAATTTTAACCCTTAGGGTGTCTTTATTATTGTGTCCGGAAATAAGAGGATTAACATGACAATTTATGCAAGTAGGTGCGCCTTTTAAATTTTTTTGGAATGCTTCCGAGTGATTCGATTTTAAATAATTTTCTTTAATTTCGGCGTGGCATTTTCCGCACGATTCAGCTAAATTTTTTGTCTGCCATTTTGCTTTTGGGTTTGAAGGACTCGATATATCGTGCGTACCGTGGCAGCCTTTGCATGATGTTCCGCTAACAGCCGATCTTTCATTTGATTTTAACATCTGGGGGTGGAATTTATGAAGAGCAGGTGCATCTTCATGGCAAGAAGTACATTTTACAGTTGTAATATTTTCTTTATGGGGAATATCATCGGGGCTAAAACCTGTATGACACGAAACGCATTCTAATGATCCGTGCACCGATTTTTGAAAAACGTTTTCATTTACAAAAATGGAAACTTCTTTATTCCCCCTTTCCATTGTAAGTTCATTGTCACTATGGCATGCCAGGCAGTCGTCGTTGCTTTGCGGAAAGATTACTTGTGAGGTGGTTAATAGAAGAAAAGTAGTGGAGTAGATAGTTAACCTTTTGATTAGATTATTTACTTTCTTCTTTTTTTTCAACTGCTCGGCGATGCCATTGTGTATAATCATATGAGTTTGTTTGTAAGCATTTAATGAATAATGTAAAGAACAACTTATTAAAATTAATTGTTAGCTTTTTTTTCTTTAAAAGTTAGAAGCCATCTTACCATTTTATCTAAATCTTCATCGCTTCCTTTGAAAGCAGATTTGTGTTTTTTGCCGTCAGTTGCTTCTTCCTTTTTCAAATATTTAGTTAGGAAATCGGCGGTTAGGTCGCTGGAAAGTTTTGAAAGATCGATAGCATCTTTTTTCTTTGAAGTAATTTCTTCAGATGTAATTGAATGGCACATTGTGCATTTGTTGTCAACAAAAATTTTCTTCCCCGAAGCATCTCCTGCTGGGATTGAATATGCGAAACCATAAAGTGCAATTATTGCTAAAACAAAAAGTAGATAAAGGGCTAAATTTTTCATTGGACAATCCATTATCGGGTTTAAAATCGATTAGAATCAAACAAACTTTGTGCCGATAAATATATTGATATTTATTTATCATTTTGCAGAACTTGAAGATCAAATATCTCCAATTTAAGAGAGTTTTTCAAGAGCTGCTTCTCATTGATGAGAATACTAACAGAAACACTGTTGGTATTTTCAACAGACCGTGCAGCAGTTCCTTTTTAAATGAATTATCTAACTGGAGATATGTCTAACATTGTCCATATTAAACCAATCGGAAATCATTTCTATTTCGCTGTTGTTAAATGATTTATGTCTGAATTCATTCGAGTGAAGATCATAAGTGTAGTCTTTGCTCCACTCCTCAATATTCAAAACTGTTTGTTTGATTGCATCGAGTGTAAATAATAAATCTTCGTTTGTCATTGTTGGATGAATCGACATTCTGACCCAGCCGGGTTTTTCGGACAAATCGCCATGGTTAATTTTTTCGGCAATCTTACGGCTTTTGCACAGGCTAACGTGTAAAAGAAAATGCCCATAGGTGCCGGCACATGAACAACCTCCGCGCACTTGAATCCCAAACCGGTCATTAACTATTTTTACAAGCAGGTTGTAGTGAACATTTTCTAAATAAAAAGAAATTGCTCCTAAGCGATGTTCTACATTATCGGCTAAAATATGCAAACCCGGTATTTTCTTTAGTCCTTCAAAAGCTATTTTTACAAGTTCTTCTTCCCTTGCACGAATATTTTCAACACCCATTTCTTCTTTTAATTTAATACATAAAGCTGCCCTAATTGTCTGAAGAAATGAAGGAGTTCCTCCGTCTTCGCGCAGTTCGATATTTGAAACAAATTTATATTGACCCCACGGATTTGTCCAATCAACAGTGCCGCCCCCCGGATGATCGGGCACACGGTTTTTGTATAACTTAGAATCGAAAATAAGAACTCCGGCAGTTCCGGGTCCGCCGAGAAATTTATGCGGCGAAAAAAATATTGCGTCAAGTTTTTGAAACGGGTCTTCCGGATGCATATTCATATCGACATATGGTGCGGAACAGGCAAAATCGATAAAACAAAAACCTCCGTATTTGTGCATTATTGCAGCCATCTGATGGTAAGGAGTAACAATTCCGGTTACATTAGAACAAGCGGTAAATGCGCCGATTTTAAGTTGAGAGTTTTTATGTTTTTCTAAATGGTATTCCAGGTTATCAAGGCTTACAAGACCATGGTCATCGGGTGGAACCACAACTACATCGGCAATAGTTTCGAGCCAAGAAGTCTGATTTGAATGATGTTCCATATGTGTAACAAAAACCACAGGGCGCAATTCTTTTGGAAGATGTATGTATTCTTTTAATTGTTCAGGTATTTTTAACCCGAGAATCCGCTGAAACTTATTTACCACCCCCGTCATTCCCGCGCCGGCAGTAATAATAACATCATCTTTCCCGGCGTTTACATGACGTTTAATAAGTTCGTGGGCATAATGGTATGCAAGCGTCATTGATGTGCCGGTAACACTCGATTCGGAGTGTGTGTTGCCAACTAACGGACCAAAACCCTCGCACATTTTTTTTTCAATCGGTTCATACAATCTGCCGCTGGCTATCCAGTCGGCATAAACAATCCGTTTTTCGCCATAAGGTGAGTGAAACGTCTTGTTGTTACCGATTATATTTTTTCTAAACTTTTCGAAGTATTTTTCAAGATTTTCCATAATACGCCTGAACAAAATAAATGTGCTGCAAAATTAGCAAAAATATGATTAGTTGTATATGTTAATATTTTAAAAGCCGTGTGACAATTGTCAATGTAGAATAAAGAGCCATTTCATCATAAGAAAACTTTGATATATTTGCGGAAGACAATATTGAAAAGAATAGGAATGATGAGTATAATCAATAAAAAATATTATAACTGGAAAATAGACGAGGGCGATTATCAGCCCGAATACCATCTCTCGAAAAAAATAGAAAAAGAAGTCATGATTCAAAACTTTAAACGAAAAGGATTTCGTTTAATTATTGTTTTATTATTTATTGCTGCGCTCATTGCGGGTTCCGCTTTTATGCTCCATTAAAATTACTTTAATTTAGTTTACAAAGGCAGAAGTTTATACTTCTGCCTTTTTTTTGCTATTTTTCATATCGTATTTGTACAAATAAAACAGATAATACGGATGAAATATTTTATCGGAATGGATGGCGGAGGAACAAAAACTCATGCCGTTATAACTAACCTAAACCGGGAAAAACTTTTTGAATGCAGCGGGGGTGCTTCTAATTTTTTAGTGCAGGGTACATTAACTGTTTCTAAAACTCTTCTTTCGTTAATCCAAAAATGTGTTGATGAAGTAAATGCGTCAATTGATGATGTTGAGTGTGTTCTGCTTGGTACAACCGGAGCGGGAAGAAGAACAGACGCGGAAAAACTTGAAACCGATTTTACGGCTTATTTAAAAGAACAAAATTTAAGACTTAATCTTTTCTGTGTTGAAAGTGATGCACGCATAGCGCTTGAAGGAGCATTTTCCGGAAAGCCGGGCAGCATACTTATTGCCGGAACCGGTTCCATCATGTTCGGAAAAGATGCCTCAGAAAATATTCATAGGGTTGGCGGTTTCGGGCGGTTTCTTGGCGATGAAGGAAGCGGCTACATGATAGGGAAAAAAGGACTTGTTGCGGTTTCAAAACATTTTGACGGACGGGGTGAAAAAACATTGATAACAAAATTAGTAAATGAAAAATTTGGTATCGAAACCCCCGAAATTTTAATAACAGAAATTTATAAAAACAATTTCGACATCGCTTCGGTTGCCCCGCTAATAATTGATGCTGCCGTAAAAAGTGATGCGGAGGCGGTTAAAATAATTGAAGACGAAACAAATGAACTTATACTTCATATAAAATCAATGTTCAAAAAAATAAATGAGCGGGAATTAAACGTAGCTTTTATCGGCGGGCTTATAAGCGGCGAAAATTATTATTCCATTTTATTTAGAAAAAAAATTAAAGATCAACTGCCGCAAATAAATGTTATCGAGCCAATATATCCGCCTGCAATGGGCGCTGTATTAATGGCAAAACAAAAAGCAGGCATGTAAATTTTTATAAACAATATATAATCGAAAGAATGTTAATGAGTAAATTAAAATCGACTATAAGAAATGCTTGGGCATGGATACCTTCTTTATATTATGCTGAGGGTATACCTTACGTTGTTGTTATGCTCGTTTCGGTTGTTATGTATAAACGTATGGGTATCTCAAATACCGACATAGCTTTTTTTACAAGTTTGTTGTATCTGCCCTGGGTAATAAAACCGCTCTGGAGCCCATTTGTCGATTTAATAAAAACAAAAAGATTTTGGATTGTGATGATGCAGCTAATCATTGGTGCGGGCCTCGCCGGTGTTGCTTTTATGATTCCCGGTCCTGATTTTCTTAAATATACTCTTGCGTTTTTTTTCCTGCTTGCATTCAGCAGTGCAACACACGACATTGCCGCAGACGGCTTTTATATGCTTGGACTCGACGAGCACGATCAAGCTTTTTATGTTGGTATTAGAAGTACGTTTTATAGGCTTGCAATGATCACAGGGCAAGGATTACTGATTATACTTGCCGGTTATTTTGAAGTGCACAGCGGATTGCCGCGAGTTGAAATAACAGTTAATTCTGCTCCTTCCGTTAAGACAGAAACTCTTGTGAATTTAGATTCAATTACATTCAACAGAAACTTTGATGATTTAAGAGTATTATCGAGCAGTAATAATTTTGATGTCCCGACAGCTCAAATAAGCAAAGCTAAGGTGGATTCGTTACTTACATTAGTGCAGTACAAAAATACAAAAAACGGTTTTTATCCGAATCAAAAAACATCGGAACAGCCTGAGTTTATTATCACGCCGGAGAGTCGTAATACAAAAGCAGGGAATATTTCTATTATTGCTTTTTCATTATCAAAAGCGCCCGCCGATAATAAAGAGGTAGTAGTTAACGTTGATAGAAGTTCAGGTGATAAAAGCATAAGTTTAATTGAAGGTACACGTTTTGTATTTGATAAATCAAATTGGGACAAAGCTGCACTTGCAATTGTACAACTGGACCCAAAATTAAAAAGCGTAACCACAACATCCTTCGAAGCTTTATCCGGTGATATTCCCTGGGCATGGTCGATGACATTTTTTATAATCGCAGGATTATTTGTAGCGTTTTTTATATATCATTACATTATTCTACCTTATCCTGTTACCGATTTACCTGCGGTTAAAGATCCTTCGAAAAAAATAGGGAAAGAGTTTTTTAGATCATTTGTAATATTCTTTAAGAAAAAACATATTGGTTTGGCAATTGCATTCTTACTTATATATCGTTTTGGTGAGGCGCAGCTTATAAAACTAACCGCTCCATTTTTAATTGATGCCCGCGAAGTTGGCGGTTTGGGTTTAACTACAGGGGAATATGGACTTGTTTACGGTACGATAGGAATTATCGGTCTTACTATCGGCGGAATTATAGGCGGGTTTTATGCAGCCAGGGTCGGATTAAAAAAATCAATTTGGTGGATGTTTGCCGCTATAAATATTCCGCACCTTTTGTATGTGTACCTTGCTTTTTTTCAGCCCGATAATATTTTTATCATCTCCACAAGTGTTGCTCTTGAGCAGTTCGGCTACGGATTTGGTTTTACAGCCTACATGCTTTATATGATTCATATTTCGGAGGGAGATTTTAAAACTTCGCATTATGCTATTGCAACCGGTTTTATGGCTCTTAGCATGATGATACCGGGTCTTTTTGCTGGATGGCTGCAGGAATTATTGGGCTACCAATTTTTCTTCCTCTGGATACTTTTAGCTATGATACCGGGTTTCTTTATTATAAAAGCAGTGCACATAGACCCTGAATTCGGAAAAAAAACAAAGGAGCTAAAAGCATAAAATGAAAAAAATTATTATACCTGTCGCGGTTATTCTTTTTTCAATACTTTTTGGTTTTACCGGAAACGATACATGCAAAAAAAGCAGCCCGAAAAGTTTATTAACGAAAAGTATTAAAGCCGATTTTACCGAAGTAGATAAGATCATTCAAAACGGTATTAAAGATACCGCATACCCCGGTGCGGTTGTATTAATTTCGAAAGAAGGTAAAATTTTATACGAAAAAGCTTTCGGCAATTTTACTTACGATAAAAACTCGAACCCCGTAAAAACTACAACCATGTTCGATTTGGCTTCATTGACAAAAGTTACCGCCACCACAAACGCTGCGATGATTTGTGTGGACAGAGGATTATTTAGTCTTGACGATAAGGTTGTAAAATATATCCCTGAATTCGGCGCTAACGGTAAAGATGTTGTGACAATAAAAAACTTGATGCTGCACAACGCCGGCTTAACTGCGTGGAAACCATTTTATAAAACAAATATTAAAACCGCCGATGAACTATTAAAATATATTTATAACAGCGAACTTCAATATGAGCCCGGAACAAAAACCGTATACTCAGACTGGGGATTAATTACAGTCGGTAAAATAATTGAACGCGTTACCGGGCAGAGCCTGGATGAGTTTTGCAGTAAAGAAATATTTAAACCTTTAGAGATGAACCATACAATGTTCAACCCTCCGGCAGATTTAAAGAATGAAATAATGCCTACCGAAATTGATAATTATTGGCGTCACAGAATTATTCAGGGAACTGTGCATGATGAAACAAGCGATATGCTTGGAGGAGTTGCCGGACATGCAGGTTTATTTTCAAATGCCGATGACCTGGCGAAAATCCTTCGAATGCTTCTTCAAAAAGGAAGTTATGATGGGAAACTATTAATAAAACCGGAAACTGTTGAGATGTTTATAAAACGACAGTCGCCAAAGAGCTCTCGCGCAATCGGCTGGGATACCAAAACAAAAGAAGGTTCAACAGCCGGAACATTGTTCGATCTTACTTCTTATGGTCATACGGGTTTTACAGGTACATCGCTTTGGACTGACCCAACGCGTAGACTGTTTGTTATCTTTTTAACGAATCGGGTTTATCCCACAAGAGATAATTTTAAGTTGTTCAAAATTCGTGGAAAGCTGCACGACGCTGTTATAAACTCAATTGAGCCGAAATAACAAAATACTATATATTAATTTTATCGGGCCGTCTCAAAGGTTTTTAACTTCCAGCATAAAATCTTCGGCGCATGTATTTCTGGTGGAAAATTTGTTTTTGAGACAGCCGCTTTTTTATAAATTCAATTGCATTCAAGTTTTTCTCATTATTATTTTTGTAATGTTTCTTAAAATCTTGTATAAGTTTTGTAATTATTTATATTAACAGTACAGGTTCTTATTCGGTAATTCGATAAAGAATCTTCTTTTAGAAACAAACAAGTGTGTAATGACAATAATAAATACTTTTGCAGCTCTTTTCCTCTGGATTTTACTAATCCCAATTTTTGCTTTTATACCCCCCGGTTATTACACTGAAAAATATTTAAAGGAAGAAAATAAAATGGAACTTTCCAACTCAACCGATTATTCTTCTTATCCTCCGATGTTCGAACTTAATATAGATGATATAAACTGGATTGAGACTACCCTGGCAGGGCTTACATTGCGCGAAAAATGTGCGCAGATGGTTATGCCCTGGACGCTTGGTAACTATGTGTCCGAAGAATCAACCGAGTACCAGCGTGTAGAAAAGTTAGTAAAAGAATCCAAAGTTGGCGGTCTGATATTTTTCAAAGGCGACATTACAAATGAGGCTCTTCTAATAAACAAAATGCAAAATCTATCAGATCTGCCGTTGCTTATCGCATCGGATTTTGAACGGGGTTTGGCAATGCGTTTGACCGATGCAACCGAGTTTCCATATAACATGGCGCTCGGCGCTACTGGTAATCCGCATCTCGCATATGAAATGGGACGTGCAGTTGCCGATGAATGCCGCGCGCTTGGAGTCCATCAAAATTATGCGCCGGTTGTCGACATAAACAATAATGCTTTGAATCCTATAATCAACATTCGTTCCTATTCCGAAGATATAAATATTGTAAAAGATTTTTCAGAGGCTTTTATAAAAGGTACCGCCGAACGAAATGTTTTAACAACCGTAAAACATTTTCCCGGGCATGGCAATACAATGGTTGATTCCCACCAGGATTTACCGACAATCTATGGAACGCAGGAAGAGTTATTAAACAATGAAATTGTTCCATTTAAAGCCGCAATTAAAGCCGGCGTTCATTCTGTTATGGTTGCCCATCTCGAAGTGCCTGCATTCGAAAAACAGCCGGGTATACCAGCGACCTTATCGAAATCAATAATTACAGATTTATTAAAAGAAAGGCTTAACTTTAAAGGAATTGTCTGTACCGATGCTATGAACATGAGTGCGGTTACAAAAAACTTTTCGGTCGGCGAGGCTGCAATTATGGCGGTAAAAGCCGGCAATGATTTAGTGTTAATGCCGCCCGATGAGGATGTAGCAATGAACGCAATATACGACGCGGTTTTGAACGGTGAAGTAGATCGTAAACAGATTGATGAAAGCGTAAGAAAAATTCTTGCCGCAAAAAGATGGCTGAAGATAGAAAATAACCGCTTTAGTGAGATAAATAATTTAAATAAAACCATCAGTACATTAGAACACGTTAGCCTTGCAAAAAAAATTGCGGAAGAGTCAATTACTCTTGTAAAAAATGAAAAGTCACTTATACCGCTCGAACCTGAAAAATATAAAAGGACGTTATGTATAACGATAACTGATGGTGCAAGCCCGGACGAAAACAAAACATTTCAGTACGGGGTTAATGAAAAATTTGCCGGAGTTAAAAATATTTTCTTAAATAAACGAAGCAAAAAAAAGGAATATTTGCAGGCTTTTGAAGCAACCCGCCATGCGGATTTAATTTTATTGCCTGCTTATATCCGGGTTAAGGCTTATCAGGGAACTGTTAGTCTTTCCGAACTTCAGGAAAATTTTGTAAACAAATTACTTCGTCTGAAAACTCCTATTGTAACTATAAGCTTCGGTAATCCCTATTTACTTTCGGCTTTTCCATCGGCAAAAACATATCTTTGCGCCTACGGCGATCCGAGGGTTTCACAAACGGCAATGCTTGATGCAATTATAGGAGTAAACCCAACAACGGGTAAACTTCCTATTTCAATTCCAAATACAGAATTTACTCTGGGTTATGGACTTGAAACCGCCACAAACAAACTTTTACCGATTGACTCGACAGATGAGAGATATGATTTTTCCGGTGTGAATAATCTTATGACCAAAGCGGTTGAGGAAAAAGTATTCCCCGGCGGTGTTTTGCTCGCAGCTAAAAACGGAAAAATAGTTTACACAAAATCATTCGGAAAATTTACGTGCGATGATACATCGCGCGCTGTAACAAATGATGCAATATTCGATCTTGCGTCCCTATCAAAAGTAGTTGGCACAACCAGCGCCGCGATGTTTTTGTATGATGAAAAAAAATTACATCTTGAAGATAAAGTAACAAAATACCTCCCCGCATTTGCAGCAAACGGAAAAAAGAATATCACTATAAAAAACCTTTTGGTTCATAATACGGGTTTAATTGCTTATCGGAATTATCAGCAACTTTATTCTTCCCCTGTCGAAGTAATAAATTCTATTATGGATGAAAAGCTCGAATACACTACCGGCACAAAAACCGTTTACAGCGATTTAAATATGATTGTGCTTCAGCAAGTTATTGAAAAAATAACCGGCAAAAAACTTGACGAATATTTAGAAGAAAAATTATTCGAACCGCTTGGAATGACCCGCACAATGTATAATCCTCCATATGGTTTGTGGTATTACATTCCACCGACAAGCATTGATGGTAAACCCGGGATTGTGCACGATGGTAACGCAGCGATTCTAAACGGTGTTGCCGGGCACGCGGGTTTGTTTTCAACTGCAGCTGATCTTTCGATATTTATGCAGATGCTGCTTCAGCACGGCAAGTATGGCGATAAGCAAATTATCAAACAAAAAACTGTTGATAAGTTTACAACCTGTCAGTCAAGATTAAGTTCACGCGCATTCGGCTGGGACACTCCATCGGAATCAGGTTCTTCGGCGGGGGAAAAGTTTAGTGTAAATTCATTCGGACATACAGGGTATACAGGCACCTCAATATGGGCGGATAAAGAGAAACAAGTTTTTATAATTTTATTAACCAACCGCGTTTACCCTGATGATACGAATAGTGAGATATTAAATTTTCGTCCGGGACTTCATGATGAGTTTATGAATGCGTTAGGATTTTAGAATATTGCAATTCTAATTTTTGGGGGGAGAATTAAAAATAAATTACGAAGTATTTAAAAATAAAAGAGACACCGTTTAGTGTCTCTTTAAATAAACATAATTTTTGTTTGACTAATCTTCAACTACAGCAAGCACATCAGCGCGCTGTACAATCTTTAAGGTTTTACCATCTATATTTATTTCTTCTCCGCCGTATTTTGCGAACAAAACTTTATCACCTTCTTTTATTTTTTCGCGCAAATCTTCATCGGTTCCTACCGCTACAACTTTTCCCATAATCGGTTTTTCTTTTGCTGTGTCGGGTATAATTAAACCCGAGGCGGTTCTTTCTTCTGACTCATCAATCAATTCAAGTACAAGCCTGTCGTCCATCGGTTTTAGTTTCATAAATTTTTCCTTTATCTAATATTTAACATCTGGTTAATTTTTGGTCTATCGAATCCCACTATGGGACGGTTATTTATTAAAATTACGGGTACACCGGTTTGACCGGTTTTTCTTTGTAAATCTTTTGCAGCCTGCATATCCTTACTAACATCCACTTCGGTGAATCGTACCTGATGTTCGCGGAAGTACCTTTTAGCTTGATTGCAAAAACTGCACGTTGGAGTTGTAAACATTACAACTTTCGGCTGTGGTTGCATAATTTTCCTTATTTGTTTTTGGTTGGATGTTATAAATTATTCCCGGATTCAAATTCGTAAAAAAATTTTGAATGAAATGCTGAATCCTTTTAAAACTCCATGAATCGTACTACTGTGCGATTAAATGATGTTTTTAGAAAAATTTATTTAACAGGATATAAATGACTTTTGGTCAAATAATTTTATACGCCGGTATTGCTTTAATAGCGTATTTATACATAAAAAGGTTTATGCTTAATCGTACTATCAAACAGTACAGCGCCTCTGAGGTTATGGAAAAGATGAAAAACAGCCGCAGTTCAATTCTGCTTGATGTTAGAACTGCCGGCGAACGATCATCAAGATCTATAAAAAACTCAATCCACATTCCTATTAGTGAGTTAAGAAATCGCAAAGAAGAATTAAAAAAATATAAAGATAAAGAGATAATATGTTACTGCCAGACCGGTAGTAGAAGTATAAACGCCGCCTCTATTTTGAAAAAAGATAATTTTGAAGTAGCGAATATGAAGGGCGGAATAGTGAGATACAATTTTTAATAACTAATATTTAAGGTAATACCATGAAACAAAATATGGGCTCTGCAGATCGTATTGTTCGTTTGCTTTTAGTTGCTCTTGTTGTTGTTCTTTATTTTGCCGGCGCTATAAGCGGTACTGTGGCCATAATACTGGGAGTATTAGCCGTAGTGTTTTTATTAACAAGTACGGTGGGTGTATGTCCTTTATATATACCTCTCGGACTTTCAACTTTAAAAAAGAAAAAAGATGCCTAATTGTTTTTGCAGCAGGCTCAATTATTTAATGAGATAGATTAAGGAAAAAAAATGACCGAACATTTGACAAAACAAACTTTTCTTGAAAAAGTTTTTAATTATGAAAAAAACAACGATTGGAAATTTGAAGGCGAGCTTCCTGCAATAATTGATTTTTGGGCTCCCTGGTGCGGTCCATGCCGCGCGGTTGGACCGGTGCTCGAAGAACTTTCAGAAGAGTACAACGGAAAAATAAATATTTATAAAGTTAACACTGATGATGAACAGGAACTTGGCGGTGCATTCGGTATAAGAAGTATCCCATCCATTTTATTTATCCCTAAAGAAGGACAGCCGAAAATGGCAGTCGGTGCGCTTCCGAAAGACACACTTAAAAAAGTAATTGATGAAGAACTTTTAGTTAGTATAAATAATTAGTTAGCACTCTATAGAGCGGGGGAAACCCCGCTTTTTTTATCTGCACTTTGTAGAAATATTGTTTTCACAAACCCAATTAAACAATTTCTGTATCTTCCCCTTTCCCATTTATAATAAGATTGCTTCGGTTTACGATTAAACGTTTATAATAAAGCATATTTTTAGATATCGTTTTAATAGAATGTATAAATCGTTAAATTTATTTTAAATATTTTTGTGAATAAATGTTTCCTCATGGTGTATCATAGTTAAGATGATTAAAAGTTATAATAATCCCGGATTGTCGAGGGAAGAAATGAGTGAGTTTGAAACTCTCGTAAAAACAAACATGAAGCGGGCATATTTCAGCGCGCTGGGCTTAACCGGCTCGCATGATGTTGCTATGGAGCTTTCGCAGGAAGCTTTTCTGCGTGCGTATAAACATTTTAAAAGATACGACCGGAGTAAAAACTTTTTTACATGGTATTATAAAATACTACGAAATCTTTGTCTGAACCTTATTAGAGACAATAAACGAAAAAAGGAAAAAGCATTTACTCCAAAGGATTCGAAAAAATGTGTTACCGAAAGTTTATTTGAAAATATTGAAAACAAAGAGTTACAGGAAAATATTGAAGAAGCGTTAAACTCGCTTGAACCCGAAGACAGGGAGTTAATTGTATTAAGAGAATTTGACGGAATGAGTTATAAAGAAATTGCCGAGCTGCTTCATCTGCCTGCTGGCACGGTCATGTCGCGCCTCTATTATACACGAAAAAAACTTGCGGCGGCTCTTACGAGGAGGATGATATGAACGAAAGATTTATTTACTTGATGGAAAACTTTTTTGATAATTCTTTACAAGGTGAAGAAAAAAAAGAATTTTTTGATATGCTTGAAAAGCAGCCGAAATTAAAAGAAGAATTTGAAGAACAAAATAAAATAAAGGAGGTATTATCAAAAATGAAAATAAAAAATCCTTCGGTTGAAGTGTGGGACGGTTACTGGGTAGGAATTTATAACCGACTCGAACGGGGTTTGGCGTGGATAGTAATATCTATCGGCGCGCTTATATTTTTTTCATTTGTAAGCTACCACACCGTGCAAAGTTTAATAAACGATACGCATACACCTCAATTAGTAAAAATAGGTTTAGCGGCAATGATGTTCGGGCTGCTTGTACTTGCTTTTTCGGTTGTGCGCGAAAAATATTTCACATACAAACATGATAAATACAAGGAGATACAAAGATGATAATAACTACATCATCATCTATTCCGGGGAAGGAAATAAAAAAATCCTATGGAATAGTCCGGGGTAATACAGTGCGCGCGCGTAATATTGGAAAGGACATAATTGCCTTGTTCAAGAATATTGTGGGCGGTGAAATTGAAGAGTACACAAAATTACTCGCCGAATCACGCGAACAGTCGATTGACAGAATGTTAGAACAGGCAAAAGAAATGGGTGCTAATGCAATTGTGGACGTACGGTTTTCTACAAGTTACATTATGCAGAACGCGTCGGAAATTATGGTTTACGGTACAGCAGTGTTTATTGAATAATTAATAGTAAGGTTGACAAGAAAAAAAATACAAAATATTTCAGCTAAATAATTTTATAGATGAGTGTAAGAACGCCGAGAAGCAGGATGATTCCCCCCGATAATTTGTTTACTGTGCGCATCACTTGGTCGCTAAGTTTATTACGGTAACGTTCAATTCCATAACTAATAACAAGCCACCACGTTGTTGATCCAAGAAAAATACCTGAGACTAAGAGTGTGGATGTTGTAAAAGTTTTACTAGAATCGGCGATGCCGAGTGCGGCGAAGATAGCGGCGAACGCGAGAATAGTTGTAGGATTTGTCATCGTTAAAAAAAACATGGAGCCGTAAGCTTTTAGTAGCCCCTTTTTATCCTGTTCGATTATTTGCGCGGTGGGATCTTTTATCATTACCTTTATGCCGAGGTAACAAAGAAAAGCCCCGCCGATTAACTGAATCATCGTATTCTCGGTCATAATTAACCCGGACACAATAGTTAAACCAAAGGCGGCAATTATACCATAAAGTGTATCTGCCGTTGCAACGCCCAGCCCGGATACAAACCCGGTTGAAAATCCTTTTGTTAAAGTACGGTTGATACACAAAATACCGATAGGGCCCACCGGTGCGGCGACAAAAATGCCTAAAATTAAACCTTTAAAGAAAATACTAAAATCCATTATCTCCGGTAATTTTTCTTAAAGAACAAGCTGTTCTAAAAACAAAAGAAAAAATACCCCCGGTGTTTATTTGCTACTTTGATTTTTCGGTTTTTCGTGCGGATGAATATTCTTCAATATTATAATCTATCAGTCTGTCCGGCATATCAAGCTTTACAATTTCCACACCCGATTTGGTGTAAAAATCTGTCGCAAGAGTATCATGAAAATCAGAAAAAACAACTACCCGATTTATACCGGCAGCTATTAGCGCTTTTGCACATGTTGTGCACGACATATTTGTAATATATGCCGTAGAGCCTTTTATATTTATCCCGTGTATTGCGGCTTGCACGAGTGCATTTATTTCGGCGTGGTTTGTACGCACACAATGGTTTTCTACAACAAGGCAGCCTTCATCTTCGCAGTGCGGCTGACCCGGCAGTGAACCATTATACCCTGTGGCAAGTACAAATCTGTTTTTTACGAGAATACATCCGCAATGCATTCGCGGGCAGGTTGCCCTTTCCGAAGCAAGCATCGCCAGCTTTAAAAAATACTCGTCCCATGTTGGTCTTTTGCCGTTCATCAATAAATGACTCTAAAAATTAAAAAATCGAATTGCAAATATAAGTTAAGATAAACTTAAGGACAAAAATTTGTTGTTTCACCCGAAGCATTTTTGTTTTATGTTTTTACACGAAAGTTTATTTTTTTATAAATTTGCAAACAAATATTTGCGAAAGAAACAGATGAGCAAACAAAAAAACAATTTCCCGTTTACGGTTGTACAGTTTCTTAAAGAATTAAAAAATAACAATAACAAAGACTGGTTTGAAAATAACAGGGAATTATTTAACGAGCTATTCCTTGCCCCGGCTCTTCAGTTTGTGGTTGATCTCGGTGAAGAACTAAAAAAAATATCGCCCGAAATTAATGCGGTACCGAAGATTGACAAATCAATTTTCAGGCTGCACCGCGATGTTAGATTCAGCAAAGACAAATCGCCGTTTAAAACAAATATGGGACTTTACTTTTGGGAAGGGAAAAAGAAACGAATGGAATGCAGCGGGTTTTATTTTCATGCTGAGCCGGGACTTTACTTTATGGGCACCGGTATGTATATGTTCGATAAGAACTCGATGGCAAAATACCGCGCCGCTGTTTACGATTTACAAAAAGGGAAAGCGTTGAACGCTATAGTAAAAAAAATTGAAAAAAAATATGAAGTAAAAGGGGAACATTTCAAAAAAATACCCCGCGGTTTCGATCCGGAATACCCTTACGCATATTTATTAAAATACAACAGTATTTATACTTTTTACGAAAGCAAAAATATGGATGATCTTTATAAAGGGGACGCTGTAAAAATAGCCACGAAATTTTTTAAGGAGACCGTTGCCCTGCATAACTGGCTTACTAAAGAGTTACAATAACCAATAAAAAGGGATGTAAAAATAATCTTCCGGACAAAAAAATTAGCGTGCGCAAGAGTTTTTATATAATCAACCCGGTGCTGTTTCTTTTCTTTCGGTTTTATAACGGCGTTATATTTCTTAGGGCTTAAACGTATTTAAAATAACATCCGGATACAAAAGTTAACTTTAATAGGGGAAGCCGGTTTTATTTGTCTTATTTCTTATATCATAATTATGATATAATATTGGCAAAGAGTATAAGGGATTCTATCAATGCCAATAATAAAACCAATATCCGCTCTTAGAAATAAATCGAATGCGATTTCTAAACTGCCAATGGTTCAAATGAACCAATCATTATCACGAAAAACGGTGAAGGAGATTTAGGTGTGATGTCTCAATGCGGCAAAAGCCGAAATCTTGCTTTATACTTGTTATCCGTTCGATGAAGCCGAACGGCAATTATAATATATCTGCTAATCCGTGATAACGAAACTATCTGATTCTTTTAGTAAAGATTTAATCTCACGTTCTAATTCGAGCAATTCTATTTTGGTAAAAATAGTTTTGCTTTCTGTGGTGGTTATTTTGAAGTAACCAAAATAAAAACCCATAAGCAGCCCGGTCACTAATACAGTAGATACAGCAAAGAAATTAGAGTAATAACTCTCAATATAATTTGTCATATTGTTTTAATTTTCATCAGGGTAGTTGTATGTTGTTTTCTATTTTATATTTCTTCTGTATTTATAAATCAGAATTTTATTTTGCTGTTAAAATCATTTCTAATTTTCCGCATGCGACTTTGCGTTTTTTTGAATCCATTTGCTCGATATTAAATAGTTTCCATTTGACAGCAGGAAGGTTTTCAATATTTGCCAATCCGAGTAAATCCCATTTGGGTTCTTTCCGTTTAAATGATAATAAAAATTCTTTATCATTATCTGTCAGCATAGTTATGATTAACTCTTTGAGTGTATAAAACGTTTTTGTTAACTGATGTAATTCAATTTCCATATCTGTCATTCCGGTAAACTCGCGCGCAAAAATTGTTGAAATATCTTTTAATCTCGGATCAAGTAATTCGCTGATGGGTCTATCATGACTTATAAGATACACTAAAAATGCTTTTTTTATTTCTTCGGTAAATCCTTCGTTATCCAATAACAGTTTTATATCGAACAGATCTCTTGGATGCTGTCTATCCAATGCTGCACAAATTTTACCACCGTATAAATCAGGTACGGACAAGCACCGCATTTTTAAATATATTTCGAATACATTTTGAGCTTCTGCACAAAGGACAAATTGAAGCGGTTCATAAACCGAACCGCGGATTACAGTGTTTGTCTCAATTTTAATTAAAGCATCAGCTTTCTTCACATTTATACCACTTAAATATTCGGTATTTTTTATACTGCGTTCAAAAATTTCCACTCCATCCAAATAAGAACTGATTGATTTACCGATACCGCGCAGTTTGGCAGTTATATTTGATAAAGTTTCTTCTCTATTTTTGATGGGTAAGTAAACCAGATCAATATCAACCGAAAGACGGGGAAGATTTCTGATAAAGAAATTAATCGCAGTTCCGCCTTTCAATGCAAAATCACTATCCCGATTGATAATTGGGAGAGCTTTGAGTAAAAGTTCTGTTTGCTTATAATATTGGCGGTTAAACATTTTCTGCAGGCACAGTTATTTGATATTTTTTATCCAGTTTGCCGTTTTTGATTAAGCTTAGTTTTCCCTCTCCGAATTCAACTTTATTTAAATCCAAATCGTTCACCCATTCAAGATTATTTTTTTCAGCCATCCACATAAAAATCCGCTTTACTTTATATGATTTACACTTTTCCAGAAGGAGTTGTACTATTTTTGGGCGGAGAGTTGTTAAGCTTTCCATTATCAACAACGATTCGTTAAAAGTCTGTTCGGACGGTATAAGGTAAATCATTTCCATAGCAGCCAACTCCGGAGTAGATATTATTATTTCGTAACCGCCTGCATCATATTTTGTGAATAATACTTTTTCATAATAAGGGAAAGATTCTGTTCTCTTAAAAACAGAGTTTTTCATTTTTTTAAGCAGTGTATTATAATGTTCAAGCCTGCCCCCGAAAATAAATTTTTTCGATTCCCTTGCAAAATGACCATAACCCTTCAATTCAAGAGCAGTTCGACCGCCAGCATGTATTAAATTTTCTGACTTATGTTGTATACCGTACAATATTCCTTCCCATCTCACCTCATCTTGTGCCAGTTTATATGCACCCCGGGTGTACAGCTCGATCCAGCCCGAATTTGAATATGATTTTAGTAATTGGGGTGAATATCCAAATCGTTCTAATTCTTTCACAGTCTTAATTGTCCCGCCATGCCAATTTTTTATAAGCCGGTTAATCTTTGCAACGTTAGGTATAGATTTCATTATAGATGATTTTAACTACGGTTAGGGTTAATATTTATTAATATTAATATACAATATATATATGAAAATGCACATATTATAACTAAATAAAATTTCGATTGAAATAATTTTCGCAAAATAATTGCCCATTAATTGCACAAGGTTTTTAATCTCCCGTTCTAATTCCAGCAATTCTATTTTTGTAAAAATAGTTTTGCTTTTTCTGGTGGTTATTTTGAAGTGCCAAAATAAAAACCCAAAAGCAGCCCGGCTATTAGTGTACCGAGGGTGATGGTGGTTAGGGCTTCGATTCGGGTGAAAGCAAATATGAGAATCGACTTTCTTATGAATAAGTCCGTTTACATATT
>CAYJPN010000011.1:0-33083 GCA_964372115.1 uncultured Ignavibacteriaceae bacterium
GGCCTAAATATAAATATTTTTTTGGTTGCCGGCTATGCCGCGCTAAGGGTGTATGAAGGTTTTGAATGAGTGCGTGGCTGCGTGGAGCGTGTGCGAAATTTCTTTTCTTAAAAGTAGTTTGTTATTGTTTTTCTGTTTGTCCGGGTTGTTTAATCGTTCAATATCATCTGCCCAGCTAATAAAAACAATTGCTAAAAGATAGATTTTAAAATTGAGTATTAAATTGCGGGAACCTTCGAGAGAAATATCTTCCGCGCCACGCTGAACTGAAAGAAGGACGACACTGAAGTCGCTAGGAAAAAGGAAATAGTTATTGTTTATAATACACTCTGTTGTATTCTTAACTCACCTTAGGTAGATATTGTAATATCCGTTACCCAACGGAATGGATTTTAGAGATGCCCTTTATAATTTCCCTGCCGCTGCTGTGCACGTTTACAAAACCAACTGATTCTCACCCGGGGGCTGTTCCGACTACCGACGGAATCTACGCCCCCGTATTGCAAAAAACAGATTTCAATAAACGTTCATCTTAGCTTTGCGCCAAGGATTAATGCACTCTACAAATAACCGCTGCACGTCTCAACCATATTATTGTCAGGTTATTTTTATTCTGACAGATATTCCGAGTTTTTACTTTTCACCCTTTACTTTGTAATCATGTTTCAGAAGGTTTTCTTTTGCTTTATCAAGTGAGACTTCTTTTAAGGTCATTCCGCATTGAGGGCATTCGCCGGCAGTGTCCGAAATAACATTCCAGCACATCATATCTTCATAGACTTTGCCATCTTTATTTTTATCAATCGCGGTCAAGTCTATCTCACCCTGACGAATTATATTTTCTGCCCTCATTTCCATTTTGCCGGAGTCCATCTTGTGTCCCATCATTTTTGAGTGATCCATGTGACCTTCCATATTATCCTGATTCATCATTCCCGAACTTTTTGTATCACATTTTTTTTGAGCATCTTCAATAGATACTTCGCTCAAGTTCATTCCGCATTTAGCGCATTCACCGGGTTCATCGGAAAGTTGATCCGGGCACATTGAGCACTGATAAACTTTACCGTCTTTGTTTTTATCTATTGTTGTGAGGTCGCACGATTTAGGCGCGTCGGTGCAAGTTGTATCACCTTTTTCTTTAGATGAACAGCAACCTTTTTTCGCGCCATCATCCATTTTTTTGTCGTCCATTTTATCCTGTGCCGTTAATAATCCGGATGTTAATAACATGAAAGAGAAAATTGCGAGTATCGAGATTGTTCTTTTTTTCATGAGTCGTTCCTTTTATTTATTGTTAAGATATTTATAAGTCAATATTAAATTTCGGTATTTGCTATATTAGTTAATTGCTTTTCTTCTTTCCACATTTTTTTTACCTCACGCCTTTTTACAGCATAAAAAATAGCGGGGTAAACAGTTAGCTCCATAATAAAACTTGTTAAAATGCCTCCAACCATCGGGGCGGCAATTCTTTTCATTACGTCCGAACCGGCACCTATGCCGATGATAATTGGAAATAGACCGAACAGAGTAGTCATAACAGTCATCATTTTTGGGCGGACTCGTTTTACCGCTCCCTCAAAAATTGATTCTTTTAGGTCTTCCATTGTTTTTAATAAACCATTCTTTTTAAATTTTTCATACGATAGGTCTAAGTAAAGAAGCATCACAACACCTGTTTCGGCATCAACACCAAGCAGTGCAATTATGCCAACCCAAACTGCAACCGATAAATTAAAACCGGCGAGATACAAAAACCAGACAGCGCCGACCATCGAAAACGGAAGCGCCAGCAGCACGATGCTGGTTTTTATAAGTGATTTTGTATTCAAATATAGAAGCAAAATTACTAATAAAAGGGTTAGCGGAATTACCATTGAAAGATGGGCAGACGCGCGTTCCATATATTCGTACTGCCCGCTCCATTTGATTGAATAACCGGGCGGCAGAGTTATATGTTTATCAATCGCCTGTTTAGCGTCCTTTATATACGAGCCGATATCCGAACCCTCAAGGTCAATAAAAACCCAGGTATTAGGTCGGGCGTTTTCCGATTTTATCATCGGCGGTCCTTTAACTATTTCAATATTCCCGATTTCATCAAGGGGTATGTTTCCCCCCGATGGCAATGGAACGAGAACTCTTTTTAACGATTCAATATTTTCTCTATAGTCGCGCTGATATCTTAAATTAACTGAGTAGCGCTCAATGCCTTCAACAGTTTTTGTAATATTCATTCCTCCCACAGCCGACATGAATACATCCTGAACATCCTGGATATTCAAACCATATCTTGCAATCGCATCTCTATCTATTTTGAAGTCCACATAATTTCCGCCGACAGATCTTTCCGCATAAGCCGAACGTGTGCCGGGAACTTTCTTCATTACTTCTTCAATTTTTTTCCCAAGGTCTTGCAGAACATTCAAATCAGTTCCGGCTATTTTTATTCCAACCGGGGTTTTTATACCGGTCGATAACATATCAATTCTTGTTTTTATGGGCATTGTCCAGGCGTTTGTTAACCCGGGCATTTGTACCGCGTTATTTAAGGCGTCAACTAATTTTTCAGGGGTCATTCCTTCGCGCCATTGATCTTGCGGTTTAAGCTGAATAGTTGTTTCAATCATTGTTAAAGGAGCCGGGTCAGTTGCGGTTTCAGCGCGTCCTATTTTACCAAATACAGTTGCAACTTCGGGGAACGACGCTATAATTTTATCGGTCTGTTGTAAAATTTCCCTCGCTTTGGTTATCGAAATTCCGGGCAGTGTAGTTGGCATATAAAGTAAATCACCTTCGTATAAAGGGGGCATAAACTCTGAGCCAAGTCTTGAAAATGGAATTACAGTAATGAGAACAATAGCAAAGGCAGCGCCGAAAACCCAATATCTTCTTTTCATTACAAATGCGACGATAGGATGATAAATTTTTACTAAAAATTTTGTTATCGGGTTTTCTTCTTCTTTTCTAATTTTGCCGCGTACAAAATATCCGAGTAATACCGGAACGATTGTAATCGCTAAAATAGCCGCAGCGCCCATTGCATAAGTTTTAGTAAATGCTAATGGCTTAAACAATCTTCCTTCCTGCTGTTCAAGCGTAAACACCGGTAGAAATGAAACAGTAATAACAAGCAGCGAATAAAAAATTGAGGGTCCGACTTCTTTTGCTGACTCCATAACTATCCGCCAGTGAGGTTTTTGTTTATCAACCGGTTTCTCCTGGTTATCGGACATATGCGTTGCCGCATTTTCAACCAGAACAATTGACGCGTCCACCATTGCCCCGATTGCGATGGCAATACCTCCGAGCGACATGATGTTTGCGTTTATTCCCTGCAGTTTCATAATTAAAAATGAAGCTAATACTGCTGTTGGAATAGTAAAAATTGCAACTAATGAACTTCTTATGTGAAGAAGAAAAATAATAATAACAAGAGCTACAATTATAGTTTCTTCGGTTAGTTTATTCTTCAAATTATCTATCGCGCTGTTTATCAAAGTTGATCTGTCATATGCCGGAACAATTTTAATATCTTCAGGTATAGATTTTTTTAATTCTTTTAACCGCTCTTTTACTTTATTTATAACAGCAAGCGCATTTTCGCCGTAACGAATTATTATAATTCCACCAACTGTTTCACCTTTTCCGTTCCACTCGGCAATACCTCTTCGTAATTCAGGTCCGATGGTTATGTTTGCCACATCTTTCAGATAAATGGGTGTGCCGGAAACGGGCGAAACCCCTATTGAAATATTTTTTATATCATCTTCATTTTTTATATAACCGAGTCCCCGAACCATATATTCCATTTCACCCATTTCCATAAGGCGTCCGCCCACATCATTATTACTTCGTTGTATCGCCATCTTTACTTTTTGAAGCGGAATATTGTATGAGGCTAATTTTGTCGGGTCTACATTTACCTGATATTGTTTTACATAACCGCCAACACTGGCTACCTCGGCAACACCGGGGATAGAAGTTAGTTCAAACTTTAAAAAGAAATCTTGTAACGAACGGAGTTCCTGTAAATCTCTTTTATCGGATTGCAGCACGTACTGATAAACCCATCCAAGTCCGGTTGCATCCGGTCCGAGTTGAGGATTAACTCCATCGGGCAATGTCCCTTTTAATCCGTTTAGATATTCAAGAACACGGCTGCGCGCCCAGTATATGTCGGTGCCGTCCTCAAAAATTATATAAACCATCGAGTACCCGAACATCGAATAACCACGTACATCTTTCGCGTACGGAACTGAAAGCATTTTTGTGGTTAATGGGTATGTAACCTGGTCTTCAACAATTCGCGGTCCCTGCCCGGGATATTCAGTTAAGATAATTACCTGCACATCGCTTAAATCGGGGAGAGCATCTACGGGTGTATTAACAACCGCCCATATACCGGCAAATATAAGCGCGGCAGTTAAAATTATAACCATAACTTTATTATTTATCGACCATTCGATAATCTTAGCTACTAAACCTTCTTTATTTTCGCTGCCAGTTACCATTAAAAATCTCCACAGTTCTATTTTACTTTAAATCCGTTAGCGGTTAAATTACTTTTTGCTTCAGCTAATGAAACTTCAGAAAGCTTCATATTACAAAGCGGGCATCTTCCCGGCTCATCGGATATAACATTCCAGTCCATCAAATCCTGATAGACTTTTCCATCTTTATTTTTATCGATCGCTTCCACATCAATAACACCGGTTCTTACCAATGGGGATACTTCTTCATGTACCGGTTCGGTTTCTGTTTTAACCGTTTTGCTTGTTGTTACTTTTTCGGTTTTCATTTTAGTGTCGGCAGGCATCGGCATGGGCTGATTTTTTTCAACCGCATTTTTTTTGTCATCTGCTTTTGTTTTTGCATCACCGCTGAATTGGTTTACGGCAGCTTTTAAATTACTTTCGGAGTCAATTAAAAATTGAGCTGATGTTACAATTATATTTCCGGCTGTTAATCCCTCCAATACTTGATAATAGCCGTCGGAATAACCTCCCAGCGTAACCTCCTGGGGTTTAAATTTTCCATCACCGAGAGAGATAATTACAATATCTTTTCTGCCGCCGCGCAGAACCGCGTTTTCGGGGACTGCAGGATGTTCTCCGAAGTTTTTCCCCTCGATTAAAACATTCGCAAACATTGCCGGCTTTAACTCGCCGTTAAAATTATTTATATCTATTCTTACTTTTGCTGTTCTCGTTTTGGGTTTGAGCGTAGGATATATAAAAGATATTTTACCGTTGTATGTTTTGCCTGGCAGATAGTTAAATTTTATTTCGGCTTTTGCGCCTGTACTTATTTTTGATAATTCATATTCATAAACATCAGCCGTTAACCATAAGTTTGAAAGATCGGCAATTTTTAGCAGGGGCATACCCGCCATAATTTTTTGTCCGTCTAAAACATATTTTTCCAAAACTGTTCCGCTGTTTTGGGCGTAAAGAGTTACATAGGTTTTAACTTCACCGGTGCTTTTTAATTTATTAATATCATTTTCCGGTAGTTGTAAAAGCTGCAATTTTCTTACAGCGTTTTTTAATAGCTCGTCGCCGCTTTCACGCATTCCGTTTATACCGGTATTATTAATCGACTTCTGGTAGTTGAGCGCGGTTATCATTTCCTGCTGTGCGGAAACAAGTTCGGGTGAATAGATGTCCATCAACTTTTCCCCCTTTTTTACACGCTGACCTGTATAATTTATATAAAGGTTTTCAATCCATCCGTTTACTCTTGTTGTAACTATATATTCGTTTTTTTCGTTGGTAGTTAAAACACCGTTAGTTACAACATTTGAAGACAAAGATTTATTTTCAACCAACTCCGTTTTAACATTCATATTTTGCACAACTGTAGGATCAATTGAAACCACGCCGGACCCGCCTTCATCATCCTGATAAACAGGAACTAAGTCCATTCCCATTTTTGATTTTCCCGGTTTATCATAAATTTCATTCGGGTCCATCGGCGCGCGCCAAAATAATATTTTTCTTTCTCCGTTGTTTTTCGTGGAAGTATTTTTCATTGGCACCAACTTCATTCCGCAAATAGGGCAGTCGCCCGGCTCATCCGAAATAACATCCGGATGCATACCGCAAGTGTACAATTGTGTTTCTGAGGAAGCGGCGTTCTTGCTTCCGTTTTGATTAAAAATAAAATACAAACCGGCGGCTAAAATTATAACTGCCAAACCGATTAAAACTATATTTCCTTTTTTCAACATATTCTCCTAAAATTTAAATTCTCAATTACTTAATCGAAGTTCCGGTTAAAAATTCAAGTACCGAGACTTCTTTCATGTAATCAGATTTTAGTCTGTATAAACTCGTCTCCACCTGGTACAATTTGTTTTGCGCGTCAATCACGTTTATAAAATCAACTTGCTCAACCTGGTAGCCAGAAAGGGAAGCGGCATAAGTTTGCTGTGCTTGCGGAAGCATAGCGCCTTCGATTAATTTTATTCTTTCTTTAAGACTATTAAGTTTTGCTACCGCCGCGCCAAAACTGCCGCTTAACACCTGGAGAGAAGATTTATACTGTTCGTCATACATACGCCGCACCGCCTTAGCCTCCTCAACTTTTGCTGTAACCTTACCGCCATAATTCAGCGGAAGAGATATACCAACCATTATTGAAAAAAAATCATCAAGAGGCATATTTGTTTTTGCAATTTTATCTCTTTGCGAATACTGCAGAGCCAAATTAAAATTCGGGTAATAATCATATTTAGCAAGTTCTTCCATAAATACAGATTTTTCTTTTGCTAATTTTATACCTGATAGAAACGGTCTGTGCGCTTTTGCAAGCGAATCAAGCATTCTTTCCGAGATATGAACATAATTTATTTTGCGCAGTTCATCTGTGTGAATGAACGATTGTGAATTTCTTAAAAGCTGTGCGTTAAGCATAGCCGTAATTGATTTTTCTTTATTTTTTAACTCTTCAATTTTATCGGTAACATTCGTTATTTCAAGTTCAACCTTTAACATATTCTGCTGACTTGCTTTCGAAACGGTATAATTGGTTTTTACAACTTCCGCCGCATTTTGCAATAACCTTTTGCTTTGATTCGAAACTTCAATTGCTTTTCTAATAAAACCAAGTTCCCAGTAATTTTGAGAAACATTATTTTTTATTTCATTCTCTGCATCGGCAATTTCTTTTGTAACAATTTCGGCGTCCTTTTCTGCAACATCGGAAACCGCCCCGAGTTTACCGGGGAAGGGGAAAGCCTGGCTCAAACCGAATATTTTTCCGGTCATCGGTTCCTGAGTAAAAGAAAATGAGTTTGTGGGAAGGTTTGCTAAACCCAGAGTTAACATAGGATCGGGCAAATTAGAATTAATTTTTATTCTGCTTTTGGAAGCGTCATATTTGGCGCGTAACATTTCTAATTTCGGACTTATTTTTATTGCGCGATAAATTAGAGAGTCGAGTGATGTGTTATTTGTTTGAGCCGTTAACGGAATAGTTACGGCAGATAGAAATAACAACACAAAAATATTCTTCATTTAATTTACCTTATTATCTTTTTTGTCTTTACAAATTTTTATAAAAGCTATTATTATTCCGGTTGTTAAAACAAGGTAGGCTAAATTCCATATCAAACCGTCTTCAATCATATTATTATCACTTTTAACTTTTGCAGTTATTATGAAATTATTGTGCCAACCGGGATGGTGAGAAAACGATCAGAAAAAGCGGGTTAGGGGTCTATTCGGGAAGAGTTAATTTAAAGAATTTAAAAATTTTTAAGTTCTTTAAAACCGAAACAAATTGGATTAAAATATCAATTTGTTTTTCCGTAGTCGTCAAAAGGGGAAAGTTTATAGTTTTCAATTTTGCTGTAAAGAGTCGGCAAAGAAATTCCTAATATTTTATGGGCTTTATTTTTATCCCACTTCACGGCATCAAGAATGTTTTTTATATGAATTCTTTCATTTTCTGCGAGAGTAATAAATTTAACACCATCCCCGTTAACTTCGCCCGGATCGGATTTTCTTAAAAGTATAGTTTCCTTTTTTAACACATCATCGCTGCAAAGCACAACCGCCTGCATTAATGTGTTTTCTAATTCCCTTACGTTTCCAACCCAGTAATTACTTTTTAACATCTCCATCACTTCATCGGGAACCTTGGTAACATTTTTATTGAGCTCTTTATTAATTTTTGCAAGAAAGTGGCTGACTAAAAGAGGAATGTCTTCTAACCGTTCGCGGAGCGGCGGAAGTAAAATTGATACGACTTTTAAACGGAAATATAGATCCTCGCGAAATTTTCCCTCGCGAACCAAACGGTTTAAATCTTTATTTGTCGCTGCAATAATCCTTGCCTTCATTGGAATTAAGAACTCGCCTCCGACACGCTCGAATTCTTTTTCTTGTAGAATTCGAAGAAGCTGCACTTGAAGATTCGGCGATATTTCCGAAATTTCATCAAGAAATATTGTCCCTTTATCTGCCAGTTCAAACTTTCCTTTTTTATCTCTTACGGAACCGGTAAATGCTCCTTTTACATGACCGAATAATTCACTCTCCAATAATGATTCGCTTAATGCTGTACAGTTAACAGGGGTGAAGGGTTTATCTTCCGTAATTCCACTGTAGTGAATTGCTCTTGCGACTAATTCTTTGCCAGTTCCGCTCTCACCCTCAATTAATACCGTTACACGACTCGTACATGTTTGCCCTATTTTTTTGTATACCTCTTTCATCGAAGGAGCCTTGCCGATAATCGTATTTTTTAAATTAAATTGGTCTGGGTTAGCCGTTATAAAGGATGATAGATTTTCGCTCATTTTTTTATCTTCAAGGGCGCGTCTAATAGTATTCTTAAGTTTATCAATCTCTAAAGGTTTTTCAATATAATCATAAGCTCCATTCTGCATAGCTTTTACTGTACTGTGCATATCATCAAAAGCAGTCATTATTATAACATGAATCCGGGCATCGATTTCTTTTACTTTTTTTAGCACTTCAAATCCATCCGCCTCCGGCATTTTTATATCGGTAATTACCAGATCGGGGAGTTCGCTATATGCTATTTCTATTCCTTCAATTCCATTTGCTGCGGAATAGACAGCATAGTTTAATTTTTTCAGATAACCTGTTAAAGTTTTTCTAATTGATTGGTCATCATCTATTACTAATATTTTAAAACTGCCGTTATCAATATTTAAATCATTATTCATATAAATCCTTTTTAGTCAAATTCATTTTGTCAGTATAAGTTATATAATTTTGCGGCAGTGTAATTTCAAATATGGTCTTGCCCTGTTCCGATGAAACAAGAATGATAGAGCCTTTATGCTGCTCAATAATTTTTTGCGCAATCGATAAGCCAAGTCCAGTGCCTGAAGATTTTGTAGTAAAAAATGGTTCAAACACTTTTGTTCCCGAACCTATTCCATTCCCGTCATCAAAAACATATATTTTTAATCTGCCGGTTTCTTTATCAATTACTGATGATAATTTTATCTCGCCACTACTGCTCACGGCTTCAATAGAATTATCGATCAGATTTAAGAATACCTGGGTAAGTTTATTCTTATCGGCATTTATAAAAATATTTTCAACATTATTATTAAAAGTAATGTTTTTAATTTTTAATTCGTTTACAAGTTGAAGTTTTAAAGTCTCAATCAATTCAAAAAGATTAAATTTTGAATAGTCCAAATCCATCTGCCGCGAAAATTGCAAAACATCTTTTACCAAATCGTTTAATCTGTTTATCTCGGTTTGAATAATGGCGAGGTTTTCTTTTTCATCATCATTTAGTTGAAATGCTTCTGCAATAATATCGGCGTTCATTTTTATTGATGTTAGAGGAGTTTTTATTTCGTGCGCCAGTACAGCCGCCATCTTACCAAGCGCCGCGAGCTTTTCAGAATTTATTAATTGTTCTTCTAATATTTTTTGTTCTGATACATCAACCTCTACAAATAAATAACCGTAAAATTTGTTATCCGCAGTTGAAGGCGTAACAGAAATTAAAAGCACTTTATCAAAATAATTTAATTCCCCCCTGAACTTTGAATACAATTGAAGTTCATTTTTAATCATATTGAAATATTCGGAAAGCTTGTTATTAAACTGGATATTGTAGATATAGCTGTTCAGCAATTCATTTTTCCCTCTGTTTACAATATCAGAAAACTGTTGATTCGACTCTATTATTTTAAACTCCTGATCAACGATTGCAATTGCGGCTGATGATTCCTCAAACGCGTTAAGCAAAAGGGAAATTCTGTTTTCTTTTTTCTTCAACTCAGAAGAATTATTTTTTAGTGTAACGGACATATGGTTAAACGCGTCCATTAATTCGCCGAACTCATCATTTGAAGAAAAATCAATCTGTGTGCCGTAGTTTCCTTTTTCTATTTCGAGCGCGTTATTCTTTAGCATATTAAGCGGGTTCGAAATAATTTTTACAATTACAAAAGAAATACTTACGCTAACAATTAAACCGCCCAAAACGCTTATTGCAAAAAACCTAAAGAGCTCGCGGTTTGTCTCCGGTTGAAAGATAAATCTTATGAGAGGGATTTGAACTAATAAAATTATAATGGGTACAAGTATTAGCGCGCTTAAAATAATTTTTTTTGAGATGCTGAAGCTGTTAATTCTTTTCATCGAAGCCCGGAACATATCATACCGGTTAACGGCTACAGTTGTAAATAAAATTAACCCGACCAGAAAAGAAAGGGGACTAATTTCAACAAGGTAATAAAACCCAAGATACCAGGGAAGAAAGAGACCAAAAATAAACGAAGCAAGGATAGTGATAATCAAACCAAGGAGCAGAAGGAGTATTTGTTTTTTTTGCGTTTTATCTTCTTCTTTTTGGTACTTTATAATTAACCAATAAAAATTTAAGGAGACTAAAACTGCGTACCATAATAAAAATATAGAATATGCGCCGGAATACTGTACTTCGAACATCCTTTGATGACCGTGGGATTCTTCAATAAAATATCCGCTCCATAAAAGTCCTAAAAGTATAATTGACGGCAGAATGATTGCGGTGCTTTTTATAATCCCCATTTTACTCGGACGCGGGAAGTTCCATGTAAAAAAGGTGATGGTTACTATTATCATCAAAAGAAAAGAATGGCAAGACCGATCCAATATAGTAACATCGGTTGTGTGCATAATTAAAAAATGAAACGCGTGAGATATCAGATAACCGATTACGAGGAACATTATAAGAATAAACAGCCGGCTTTTTATTGAGTCGCGGTTTCTGGAATATATTATTACAATCAAACCGATAGCCGCAAGTGCAGTGGCAAGCAAAAAAATTGTCTGGGTTAAATCAAGTTCGAATATTGAATAAGTATGCATCTACAAAAAATTTCTTAAAAGTTAATAAACATTTTTTTCTGCTGCCCGATAGTAAAAATATTTCCAGGTTTATCAAAATTCTAACGGGTGATGTTATTTAAAATCTCAAGTTGATGGTCCAATTTAAAAACTATCACAATGGTTTGAAAAATAATCATTTGTTTTTATTAACCTACAATTAAGTAGTGGATTAATGAAATAATCACCAGAATATTTACTGTTTCACCTCGGGCTTAACGGTTTAAGAATTTTTAAAATTCAATCGAAAAGGATGAATTAATTAAGTGCTTTTTTAATCTCGTTTGGGTTAATTCCCCGTCTGCTTGCGGCCTGGAAGTTCATTAAGCCGTTGTTCGTTTGATAGTATTAAAATTTATATCTCCCTCAAATAAACAGCGCCTTTGTTCCTAACAAAAACTTGAGTAATCGCATTATCACCAAAAACTTTTCTCATCAATGATTCATATTCGTCAACCGAGCTTTTTTCTATAACCGCTAAAATTGTTCCGGCAAATCCGCCGCCGTGTACTTTTGATGCTCCCTTTATTTTTTTCTCTTGTATAAAATTTTCAGTTAATTCTAGCGCTAAACAAATCCCTTGATGTTTTACATCATTTGTAGAAAACGCATTTTGCAGCCACTTCACCGAAGAGTTCCCTCCTTGGTTAATGGTTTCCAGGAAAAGATTAAACTCACCTTTCTTTATTATATTCAGCAATGATGCCGCTCTTTCATCTTCTTTTAAAAAGTGCAGCGCTCTTAATACTGATCTGTCTCCGAACATTTTTCTGAGGTCCGATATTTTTTCTATAAGCTGTTCACGTTTAACAAACCTTAATGATTTCACGCTGAAATAATTCGCGACTTTTTTCATCTCCGCAGGTATTGACGCATAATCATTTGTTAGGTCGGCATGCGAACCGCCGGTTTCTACTATTACAAATGCATAACCTTGCTTTTCAAAATCTACATTAATATTTTCTACAACCGGATTTTCAGAATCTAAAAAATCAATCCCTACTATTCCACCGCATGCAATAGCCAGTTGATCCATTAATCCGCATGGTTTTCCAAAATAATTATTCTCGGCGTACTGTCCTATCTTTGCAATTTCTACCGGTTTTATTTTATCATTATTATAAAGATTATTAAATATAGTTCCGATCAAAACTTCAATTGAAGCGGATGAACTAAGCCCTGACCCGATTGCGACTTTACTTTCGACAACGCAGTTAAATCCCCCTATTTTATAACCGTCATCTATAAACTTATTCGCAATCCCTCTAATTATACTTGAAGTTTTACCGGTTTCATTTTTTTTCATTTCAAGGTCAGATAAATCAACAGTTATAAACTGACCAATATTTTTTGAAATGAAATTTACCTTCATATCGGGATTTTTAGAAACAACCGCAAGACTATCCAAATCAACAGCGGCGGCTACCACTCTTCCGTTATTGTGGTCTGTGTGATTGCCGGCTATTTCAATTCTTCCGGGGCTTGAATACAAAGATTTTTTCTCTGCAATAAAGTTAGTGTCAAATATTTTTAATAAATCTTTTAACCTGCTATCGGAATTTTCCATTATTAACTTTTTCTACATTTTGTTCTAACAAAATTTCATTTATCCTTTAAATTCTTACCAAAATATACCATATAAAATTAATGTTATTACTACAACAGCAGCGCCCGCCCATTTAACCGGGGTTGTTGCTGTCATATCGTAATCTTTCCTTACCGGCAACTCCTTTGGTTTATCTAATGGTTTTACTATTGTAATTAGCGCCATAACTATTATCACCAGTATAAAACTGATAGCCATTCTGTTTAGGAAAGCTATGTTGCCAAACCAAATTAATAATGCTGCGTATGTAAAAAGGTTAAGCACAAGTGCAACAACGCCGGCAAGCGGCGGCGCTTTTTTTACAATCAGCCCAAATATAAACGCAGCTAAAACTCCCGGCGAAATAAACCCTTGAAACTCTTGAATATATGTAAAGATTCCCTGTAGTCTCGGATCATTGAGGCTGGGCGCAATAATACACGCGATCAACACAAAAACGATTGTTGATATTCTTCCCATCGTAACAAGACCTTTCCTATTTGGAGTCTTGTTTATATATTCTCTGTAAATATCCATTGTAAAAATTGTTGAGGCTGAGTTCAGCATTGAGGCAAGAGAACTAATTACAGCGCCGCTGAGTGCCGCAAAGATAAAACCTTTAATACCCGCGGGAACCAGGTTCTTAATTAACAACGGGTAAGCTGCGTCGCTGTTTGATAGTGCATCCGGATAAAGCTGAGCTGCCATAATTCCCGGGAACACAATTATAAATGGAATTATTAATTTTAACGCCGCCGCAAATATTACTCCCATTTGTCCGTGTTTTAATGTTTTGGCTGCCAGCGTTCTTTGAGTTATATATTGATTCAGTCCCCAATAATAAATATTAGGTATCCATAAACCAATTACCAGGGCAGTCCAGGGAAGTACCGGGTGATCCGCCGGTAAAATCATGTGAAGTTTATCCGCGTTTGTTTCCATAAAATTGGAAACCCCTATTGCTTGAAATCCTAGAAACATTACAATAGCCCCGCCGATCATTAACGCGGTACCCTGAAACAAATCAGCCCAGGCAACTGCTTTTAAGCCTCCCCATGTTGTATAAAGAGCCGCAATAGTTCCGATTATCCAGACTGACCTCACAAGATCCATCTCAAAAATTGTACTTAAAGCTAAAGCGCCGGAATACAAAACCGCGGCAAGTGTTACCGCCACATAAGTGAACATCATAAATATCGCCATTATTGTTCTTGCGGTTTTGTTGTATCTATATTCTAAGAATTCCGGAATTGTAAATACGCCGCTTTTTAAAAATTTTGGTAGAAAAAAGAAAGCTGTAAATACAAGTGTAATAGCCGCCATCCATTCGTAACTTGCAATTGCCAAACCGGTAATACCAGCTCCTTGTCCAGCCATCCCAACAAATTGTTCGGTTGATATATTTGCCGCAATTAACGATATACCGATAAACGGCCAGATCAAGCCTCTTCCCGCCAAAAAGAAATCTTCTTCGTTTTCTTCTTTACGGCTTTTAAACATGCTTATGCCAATTACTACCGCAAAAAATATAATGAAGATCGCGATATCTAAAAAGTTCAGAGCCATTTTTCTCCTTTATTGTTTATTATAAAATATCATCCTTGTTTATTTATACATTTTACACGTTTGCTTTAATTTTATAATGCATGCTTGATACTCCTCTTAAAATTTCTGCGCTTTTTTCGGGAGTTATATCACGCTGCGGGTCCGCAAGCATTTCATATCCAACCATAAATTTTTTAATTGTTGCAGAGCGCAGAAGCGGCGGGTAAAAATGCATATGGAAATGCCATTCTTTATGCTCCAATCTGTCTGTGGGCGCTTGATGTATTCCAGCCGAATACGGGAATGAGGTTTTGAAAATATTGTCGTACTTTACTGTTACAATTTTTATTATATCGGCATAAGAAAAAATTTCTTTATCACTCAACTCAAGAATGTTTGAAATACTTTTTTTTGGAATAATCATTGTTTCGAAAGGCCATACAGCCCAAAAAGGAACCAGCAGCACAAAGTCTTCATTTTCGAAAACAATTCTTTCTTTTTTCTCAATTTCAAGTTTCAAATAATCGTTTAATAATGTTCGGCTTTTATTTTTGTAATAATCCAACTGTTTATTTTGTTCTTTCATTGGTTCGATAGGTATGTTTTCCTGTGCCCAAATTTGTCCGTGGGGGTGAGGATTACTACATCCCATTATTTCACCTTTATTTTCAAATATCTGCACATAATTAATATTGGGATTGTTGCCAAGCCTGTTATATTCGTCCTGCCATGTTTTTATTACTTCAATTATTTCCGATACCTCAAGTTCAGCTAATGTAAGGTTATGTTGCGGTGAAAAACATATTACCCGGCATATTCCTTTTTCTGATTTTGAAACGAGTAAATCCGAATCATTCAAAAAATTATTTTGAATATCGAGTGTTAGCGGGCTGAAATCATTATCAAATACAAAAGTTGAATTATATGCGGGGTTTTTCTTTCCGTTTGCTCTTTCATTTGCCGGACATAAATAGCAACTTTTACTGTACCCCGGGTTTTGTTCTTTGTGCGGTTCTTCAACTTTACCCTGCCAGGGTCTTTGCGAACGGTGAGGTGAAACAAGTACCCAATCGCCTGTTAAAATGTTAAGTCTTCTGTGCGGATTTTCTGTTATCATAAATTTTTTTGTTTTAAGAAAATGTTATAAATAATTTTAAATTGATTTTCTAATTATAAGCTGTGTATCTTATTTTAATTTTTTGTTGTCCAGGTTGATTGTATTGCCCTCAATCTGGTCAATTACTAATTCCACTGCTCTTTTTCCCATTTCTAAAGTAGGCTGAGAAATTGTGGTTAATGCGGGATCAATAATTACTTTATAGCCTTCCATATCCTGCAAATCCTATCAGCGAAAAGACCATCGTTACATATTGCAAGCAATTTTTGAATGTGCCTGCTTGTATTTGTTGTCTGAGAGATTAAAACTAAAATTCCCGCAACTCTTTTCGGCTACATAAAATTCAGATTTATCGCTTCTCGCTTTATATCTTCACTTGATTGCGAGATTATAACCTTACTTCCTTTTTGATGGGCTTCTTCTTCAATACCGATTATGGCGTTTGCAATATTAGAATATTTTTTTATTATTCAAATAAATTTTTGACACTTTTTACTTTTTACTTCCCTGCTTGTTCGGGTTAGATTTTTAAAGATAATCAAAACATCCATATCAAAACCTTCCAGCGCACTTCCGCATTTGCGTCCATGTTAAGGCATAAGTGTTTGCAATTTGTTGGTATCGGGGAAAAGAGAATGCTGGTTATGAGACGAGAGGAGTGGTTTCTTGGTCTTTGGAGTTCAACTAATTGATGAGTTGACCTTTTCCTGTTGATTTTTAATTCTCTTATGACGGACTTGGGCTAATTTTATTCCCCTATATTTATCAAAAATAAAAGCCGGAAACATGCACTTAATCGGGCTTGTTAATCGATTTAGAAATTTATTCTACTTAAAAAATAGTTACTTATTTATTGGTGTGCCAAGGTCTTTTATTTTATGCTGCATTTCTGGAGTTAATTGTTTTACAAGTTCGGCATTGTAAGAAGCATTCTCCATTGAAATTTTCAATATCTGGTGTGTCGCAATAGCATAAGAACGCGATTTAGCGGCAAGCGACCCGTCCTTAACCGCCGGGTCAATATTGGTTGCAAAAATTGAAATATTATTATCGGTGTTACGGACGAGTTCGAATGTCCGGAATTCCTGTGGAAAATCTCTTAACGATGAAGTTTCGACATGCCAGAATCCGAGTTCAGGTTTCGAGTCATCAAGCGATTTGAAAGGTGTAACTTTATTACGATGAATATGTCCCGCTATCCACATTACAAAATTAGGATAAGTGTGTAGTTTATCGATTAAGGTTGCTGCGGAAATCGGCGAATGTGAATGATACCCGATTATAGTAAGCGGTATGTGTGACGCTATAATCATAAGCTTACCTTCAACTTCTCCTTTATCGAGTTCGCTTACAAGCCAGTTGTAACGTTCGTTATCAATATAACCATGTTCGTGTATGTCAAAACCATCTTCCTTTTGAGTATCATCGAGAACAATTATTTTGATGGGCAAATCCGCTTTCGGCTCGAAAGTATAGCAGCCTAAAATAGTGGATTGTTGATTGAGCCCGTGACCATTAGGGCTTGAGGATGAATTAAAAAATTCGTTCTTCCATTCCTTTGTGGAAATAGAACGGCGATTTGGATCGGCGGCAAGAACCTTAGGTGGAGATGTAAAATCCCCGACTGGTCCGACGCCAATAATATCACCATAAGGCGTTCGTCCATCAATTGCTCCGTTATAAAACCCACGGCTGTCGATGCCCAGTGGGTCGGAAAATATATCACCCATGTCTATAATGTTTTCGCCAATATACGCTTGTATAATATAATTGTTTACAGGGTAACTGCCTAACCAGAGATGGTCGTGGTTTCCAAGAACCTGATACCATGGAATAGATTTATCAAGCCCTTCGGCTTTAAATTCGTCCTGATAATCGTTATTTGCTCCAGGAACAGGATCATCTTTGATGCCCGAATCGGGATTTATATTTTTACCATCGAGAACATCAATAAACCATCTAAGTTCGTTGTACTGATTGCTGTTGGTATTATCGCCGAGGGAGATCCCGAAATCAAACTGTTTATTTGTATTTAGCATATTAATAGTCCGGATGGCAGCATCGAGAACCTGAGTTGTATATAGCATAGTGGGTGAATATGCTGAAGGATTATGCCCTTTGTATCCGAAATATATTGCCTGTGCCGGGGTTTCTTTGTCCATAATATGAATGTCTGTAATTGCAAAGAAATTTAAGAGTCTTGCGGAATTAACAACTGAAACCGAGTTATATGCCGCCGCCATAAGGTCTAATCTTTTTTCATAACCTAATCCCGGTCCATACTGCCAAACACCATAACCATATTGCGCAAATTTTGAAATCTCATACGGAAAAACAGAAGGCGAATTTGCCGGTACAGCAACGGGAATAACTGTTCTATCAACTGTGGTATATGCATTGGAACCCAATATATCACCAACCTGCTCTGTAATACCATTATCACATCCATTTATAAAAATAAAAGCAAAACTCATTACAAGAAAAGAGTAAATCCAGAGTCTATTTTTCTTTTTTTTTGTAATCATTTCTCTGCTCTTCATTCGTTTGTTTTCTGTATCGTCATGCTTTTTATAGAGTAGTATCTTAAATAATTATTGATAGATGTAAACACTAATATTATCGTAGGGGAGGCGTTTTAGTTTAACAAACTTAACATTTATAAAATATCGCGTTTTTCGGCTCATTTTTATTGATAAAAAGCAGCGGAAGCTATGTGCCTTTTTCTTATCTCTTTTTTCTTTCAAAAAAAAAAAAGAGCGACAAACCATAAGCCTGCCGCTCTTCTAAATTAAACGTATTTTTGAGAAGGCTTACTTTATAAGCAGCATCTTTTTTACATCCATAAATGTTTTGCCGCTTCCCTTTGCGGTAAGGCGGTATATGTATGTGCCCGAGGTTAAACCCGAGGCGTTTAAGTTGTATTTGTTATAACCGGCATCCATTGCGCCGTTTATTAACTGCATAACTTTTTCACCGAGCATTGTGTAAACTTCAAGTGTTACATCCGCTTTTTCTGGGAGTGTAAACTCAATAGTCGTTGCAGGGTTAAACGGGTTCGGATAGTTTTGGTAGAGCGCATAATCCTTCGGCGCTTCTACTGTAACATTTACGGCGGGACTGTATTCGAACTTACCGTCAAAATCTATTTGTTTTAATCGGTATGTATAATTGCCCACTTTAACATTTTTATCGGTAAACGTATAGTTTTTTATTTCGGTCGTGCTTCCGCTACCCTGTACAAATCCGGCAGGCTGGTACGCTGCTGCTTTGCCATTATCGATAACAGCGCGTTCTACCTGGAAACCTTTGTTGTTTGTTTCCGTAGCGGTTTGCCAGTGAAGCGTTACATCGGAGCGGTTTATATCTGCGCTAAGCGATGTTAACTCAACCGGTATTGCAACAATTTCCATATTTACCGGAATTGTTAACGCCGGCGTAACCGGATCATTGCTGTTTACAACTACATCCATTGAGTAGTTGCCTACGACAAAGTCCTGTGTATCAAATAAAAGCTCAACATCCACCGAACTGCCGTTGTATAGCGTTCCGCTTGAAACGTTGTTTGTAAGCCAGTCGGGTTCTGCCGAAAATTGGAGGGCAAGGTTATTTGCAACATAAGCGGCGTTGTAAGCCACCTGCAGTCCATCTGTACCAGAAGGTGACTCGATACCGACTGTAGCCGAGCTTAATGTTGCGTTCATTTCTTTGTAATAAACAATCACTTTGCCGCCGGAGTATATTACATATTGAAATGTTAACGAACCGGTTGCTGAGTATTTCTGCCAGTTTGTAAACTGAATGATAAAAGTATTACCAACCTGCTGATAGTGCACCGTTCCCTGTGTGCTTCCGTCAAGGTCATCCCAGAAACCACAGATTAAACCATTAGGCGCAGCGGCAGAAGGAATTTGCGCGTTGCTGAATAGATTGGATGCCGGGGCAGTAAATAATAAAGGACCATTGCTGCTTACATAAATTTGTGTTTTTGTTTCACCGTAAAACTTAAAGTTAGAACCTAAGTTAAACGGACCGGCGTAACCTTCATCTTTTGCATTATACGTGCCGGTAGGCGTCCATGTGCTGGCAAGCGTTCCGGTTGATGATATATCATTCCAAACGTACTGAGGACCACCCGGTTCATTACTGTCAATCCATTTGTAACCAAAAACATCCGGACCGCCCTGCCCTTCAATACTTAACCCGCCTTTCGTATCAACTGCGTCTTTGCTAACGACCATTTGTTCATTTAAATCTTTTTTAGGAATTAAACGATACGAAACAATCTTTGTGGGGAATGTATTGTTTTCGAGCGATACTGAAAAATCAAGTGTCGAATTACCGACAGATACATTTGAAAGAGTCACCGTATCAACAGCGGTTGTGCCGGTGGTTATTGTGTGTGTTATAGATGTTTTATTTGCAAATACAACCGGCGCTTCGTATGTGGTTCCGGTTGGTGTGTTTGATATTGCGCTTACGTTGCCCCAAATATCTCCGGAGCGAATTGCAAAATAATATGGAGTGCTGAATGTTAAATTATTTACAAGCAGTTGCTGCGGTGCGCCTGCAGTATCGGGCAAACCGGGATACGTAACAGCCTGTGCAGTATAAAACGTAATCGAGTCTGTTATAGGTGATGTCGACATTCTAACATCATACGCAAAAACACCGCCAACGGATGAATCTTGCGGAGCTGTCCAGTTTAACTTTAACCAATTGGAACCTGATTCCACAACGGCAAGGTCCGTAATTTGCGAAGGAGGAATATTGTCCTGATTTCCGGCTGCAAGAAGAAATGCCTGCAATGCGTCAACCCTTCCTGCGCCATAACGGTTGTCTTTACCCGGCTCTCCTTTTTCTTTTGCGGTTGTCTGCATAATCATACTTACTGCGTCGGGCTCCAAATTTGGGTTAACCGAAAGAAGTAATGCAGCAACACCGCCGAGGTGAGGTGTTGCGCCCGATGTTCCGCTGAATGATTGATAACCTCCGCCAGGCGCGGTTGATGTTGTTCCATTACCGGGGGCAGCAATATCCGGTTTTATCAGACCCATAGATCCGGGCACTGTTTCGTATGGATAGTCGCGGTATTGAACAGGCATAGAATATGGATACGAAGGATGGTTTACCTGAAAATCTTCCCAGGGAAACGGGCCGTATGGCGAACTTGAAACTATATTATCGGTACCTGCGTCAACGTTAGCCGAACCGATAACAGAGCTTAAACCGCCCACCAAAGTTTGATCGGGGTGAACCCACGGACCCGGACAGTTACCCGGCGCTGAAATATTAAACGGCACAGGCGCGCTGCTGCTACCGCCGTCGTTACTTGTTGAGTTTGTGTGAACTATACCGGCAGCCAATTCCATATCGGTCATTTGCCTGAACATCGGGTAATTAGGCTGGGGCGAAAAATACCATTTGTAACTAAGTGAGCTTGTAACAACATCGGCGCCCTTATCCATTGCGTATTGCTGCGCAAGCCAATAGTCCGACTCGCCGCTTGGTTTTAAAATTATAATTTTTGCTCTCGGTGCAACACCTGTTTGAGTACCGTTTGTACCGTCGCCTACTACAATGCCGGTGGTTGCAGTACCATGACTGCTGCCTTCACTGGGGTTGTTATCGTTATTTTCATAATCCCATCCGATAAAGTCATCAACAAAACCATTATTGTCGTCATCAATATTATTTACATCACCGGGATCAAAAACCCAGGCGCTCCCGTTCCATTCAATTGTATGACCGTCGTTGTCAGCATCTTCACCGGGATTATTCCATATATTGTGTACAAGATCAGGATGTGTCCAGTCGGCGCCGGAATCAAAGTTTCCTACAATAACCCCTTTGCCGCTGTCGCCCATTGCCCAAACCTGGGGTACATTTATTAAAGTTAAACCAGGTTGAACAGACATAGGGCTGGTAGTGTAAAGATTATTTTCTTCATTATATTTTGTAATTCCGTTATCATCGATAAGCTGGTTTATATCATATTGAGGATCGTAATAAATCATCCCTATTTCCTCAAAATTTTGTGCAGCCTGCATTATAGCATCTGCTTTGGCTCTGAAAGCAATAACGTTTATAGCCCATATGGATTTTACGTTTGTTACTGATCCGCCGTCAGTATTGCTGTTAAGAAAGTTTAACAACCGCGCCTGGCTTCCGGCGGCATAATTTTTAAGAATGTTTACAACAACTTTCTGACGTTCTTTTCTTTTTAAATCAAACGTCATACTCTTTAAGTCGTTGAGTGACAATCTGTCCTTCAAAACAGCATAAACTCTTACTGTATTGCCGTTGCTGCTTTTTAAAACATTTTGAAGATAACTGTCAATTTTGGGATGCTGGTATTGTGCATTAACCGTAACCGAGGCAAATGCAAACAGCAGGATTGAGAACAAGAAATTGAAGAATTTTTTCATTCGGAACTCCGATTTTAGGATTTAATATTTGGGATTAACAAAAAATTTACTTTTCCGGAGACTGTAATGTTCCCGTTTAAATATTCCGGTTAGAAAATAAAAATTATAAAAACGCCGGCTGTAACCCGCGGTAAAAAGACTAATGAAATGGAATAAAAAAAAGCAAACCGGAATTAAAATAAAGATATTTTTTATAAAATAAAATGGGGCTGTTTCAAAAGTAAACTTTTTCTCCGCACTCTTAACTAAAACTGCATTTCTACAGGCTCCATGCGCGATGTTGATTACTTTTGAGACAGTCCCTTAATTTTTATCTTACCGGTTCGTAAGGTACGCTGTTATAAATTTGTAAAATTTTCCAGCCGTCGTTGTACTTTTTTATAAGCATGTGGGATAACGCCCAGCCGGGAGCAAAGTATGTTCCCCCTTTTTGCAGCAATTCAAAACCGGCATCGACCGTAACGATATCATCGTTTATCTCCCGGATTCTCTCGATTGTTATTTTTAGAATTGTATTACTGTAAACTCCCTCAAAGATATCGTTGTGCCATTCTATTATTTCACTTTTCCCCTTTAAATATTTTCCTGTAAAGCCGCAAAATTCGGCATCATCGGCAAATTTAGCCGCGTACATTTCCCCGTTTTTATCTCTCCAGCCATCTTCTATGGTTGTAAGCAAACTTTGTATCTGATTTTCAAGATCCATTAATTCCTCCGGTTTAGAAATAAAGAAATACTAATATAAATTTCTGCCAAGGCAGGCAAACATTATTAGTACTATGTTACTGTCCGTCCGCAATAAATAATGCTGTTTAAGTTAATTATGTTTGTCCCCTAAATCAAGATGGCAAAATGGCTTTTTTCTATTTTTTACCTCGCGAAGATATTTTTTTTCCGAGATCTTCCAATTTTTGGTTTACTTCTGTTTTCTGTTTGTCGTCTAAACGCAGTGAGTTAATCTCCTCAAAATCTTTATAAGCTTCATCATATAATTTTAAGTCAATTAATAGCGAGGCAAAATAAATGCGAAAATTAGGGAATAATTTTGTTGCGGGATATTTTACATATGTTTCCCGCGCTGTTATTACAGCCGACTCGATAAACCCGCCGGAGGCAAGCTGCTCCGCGCCGTTTAACCTTTTTAAACCAAATTCGGTTAGTGCAATTCTCTGCTCGTCCGTTTTTTGCTCGGTGCCGTAAACCGCCGTACTGCGGCTTCTTTGGTTATTTTTATTTTTTTTTGCATTTGTAACATCCTCCATTGCAAGAGCGAGCAGTAACTCATCAAGTGTCATTTTTTTTAATCTCGAAAGGGAAAGTGCAGAGGATTCTTTTAACATAAAATTTCCACCGGGTGCGGCAATAACAACCGTAGAATTTTTCCCTGTTGAAAGTACTGTTTCCGATGATAAAATTTCGCCGGCTTTTACATCTTTCCATTCTTCCTTTGTATCGGTCTGCGCTTGCACAGAACCGGAAATTTTAATTACTTTGTACTGCTGCGCGGATAAAAACGACGCGGCAAATAGGATAAATAAAAATATTTTTTTCATTAAATCACCTTTTTATTAGTCTATATCAACAATAAATACTTTTCCCTTTGCAATACCGTAATCATCAACGGCTTCTTTTTGAAACTTTGAAGCACCGGTTTCCCAGGCAGTACTAAAATCTGTAAGGGAAGTTGTTTCAATTATAATCCATGTTTCCAGATTTCCTTTTTCATCGGCACGAACAAAATATTTTTTGTCGTTACCGGTAATAGTATTTGCGCGCCCCGGTAAGATACCGGTATTTACAAGTACGTTTACATGCCGTTCATCTGTTCCGCCGCGGTAATCTACAAGCGAGGTTTCTATTCCAATGCTCTCAAGAAGTGCGCAATAAAGAACGCTTAAATCATCGCAGTCGCCTCCTTTAACTTTTAATGTCTGTAAAGGGAACTGCACGTAATCGGCGCTGGCACGCGGGTCGGAAGCATAAATTAGATTTTTTACAATTTTGTTAAAAATTATTTTTGATTTATAAAAATTTGAAAGCATGCCGGGAATAGTATCGAGCTCTGTTTTATACTCGCGCAAAATATTTTTTGCTGTATCCCCGATAGAGGATATATCTTTTTTTATAAAATATTTTAATTGGTTAACATTGCCATCCCAGGCATTTATCCCCTGTACGAGTATTGGTTTTTGAAAATGATCATCGCTCTCATCCTCACCGGTAAGAAGATAAAAATCGGCTGCGAGTATTTCGGCTTTATTGTTTGTATAACTTTCAGGAATTATAGTGTAAAAATTTACATATGCGCTGTCGTGCGGCAATAAGGTTACCGCAGCAGACTGTACCGGCTCATAGTTTAACCTGTCGATTTTACTTTCCGGTTTTACAACTATTACTTTGTCGGTTAGGTTTACAACTTTTCCTTTTGCAAATGGTTCGTCAATATATTCATCGGTTAGAGCAGGGTAAATATCGCGGAGTATTTTTACATCGAGCAGCTCAACTTCCCTTTCCTTAAAAGTATTTAAAGCGAAACCAATTGTAAGCGTTATTTTATTGTTGCTGTACATGTTGTTTATAACGCTGCTTATGCCTTCGCTGCTAAATTTTGAAAAGGAGTAGTTGATGCTTCTGTTTGAAAAATATTTTAAACCTGTAAGCGATACATCAAATAAACCGGCGGAAAAGGAGATATACGGCTGTATTGATGAAATATAAGGCTGCTGGTATTTATCGTGATAAACATTTGCTCCGGCAGTAAACCTGCCGCCGAAAATATTAAGTGAAACCCGGCTCCCCGCTCTAATTCCGCCGGTTGTTTCATAAAGTAATTCGCTTCCAAAGTTTTCCGATGGAATAAAATAAAACCCAAGCCGCGCAGCCTGAACTTTTTTTAATTTGTATGGTTTTAAGTCGTCGGATAAACTGACGCCGCCAAAGGAAAAAAGATTAACTGACGAGAGGGAAAACCCGAGCTCATCAAAAGGCTTAAAAATAAAACCGAGGTCACCCTGCCACGAGTTCACCTTTTCTGATGTAGTTTCTCTTAAAATATAAATTGTATCTGAAATTACAGGGTTCAATGATTCGGTTGTAAATTCTTCGCTAAAATATCTAAAACTAAAACCACCGGTTAATGTTGAAGAAAAATCGAAAGAATAGCCGAATCCGAATAGTTCTTTATAAGTAAAACGCGATTCCAAATTTTGTTCGGCGGAGTCACCAAAAATAAATGACTGCCCGTTACGAAAAACAAAATCGGATTGATAACCGGGAGTATAACGTGCCGAAAAACCTTGTCTCCCAATTTTTTTTGAAAGCGAGGCGGAATATAAATTTGAAGAATTTCCGTTGTTAAATTCCGATCCGAATGTTAGAGACAATCCCCAGTCTTTTAATGGAAGATAGTTAGAAGGATTAACTTCATAACCGGCGGCTAAAGAACCGCCGAATAATTGCTGACCCGAAAGTTCGAACGAACCCTGGGGTAAAACATGTGTTGACATTATTATAAAAATTAAAATTATTCCGTAAATGTTTCTCAAGGAATATCTGCTATTATTGTGTGAGTACTTTGCGACATAACATATAGATTAATATTTGAATTATTATGATTGTTTTCATAACGACGCGTAACAGTAAAAACGAATCTATCAAATCTATTTCTCGGAATTTTTGAGAGAAGTTTTACCGGAATCTTTAAACTGCCGTCATCGCGGGTTTTAATTTTGTAAAGAGGCAGACTTTCTCTTCGCCCCGGTTTCATTACGCCGATAACAACTTCAATTTCAGGAAGGGATGATTTATTCCACGTTAAATTTACTGCAAGTGAATTGTTTGATGAAACTCCCACAAGTTTTACCGCGGCATTAACCTCCGCCGGTGTAATAATCTGAAAACCTGAAGCCTGACCGATTATAGGTTTATACGAAAAATCTATAGTTGAGTTATAGGGGAAAGTAAACGGGTCGCCCGCCGCCGTTGTTTTATGAAAAAGCACGTATTGAAAACCAAGAGTTGTATCGGCTATGGAATTTCCTCTCCTAAATTTTACCGTTATGGGAACGCGCCTTGCTTTGTGATTATTAAATTCAACATCACCGGGCGTACGTGTGCGGTAACCAAGCAGTCTGCCCGACGGTGCATAAACCGGAAAGTTTTTGTCAAAAAAAATAGCTTGCGCTAATGATGATTGAGCTGTGAAGCTTTTGTAAGTAACTTTTACTCCGCTTACAATTACTACATTTGAAAACCTGTGAATATTTTCAACAACTCCCGTTGTATCATAACCCGATGAATAATATTCGTCGAGTGTGTCTTTTGCAAGAACTTCAACCTGGAGCGGGTCATCAAAATTATTGTCGGTTACCAATTCGGTTGGAGCCGGTTTATTGCATCCCGCAGAAAACAATAATGTAATTATTAAAGCTGTTGTAAATATTAATATTTTCATGATTTTCAAAATACAATCGATTTATTTATTAGTCAATTTAAAATAATGCAGCGCAAACATTATATCTGCGCTGCTTGTTGTTAGCAGTTTATCTTTTTACTGCGTAAGGAATTCCCCACATCTCATTTTCAACCGGCGCTGCGTCATCAAAAATAACCTGTTTTGGGTATGCATTAATTATAGCGTGGAAGAAACCCGGAAACTGATGTGTTGTAAATGTTTGCTCGTAAACTTTTACAAAACCGCTGCCGGACGGTGTTGATGAAATTAATTCAAATTTTCTTTTTGCGCGATTCATTCCCTTTATATCGGCGCCATAGGTTAGTGTAACAAAATCATTAACCTCATAGCTGCTGAAAAGTTCAACCTGAATTGTGACCGGCTGATTTCTGTTGATAACAGGTATTTGTCTCCATCTTGCAACGTTTCTTGAAAGATAATAATCATTCGGCGATGTTATCATCAATGTATCGCCGTTAGGCAGAAAAATTGTAACTTTTGTCATGTTGATGTTCGGACTTGCTGTCCCGCCTTCGGGCAGTGAAATAGCAACAAGTTTCCAGTTGCGTGCCGGAAAGTTTGTATTTGCTACTCTCTTGAAAATAAGGTTTCTGGTAACTACTGATGTAAACGATTTTTTTATAAGAGTATCCGGTACAGTTGTGGCGGTATCGTAAACTGCGGCTATTAACAGAACTCCTTCGTATGTCCGGGTAACTGTTCCGTAGGCACTGTCGCCGAGTACATCAATATTGATAGTTCGGTTTACAAGTCTTACACGGTTACCAACTTTAACCGGATAAATATCGGTTGATGTTTTGGCAAGAAATCCCATCACATCTTCTTCATTATAGTTCGGTTCAAACGATGCAATAGATGAATCCTGATCTATCATTTGCTCCATTGCCTGTTTGTCGGTTGTGGGCTCGGACGATGAAGGTTCTACCGGCGAATTTTGGCAACCGGTAATTAATATAATTGCTGTTACAATTAAGAATAAAAAAAGTGAGGTTATAAAATTTTTCTTCTGTTCCATTGCGGCTTTCCTTTTTATTAAGTGATAAATACATTGATCGTACATTTTTTTTCCGTTTTGTTTTCCTATGCTAATTAAGCAGAATCGTGCCAGAACATAAATATTAAATAACTCTATATTTTACAACAAGTTAGTTAATTGACAGCTTATGTTAATGTGCCTGGTTCAGCAGGTTATTTGCCTGGCTTTAACAATAGCAGGTTATCTTATTTACCCGGCAGATGACTATTTGCATGTTTTTTCTTATTATTAATATGTCATTCCAGCACATTCGATTTATTTAATAATTTAAGGAGACTCCGGTTATGTGGAAAGAGTTTAAAACTTTTGCAATAAAAGGTAATGCTATCGATATGGCTATCGGAATAATAATAGGCGCCGCGTTCGGAACAATTGTTACTTCCCTCGTTGCCGATATTCTAATGCCGCCAATCGGGATGCTTTTAGGTAGTGTGGATTTTAAGAATATTTTTATTTTGCTAAAAGCCGGCGCTGCAACAGCTCCTCCTTACGCTACACTTGCCGACGCACAGACAGCAGGAGCAGTCACATTAAATCTGGGTATGTTCATCAATAAACTGATTAGTTTTTTAATTGTTGCATGGGCTGTGTTTTTACTTGTAAAGGCTCTTGCCCGCATGCAGCGAAAAAAAGATGATGCACCCGCTGCTCCTACCACAAAAGATTGCCCTTATTGTGCCTCCAAAGTTTCAATAAAAGCCACACGCTGTGCCTATTGTACAAGCGAACTTCCCGCAGTGGAATTAAAATAGAAAAAAAGTAAAAAAAGACGGATTTATTCCGTCTTTTTTATTTCTGATTTTTGGGTTATACCGCTGCCTAATTCCTCTTTTATAAAAATTTTCCTGTCTTCGAGTAAATCTTCATTTGCTTCGATAAACTCCAAAATTGCTTCGATAGAAACTACTGTTGTTATACCGTAATTTATAGACATCCTTCTTTCAACAAAAAGTTGACCGGTATAAGGAATACGGGGATTATAGTTTAAATTATCTTTTAATTTTTCGGGAACGAGGGATGATTGAAATTCGGCAGGTACGGAACGAACCATGCCGACTACTTCAAAGTTCGGCACACCATCTCTTACGGCTAATACAATACCGCCGCTGAACCCACGATTAAAAACGGCATCGAGCAGAAATGAACTTTTCCGATCGCGTTTGGGATTGCTGACGATTGCTTTACTTACCATTTTATAATTTAGCGGGTAACCAAATATATAAACGAACGACCCCCACTCAAGTTCTCTAGCTGCGCCGAGAGGATATCTTAATACAGGCAAAAGTTTTGCTTCTTCGGAGTTTGATTTAAGTCCGATTATTGCAGCATCAAGTTGTTTGTCGTTTAATATTATTTCAAACTCGCCTACTGTGGGCGCTTCCGGAAGATAGTTCTTTTGCTTTGTTTTTATTGATATGCTTTGAACGATATCGGTTGTATTTCCCATGTCTGTTGTAAAATAAGAAATTACGGTATCCGGAAAATCTATTATATGCGAGCAGGTTAGCAGCGCTGTGTAACCTCTGCCGGAATAAATTACTGTCGCAGTTCCCGATTCTGTTGATTCAAAAAATGTGCGGCTTGCACTCCGGTTAAACATAACATTTTCGTTTAAATCCTTCAGTTTTATATTACTATTAATATCGAATATATAACTTTGGTAAAACGCAATGCAGTTTATCAATTTTACACTTTTATTTATTTCCTCAAGCTGCTGCGAGCAATTACGGTACGGAAATTCTGTGTCATACTTGCCGTCATTTAATGTTGGATATGCAATATCATAAATAGCAGATGAACAAGAAAATGAAATAACCGAAATGAGAAGTAGAATGGTAAAATGGAGTATGAATTTATTTTTCATTTTAAAGCCGGGCAATATAAATAATTAATGTTCCTGGGTTTAATATAAACTTTTAAGGGCGAAATGTCACCCACGGGATGCGCGCAGTTATTTTTGTTGTTTTAAAAAAGCATCAAGTTCAAAAAGAGAATCAAAATAAAAGAGATTTTTATATCGACTAATTACGCTTTCATCGGTATGTTTTATCCCCTGCCCGCCAATTAATATTTTCTGGTCAGGAAAGTGTTTCCGGATATTATCAATTTCTTCCACGAGACGAAGAAAATTTAAATAAAAATTAAATGATAACCCTACAACATCCGGTTTTTTCTGTTCGATAAGTTTTAACATTTCGCGTGTGGGTGTGGAAGCGCCGAGAAAAGAAACATCCCAGCCGTTTAACTCAAAAATGTGGGCTGCCATACGTGCGCCGATAAGGTGAAATTCTTTATCAACACAGGATATAATAGCCTTTTTACCTGCCTTTGCTGTATGTGCATATTTTAAATGAGTCAATCCCATCAAACTTTCGATAACCTGTGTAGCGGCGTGTTCTTCAGCGATTGATATCTGATTATCTTCCCACATTTTACCAATGAGAAATAACGATCGCTGGAATAATTCGGTATAAATTTCTTTTACATCAACATTAGTGTTGTGTAAGTTTTCTATAATACCCTCGCATTTGGATTTATCGCTTGCCATCAGGCTATTAAAAAAATCAAAAAAATATACTTCTTTTACCATCACTAAAAATTTTTACTTGTTACAGAAGATAACAAACATACGTCAAGGAAAGTTTCACTTTTTTTAACGGCAATAAAAAATAAATGAATTTTTTTTAGTAACGATAAAAATTAGCATCTGATATTTTTGACCGGTTTATTACAACAGGCAAAACCTGCCTTTCGGGTCGACAATTTGTAAGATAATAAATATCAAATATTTAGGCGGCTAAAATCATTTTAATAGAACCATCTTTCTCGTCTGCACAAAATCTCCAGCCTGCAATCTGTAGAAATATACTCCGCTTGGTAAGTTTGCTGCATTCCAATTTAGTTCATAAGTGCCAATAGATTTTTCTTCACTGACTAAAGTTTCTAATTCTTCACCGAGTGTATTAAATATTTTTAATATTACTTGAGATGATTTTGGAATTGAATATTTTATAACTGAAGAACTATTGAATGGGTTTGGATAATTCTGTCCTAATAAAAATTCGTTTGGCTGAGCAAAATTGTTTTTTTCATCTTCAATAAAAGTCGCTCCGCCGTTTGATGTTCGCAGGATTGTTCCAGATAGTGCCCCAAAACCAACAGCCGTACCATTATTTGCATCTGTAAATGAAACAGCATATAAAGAGTATGAAGTTCCACTATTTTGTGAAGACCAGCTATTACCTCCGTCTGTTGTCCGCAGGATTATTCCCTTATAGCCAACTATAGTACCATTATTTGCATCTGCAAAAGAAACACTAGCCAACCAAGTCTCAGTTCCGCTATTTTGTAAGGTCCAGCTATTACCACCGTCTGTTGTTCTCAGGATTATTCCATACCCAACAGCTGTACCGTTATTTGCATCTGTAAATGAAACAGCATATAAAGTGTGTGTAGTTCCGCTAGTTTGTGAAGTCCAGATCTTTCCTCCGTCTATTGTTCGTAGGATTGTTCCACTACCTCCAACAATCGTACCGATATTTGAATCTGTAAAGCAGACACCCATCAAGCCTTTTGTAGTTCCGCTATTTTGAGAAATCCAGTTAATTCCCCCATCTGTTGTTCTCAGGATTATACCGCCACTGCCAACAGCTGTACTATTATTTGCATCGATTAAAGAAACACCGAATAAAATGTTTGTAGTTCCGCTAGTTTGAGAAATCCAGTTAATTCCCCCATCTGTTGTTCGTAGTATTGTTCCATAATCGCCAACAATTATTCCGTTATTTAAATCTGCAAAGGAGACACATTCTAAATCATTTGTAGTTCCGCTTATCTGTTCAGTCCAGCTCTTTCCTCCGTCTATTGTCCGTATGATTGCTCCAAAACCGCCGACTACTGTCCCGTTATTTGCATCTGTAAATGAGACACCATACAACCATTGCCAATCTGTATTCCCACTTGTTTGTAAGGTCCAGTTATTTCCTCCATCCGTTGTCGTCAAGATTATTCCAAAATAACCAACAGCGGTACCATTGTTTGCATCTGTTAAGGATACACATCTCAAATAATATCCAGATCCGCTTATTGTTTGTGAAGTCCAGCTTTTTCCTCCATCTGTTGTCCGCTGGATTATACCATAATCGCCAACTATAGTGCCGTTATTTGCATCTGTAAATGAGACACTGCTCAGCCAAGGATCATCAATTCCTGCTTGCCAAGTCCAGTTATTTCCTCCATTTGTTGTTCGAAGAATTGTTGTCCACCTGCCAACAGCCGTTCCATTATTTGCATCTGTAAAGCAAACACCATGTAAATCATAATAAGTTCCGCTCGATTGTGAAGTCCAGCTATTTCCTCCGTTTGTTGTTCGAAGTATTTTTCCACCAGCCCCGACAGTCGTACCATTATTTACATCTGTAAAGCAGACAGCAAACAAATCATTTAAAGTTCCGCTCGATTGTACAGTCCAACTATTTCCTCCGTTTGTTGTTCGAAGTATTTTTCCACCAGCTCCAACAGTCGTACCATTATTTGCATTTGTAAAGCAAACACCAAACAAATTGTTTGTAATTCCGCTAGTTTGTGAAGTCCAACTATTTCCCCCATTTGTAGTTCTTATGATTTTTCCACCAGCACCAACTGCGGTGCCGTTATTTATATCTGTAAAGGAGACCGCAAATAATGTATCTGTAGTTCCGCTATTTTGAGAAATCCAACTGTTTCCTCCATTTGTTGTTCGGATTATTGTTCCATTATTACCAACTGCTATACCATAACTTGAGTTGACGAAGTCGACTGATAATAAATTATTCCCTTGTGGTAATGGATTTTGCCAAAACCATTGTGCATAAACTTGAAATGTAATTGTTAGAGTGAATGCGAAAACAAAGACAAGAGCTATCTTTTTCATAAGTAACCTTAAGAAAAACAATAAATAGATTTACTTAAATAATAGAAAGTTAGTTGTTAAAAGCAAGAGTGAAATTATAATTTCATAGGAGATTATGAAATTATTTAGGTAACGATTATTCCCGGTTGTTTTGATACATCCCGCCGTGTAGCTTTGGGATTAAATTCAACTTTAACACGGCGGGACACTCAACAACTTTGTGAAGTCGAATTGCTCGTTTTTATTGAGGATACAATTAACAACTTTGCATAATCCAGGGTGACTGAGTGTCCCAATGGGATGTATCGAAGTCACCGGCAGGAACATGTCCCGTTAGGGACAAAATATTTCTAGCAAATCAACATCCCAAAATGATTCCCGTCTCGTAGAGACGAAACATATATTACAGAATTGTAAAAATAATATTGAACCCCGATGGGGTTCGGTTGTTTTTGGGGTTTATATTATTCTACAAATATTTAACCCCGATGGGGTAAGGAATATTTGCGAATATTTCTCTGGCGCCTAAATGTTTTTCCAAACAAACATAATCCAACCCAGATACACCGGCGAGAACATGTCTCGTTAGGGACAAAATATTTCTAGCAAATCAACATCCCAAAATGATTCCCGTCTCG
>CAYJPN010000011.1:33183-129053 GCA_964372115.1 uncultured Ignavibacteriaceae bacterium
AGACGAAACATATATTACAGAATTGTAAAAATAATATTGAACCCCGATGGGGTTCTTAATAATGTGTTAATAAAACACTATTTTTTTACCCGAATTTTTTCCGCGTAGCGGATAAATTATTTTAGTAACCCACCAAAATAAAATTACAATCTCAGTAGGAGATTTATAGTTTCTTAATTGTCTCCTCTTCTAAAATAATCAATGCGATTTCTTAATTAACCGGTTTTAATTCTTTTTGTATCAAGCCCGGCTCAAAAAGAATTGAAGTTGTTTCCGTAAGAATTGAGTTTGATTTTATTTATATCGGCATCAATTCTAAGAGAATCCAAGTCGATTCTCCGGGAAACAGAGCCAATTCTCCGGGAAACCGGCTCGATTAGAAAAGAATCAAGAAGGGTCTAAAAGAATCAAAAGTTTTCATATATCACTCCTTATAATTATTCAAAAGACCCAGATTATTCCGGCATCTAAATTTGGACCAATATCTTTAAACTTCCATTTTTTAGTAGCAAAAGATTCGATTACTTCTATTTCAATTCCTCCACGAATGAATAATTGCAAGCCATATTTATAGAATGGTAGAAAACCTAAAGTAGGAGAAATTAAAATGCCCTTATAGACGCTTCCGGGTTGTTCAACATACGTTGTGATTAAACCTGTTGAAAATCCAGCCTCATCAAAATGATAATTTAGAGCTATTGAATACCTATTTTGATCATCAGATAACCCAATAAAATTTCGGACATCTTTTCCTATACCCATTTCTGTTGAGAAGTGATTCTTAATCAATATACTTGCATTTAATCTTAAACCGGCAGAAATACCCCCCGCAATTCCTATATTAAATTTGGGAAAAGCTGAAACAATTTTATCTTGAGCAAAAAATATATTTGAAAACAATATGATAATTAGAAAGAACTTTTTCATTTTTCTTCTCTCAAATCTAGTTCATTCCATTTAAAATGATTTTTTTCGTAATATTTCTTTAAATCGTGCCATTGAATAATAGTGGTGAAAATCATATCGTGTAAAACCGTTCCTTTTGTTTTTTCCGGATCCCAATATTTTTGCAGCATACTTCGAGCATAAATAGCGATACAATAAACATCCGGATAATTATATAATAAATCATGCGGCATTACACTAAGTGTATGTAAATAATAATATACATAAAGATAATCTGTTTCTTTTTCAGGTTTTTCTTTAACTCTCTTTTTAAGCTGCGCACTGTATTCATCACTACTAATTTCAAGCCTCTTAGAAATTATATTTTTAAGATCATTAAATACACTTATATAATCACCGTCCGGCTCAACCACTTTGAAAGGTATCTCATTTGTCCATAAAATTTCATTCCGTAATGTATCCTTACCTTCTATCAGTAAATTGCGATATCCTTCCTGTAAAGTATAATTACCCGGTAAAAATATTCTGGTTAATAATTCATCCATCTCTATTTTCCCAAATACCTCACTTATATATCCTTGATAAACTATAAACTCTCCAGGTATAAGAGTTTCATCAATTAATACGTCGGGGTACCCTAAAAAGCCTAAATTACTAATTTCTATTCCGTCTTTTTTAATAATAAAACAACGTACGTTTAAGTCATGTGTATATGTGTAGGTAGTATTGGAAACATTTTTTAAATATAATAATGAAACGATTGGTTCCCCCTGCCTGTAAACTTCTTTTTCGAGTTTAAGCGAAATCTCAAGCTGCGCAAACAAGCTGGTTGTGAATAAGAATGTTAAAACAAATAGTATTTTTTTCATTGCGTACTCCGGCTTAAGTTGTTTTTATTTTTTTTCACTTGCTTACCTTTCCCTTCGGGCGACCAGTTAATATTCATTAATTTTCGTATTACGGCTTCGCAAAAAGATTGAATGCTCGAATTCTTTTATAAACTGCCAGGTCATACATTTCAGAATGAATAAATAAAACAAATAGACTTTACAACAAATACACTTTACTTTAAAGGAAAAAATTGAGAATTGTAACCCGGAACAGCAGCGCGTAAATTATTTTTTTTAACACCGTTCCCCCGAAAATGACAATTTATATTTTTGTTGTCTCGTACCATAAGTGTTCCCGTAAAATTGTTGTTACAAATTTATAAAAAAAAACCGGAAAGAAGCAGATTTATAATGTGCAATGCAGAATGCACAATGAATCCGTTTGCTGACGGAACAATGACTGCGGCTGGGCATCGGTGAGGTTTGTGAAAGATTAGTGACTCATATTAATTATTGTTTTCGACTTCTGTTGGCTGCAATGTTATCCAATAAAACGGGGATATTTGTAATCCATTATTAAATCAATTTTCAATACCGGTATAATTAGTTATTTTTAATACCGTTATAAAACAGAATTAACCAGGAAGATTTATGTATTCCAAACAAATAAAACAGTTTATCTTTTTTTTGTCGTTTTTATTTATCGCCGCTTCGTTTACACAGGCGCAGGGCGTTAAAGATATTTTGCCGGTTATAAAACTTACTGCCGGACAAACAGACTCGGTACTGATTTCCGATATGTTCTACAGCGAGTATTATACTGCCGAGTTTCAAGCAAACCGCAATGTAAATGTATTATATAAACCTGCTTCACGTTATGTTTTTTTAACCCCGGCAAAAAACTTCGAAGGACTCGAGCGTATAAAATTTGTGCTCGGTAATGTGCCCTATTATTTCTTTGTTCAATCGGATATAAAACTTGAACATACATTTAAATACAAACCGGAAGGCTCACCGAAAAAAGTTAACCTTTTCGGTACGTTTAATTCGTGGAACCGTGAAAGCATACCGATGAATGACATTGACGGTGACGGCGTTTACGAAATTACAATTCCCCTAAATGCCGGATTATACGAGTATAAGTTTTATGTTGACGGAGTTGAAATTGAAGACCCCGAAAATCCCGACCAGAAACCAAACGGCATCGGCGGTATTAATTCAATAATAGTTATTAAGCCAAGGCATGCCGAAAAAAATTATCTCCACCTTCTCGGAAAGAAAAAAGAAAACAACAAACTTATACTTTCATTTTATTATGAAAATGAAAATAAAAAAGAACCGATCACGGCAAAAAATGTTTTTACGTTATGGAATAACCGCGACTTTATAAAATCCGACGTAGTTGTAAACGGGAATAACATCGACATCATACTTAACAACCAAACACAGCTAAAGAAAAGTTTAGTTCGGGCTGCTGTAAGTTATAACGGAGCTGTAAGTAATTTTCAAACTGTTAATGTAGAAAACGGTGAAGTGTCGGACGGCAGCTCCGATAAAACATGGAATGACGCGATTATCTATTCTTTAATGATCGACCGTTTTAATGACGGCGACAGGGGCAACAGCGTTTCGGTAAAAAACGCTGAACTTTCCGATAAAGGCAATTATATGGGAGGCGATTTTAAAGGAATACTCGATAAAATTGAAGCTGGCTATTTTGATTCGCTCGGTATAAATACATTATGGATATCTCCTGTTGTTGATAATCCTAATGATGCTTACCAGGAGTCGCCGGAGCCGCACCGTTATTACAGCGGCTACCACGGCTACTGGCCTATTTCATCAACAGAAGTTGAAGAAAAATTCGGCGAGATGGATCTGTTAAAAAAATTGATAAAAACCGCGCACAAACACAGCATAAAAGTTCTGCTCGATTTTGTTTCGCATCATGTGCACATCGAACATCCTTTTTGGAAAGAACACAGAGATTGGTTCGGAGTGCTCGATTTGCCTGACGGTAGAAAAAATTTACGCCTCTGGGATGAACAAAGATTAACAACATGGTTTGAACCATACCTTCCCTCTTTTGATTTTTTAAGTTCTAAAGCCGCACTCGATACCATGACCAGTAACGCGGTCTGGTGGTTAAAAGAAACCGGCGCCGACGGATTTAGACACGACGCGGTAAAACATGTGCCCAACGAATTTTGGAGAATGTTAACACAAAAGATAAAAAAGGAAATTGAAATACCTGAAAATAAAGTTGTGTATCAAATCGGCGAAACATTCGGCGGTTACGATTTAATAAGTTCGTATGTTAACAACGGACAGTTAAGCGCGCAATTTAATTTTAATTTATACGATACCGCTATACCTGTGTTTATAAGTAAAGACGGTTCATTTACAACGCTCGATACAGAGATGAACAAAACATTTTCGGTTTACGGCGTTAATCATGTAATGGGCAACATAATGGATAGCCATGACAAAATGCGGTTTATGGCTTTTACCGACGGCGATGTTCCGCTCGATCAAGCGTACAATAGTGAAATCGGATGGAACAATCCTCCGCATGTTGACCATAAAGAAAGTTATAATAAAGAAAGATTGTACCTGGCTTACATGCTTTCTATTCCCGGCATTCCTATCATCTATTATGGTGATGAAATTGGAATGACAGGCGCAAGCGATCCGGATAACCGAAGAATGATGCGTTTTGACAGCGGGTTAACGGATTGGGAAAAAGAAAACCTAAAGGCTGTTGAAGCAATTATAAAAATACGGAAACAACATCCGGCACTGCGCCACGGCGATTTTTTAACATTACTCGCCGAAAAAAATGTTTACGCTTATTTGCGCAGCGATATGAACGAGCGTGTGCTTGTTGTATTAAATAAAGCAAACGCCCCCGCAAATCTGAAATTACAATTGCCATCAATCTATGGATTAAAAGAAGCTGTTAATTTAACAGACAATATAACTGTGGAGATTAATTTGAATAGTTTAAATATCGAAATACCCGCGATAGGTTTTGCAATATTTAAATTGAATTGATGGATTACAAAATAGCGATTATAATTATCCCCCTTCTTTTTTGTGAAGGGGATAATTATTAGTCAATTCTTCTCATAAATAAACGATTTTTTTTAACATAAAATTGATTTGAAATGAAAAAATATTTATTAACAATACTATTGATGTTATCTGCTTCAATTGTTTTTTTATCATGCTCAACAAATGAAAATGCAAAATCAGATCTGGAGCTTACAATGAATTCTGTTGCTGAATCCTATGTTAAACTTGTTTTAAATATCGGGCAGTTCGATGCCGATTATGTTGACGCGTATTACGGTCCGGAAGCATGGAAAACCGAAGCAGCCTCAATAAACAAGAATGACACAACTATTTATAAAAAATTAACTTCGGAAGCAGATAGCTTGCTGACATCGCTTGAAAACCTCGGCAGCAAAAAAGCAACCGAATTAGAAAGACTTCGTTACCGTTATCTCTACAAACAAATACTTTCGGCAAAAGTAAAATTAATGATGTTGAGCGGCGTAAAACCTGGTTTTGATGAAGAAGCAAAAGGTTTGTACGACGTTGATGTACCTCAATGTTCGGAAGAAAATTTCAAAAAAATAATTGACACTCTTGATGCCGCTCTGCCCGGTACAGGCACTACCTCTGAGAGGTTAGCCGCATTCAAAAAAGATTTTATTATACCAAAAGAAAAACTTGACGCAGTTTTTTCAGCCGCAATAAATGAGTGCCGGAGAATAACAGGACGACATATAAAACTACCTGAAGGTGAAAATTTTTCTGTGGAATATGTAACCGACAAACCCTGGGGCGCTTACAACTGGTACAAAGGAGGCAGCTACAGTTTAATTCAGGTTAACACCGACCTGCCGGTTTACATTGACCGCGCGGTTGATCTTGCCGCGCATGAAGGTTATCCGGGGCATCATGTTTATAACTCGCTTCTTGAAAAAAAGATGGTTAAAGAAAACGGATGGATGGAATTTTCGGTGTACCCGCTTTTTAGTCCGCAAAGTTTAATTGCAGAAGGCAGCGCAAACTACGGTATTGAGGTTGCGTTTCCGGGTAACAGCAGAATAAAATTTGAAAAAGAAGTTTTGTTTCCACTGGCAGGTTTAGACGCTGCTAAAGTTGAGAAATATTATAAAGTCCTCGATCTGCTGCACGGTTTAAGTTATACAAGCAACCACGCGGCGCGCAATTATATTGACGGAAACTGGACACGCGAAGAAACAAAACTATGGCTGCAAAAATATGCGCTGCGCACCGCGGAGCAGTCGGAAAAGAGTTTACAGTTTATTGATAAATACAGAAGTTATGTTATCAATTATAATCTGGGTCAGGATATTGTAAAAAACTATATTGAAGGAAACGGCGGCACGGCAGAAAACGTTGACCGGCGCTGGGAATTGTTTGAGCAATTACTTTCGACTCCGCAAACCCCATCGAATTTGCAGGTAAAAGAGTGAATTAATTTATTGGATTTTTAAAGATAAACATGTAAGTCAGTGGGGTAGTTTAAAAGTGTGAACTCGCGCTGAACTGAGTTTACACCGCACTGAGTTTATGCCGTACTGAGTTTATCGAAGTATCGAAGTGTCGAGGTCAGCATTTTTTGAACATGAACCGCATTTCGACAGGCTCAATGTCCGGAACAATTTAGTTTTAAGCCAGCCCCATTATTGATTTTTTTTACTGGCTTAATAACTCAAGTTAATTCACCAGTGCGTTGGTATTGTGGATAAAGAACTTCAAATAGTTACTGTTTTCAGTTTATCTTTTATTAACTCAAATAACTTATCGCTTATTGATATTTCTTTAAAAACTTCCGCAAGTTGTTCCTTTGTAATCTTATCAAAATCTTTTTCAAGCGGAAAGATGCACACCCCGCCGAGATCAACGGAAGCCGCGCTTAGCAAAATGTTTTTTTCGCCCTCCGAAAAGTAATGCGATGAACGGTGTTTATTTCTTAAAAAAATTATTAGTCTCCACCCGGATTTTTCTTCGAAGTAGGACAAAATATTCATCATCGGTTCTTCGCCTGAATTTACAAGCAGCGAATAATTTTTATAAAACTTATCGAACAGATCAACAAGCAGAGAATAATCAAACGATTCCATCGAAATAAATTTTCGCAAACCATCATCAACCGCAGTTAAAATAAAGTTTTCGTTCTCTTTTAACACCTCGCCATATTCATTTATTAATTGATGAAAATCATCACCAATTGGCATAAAGTTTTTATTACCCGCCTGAAAATGAAAATGATCGGGTGCGGAGGCACCGCATTTTGGGCCGTTATAAAAAGCCATATAATTGCCGGATATATCTTTGGACAGATTAAGCAGTCCGCCTATGTTTCCATCAATCTTTTGGGGAGTGTGTTTAACATCGGGAATAGTAAAGTGCTCAGGGAAAATAGGGAACGGGTTTGCAAGAATTAAATATCTTTTGTCGTAGGGAATTCCTTTTTGTTCAATCGGAAGATTTTCCGGACACAAAAAACATTTTCTTTCTTTTATCGAGGCGGCATCAACCTTTGCGGAACTTGAAATTATTCTGCCGGGATTAAACTGCGCTTTTATTCGGAAGCCGTCGAAATAAAATGTTTTTACCTTTATTGTTTCTAATGATTTATACCCATCTGCAAGCTGCGTCCATGTTTGTTTCTGGCTTTCTAAAAGCATTTTTGCAGCCGAACCAAAGTTGCCAACAAGTATAAATTGTTCGCATTCTTTGTTGCTAAAATATTTTTCTTCTGACAAAAGAACCTCTTTGGACAATGTACAATGTATAATGTACAATGAATAATGAAAATTAGAAGTAGACTAAAATTTTTAAGCTTGTGGAAGTGCTATTTCCTCTGACGCGCAAGTATTTCAAGTGTCCGTATTCTGTCTTTGTAAACGTTATGAGCGTTTTGTTTTTCAATTGATAACGCGGCATCTGAGTTGCCTTCCCATCTTCTGCAAATATAAATAGGTTCATAAATTCTGCCTATCTGATAATTGCGACTTATGGCAATACCAAGCGCGTAATCTTCGCCATAACTAACATTCGGAATTTTTATATCGCGTAAAACTGGTGTATAAAAAGCTCTCGGTGCGCCAAGTCCATTTATACGCAGCGCATTATTACGCCCGTTATCCGGTGTCCATTCTTTATGATCAATAAGCCCCGGAGGGATTGTATTTAATTGAAAATCGGTAAGCATATAACTACCAACAACCATCGCGCATTTTTCTTTTCTAAAAACATCAACAACGCGTTGTATTGTTGTTTCATCTTTATAAATGTCATCACTGTCAAGCTGTATTGCGTATCTTCCGCATTTAGGATGATGCGCGCCTTCATTCCAGCAGCCGCCTATTCCAAGATCTGTTCTTTCCGGAATTACATGAACAACTTTATCATTTTTTGCGGCAAACTCTTTTAATAATTCAGTTGTGCCGTCCGTTGAATAATTATCAACAACAATTAGATTAAAAGGAAAATCTGTTTTTTGTATCAGCACTGATTCCACTGCATCGGCAATTGTCTTTGCCCTGTTTTTAACCGGAATAATTACGGAAGCTTCAAACTCAAAATTTTCAGCGCTTGCGTCAACTTCGTCAAACGTTGGTTCGAGATACGCGCCAATTTTTTTTAAATGTTCGGTAACGGCTTTTTCCATTTCAATTTGTACTTCGCGGTTACGCGGGTTTACATAATCAAAAAGCTTATCGCCGGATTTTCGTGTGTCAAGTTGAACAGATGAGTAAAGATATTCGGGAATACGTATTAACTGTGCGTGCCGCGAAATTCCCAAACGTGCGTCATAAAAACCTGCGAACTTATAATCGCCGCCTTTTTCATCAACAGCTTTTTTTAATACTTCATTATTCATTAACACTACGGGTCCAAACTGAAAATCATCACGGACACTTCCGAGCTGGCAGTCGATAACAGGATGAATTGTCCGTTCATCGTTTTTCATATCGTAAAAATCGGAATAAACGATACCCGCACCGGTCATCTTTGTCACATTTACAAATCTTTCAATAGCAAACCGACCAAAATCAATCATAGTATCTTCCGTTAGAAGAAGGACAAAATCCGTTTCGCTTTTTTCAGTTATTAATTCAAAAGTTTTTGTGCCGAATAAATTTTCAACTTTTATAGTTTCAAATTCATTATTTTCTTTTCCGGTTTGAGAAAGAAGAAAAACTTTTTTTACCAAAGGGGAATTGTTCAGGGTACGGGCAAGCTGGGGTGTATGTTCAATTCCTTCGAATGGAAGAAAGGCTGTAATCATTAGGATCTCTCACTATTAAATTGACAATTTTGAACTTCAAAATTAAGGATAACATCCGCAAGATTCAAAGAAAGGGTTCATGATAGTTTTGAAAAGAATAATTTGTCATCTTTTCTCTTTAATACATTGTATATGTTCTTCAAACAGAAGCCAGTACACATTTCAGAATTCACATCTAACCGCAATTGTACATTCTGCATTCTGCATTGTACATTCCAGCAGTTCCCCATCGGAAAGAAAAGGAATGCTCTTAACATATTAAATCAGCTCATTGTATAATTTCACAACCCTGTCGGTTAGCATTTCAATATCAAAATGCTCAATTGCTCTTTTACGGGCGGCGGCTCCGAATTGTACACGGGCTTCAGGTGAGTTAATCAGTTTTTCGGTTTTATCTTTTAAATCCTCACCGTCGCGCGTTTTAAAAAGGTAACCGGTTTCATCATCAACGGCTATATCAAGCACGCCATCGGAGTTTGAACAGACAGATGGCAGCCCCATAGCCATAGCTTCTGCAAGCGCAATACCGAATGCTTCGGCATGCGAGGGGAAAATAAAAATATCAAGCACTGACAACACATCGGGTGTATCGCTCCGGAAACCTGCAAATATTAAGTTGTCAAGTTTATAATCGGCTGCAAGTTTTTTTATATTTCCGGCATAATTTTCTTCACCTCTGCTTGCTTCGCCAACAATTAGATACTTTAATTTTGTGTACTTTTTATTCAACTCTTTGGCGGCATACAAAAACTCCTCGTGACCTTTGCCGGGACTAAAACGGGCAAGCATTCCAACTACAATTTCATCATCTTTAAAACCAAACTCATCTCTCACTTTTTTCCTCTCAGCTTTTACAGGATCAAATTTTTCAATTATTATCCCGTTGTGCATCAGTACAATTTTGTCTTCCGTTATTGGCACTGTTTTAAGGAGATTGTCTTTTATTGTTCTGCTGATTGCAAGGGCTTTTGTAACCCGGTTGTAAAGTTTTGTGTGAAGGAAATCTTTTTTGGCAATTCCGGAGCCCATTTGTTTTGTCAGGACAAGTGGAATATTACTTTTAAGCAGGGAAAGAGCGGGAACAAAAATCCACAAATCTTTTGAAGCCTGAGTGTGAATTAAATCGTATTTCCCATTTCTAATAAGGGCGGCGGTTTTTAGTACACTAAAGGGATGTATATAGCCCGAAGCATTTATCGGATGAATAATAATACCGAGATTATTAGCCTCAATATGAATGCGGCTTTCGGCAAGGCACAGTAACTCAACATTAATGCCTCGTTTTAATAACTGCTTTACGGCGGTAAGAGTAAACATCTCCATACCGCCCCAGCTATTTGATAAACATGAATAAAGTATTTTCATGAGTTAATAAATTTTTGAAAGCTTTGCTTCGGTAAAATAATGAAGCAGTATTTCATCAAAGTTGTAGCCTTGCGAAGCCATTACAGCGGCGCCAATTTGGCAGAGCCCAACACCGTGTCCCCAACCGGCGCCTTTAAGTACAAACTTTTGAGGAATGCCTTCTTTTAATTCCTCTTTATCAACAATAAAAGCAGAACTGTAAAGATGACTTGGAGATAGAGTACGGCGGATTTCAAGCTCCTTGCCGATTGTTAATATTTTTTTTGTACCGACTATTTTAAGTTTTATCAATCGTGATGAGGCTCCTCTTTCAACAGGAATCAAATCTATTATTTCTCCGAAATCAATACCGCTTCTTTTCAGAATCAATTCTTTTAATTCGTTTTGAGTGTAACTGACTGTCCAGCGGTAAAAGTCTGTTGTTTCCTGATCGTAATCGAGAAGAATTTGAGAAAGTACTTTGCGGTCGGTAGTATTACAAAACGCGGGTGGATTTCCAAGAATCCATTTACGCGCATTTTTTTCATCGGCAAAATTGAGGTCATAATTATCGGGTTCGAATTTATAATCTACAATTGAAGAAAGATAATTATATTTAACCGGTTCCCATACATGTTCGAAAGATTCGGATACACCGCCGCATGATTTGGAATAACGTGCATCGCAAATTTTTCCATTCTCCGTCAACGCAATGCCGCGTGTTTCTTCAATTGCTTGTTTTGCAACGGTTGTAAATACTTTTGTTATTCCTTGATAACGCTGGCAATGATCATCGGCGCACACATCAAAATTTGTGTGATCCTCGCGGTCGTACCATCGTATCAAAGTATCATTCGTTTTCACAGTGGTTTTGTATTCCTTTTTTTCATCTTTTAGCGCTCTCGATTTTTCAATTTGTGCAAGCAGCCACCCTCGCGAAACAATAGCGTGGGCTTTTAATAATTCAAGCGAACATTTTGCACTCATCTCCGAAGAGATAACGCTGACGAGATAATTTTCAATAGGCAGAGAGTTAATTGCGGTAATTTTGCCGTTCTCTTTTATAATTTTTATTGCACCGGTAAAACGCTGTTTTTCTTTTCGTTCCCAATGAAACTGCACACCAATAGTAACATCACGAAGTAAAAACGAATCGCTTGAAATGTCGGTCGGCTCAAAAACTATTTCATCGGCAACTTCAATTTTTTCATTGTTATAAGTACAGATTATTTTGTCATTTTTTAGCTCGACGGTAAATCTTCCACTAAAAGAATGGCTGAAACCTGGCGATTTGAAGTCTCCATAAAGTTCAAAATTTATTAATTTTTCAGAAAGTATTCCGACATGAATTATGGGTTCCTGAGTGTCGTATAACATTTTATTATTCTCTCATTTAACAATTTTTAAATTTGCTCTTAAAATATAAACATAAAGCTGTTTATATGTGAATACCGGAGTTCAGAAAATGATGTTTATTTCCTATTATAAATTTAAGTTTCATAACCTTATATTAGAACATCTACTCTTAAAAAATTATTGATATGAAAACTCCAAATAAAGTTGTAAATATTATCGGGTTCCCCATGGATTTAGGCGCCGGGCGGCGGGGTGTTGATATGGGACCATCGGCGTTACGCATAGCCGGACTTGAGGATAGCCTGCGCGAGCTTGGTTATACAGTTAACGACAGCGGGGATGTTCATATTCAAATAATGGAACGACAAAAAATTACCAACCCAAAGCTTAAATATCTTGGCGAAATTTTAAAGACCTCAAAAATTTTAGCATCAAGGGTTGAAAGAGCGCTTGAGAGCGGTCAATTCCCGCTTTGCATCGGAGGTGATCATTCTATGGCTCTTGGCTCAATTGCCGGCATTTCATCTTACTGCAGAAAAAACAAATTGAAACTCGGTGTTGTTTGGATTGACGCGCATACAGATATGAATACAGACACCACCACACCTTCCGGAAATATTCATGGGATGCCGGTGGCAGCCGCAATCGGTTTGGGACATGAAAAGCTTGTAAATTTTTATGGTCATTCTCCCAAAGTAAAACCTGAAAACATGGCGCTGATTGGAATACGAAGTATAGATTTTAAAGAGCGCGAAAATATAAAAAAATTAAAACTGCCGGTTTACACTATGTCGGATGTAGATAAATTGGGGATACATAGAATTATTGTTAAAGTGCTAAAGCAGTTCAAAGAAAATGTCGACCATATTCATGTAAGTTTTGATTTAGACAGTGTAGACCCAACGGTAGCCCCCGGTGTTGGAACGCCGGTTCCGGGCGGACTAAGTTACCGCGAAACACATCTGCTTATGGAAGCAATTGCTGAATGCGGATGTATGAATTCGTTAGAAGTGGCTGAAGTAAACCCTATACTTGATGAGAGAAATAAAAGCGCCCGCTTTGCAGCAGACGTTATTGCCTCGAGTATGGGCAAAAGAATTTTGTAACTATTTGTAATTTTATAAATTTTCCTGATAGTCTATAAATCTATATTTTTAAAAATTTTAGTTGAGATTAAAATATTTACAAATTGGCAAAATTATTTTCTAACGTAGAATAGCAGATACACGGATAGGTTAGAATATTTTTATCAAATATAGAGAGCAAGTGTACAGAAACCAATTAATACTTTTATATATTTTAATGTTTATAGCATTATCTCTTATCTCAAAAATGCTTGACATAATTGATATTTCGGTTGTTTCAATACTTACGTATACAATTATTTTTTACGGACTAAGCGTTGTGTATGCTTCGTTCAATAAAAATAGAATGGCGCTGTTTGTCGGAACCGTATTGTTTTTAGTTGGTGTTTTTCTTTTTATTCTAAACAATTTTGAGTTTATAAATTCAGGCGAGGTTATACTTCCCGCTTCATTTTTGATAATAGGATTGAGTTTTTTGCTTTTGTATTTCAGTAAAAGAGAAGATACTGTTTTTTTTATTTTAGGTAGTTTGTCGTTAGCTGTCGGTATTATAATAACATTGTTAACAGGGCATATCAATCTTCAGACTTATTTTGCCACGGTTATACAAATAACAAAAAGTTACTGGCAAATAATAATTATTTTTATGATTGTAATTGTATTACTTGAACGAATCGATAAAAAATAGTTACCGAACAGTTCCCTGCAAAATAATTTTACTTCCAGGTCTTTCTGCTTCCGTATTAATTTCCTCTGTAATTCTTACTTCAGCACCCGGTTTAACCCAATCTCCCGAAACAGTTGCGGTTAAAGTAAAAGCTCCTTCTTCAGCATTGAATGAGACAATAGGTTCAAACTTACTCCCTGAGTTTATCCATATTTGGTACACACTTTCGCCCGGGAGTAATGGAAGACCGGATAACCTGAATAAAGCTTCTCCTTTTTCGCCGCTTAAAAATAGTTTTGCATCCGCCTTGCTGTTAAAATCTGCCGATGATAACTCGGCAACAAAAAGACCCCGCGAGTCCATTATTTGATTCATGGTTTCTTCGTTAGTAAGCTGAGTTTGTAAACTTCCAACCTGGTTATTTAACTCTTTTATTTTGCTTTCATAACCGTCAACGATTCCCATATACTTATAATAACCGAAACCGGCGGCAGCAATTAAAACGAACAAAAATAGTATAAACAAAACAATGCCGGCGCTGCTTTTTCTCTTTTTGGTTTCTACAGTGTATTTTGATTTATATTTCTCTTGCGCTAATTTTATCCCGGTATCTTGCTCTGCCAATTTATCCAGTTCGTATGCTGGTATTGGAGTTTGCGGAATATTTCCAAAAGTTTTTTCCCTGTTCGAATCCTGACTTAGCCGCTCTTTTGTTTGCGTATCAAGTGAAGGGTTAGCGGATTGTTGCACCTGTTCCTTGGGTGAAACTACTTCAAATTCCGAGTCATCAGAGTCTTGAACAGTTATTCTATTAAGATTATCATCCTGCGTTTTTGCCGGTTCGGGTTCTTTTGTTACCCCGGCATTTGTTACCGGTGAAGGAATGAATTTAAAATCCTTTTCAATGGTGGTAATTTCATCAGCAGTCATCTCTTTTATTTCATGATTAGGAAAATCATCAAATACAGAAGTTATGTCATCCTCATCAGACTCAATAACTTTAGGAGCCGGAGATTCCGCTTTTTTTTCTTCCTTTACCAAAAATTCTTTTGAAGTTGGTGCCGCTTTTTTCTTTTTTAATTCCTCCTGAAGACGATAAAGTTTCCTGGCTACTTTATCTTTTACATCAATTGATGGAGATTCCATATTTAATATTGCCGGAAGTAATGCAGCAAGATTTTGGAATTCGCCCAACTCCTCGTACTCAAATGGTTCTTTCGAATCAATTATCGAAACGATTTTATCAATATCCTCTTTAACAAGGCAGCCAAGTGAATAAGCGTACATAAGGTTTTTGCTTTCCATTACACATCCCCCCTGATCAAGTTATCTTTTAGATTGGATAAGGCAATTTTAATTTTCGATTTTACGGTCTGTAATGGAATGTTCAGCTTTGCGGCAATTTCCTGTTCTGTTAAACCCTCGTAATAAGCAAGATAAATTACATATTGCTGCGCGTCTGTAAGCTTGTTTAGAGCGGTTTCAACGCTGCTTTTTATATTTAATGCGGTTTTAATATCAAGCGAATCTATCTTTTGCGATAAATGAGGGACAATATATTTATCTTCATACTCCGACGAATATTCCGGCAAATTTCCGGCAAGTTTATTCCTACTTATAATATCAACTGCCTTATTGCGTCCGAGCGTAATTAACCAGGTGTAAACGTTTTCTGTCTCAAAGTTAAAGGAATTACTTTTAAGCCATATTATTACAAATACATCTGCCAGAATTTCTTCTGCTAATGATTGTTCTGTTACAATTTTTTTTATTAATGTATAGAGCAGGGAGGAGTACCTGTTGTACAATGCTTCGAGTGCTTTTGAATCATGTTTAGCAACACGCCGCATCAGGTCGATATCTGATGATGGAATATTTGTCATTTTAATCGTTTGTTTTGATTGCGTTAATACACCGCAAAAGTAAAGTTATAACTGCTAAAAATCAATCGGTTACTAAAATGTTGCAATTGTCATTTATTTTAAACCCGCAATTGGCATACTTTTTCATTTTTACCACAACAACATTTTATTCCATTCTACTTATTATAACCATGTTTTGATGATTTGAAATATTTTTTGCTTCGGCAGTAAACAAATAATCGAGTCTCGGTTTGTAGTATTCTGAAATTTTACCACGCACCATTTTTAATGTGCTGTTTAAAAATTTATTCTGTTCTGTAAACCCCTCGCCAAGAACCGCTACCGCAGAAGGAAGCCAGCGCGAAGGGAACATTCCTTCAAACTCGCCGCCTTCTTTAAATTTGTTTATTTCGTTTTCAAAAAGTTCAAGCGCAGCTTTTTGTCCTTCGTTTTCATGAACCGACAGACTTTTGCTTTTTAGATATCGTAAAACCGCCTCTTTGTTTGGCACAAGCAGCGTAACTGTATATGGAGACTGATTGTTGAACAACATTACTTGATCGATAAACAGTGATTTTTCGGTAAGCGCTTCTTCAATACCTTCCGGGCTGTACTTTTCACCATCGCTTGCAATAAGCAGACTTTTATTTCTCCCAAGCACATATAGGAAACCATCCTCATCAAGATAACCGAGGTCACCAGTATATAACCAGCCATCCCTTAATGCTTCATCGGTTGCTTTATCATTCTTCCAATAACCCACCATTACATTTTCACCTTTCACAACTATCTCACCTTTTTCTCCTGTTTTTAATTCGTTCCCCTTTTCGTCACAAATTTTTGTTTGAAGATTTGGAACAATCTTACCGGAAGAGCCGAGTTTATGCGAAGCGGGAACATTTGCAGAAATAACCGGAGCAGCTTCGGTTAGACCATAACCCTGAAACATGGGGATACCGATTGCATAAAAAAATCTTTGAAGTTCAATATCGAGCAGAGCGCCGCCGCCGATAAAAAATTCGAGCCTGCCTCCAAAACTTTCTCTAATTTTACTAAAGATTAATTTATCATAAAGCAGATACAGTGGTTTTTTTATTTTTTTTATTCCTTTCCCTTTATCGCAGCCCTTACCATTATAATCGTATGCAACTTTTAGAGCGGTGTTAAATAGCTTTTCAATTTTCACTCCTTTATCCCGTATACCTTTTTCTATATTTTTTCTAAAATTTTTTGCAAGCGCAGGAACGCTGAGTAAAAATGTCGGACGTATATCTTTAATATTTTGTGGAATATTTTTTAATGTTTCAAGAGCTGTTTTCCCCTGCTGAATAGAAGCCATTGATGCGCCGTTTTTCATCAAGGTATAAATACCGGCGGTATGAGCAAAAGCATGATCCCATGGTAAAATTAAAAGAGAATTATAACTAACGGGTATCGGCAGCAAAGCTGATGACTGCTCTATGTTAGCAGTATAATTGCGGTGCGTTAAAATAATACCTTTCGGGTCGGCGGTTGTACCGGATGTGTAACAAATATTTGCATAATCATTTTCTGCAACCGACTTCCATCTTTTTTCAAAATCACCCATGTTTACTTTTAAATATTGTCTGCCGAGTGCCCTCAATTCATCAGCAAAAAATTCATCATCCTCTTTTTCCGGCATAACATCAAGCAGGATAACTTTTTCAAGCTCCGGCAAGTCGTTTTTGATTTTTCTTATTTTGTGTGCCTGTCCTTGAGAAACAAAAACCATTTTACACTCCGAGTGGGCAAGCCGGAATTTGAGATCGTTCAGTTCATCTATCTTTACAGAAATGGGAACATTTATACCGCCGCAGTACAAAATTGCAAGTTCGCTTATTACCCATAAATTCCTTCCTTCGCATATTAACGCTGCTCTATCTCCTTTTTCAAATCCAATGCTCATCAAACCTGCGGCTAAACTGTAAACTTCTTCCCTAATTTTTAAGTATGTTGTTCCCTTATAGCCGGCGCCATCATTTTCCCACATCAAAATATTATCAGGGAATTGTTTAGCGGATTCTTCAAGAAGTAAAGGAAGTGTTCTCTGCTGCATAACATCTCCGGAATTAGAAATGAAAAAGAAATAACATTACAATGATAGAATGCAATGTGTAATTAGTCAAACAGATAAAGTGAAAGTTTTACTTTTGTAAAATAGTCGGTTGTATATAAGATTTTATCGTCCTCCGCTTAACACTGCTTTAAGCTGGTTATAAAAATTTAAGGCTCGCAAATTTTTAGGATTTATGTTCAAACTTTTTTCTACAGAATTAAGCGCGTTTTTATAATCACCCTTAAGATAATATGCCCCCGCAATGTTGTATAATAAAGCGGCGTCACCGCTGTTCAGTTTTACAGCTTCGCTAAGATACGAGAGAGCCTTGTCAACATTTTTTCTTTCCAGGGCAATTTGACCGAGCCATTTATAAGAAAAAAATGACGGCTTTTGCCGGTGAAGTTTTTTTAGAAAATATTCACCTAAATTTATCTGTCCGGTTTCTATAAGTTTGTTTGCCGCATACTCTGTTGCCGTGGCGTTGACGGGGCGGTCTTCAACAATTGCATTCATTTCGCGTGCAAAGTTTTTATAATCATGCATTTTGAAAAACCTCTCAGCAAGTTTGCTGTGTGCCGAAGCCCATAAAATGCGGAGGTTAATAACTTCTATCGCCATACTGTCCACCCAATCTTTATATTGAAAATTATTCAACTTTACATTCGGCGCTCCCTTTGGGACAAATGGGTAAGAACCAGTTAGTGCGGCAAGACGCATTTGTGCAATAACACTATCTAATCTTGTTACAGGAAAATCCGCAGCAAGTAAGGTATCCTGTAACGATTTATTTACCGCAAGTTTTTTCCCTGCAGGAAGGTATTTAGTGTCTTCCATTTTATTAAAAAATGTTTTAGCAATTAATAAATACCCTTCCTCTGTTGGATGCAGGTGATCGACCGTTAAGTTATAGCCGACAATTCCATCACGACTGTTTGCGTCAAATGCGGAATCAATTAACGCAACCGGGTTGGCAAACTCACCCGCAAGATTTTTTATAATTTTATTTATTTTTTCAGGCGCCCTAAACCTTAGCGCGTCAAGCTCCTTTGCGTAAATAAAAAGTTCTTTTGCCTTTACAATATTTTTTTGTTCGAGTTCTAATTTAGCCTGGTTATATATTTTGCGGGCTGATGGCAGCGATTTTTTTTCTGCCGAAATAAAAGGAGCAACGTCTTTAATGTTCATCGAAAGCGTTCCGACGATTACCGGGATGCCGGCGTCTTTAAAATATTTTAGAATATCCTTAAAATTTCCTCTGAACTGTTCAATGCCTGAATTGAATGTATCCGAGTTTAGGGGAATGAGCGACTCGCCAATCATTTTACCCATTAATGTTTCATTGCTTGGTTTGTCAATTTTTTCTGAAGATGAGAAAAAACCTTGCAGCCATCCGACAAAATCCCTTAAAAGCTGGGTAGTTTTATAATCCATCAATGTTATGTACGCGTTTTTTAAAAAACGCGACTGCCCCATCGAAATAGCAGACCCGGCGCCGAGTGCACCATAATACTCATTATGTCCGGCGTAAATCAATATCAGGTCGGGTTTCTGTTTTATAATCGCCGGCACAAAATCGCGAATGGTATAGCTGTTAATGGCAGAAATTCCACAATTAATTACTTCAATAATATTTTCGGGATAAAGCAGTTCTAACCGTCTTTTTAGCTGCCTCGAAAAAGAAGCATTCGGCACATAAGGCCAGCCTGCAGTGCTGCTTCCGCCAAGAACAAAAACTCTAAAAGCATTTTTTTTCTTTTCAATATCGAATGCATCGTTTATTACACCCGGCGCAGTGTTAAGGTTACTAAAATACTTTAAAGAAACTGCGGGATTTAGGAAATATTTATCGGGGTAGTTATTTATCGTTATAAACTGGGTATAGTCGGTTCCGTAATTAAAAACTCTTAAACCTATTTCGAGCAGAATAAAAAATAAAACCGGGATTAAAACTGGTACGGAATAAAACCAAAATGGAGTTTTAGCAGGGACAGCTTCAGTTTTTCGGGTTTGAGTTTTTGTCAATTTGTTTTTCATATAAACCAGGTATACTACAATTATTTTAGGGGCTTTTTAATTAATTAACTTTATTAACCGCACTTTTGTAAATTTGGCACTTAAAATTTTATCTGTAAAAATAATATTCTTATGCCAAGGAAACGAATGAAAAAATTGTTAGCAGTGGTTTTATTTTTTTCGACTTTTCATTTTGTAAACGCTCAAAATGTTCTTGATAAAGCTGTTGCAAAAATTGGCGACCTTACTATTACGGGCGGAGAGTTTCAACAGCGTTATGAACTCACCCCGGTTTTCGGAAAACACAGAAAAGGCAGCACAGAATCAAAAAAAATTGAATTCCTTTATTCTTTAATCGCTGAAAAACTTTGGGCTTTTGAAGCGGAAAAAAGAGGCTTGGATACAACCAGCGTCATTACTTTTACAACGGAAGCTTTTGAAAAGATGTTTGTTAGGGATGAGTTGTACAAACAGGAAATAAAAAATAAGATTTTTATATCGCCTGAAGAGATGACTGAAGGTCTTAGGCGTGAATCAACAAAACTTAAAGTAAATTTTCTGTTTAGTGAAGATAAGGATGAAATTTTCGGGCTGTACAAATTTTTGCAACAGGGAATTCCTTTCGATTCAATTTTAGCCGAAAGTCCTGAAAAAGATGAACAAAAGGAACCAGTTGAAATTGAATTCGGCAAAATGGATGATGCTGTTGAGGATTCCCTTTATAATCTTTCGATAGGACAATATACATCCCCAATTTTTACACCTGACGGCTGGTACATATTTATCTTAAAAAATACAATCCAAACACTTTTATTGGATGATAATGACAAAGAGGCACTAAATAAAAAAGCGAAAAAAATTATTGAAGCAAGAAAAACCGGGGAACGTTACAGACAATTTTTCGTCGATTTTTTTAAAAACAAAAAAGTTGAAGTAGATTCGAAAATTTTCAAATCGATATCAATAGATATTTATAATACACTGTTGGATAAAAAAAATAATTTTGCCATTAACGACACCACGCCGGTTTATTTTTTAGCCGAAGATGTATTAAAAGTTGAAGCCTCACTCGGTAAAGATACACTTGCCCTTCCATTTATTCTGTTCGATGAAAACCCGTTTTCTGTAAAAAAAACAATCCGCCTTTTAGCGTTCGATGGTTTTAGCATTCAAAAGCTTACATTAAATAACGTAGCCGCCGCATTAGATTTCCGGTTTAAAAACATGGTTGAGCAGGAATTACTTGCAAGGGAAGGTTACAAACGCGGACTCCAGTATCTTCCATCTGTTCAAAAAGAAGTTGCGATTTGGAAAGAAAACTATTTAACACAGGTGCTGCAAAATCAATTTGTCGATTCAGTTGAAGTTACAAATAAAGAAGTTACTGCTGAATATAATAGAACAAATAAAAAAGATGAATATACCGCAATGGTAAATATAATTGAAGTATTAACTGCCGATGCGGAAACTTCCCAGGAGGTTTTGAATAGATTAAATGCCGGTGAAGATATCCACAAACTTGCGGAACAATTTTCAATCCGCAAAACCACAAAAAAAACAAGGGGGGAATGGGGATTGGTGAGTGTTGACAGTCTTGGTGAAATTGGAAAGATTGCCTCTAAGATGGAAATTGGTGAATTGTATGGTCCATTAAAACTAAAAGAAGGATATTCTATCTTCAAATTAAAAAATAAGTTTGATAAAAAAGTTGTAATGCCGGAACCTTTTGAAAAAAAGAAAGCGGAGATTACACGAAAACTTGCTTTAGAAAAAGTAAAAGCAAAAATGATTCGGTTTACAGTTGCCCTCGCCAGAAAATATGGTTTCGCGGTTGATCTCGATTTGCTTGAATCAATTGAAGTAACTAACATTAACTCGTTCGGCATGCGTTATATCGGTTTCGGCGGCAAGATAACCGCAGTGCCATTATCTGCTCCAAATACCGGGTGGATAGAGCCGTATATAAAAAGCCAATCAATAATTCAATAATTCAATAATTAAAAGACCAAATGTATATTTTAGGAATATCCGCATTTTATCACGACAGCGCTGCGGCGATTATTAAGGATGGCAAAATTCTTGCCGCGGCTCAGGAAGAACGTTTTACGCGTAAGAAACATGATCATAAATTCCCGGCACAAGCAATAAAATATTGTTTAAGTGAAGCGGGTATTACTGGCACACAACTCGATTTTGTAGCCTTCTATGATAAACCATTTTTGAAGTTTGAACGAATTCTTGAAACATATTTAGCCTATGCCCCGCTCGGAATAAAATCTTTTATCAAAGCCATACCGCTATGGATAAAAGAAAAACTTTGGATGAAAGAGTTTATTAAAAGTGAATTGGGATTTGAAGGCACTATACTTTTTCCCGAACATCATGAATCTCATGCCGCTTCAGCGTTTTTTCCTTCTCCATTTGAAGAAGCCGCAATATTAACAATGGACGGAGTTGGTGAATGGACAACAACAAGTTTTGGTATAGGTCGCGGTAACAAAATAGAGATTCTTGCCGATATAAAATTTCCTCATTCATTAGGACTTTTATACAGTGCCTTAACTTATTATACAGGGTTTAAAGTTAACTCCGGTGAATACAAAGTAATGGGTCTGGCGCCGTACGGCGAACCAAAATATAAAGACATTATTTATAAAAATATTATCGATGTTAGAGATGATGGCTCGTTTCGTATGAATATGGACTACTTTAACTACTGTGCCGGATTAACTATGACGAATGATAAGTTTCACAAGCTATTCGGCGGACAGCCACGCAAACCCGAATCGAAACTTACGCAGAAGGAAATGGATGTTGCGCGTTCGCTACAGGATGTAACTGAAGAAATTGTTTTGAAAATGGGAAATCATGTTTATAAAGAAACCGGGTCAAAAAATATTACTCTCGCGGGCGGCGTGGCTTTAAATTGTGTTGCAAACGGAAGACTGCTTAGAGAAGGTCCATTTGAAAACATCTGGATTCAGCCGGCATCCGGTGACGCCGGGGGCGCACTTGGAGCAGCGTTATCGGTTTGGTATTCATACCTCGGCAACGAAAGAGTAGCTGATAACAAATCTGATACGCAAAGCGGTTCGTATCTCGGTCCTGTTTTTAATAACGAAAAGATAAAACAATTCTTAAACAAGAATAAATTGCTGTATGAATATTTTACTGAAGATGATTTAATAAAAAGAGTATCCAAAGAAATATCTAATGACAAAGTAATAGGTTGGTTTAACGGGCGGATGGAATTCGGACCGCGCGCTCTTGGTTCACGCTCTATTATCGGCGATGCTAGGTCATCCAAAATGCAAAGTATAATGAATTTGAAAATAAAATTTAGAGAAAGTTTCAGACCTTTTGCGCCGAGCGTTCTTGCCGAAAAAGTTAACGACTATTTCGAGATGAGCTGCGAAAGTCCTTATATGCTGCTCGTTGCCGATGTAAAAAATGAACGTCAATTAAAAATGGATGACGATCAAAACAAACTGTGGGGAATTGAGAAACTTAATGTTGTACGATCCGATATTCCGGCAATAACACATGTTGATTATTCGGCGCGGGTACAAACTGTGCATCAAGAAACGAACCCGTTGTATCACAAACTAATTTCGCAGTTCGAAAAGGATACAGGGTGTGGGGTAATAATTAATACATCCTTTAATGTACGCGGCGAACCCATTGTGTGTACACCCGAAGATGCGTATAGATGTTTTATGAGGACGGAGATGGATTATCTTGTTCTAGGGAATTGTCTTTTAAGTAAAGAAAAACAAAAACCACTCGAAAATGATAATGATTGGAAAAAAGAATTTGAGCTTGATTAATTATGATTAAAGAAGAATTAAATCAAATAAAAGAATCCCCTGAAGATTTAAGGAAGTTTGGACTAACTATTGGAGGTGTCCTCGTTTTTGTTGCCGTTGTTCTTTACCTTTACGGTAAGCCAAGCTATTTTTATTTTCTTGCACCCGGGTTGTTCATTGCTGCTCTTGGTTTAGCAATACCGGAAATGCTTAAGCCGCTCAATAAGGTTTGGATGACTTTGGCAATCCTGCTTGGCTGGGTGATGACAAGAGTAATACTAACTATTTTATTTTATTTAGTTCTTACACCCACAGGAATAATTGCACGGTTATTCGGTAAAGAATTTCTAAAACTTAAAAAAACTGAGTCGAAAACTTACTGGGAACAACGGGAACAAAAACCTTCAACAAAAATTGATTACGAAAGACAATTTTAATTGAGAATATTATGAGCAAATTATCAATAATTTCAGAGTTATGGCAGTTCTTAAAAGTCCGCAAAAAATGGTGGCTCGCGCCTATTCTCATTTTTCTTTTGCTGCTCGGCGGTTTAATAATTTTAACCCAGGGCTCTGCATTGGCTCCGTTTATATACGCAATATTTTAGAGCGATGGCTGAAAAAAAAGAAAAAATAGTAGTCGAAAAAAAGAAGAAGCGAATTCCTATCCCACAAAAACCGCCAAAAGTTGAAGATGGCAAAAAATCGTACAAACGAAAGAAGGAAAAAGAAAAGGCGCGAAAATTAATTGACGGGGATGAAGAAAAATAATGCCCGATGTTTCGGTAATAATATCCTTTTATAATAAGATTGATTATTTAAAGCTTCTTCTTGCCGGTTTCGAGAGACAATCGTTCCGCAGTTTTGAAATAATTATCGGCGATGACGGATCGAGAGAAGAAGCAGTTGAAGAGCTTGAAAAATTAACACCGCAACTTTCTTTCCCGTTAAAACATCTCTGGCAGGAAGATAAAGGTTTTCGTAAAAATAAAATGCTTAACAAAACAATTACGGCTGCCGGAGCGCCTTATATTATTTTTATTGATGGTGACTGCATACCGCATAAAAAATTTGTAAAGGAACATTTTAACGCCGCTGAAAAAGGTGTTTGTTTAACCGGACGCAGAGTTAATCTTTCAAATAAAATTACATCTTCTTTAACTGAAAAAAATGTAAAGGAAGGTTTTCTTGAAAACCCCTTCAACATTATTCCGGATGGTCTTTTTGGTAATTCATTCGATGTGGAAAAAGGTTTTTATTTTAGAAATAACTTTCTTAGAAATTATTTTAACAAAAAAAAACGGGGACTTCTCGGTTGCAATTTTTCTATCTATAAAGAAGACATCCAAAACATAAACGGTTTTGATGAAAGATACGAAGCGCCCTCAATAGGCGAAGATACCGATATTCAATACAGGCTGGAATTAAATGGCGTAAAAATAAAATCATTAAACAATATTGCTGTTCAATATCACCTTTATCATAAACTGCAGGAAAGACTGCAAAAAAATCTCGACTTATTTAACGAAGTTAAAAAATCCGGCGTTGCATTTACGCGCTATGGAATTATTAAACGATAAACTTACAACGCATTTTATTTATGCGCTGTTTGTACTAATAAGAAAGTTCTATGAAAAATATTTTACTCATTCTGCTTACCATAACTTCTTCCGCCTTTTCTCAAGTTAGGTTCGACGCAAACTTCGATAGCGGAAATATCAACACGGTTAGCACAACCGATTCTATCAATTACACGGTAACCACGCGCGAAGATATAGGCGGACGCTGGTTTTATTTTCGCATGGCTGGTGTAAAAAATAAATATATAATTGTTAGGGTATCAAACAGCGATGTAACACGTGCAATGTACTCTTACGACGATGAAACTTTTACACGTTTCTCCGCCCTGGAAAGTCCTTCAACAAACGTCTTCCAAAAAACGTATACGGAAGACACTGTTTTTGTTGCCTATTATACTCCGTATAACTACGCTCATTTGCTTCAGCGATTAAACGACTGGAGCGTTAGTCCATTTGTAAAAATTGATACACTCGGCATAACAGAGCACAACCTCGCTTTGCACGAAATAACCGTTACCGATAAATCTGTACCGGATAGTTTAAAAGAACACATCTGGATTCATGCGCGCACACATCCCAGTGAAACGCCAAGCTCGTGGCATTTTGATGGACTTGTTGAAAAACTTTTAAGCGATGACGATGTACTTAACTACTACAGGCAAAAACTTGTATTCCATTTAATTCCATTTGATAACCCTGAAGGTGTTTATTACGGAAGAAGCAGAACCAACTATAATTACGTAGATCTGGAACAACAATGGCAGGGACCCGATTCGAGCATTCAGTTAGAAGCAAGAACTTTACGTACCCGGCTTAAACAAATTAACGATAATAAGCCTGTAAAAGTTTTTTTAAATCTGCATTCACAGGCTTCACCGTTTTGTACTTTCTGGATTCACACGGCACAATCAACTTCCAGTTTTTTTTATAGAAGAGAATACCAATTTGCATATTTGAATACTTCCGGCAATCCGTATTTTACACCTAATGACTTTAGCGAGTCGAGTCTAAAACCATACTTCCCCGAGGGCTGGTTGTGGTTCAACTATAACGACTCTGTTATGGCGCTGACTTACGAAACTCCGTACGACCAATACTCCACCGGCATCTGGGTAGACAATAATAATCTTGCCGAACTTGGTGAGCGCACTATTTACGCAATTGCCGAATATCTTGAGCTATCTCATCCGAAGCATATTATACTTGATAATAAAGATGCAGTTCTTGTCGGCAACTGGATAAGTTATACAAGCACAAATAAATTTTTTAGTGACGATTATATTTTAATACCAAAAGGCGATGGTTCTAATTATGCGCGGTTTGATACCGAACCTATTCAAACGGGGCAATATGATGTTTACGCCTGGTGGCCCAGCAGTGGTGGATTTTCGTACAATACACGGTTTATTATCTCTGCAAACGGCAATGAAAAAATAATTGAAAAAACCCAGCAAACAAACGGTGCACAGTGGAATTTTTTAACGGATATTAGTTTACCGTCGGATGGTTCTATATCAATAAAAGTTTCTGATCTGGCAGGCGGCACTGTTTGCGCTGATGCTTTCAGAATAATTTTCAAAGGACCGGCGGTAAGTGTAAAAAATGAAATCTCCGCGCCGGAAGATTTTAAATTATATCAAAATTACCCGAACCCGTTTAATCCGAGTACCACAATCCGTTTCAATTTGAAAACCAAAACGAATATTAAACTCCGCGTATTCAGCCCGCTTGGTGAACTTGTCAAAGTTTTAGTCGACCAGGAATTAGGCGAAGGAACACATGAAATAATTTTTAATGCCGACAGCGCGGGCAGTATAGCAAGCGGTGTTTATTATTACAATTTAACCGCCGGTGATCATTCCCAAACCAAAGGAATGGTTTTTATAAAATAATCAAAATTTCAGTAGACGCATCGCATGCGTCTCTGTGGTTTACCCCATATTTCGAAACGCACGTGCGCATTCAGGTTCAGGTTTTCGAAACGCACGCGCATCCGGGTTCAGGTTTTCGAGACGCACGCGGTGCGTCTGTACGTCAGTTATGTTTTTTTAATTCCCATTTTGATGGGTTGTTCTCTATGTATTTTTGGGTGAAATATAATTCGTTTTCGTCTCGGATTATTCGGTCGTAAAACCGGGGCTGCCACGAAAACGATTTGTTGCCCGTTTCCCAGATTCGCCTCGTTGCCGCTGATTTGAATCCCTTTATGATATTTCCTAAATCATTCTTCACAATTCTTTCAACTTCGGTAATTGCTCCCTGGTTCTCTGCTCTGGTTTCATCGGGATGGGCTTGCAGGAGACGCACGCGGTGCGTCTCTACATCGGGTCCTTTTATTGTGATTATTCCATGAAAATGATTTGGCATTACTATATGCTTGTCTAAATTAATATTCGTCCTGATTACGGCGGTCTTTAACCATTCTACTTCTACAATCCTGCCTATGTCATTTAATATCATTTTGCCGCCTTTTATTTCTCCAAAATAACAAATGTGATCTTTCGCGTTTATTGTAATAAAATACCACCACGGTGTTGAATAATCCCATCCTTTTAATCTGGCTGATTCTATTCGATATTTATTTTGAAATTTTGTCATTGTGTTTAACCAATCAAATTTGTCATCCGCCTATGTTGTTGTAATTTAATTATTATTTCACAAAATATGAACTCTGCTTTTGAAATTTCGCCGAATATTTTTCCCTGAATTGGGTTTCAATAACGGTTGGGTTGTTGTGATGTTTTTCGAAAAATTGGACGCACATTATTAATCCTTCATTCATCTTAACCTGAATTATTGCTTTTGCAAATCAGTTGAGAATTACTAATTTTATACAATTAAATAATAACGTTTTTATTTTAGCCATGGAATTTGATTCCAGCGTGAAAAATGAAAACCAAACACCACCAGCAATAACTAACAACTAACTTCAAAGGAAGGTTGAGATATGATAAAAAACTTACTTCTCTACTCCATCTTGTTCATTTTTTTTCTGGCATCTGTAATAAGTGCTCAAGCGCCTGGGGCAAATTCGCAAGGCAATTCTGTTACCGATGATGGAGTTGTTCTCTTGTTTTCCACTTTTAATAACTATGGCAACAACTTATACATTGATAACGTAAATATTGGAAACCAGTATAACAACGATATTTTTGTAAGTTCAATAGATAATATTAACGCCGACACAAGTTACTCAATCGGGTCGGCGGCTTATGTTATTACTCCAAAAGCAACTGTTTCAAACGTAGGAAGAGCTGCTATAACAAGTGCTTTTACAGTAACTATGACCATCACACCCGGAAGTTATACAAGTACCAAATCTGTTCCGTCCGTTGCAAGCGGTGCATCTTATCAATTAACATTTGATAACTTAACGATAACTCCCGACGCCTCGTTAAATGTTCACGTCCAATCCAATTTTGGCGCTGATGAGAATCCGGCTAATGATCAGTTGGATCAATATTCAGTAATTCTCCCCGGCGTTCAGCGTAATGTACTTTTTGAAGAGTGGACTAGCTCAACATGCGGACCGTGTGCATCTAACAATCCTTCAATTGATGCATTTATACAACCAAGATTCGATTCAATTGTTGCAATAAAATACCATGTAGGCTGGCCATCGCCTGGCAATGATCCTATGTATCTATACAACACGGTGCAATCCTACGATAGAAGATTTTACTACGGCGTAAATTCTGTGCCGCATTTAATTATGGATGGTATTGTTATTCCGGATTACCCATACTCAAATGCACCAAGTCTTCCTACTGCTTTTTATCCCCGTAAACCTATCGGTTCTCCAATTAGTGTTGCAGTTACCGATCAGAGAATCGCTGGTGACTCAATTAAAACAACCGTTAATGTAACTGTATATGCCCCGTTAATGTACGGCGATTACAAACTGCGTGTAATGGCTGTTGAGAGAAAAATTAGTTATGCCTCCGCCCCCGGATCAAACGGCGAAAAAATATTTTATGATGTTTTCAGAAAAGCTATGCCAGGGTCTGATGGCACTGTTTTTAACGTTACCCCCGGCTCATACAGTTATGTTTTCACATATAAAATAGATAAAGTAGCTTGGGTAGATTCAATGATATACACTGCCGCATTCGTTCAGAATGATATAAACAAAGAAGTAATTAACTGCGGTAAAGCACGTCATCAGGCAGCAAAAGAATTGTTTGTTATTGGTCAGCCCGTCAACAACACAAAATACCGTTCGGTTGCCGATGATTTAATTGAAGGAAATTCTTCGATTTTACACTCTGCATCAAAAGGTGTTATGGGTGGTTTTAATGTCGAATTTTTCGAAGGCGGCGTACCGGCACCGGGTTGGCAGGTAGTAAATCCCGATGGCGGTCTAACATTTGAAACCGCTGAAGGAGCTAATGGGCCCAGCTTTAGCGGAAATAAATCAGCCTTCGTAGATTTTTACTCATATAGTACCTCGGGACAAAGAGATTACTTATATTCAAAAGTATTTACAGGACTTGAGAGTACCGATACAGTAAAATTTGATTACGCATATGCGATGTACCCCGGCTATACCGATTCACTCGTTGTAAAATTATCTACCGATGGTGGAGCAACATTTCCATACGAAATATTCCGTAAAGGAGGAAGCAGTCTTGCAACTGCACCGGCAACAACATCACCGTTTGTTCCTTCCTCACCTAACCAATGGCGCACTTTTGTCTATTCGTTAACGACAATACATGTACCCGTTGAGTTAACTGCGTTTGTTGCTTCTGTAATAAAGAACACTGTTCAATTAAACTGGACAACATCAACCGAAACAAATAACTTTGGTTTTGAAGTTGAGAAATCTTATGATGGTTCCAATTTTGTTAAAATCGGTTTTGTGAGTGGAAATGGAACATCAACCGAATTAAACGACTATTTGTATACTGATAGACCAGATGTAGATAAGAATACCGAAATATATTACAGACTTCACCAGGTTGATTTAGACGGCACGGCTAAATATTCGAATACAATTTCCGTCGCTTTCGAATTACCAAGTAGTTTTGCACTAAGCCAAAATTATCCTAACCCGTTTAATCCTTCAACTACTATTAGCTACTCGGTTGCCGAAACAGTACCTGTACTATTAAAAATTTACGATGTTACCGGGCAGGAAGTTTCGGTACTTGTAAATGAAGTAAAACAGGCAGGAAAATATGGTGTCAGTTTTGATGCTTCAAAACTTACATCGGGAATTTATTTCTACAAATTGAGCGCTGGAAGTTTTTCTTCCGTAAAAAAAATGAGCGTATTAAAATAATTTTCAAAGCGGGATCGGCTTAAACCGATCCCATATTTTTAAAAAGGTTATATGAATATGATAAAAAAAATATTTTTCTTTTCTGCTATTATTATTTTCAGCACAACCGCTTTAGCGCAAAATTTTACTTTTATTCCGGATCATACCGCGTTAACAGGTAATGCCGGTGAAGAAGTAGTTTTCGATATTCCGATAACTAATACATCAACCCAAACTATAACACTTTTTATTTGCAGAAAAGTTGACGAGCTCCCTGCAAACTGGTATTCCTCAATGTGCTTTGACCAGAGTTGTTTCCCTGCATTTCTCGACAGTGTAGCAACCACACCCGATTTTAACAGTTCGCCCCTTGCTCCGGGCGAAACCAGAGATTTTTCAATGCATATTTTAACAGATAGTTTTAATACAGGTACCGGACATATAAAACTGCTTGCTGGCGATACCCGAAATTTATCCGATACTATAGGCATTGATTTATATGCAACTGTTGATGCAACTGCTGTTGATAATAATAACAATATGAACTTGTCATTTACGTTAGACCAAAATTATCCTAACCCGTTTAACCCCTCCACAATAATTAGCTGGCAATTGCCGGAGCGGGCAAATGTTACCTTAAATGTTTATGATATACTCGGCAATAAAGTTGCGGAATTAGTAAATGAAGTTCAAGATGCCGGGAGGCATAATGTTGAGTTTTCAGCTGCCGGTAAAAACCAATTAGTCAGCGGAATTTATTTGTATCAAATAAAAGCCGGAAGTTTTACACAGACTAAAAAATTATTGCTTCTAAAATAATGCTGGAAAAACTGCTTTTGCTTCTCTTTGTCTTTATTGTTTTTCAAAATGTAAACGCGCAAGACAGTTTACTTTTTTTAATCCGGGTTGATGATATTCAATCGAGAAATACAACTACGTTACCGAGAAGCATTCTGGATTTCGAAAATGCAGTTATGCAAAGAGGCGGAAAAGTAACATGGGCAGTAATTCCGCACCGGTTAATTGAGTCGCAAAATTTAAATGGAATTCTAAGTAAAGAATTAAGAGAATCAGTAACTCGTGGTAATGAAATTGTATTACATGGTTATAATCACATATGTCCGGTTTGCGGCAGTTCAAATCATGAGATGTTTTGCACCGCCCAGAACAGCCACATCTCATACGTGCAGCAGCAAAGCCTGATAACAGATGGCTTACAAATTTTATTCGACACCTTAAACATTACCCCGGTAAGTTTTGTACCCCCCGGGCACGCACAGGATACCGTAACTTTTCAGGTTCTGTTAGATGAGGGCATCGAGTTTCTTTCATCACTTGGGAATTCTAAAGATTTCATTTATAAAAATCTTTATAATCTAAAACCAAACAACGAATACACATGGCAGCTTACCTCTTCTATTTATCAGCAAAATTTGCAGGCGGCTCTTCAAAGCGTAAGAACAACTGGTAAAACAAATTCTTATTACTGCCTGCTGTTGCACGACCCGTTTATACGGCAGGGATATGAAAATGGAATTGTTGTTCAATGGATTGGTGAACTGCTCGACTCGCTTAACCTTGAATACGGCAACAAAATAAAATACAAAACCGTTACCGAAGCCGCCAAAGAATTTAAACAGCAGCAAACTTCATTTGTTTATTCTGAAGAAACCCTTCCCCAACAATTTCAGTTGTACCCAAATTACCCCAATCCATTTAACCCATCCACAGCAATAAAATATTCAATCCCGTCTTTACGATACGTTACGTTAAAAATTTACGACATCCTCGGCAATGAAATTACCACACTGGTAAACGAACAAAAAGCATCCGGTAATTATGAAGTTGAATGGAATACAGGCACTAACGCAAGCGGAGTTTATTTTTATAAATTACAATCCGCGGAATTTACTTCAGTCAGAAAAATGGTTTTAATTCGGTAATATATCTCGTAGGGGTGAGGCATGCCTCGCCCCTACAATATCTATATCATTTATTATAACAATGCCGTGTATATGATTCGGTATAACCATGTATTCGTCAAGCTCGGATTCTTGATAATGATTTGGGAGTTCATTCCAAATCGCATTCACCGATTTCCTCAAATCATTCAAAATCATTTCCCCATTTTTAACTTTGCCAAAATGATGGGTGTGGTCTTTTGTACAGATTGTAACATAATACCACCCGAATTGGAGTAATCATATTCACGTAAGCGATTGCGTTTTCTGAATTGTAAAATGTTGTTCAATTTATTGTATAATTATTTCGCCGTTATAGGCGGGGCATGCCCCGTTCTATAGTTAACTTTATGAGAACTAATCCGCGTTCTTTTTTTCATTATCAACATCTTCATTCATGATTCCCATTTTTTCGAAAAGATAAAACAGTATTGCAAGAAACATTCCGCCGACAGCGGCAAGCGCCATACCTTTTAACTGAACCGAACCGATGTTTATTCCGGCGCCGCTTATTCCAAGAATAAAAGTAACTGCGCCGAGAACCATATTTTTGTTTTTACTGAAATCAACTTTTTGATCGATAAATATTCTAAAACCCTGAACGGCAATTACACCAAACAGAAGCATTGTTATTCCGCCCATAACCGGTTCGGGAATTGCGGAAATTGCAGCTGAGATTTTTCCTACACAAGAAAAAAGTATTGCGAGTACCGCGGCAATGCGTATAACCCAAACTGAATAAACCCTCGTAATTGCTAAGACGCCTATATTTTCGCCGTAGGTTGTATTCGGTGTTGAGCCTGTAAAACCTGAAATTACATTACTTATTCCATCACCAAGCAGCGATCTGTGAAGCCCCGGTTTTTTCATTAAATCTTCCCCCGTAATTTTTCCTGTAACTATTAGGTGACTAATATGTTCTGCCAGTACCACAAGGCAGGCGGGCGCAATAATGATGATTGCATTTATATCGAATTTGGGTAAATAAAATTTTGGAATCGAAAACCATGCGGCATTTGTAATGGTGGTTGTGTCAACCATTCCCATAAAAAACGCTAAAATATAACCTGCAATAATTGCTGTTAATATTGGAATAACACGAAAAAAGCCCTTAAAAATTAGAGAGCCTAATATTCCGGTGAATAATGTAAATAATGAAACGATTATCACATTTGAGTTCATTTTAAAAGCAGGAACAACATTTCCTATATCGGTTGGAGAAGGCGCCAACCCGGATTGTTGAACCGCAATCGGCGCAAGTTCAAGTCCGATTATTGCAACCACACTCCCCATAATAGCCGGCGGCATTACTATATCAATCCATTTTATACCGAATTTTTTTACTAAAAAAGACATTAGGATAAAAAACAATCCGAAAAATATAAATCCAGACTGCGCATAATTAAAACTTCCGAAGGCGGAAATAATTAAAAAGGTTGGTGAAATAAAAGCAAAGCTGGAACCGAGATATGCCGGAATTCCCCCCTTAGTTACGTAAGAATAAATCAATGTGCCGATGCCATTCATCAAAAGCGCAATTGCCGGATCGATACCGAGCAATATCGGCACCAAAATGGTTCCCCCGAACATTGCTGTTAAATGTTGAAAACTAAGCGGGATTGTTTCCAGGATTGGAAGTTTTTCTGCAATGCCTATGACTCTTCTTTTCATGTTTCCTCTTAAAAGTTTTTATGAATGCGGAAGCAATTTTTAAAACAGAAAATTTATGTGTCATTAAAATAAACTAAACTTTCGAAATATTAATAATAGCTACAGTTTTTTATTTAGGAATTTTGAATACAATTTGCGTAACATTTTTTGGGGCAAAGCCATTTAAAGAAAGCCTTGCAAAAATTTACCCTTCAAAGTAAAGAACCAATAAAAACCCTTTAGAAGAGAAGACAAGAATATTCATTTACCCAAGGTCAACCAATATTTGATATTTGCCGGATATTTCGTATAATTTTTACGATAGGTTTTAAATATAATTTTTTAATTGTTGTGTAACGGTTGAAAGCTCAGAATGTTAGCTCAACCGATTAAGAATATTAAAAAAGAATAAATGAATTTTATGAAAACCAATTACCCGCGCGTTTAATATGCAGCACAAAAAATCAGCTCGATTTTATTTTTTTATTATCGTCTTTTTTTCTGCTTATCCAATTTATGGACAATTCGATTATTACTCCCTTGAACAGGGTTTATCTCAAACAAATGTTAGATGCATTTTCCAGGATCGCAGCGGGTTTTTGTGGCTTGGAACTCAGGACGGGTTAAATAGATTCGATGGTTATCAATTCACGAAATTCAGAAGAGAATTAAACAATTCGAATTCTTTATCCGGGAATTATATCTCCTGCATAACGGAAGATAAACGGGGTAAAATTGTTATTGGAACGATAAACGGGGTTACAGTATACGACACACGTCTTAACAAATTTGAACGGATCGAAATCAAAGATTCGATATACAAAATCGGGTCAGTATCATCTATAGTTTGCTCAAAGGACGGTTCTATTTGGATTGGGGATTACTACTCCGGGCTCATAAAAATAAACGGCAGCAGTTATATCCGTTTTATAAATGAACCAGGTAACCCTAATTCAGTTAGCAGCAATTATGTTACTTCGCTCTGCGAAGATGCAGAAGGTAATATTTGGATCGGCACATTTGGAGCAGGGGTTAATAAGTATGATAAACAAACTAATAAAATTGAACGGGTTAATTTAACTTCCGCAAATAAGAGTGAATCAATTTCCAATATCATTAGTGCCCTCAGTACCGATAATAAAGGGAACATCTATATCGGCACCACTAATGGTTTAAATGTGATAAACACTGCATCACAAAGCATTACTACTTTTAAGAATAATTCCGCAATTAAAAATACAATTAGCGGCAATAACATTTTATCAATCTATTGTGATAAATCAGATAAAGTTTGGGTTGCAATTGAAGGTAAAGGAGTAAATTTATTTGATGTTACAAAAAAGACTTTTACAAAAATCCGTATCGAATCCCAAAACAACCCCGCCGCTGAAGAAAATAATATAATGTCGATTTTTGAGGATTACAATAATAACATTTGGTTCGGAACAACTACCAACGGATTAATTAAATGGAAAAAAAACAGATCCAATTTCAAAAGCATAAGTCAAAAAATAAACCGTGATTATTTGAGTAATTATTCCATCAGGGCAATTTTTGTAGATCGAGAGAAAAATAGATGGGTAGGAACAGATAACGGTCTTAACAAAATTTTAGCCGGTTCAGGGCGTGTTAAAAAGTACTTTTATAACATAAACGATAGAACATCGATAAATGATAATAAGATTTGGGCAATTACAGAAGATAAAAAAGGAAATATCTGGATAGGCACACAACGCGGTTTAGCGCTTTACAATAATAGGAATGATAATTTTGAGAGATTCATTTATTCCGCCGGCACAAAAGAATCGCTTCCTGTTTTTATTATCAGATGTATCTACTTCGATGAAAACAATCTGTTGTGGTTTGGAACTTACGGGAGCGGATTGTACAGCTTTGATATTCAGCGAAAAACATTTGCCAATCATACGTTCAATATTAATAACTCTGACGCCCAAAAGGATGTTGTGATTTTTCAAATCTATCAAGATAATAAAGACAATTTATGGTTAGTTACTGCAAGTTGTTTAGCTTGCTATAATCAAAAAACAAAAAGTTACGAGCGGTTCTTTTCGGATTCACAAAAAGGCGACGACGATATTCAATGTGTTCTCTATTCTTTATTAAGAGAAAATGATTCAACTTTTTGGGTTGGTACTCTCGGCGATGGATTAATCAAATACAACTTCTTAAAAAAACAATATAAATTTTATACTGAAAAAGATGGGCTGGCAAATAATGTTGTTTACTCCATACTTAAAGATAATAAAGAATATTTGTGGCTCTCTACTAATTATGGTATTTCCAAGTTTGATATAAAAACGGAACAGTTTAAGAACTATGACAAAAACGATGGACTCCCTACTGATGAATTTAATACCGGAGCATTTACAGTCGACAAAAACCGGCGTTTTTACTTTGGAGGCATTGAGGGTTTGGTAATGTTTAATCCGGATAGTATTAGTAGTGATGTAAGCCGTCCGAATATTGCCATAACAAATTTTAAAGTTTTTGACAGAGCAATTTTTCCCAACAAAGTATATTTTGATGATGATGAAATTAACCTTAATTATAACAAAAACTTTTTTTCTTTTGAATTCGTATCGTTAGATTTAACTTCTTCACCCAAAAATGAATATGCTTATATGTTAGAGGGATACGACAAAAATTGGATTTACTCAGGGAAACGAAGATACGCAGCCTATACAAACGTTGAGCCCGGAGAATATATACTAAAAGTAAAAGGCTCTAACAACGATAGGTATTGGAATGAAGCCGGAATACAGTTGCGCCTCACTATTGCTCCCCCATTTTGGTTAACATATTGGTTTCGATTTTTAGCAATAGGAATATTGTTTGCTTCAATCATTTTTACCGTTAGAAGAAAGTTAAACAAAACTAAATTAGAGCGTAATATTCAGCAAAATTTTACCCGCCAGTTAATCGAATCACAAGAATCGGAAAGAATGAGAATCGCCTCAGAACTTCATGATAGTGTCGGACAAAATTTGGTAGTAATTAAAAACAGGGCTGTTCTTGGCATCAACGATCCTTTAACCCAAAAACAACAAATTGAAGAAATCCTTGCGCTCACATCGGAGACAATTACAGAAGTAAGAGGAATATCATATAATTTACGTCCTTATCAATTAGGCAAAATTGGTCTTACTAAAGCAATCGAGGCGGTAATTCGCAACGGTATACAGTCATCAACTATTAATTTTAATACTGTAATAAATAATATTGATGGCTCGGTAACGCAGGAAAATGAAATTCATCTTTATAGAATAATTCAGGAGTGTATAAGTAATTCCCTCAGGCATTCAGATGCGAAAAATGTATCATTAAAAATTTTAAGACAAGATAACACTATAAAAATAAATTATTCTGATGATGGAAAAGGATTTGAATCTAATTCTGAAAAAAATGCTCCGAGCGGGCTCGGTTTTTCAAGTATGGCAGAGAGAATAAAATTTCTCGGCGGGACAATGTCAGTAGAATCCAGCCCGGGGGACGGGACAAAAATAGATTTCATTATTTCAATTAAACCGGGTAAAACAAAATGATTAGAATTGTAGTTGCCGATGACCATCCAATCTTTCTTGCTGGATTAAAACAAGTTTTAGGAACGGAAAAAAGTATTGACTTAGTAGGCGGCGCATGTTCCGGAGAAGAAGCTCTTGAAATAATTCTCAGCGCTAAGCCGGATGTTGCAATTTTGGATTTGGATATGCCGAAAATGAATGGCTTTGAGATTGTTAGGGAACTAAATAAAAAAAATATTTCAACAAAAATTATATTTCTCACAATGCACAGCGCTCACGATCTTTTAGATGAAGCGCTGCGGCTAAAAGTAATGGGTTACGTATTAAAAGAAACGGCTCTGTTGGATATTATTAGAGCGGTTGAAAAAGTACACAATGGTGAACATTTTATAAGCTCAGCTTTATCGGAAAGTATTATTAGCCACTCTAACTTTAGTACCCCGGCAACCGAAATTAAATTATTACTTGAAAAACTATCTCCCACCGAAAAGAAAATTCTCAAACTCATAGCAGATCAAAAAAACACAAAAGAGATTGCTGAATTAATGTTTATCAGTTACAGGACCGTAGAAAAACATCGATCGAATATTTGCAGTAAATTAAATATTTCCGGCAATAACGTTCTGCTTAAATTTGCTTTAGAAAATAAAGAGTGTTTATAATTTTTTTTTGAACGCACTGTCTTCTGAATTGTTCTTGCCTTCTATAATCAATTTTTTTCTAAAACACCATTAAAATACGTGTCGGCACGTATGTAAATACGAGCCGGTGCGTATTCACTTCCTGGTTTGTCAAAGCTATTTTTATTATGAAAATAATAGAGCCAAATGAAAATTTTAATAGTTGACGATAATAAAAACATACGAAAAATGATAATGTCTTTGTTTAACAAAAAGACAAATCAATTTTTTGAATGTGATGATGGAAATAAATCCCTTGAAGCTTGCATGATGTTTTCTCCGGATTTGGTTTTGATGGATATAAAAATGAAAAACATGGATGGAATTACAGCAACCAGAATAATAAAAAAAATGTGCCCCGAAATTAAAGTCATCGTTGTTACAAATTATCCGTATGATGATTTATCAGAGGAATCAGTTAAAGCCGGAGCAGAAAGCCTGGTGGCGAAAGAAGATCTTTATTTGCTCCCTGGTATTCTAAAAAAATTGATGAACTAAAATTAGCGAATGAGTAGAATTATGAAAACATTTTTGAGTTTAGTTCATTTTTTATTGCCGCAGTTTACTCAATACAGCTTCAAATTGCGGTAAATAATATTAGCTAAGAAAATGGTGTTTGGATAGCTGCTCAACATTACAACGTTATTAAGGTAATGGATGAGCAAATGCAATAACTGCAATTATTTTTATATTTAAGTTATAAGGAAACTAAAATGAAAAATACATTTTTTACTTTTTTGTTTTTATTAATCGGGTCATCAACTTTTGCGCAAAGTTCTAACGCATCCCTATTAGGTTCATTTAACACTGATGGTCTGGCTTTGGATGTATTTGTTAGTAACAATCGCGCTTATGTTGCTGATAACTTGAGCGGACTAAGAATAATAGATGTAACAACTCCATCAAACACTGTTGAGTTGGGATACTATTTGCCCCCTGCCCAATCTTTAGCATTAAGTATGGTAGTACAAAACAACTATGCTTATGTGGTAACCGATAATTCGGGTTTGAGAGTAGTAGATATTTCAAATCCTTCAACTAATATGGTTGAAGCTGGAGGAATCCCTTTTACCGGCTGGTGTAACGGAGTTGCTGTTTTAGGCAATTACGCATACGTAACTAATAATGTTAACGGTTTAAAAATTATAAATATAAGTAACCCGGCTAATCCTACACTAACAAAAACTGTTGCAATGGCAAACTATGCCAACAGTGTGGTTGTTAGTGGAAATTATGCATATGTCTCTACCGATGACCAGGGATTAAAAGTAATTGATATCAGCGATCCTTTAGCTGCTTCTATTGTAGGAAGTTACCCGCTTACCGGTCATTCATACGGTATTTCGATAAAAGGGAATTATGTTTATATAGCGAATGAGGATCAGGGATTAAAAATAATTGATATTAGCACGCCCACAAATCCTCAACTTGTCGGAACATTCGATACTTATGGATTGGCAAAAGATGTTATAGTTAATGATAACTTTGCTTATGTTGCCGATTATGATTTCGGATTGAAGATTGTTGATGTTGCAAATCCTTCGCATCCTGTTGAAGCCGGTTATTATAATACCAACGGACTGTCTTATGGAGTTGCATGTGCCGGTTCAAAAGTTTATGTGGCTGATTATGACTTTGGACTGCAAATAATAAATAATGATTTAGCCAGCCTGGGAAGCGTAACAGTTCTTAGCCCAAATAACGGAGAGTTCTGGAAAATCGGCGCTTCGCAAAATATTACATGGACAAGTTCAAATCTAACCAATGTGAATCTTGAATACACAACCAATAACGGGAGTACATGGACGACAATTGCAAACAACATCTCGGCTTCGTCGGGAAGTTATCCATGGACAATTCCCAATACACCTTCTTCTCAGTGTAAAGTAAAAATTACCAGTTCAGCTAATGCCATGATCAATGACATTAGTGACGGAGCTTTTAAGATTTATTCACTTTCAATAACTTTTCCCAACGGCGGAGAGAAGCTAAGAGCGGGCTCTTTACAAAATATTACATGGACAAGCGGCGGTATAAGTAATATAAAAATAGAATGGACTCATGATGGAAGCACATGGAATACCATTGTGGCGAGTACTCCGGCGGGTACAAAAAGTTATTCATGGTCGGTTCCAAATATCCCTTCCAACCTATGTAGAGTGAGATTAAGCGATGTTTCAAATACAAATATTAATTCTACCTCTGCAAGCAACTTTTCAATAATCAATTTCGAAATTACTTCGCCCAATGGCAGCGAAAACTGGAATGTCGGTTCGCTCCATAACATTAGCTGGAATTCCGCAAATGTTTCTAATATTATGATTGAATACACCACAAATAACGGAACAACCTGGAGCACTATTATTTCATCCTATGGTGCAGCAGGTGGTTCTTATGCCTGGACAATTCCAAATACAGTCTCCGTGCTGTGCAAAGTAAAAATAAGTGAGGTAGGCAATTCATCTTTATACGATGAAAGCGATAGTCTTTTTACAATTAGCCCTCCTCAACAATTGGTCGAAGTAACGGCTCCAAATGGTGCAGAAACGTGGCAAATAGGGAGTCTGCAAAATATAACATGGACTAACCAGAATATAACTGATGTAAAATTAGAATATTCAACCAACAACGGAACTAACTGGACTACAATCATATCAAGCACTGCCGCTGCTGTAGGAACTTATAGTTGGCAAGTGCCCAATACTCCATCGACTCAATCTAAAGTAAGAGTGAGTGAAGCAATTACCGGAAATCCGTCAGATGTTAGTAATTCAGTTTTCAGTATTCTTGCCCAGGTTCAAAAGTCAATTACAATTAGTTCGCCGAATGGCGGGGAAAATTGGGCTATTGGAACTGCACAACAGGTTTCGTGGACGAGTACGGGAATATCAAATGTTAAAATAGAATATTCTACCAACAGCGGTAACACATGGAGTTCGGTTGTTGGTAGTACCCCTGCAGGAGTTGGGAATTATAGCTGGACAATTCCCAATACCCCTTCTACACAATGCAAATTAAAAATAAGTGATGTTAGTGATCCAAGTATTTTTGATCTTAGTAATGCCATTTTTACTTTAGGCACAGCCGGACAAACACTTACATTAACTTCTCCAAACGGCGGTGAATCCTGGTCCGTCGGGAGTAACCATAATATAACATGGCAAAGTTCTAATATTTCATCTTTGATGATAGATTATACTACGAATAATGGAGTAAGCTGGATTCCGATAGTAAGCAACGCAACTGCAAGCCTTAATCTTTATTCATGGTTGGTTCCGAACACACCTTCCGCTAACTGCAAAATCAGAATTCAGGATGTTCAAGATGGAACACCATTAGATCAAAGCGATGCGGTTTTTACAATTCCATCTTCAGGAAAAACACTCGCGCTAACATCACCCGCAGGCGGCGAAGATTGGGAAGTTGGAAGTGTACATAACATTACCTGGACGAGCACCGGCATTAGTAATATAAATATTCAATATTCTACAAACGGAGGAGTTTCCTGGGGGACATGGATTGTTACAGTTCCGGCAAGTGATGGTTCATATGCATGGACTATACCGAATACTCAATCTTCAAATTGTGTTGTTAGAATATCTGATGTATCTAATTTTTCACTCCAGGCAGTCAGTGAACTTTTTGAAATTTTTGCAACAAGTAGAAATACTACTTTTATGGGCGGCTTTAATACCCCAGGCAGTGCTCGCAATGTTGTTGTCAGCGGTAAATATGCATATGTAGCTGATGAGCAAAATGGATTAAGAATTATAGACATTTCTGATCCAACAAACCCAACTGAAGTTGGTTCTTACGACACTCCCGGAACGACGCATGCCGTAGCTGTTAAAAATCAATATGCGTTTTTGGCTGATGGTAATAGCGGAATATGGATAATAGATGTGAGTAATCCTTCATTCCCTTCTGTGATTGGTGGTTATGATACTCAGGGAGAAGCTTATGATTTGGAAGTGAAGTCCAATCAGGATATTCTTTATGTAGCTGATGGCAGCCAGGGGCTTGAAATTTTTAATGTAGCGGACGCGAGCAACCCAATTGCTTTAGGAGGTATTAATACTCCCGGCAGTGCTTATGAACTTACGATTGTGGGTAATTATGCTTTAGTAGCGGATAGTACAGGAGGAATGAGGACTATTTCCATAGATAATCCTGCAAGTCCAGTTGCAAGGGGGTCGTTTACAACCGGGTTGAATGCTGTTGGGATATGCTATTTTGAAGGAGCAAATCCCATTCATTCGGCGGCTGTTGTTTCTAATCATTTAACTAATCAATTGAAATTTATAGATTGGAGTAATCCTTCATTTCTAACCTGGGAAGGCGACTTTACTACTCTACAGAAACCATATGGAATATATAATGACGGTTTTTATTTATATGCTGCAGAAGCATCAGCGGGAATGAGAATAATTCAGGCGTCAGATTATTGGCATAACAATACCCATGAATCAGGTCATTATGATACGGATGGCGAATCTAAGGGAGTATTCGTTAAGGACAACTATATTTATGTTGCCGATGGCACCAACGGATTAGTAATTGTAAGAAATGATATTTACATAGATGATGTAGTAACATTAGGTTCACCAAACGGTAACGAAAATTGGCGTGCGGGTGATACTTATACAATAAATATTAATAAATCAGCCATGGTTGATAAAGTGAAACTTGAGTACAGTATAGATAACGGAACAACATGGGATGTAATAACCGAAAGCACATCCAACATTAACTATCAATGGGCTGTTCCAAATACTCCCTCTGCACAATGCCGGGTAAGAGTTAGTAATGTAATCAATAATAACACAAACGATGTCAGTGATAATGTGTTCACAATTTTTATGGCAAATCTTACGGTAACTGCGCCAAACGGCGGGGAAAGCTGGATGGGTGATGATACAACAAACATAACATGGACAAGTAATGCCGTTCAAAATATTAAAATTGAATTTACCTCAGACAACGGAACCAACTGGACGGTTGTTAAAGATGCACAAGATGCAAGTACCGGAACTTATAAATGGACTGTTCCTAATTTCCCGTCGGGAAATTGTAAAATTAAATTAACGGAAATAAATCATTCTCCGGCGATTGAAGATATAAGTAATAATGTTTTTACAATACAACAACCGATATTAGTTCTGCTTCAACCTGATGGAGGTGAATGGTGGTTTGGCGGCGACACCGTTCAAATAGTCTGGTTTACAAATCTCCGATTTTTGAATATCGATTATTCTACCGACGGTGGAACCAATTGGATAAGGGTTGATAGTGGTGTTGCCGGTAATGCATCTCCATACGATTGGATTATTCCTCACACATATTCGGTTAGTGCTAAAGTAAAAATCAGCGATGCTGTTGATGGCAATCCGTCTTCAATATGTGCAAATACATTCTTTATTTTTCAGCATCCAATTGTTATTACAAAACCCTCTAATGGTGAAGACTGGATAGTAAGTACTTCGCATTTTATAGAGTGGACTAATATGGTGGGAATCAATAATGTAAAAATTGAATACTCAACGAACATGGGAACAAACTGGATGACCGTTGTTGAATCCGCGCCAACAACCAACGGCAGATATGGCTGGCGTGTTCCGAATACTCCTTCTCCAACATGCAGATTAAAAATTTCAGATGTAATTAATATTGGAGATATTGGTTATGCGGATTTCTCTATTAGTGGAGTGATTAATAATCACACTACATTTTTGGGAAGTTATCCGGATAGCAATATGATGTCATTCGGGGTGTTTGTAAGGAACGATTATGCTTATGTGGCAGACGCGTTGAATGATTTTGTGATTTTTAATATTAGCGATAGCACTAATCCTCAACAAGTCGGTTCACTTACAATGCCGGGTCAGGGAAGAGGAGTGACTGTTGTCGGCAATTACGCATACTTAGCCTCATATGACGCAGGCCTGAGAATAATAGACATAAGTAACCCTGCGTCTCCTCTTGAAGTCGGCTTCTTTGATACACCCGGGTATTCGATGAAAGTTGATGTTGTGGGCAGCTATGCATATGTATCCGATTTAACCGGTGGTTTTAGAATTATTAATGTAAGCAATCCATCTTCACCTTTTGAGGTTTCATCATATGTCCCATCAGGTTGGGTTATCAGCGCGGCAATCTCGGGGAATTTTGCTTATTTAGCAAATTATGCCGGAGGCATATCAATATTAAATATCAATAACCCGGCAAGTCCTGTTGAAGTTTCTTTGATGTCTAATATTGGAATTACGAGAGATATAGAAGTAAGGGAAGATATAGCCTATGTAGCTTCGCAAGATTCCGGGTTCGTTTTGATTAACGTTAACGATCCATTTGCTCCTTTCATAGCAAACAAATTTCATCTTACTTATGACACTTACGTGATGGGGTTAGAGATAAAGTTTCCATACGCATATTTAGCCTCTTATGATTTTGGGGTTAGAATAATTGATATAACCGATCCAAACTTACTTAGCGAGGAAGCTTATTATAATACTCCCGGTGACGCAGAAGATGTTTTTGTTTCCACAAACACTGTTTATGTTGCTGATGCTTACGGTTTACAAATTTTTAGAAATGATCTACCGGGAGCAATACCTGTCGAATTAACCGCATTCAATTCTTCAGTTGAAGGCAACTCTGTTTCCGTCGAATGGCAAACTTCAACCGAAACAAATAATTACGGTTTTTACATCGAGCGTAACTCATGCAACATGGATCGTGTGAATTTTTCCGGATGGAAAGAAATCGGGTTTGTAAAAGGCAATGGTAACAGCACGGATGTGAACTCCTACTCATTTGTCGATAAACATTTGCAAGCGGGAAAATATTTGTACAGACTAAAACAGAAGGACTTCAACGGACAAGTTAATTACTCGGAACAAATAGAAGTTACGATTCTAAACCCCGCGGAGTTTTCAATGCAGCAGAATTACCCAAACCCTTTTAATCCGATAACAAAAATTGAGTTCGAGCTGCCGGTTTCTTGTCATGTTAACCTCGAAGTTTATAGTATAACCGGCGAGTTGATAACTAAATTAGCTGAAGGAGAAAGAGCTTCGGGTTATTACAGCCTGGAATTAAATTCCTTAAAGCACAATTTAAGTTCGGGTGTTTATATTTACAGACTAAGAGCGGTAGAAAGTTTAACAGGGAAAGTATTCACATCAATTAAAAAAATGGTATTGCTCAAGTAATCTTACGCCGTGGAGACTTCCAATAGCAAGTCTCCACGGCATTCATCGATTACGCAAAAATAAGCCTTATAGAAGTAAAAAAACGTATCGACTTTGGTTAAGCAAAAAAAATAGTTTCTTCTCATAAGAATTTCTTTTGTAATTACTCCTTTAAATGTCAGTTACAAAAACATTTCGGTCTCTCTCCGACTGATTTTGTTAAAAACATGACAAAACAACCCGATAACTAATAAAACACTTTATCGTACATAATTTTGTCGCAATTATACATTCGTATTTTGTAGAAAAATTATAATTTTGGCACGTGAATCAATTACGCACATATATCGTTTCAACTATATGTTTAGGCATTATTCTAATTGTTCCGGTTTTTTTCATTACCAATCTGTTTTGGCTGATAAGTTTAATTCTTTTAATGGTACTGCGCTCCTCCATGGGAAAAGTTTCACGAAATATAGAAAATCTTTTTATACAATTTGATATATTAATTCCGGTTTTTTCAACAGCCGTAGTTGCAATTAAAAACATACAATAAAAAATAAAATTTGAAGGTAATTAACATGCAAATCAAACAAAACAAATTAGCGGTTGTTTTTTACAACTGCCGTTTCATTCTGTTAATAATACTTTTCTCATTTATAAATCTCCCGGCGCAAACCACACTTTTGGTAGATTTTGGCTCAGGCGAACCTGGCAACACATACGGACTGAGCGGCTGGAATGTATTAATTAAAAGTCCGAATGTAAATTATTCATCTGCCGGTGCAGGTGGTTTACTGCCGAATGCAGGAGGTGGAGAATTTGATGATTATCAGGGTGTAGAAGGTACCCCAAGAAGTTTTACGCCGGGAGAAAGAATTGTTGTAACCTGGTTTAACACTTCGACAACCGAAACTTATAGCATGACTGCCCGGATTAGTTTTGAAGATCCGAATGCTCCGAATGAAGACGGGACAGATGGTAGTTGGTACACTATGCGCTCATTTAACAATTATCACTATACTTACCAGGAAATTGCTCCGGGAGGAACTTGTCAAACTGTTTTTAATATCACAGATTCCGGCGTTCATACAACCGCCGGGAACCATTCTCTTGTTAATGTAAATTTAAGTATTGAATGGTTCGACTCTAACCCCAAACAATATATCCTCTGCGACAAAATTGAGCTTTATGATAACGCAGATATTATTTCCCCAAATGCTCCAACCGGACTAAATGCCTCGGCACTTTCCGATAGTAAAATAGAATTAAATTGGACTGCCCCGGATGACAATGTCGGGGTTGTTGAATACCTGGTTTACCTCGGCGCAAATGTAGAAGGATATACAAGAACAACAAACTATACCGCTGCGCTGTTAGAGCCTTCTACGGAATATTCGTTTACTGTAACTGCATTAGACAAAGCCGGAAATGAAAGCGGTCATTCTAATACTGCATCTGCCGTAACCTCCGCATTCGCCGGTAATGCGGGTTTATTTAATCCCCGCGGACTCGAATATAAAGGAGCATTTACACTCCCCGAATCTTTTGCTTATGGCGGCGATGCTCTAGCATATAACCCGAACGGCGATGGTGGACAATCGGGCGGAGGCTCAACGGATGGTTATGCCGGTTCCCTATATATTTCTGATCTTAATGTGCCCGATCAAGGTTTTTGTGCCGAAGTTACTATTCCGGCACCACTCATCTCTGTTTCCCATAACATTGATGACCTGAATCAAGTTTCAATTATACAATCCGCATTTAACATCAGACCGGATAACGTTAATGCGTGGGGAGATTACGTTGATATATGGCGATCGGATTTTGAATATGTACCCGAGGAGAATCAATTGTACAGTTCATGGAGTATCTATTATACAGTCACAGATATCAAACATTCCTCGATAAGTTTTTGCGATCCCGATGATTTGTCCGGCTCGACAAAGTATGGAGCATGGTATGTAGGCGCCCAGGACGAACTGCCGAATGATAAAATGCTCGGCGACTATCTTTTTCAGGTACCTCAAAGTTGGGCGGACGCTAACACTTCGGGCAGGGCGCTCATTAACGGCAGATATAGAGAAGGCGGCTTAAGCGGTTTAGGGCCAACTCTTTACTCTATAGCACTAATGGGTATAGTTACTCCGCCCCCCCCGGATGCCGTATTGCCGTTTACTACTTTGCTCCAGTATGGAAGCGTTGCAGGTTCGGACGATTACAATTTTCCAAATTCTATTGACGATTATAACCACTCCGATTTATGGCGAGATGCCGATTGGATTTCAGGCGGTGAAACTAATGCGGTAATGATAATTGGGGATAAAGCGCATGGCGATAATTGGTACGGGTATCAAGGAGAGCATATGCGCCATACCTGGGTTATTTGCGATCTGCCTTACCCTGAATTTCCGGAGACCGATCCGAACGGAAAAGGCTGGCAAGCGCATGATTATATTCCGATGGCGATTTTTTATAACCCTGATGATCTGGCTGCCGTAGCTAACGGCGCCATAAGTTCATTCGAACCGCAGCCTTATGCAGCTAAACGTTTCGATGAAGATATCTTTTGGAGAAACGGGAAACTGATGGAAATAGCTTCGGCTGTTTTCGATAATGTGAATGAAAGACTATTTGTCACCGAGTTTAACGGACTAAACGATGGTAGATTGTTGGTACATGTTTTTGAATATAACGAAAACCTGGTTACCGCGGTTGAATTACTAAATTTTTCTGCTTCTGCCGAAAATGATCGTGTTATTTTGAACTGGAATACAGTAACCGAAATAAACAACTCTGGTTTTGAGATACAGCGTTCAAAAACAAAAAGTAAAAACGAAGAAAACTGGCAGACAATTGGTTTTGTGAAGGGTTCGGGAAACAGCAATTCATATAAAAAATATTTTTATACCGATGAATTCCCGCCGTCCGGCATAATCTATTACAGGTTAAAACAAGTTGACACTAACGGCTCTTTTAAATATTCTAATACAGTAGAAGTTAACATAAACCTTCCCGATAAATTTGTACTGTATCAAAACTATCCAAATCCGTTTAACCCAAGTACCACAATAAAATATTCGGTGCCCAAAATCATAAATAATCAATCGTCAATCATAAATCTTAAAATTTATGATGTTCTCGGCAACGAGGTTGCAGTACTTGTAAACGAAGCGCAGTCACCGGGAAATTATGAAGTAACTTTCAACTCACAAAAGACGGCAAACCACAAAGAGTTATCGAGCGGTGTGTATTTTTATAAGTTATCCGCGGGTTCATTTTCTTCGTTTAAAAAACTTTTACTTTTAAAGTAGAATTAATACGCTGGGCGGAACACTGTTCCGCCCGACATTAAATGCGGCTAAAGCCATGCTTGTTTTTTCTTTTTCTTTTTACAAATCTTTTTTAAAACACCTTCTCCTTTTATGCTGGCGATTTTCATAAAAGCGCCACTGGGCTTGTATTTTAGAGTTGGATTCTAATTCGGGATTTGATTCTACTTTGGTGATATTGTATTTCCGGAAAGTTTTGTTCATCTGGCAAATCAACATAGCATTTACACCTTTATCCTGGTAGTCCGGATGAACTCCCGTTAAATAAAGATCGGCGCAGCTATTTTTTTTCATTGCTCTTAAAATATAAATCAACCCGAACGGAAAAAGTCTGCCTCTGCATTTTTGAAATGCGAGGGAAAGTGACGGCATTGTAATTCCGAAAGCGACAACTTTATTTTGCTCGTTAACAATTACAGGTACAAAATCCGGTTTTATAAACCCGAAATACTGCTTAACATAAAGGTCAATCTGTTTATCGGTTAGAGTAACAAATCCGTAGATATCTTTATATGCGGCATTAAGCACTGCAAATATTTCGTGCGCGTATGGCAGAAGTTCCTTTGCTTTTTTAATTTTCAAAATTTTAAGTTTATACCGCTCTTCAACTATCGCTGCAATACGTTCAATTTTTTCGGGAATTTTTTTTGTGGGATAAAGTTCGTACTCAATCCAGTCTACGTCTTTTTGGTAACCCAACTTTTCTATATGATTACGATAATAAGGGTAATTATAAATTGCAGCTATGGTAGCAAGTTCATCAAAACCATCAATCAGCATCCCCTCCGGATCCATATCGGTAAAACCAAGCGGCCCATGAATTTCAACCGCGCTTTTATTTCTCGCCCATTTCTCAACTGTTTCTATAAGTGCAGATGATACTTCTTCATCATCAATAAAATCGAACCGGGAAAACCTCGCCGTGTTTTTTCCGATTTTTTCATTATACCTTTTATTTATGATGCCTGAAATTTTGCCGGCTATTTTGCCATCTTTATACGCAAGCCAATAAGCAGCTTCGCAAAATTCGTGCGCCGGATTTTTATCTACTTTTAAGTTATTCATCTCATCGTAAAATAGAGGAGGAACCCAGTATTTATTTCCGGCGTAAAGATCGAATGGAAATTTTATAAACCGCTTCAGATCTTTATTATCCGATACTTTTTTAATTATTACACTCATATACTTCTCTGCAAAAAATTGAAGATAAAACTGCGTGAATATAGGGATTGTAATTACTGCAATATGTTCCCCTAATAATAATCAAAATGTGAGAAAACCGAAACACATTTTATTAAAACAAACAATATTAAACATGCCCGGTATTTATTCTCAATTATGTCGTTTCGATAAAAAAATTGATGAACAATTTCCTGCGTAAAGAAATTTCTAATGATTATACAATACAAATAAAACCACAAACAAATCTAAAAAATTCAGTTGACATCGCATAATAAACAAGTAATAATGGTTTTGGGTAGCATATACTTAGATATTGGTAATATTATAGATTTTGAGAAAGTTCACTTAAAACTTAAAGTCGCTCTCAATTAACAAGTTACAAATAACGCCCAATTGGTTAGGAGGCTGATTAATTTACCGGCAAAATAATCGCTAATGCTTTTAATTTAATTTCTAATTACATTCGGTGTGCGGAAAAGTTTTGTTTTCTGCGTTTTATGTTGGTTCATTTGTTTATCTGTTTTAATTGTCTAAACATTTTTTTGGACCTGTTATGAAAAAACATCTATTCTTCTCACACACAAGCGCCCGCTGCTTACTGTCTACTTTATTCATAGGCATATAAAACTCAGTTCAATACATATTTAAATAAATTTATTTACCCATTGGAAAGCATATGAAAAAATCTATTATGTTATTCGTGTTCTTTTTGTCATCGTACGCTCTGGCGCAGTCCGGCTGGCAGCTTCAAACTAACCCTCTCGGTTACGGGGAGGAAGCAATGATAGGAAAAATTCAGTTTATTAGTCCAACTGAAGGCTGGATATCCGGCAGCAGGGGAACTTTTCTTCACACAACAGATGCCGGCGCAAACTGGATAATTGTTGATCCATTCCCTGAGGATTCGGTTTGGAGTCCTTCAGACGCGGCATGGTCAATGTCGTGGGTTAATCAAAATTATGGTTGGAAAATTAATACTATTGGTTCAGTATTCGGCAACGCATATGGCGTTGTTATTCATCAAACTACAAATGGCGGGATAAGTTGGAGCAAAAAAGTCCTTTCGACAGATTTTGGAGACAACGGCGCTAAAATTCAATTTGTTGATCAAAACAATGGCTGGGTTCTTATTTACAATTTTACAAATGGTACTGCAAAATTTTTACACACCATAGATGGCGGGAATAATTGGTCTCCGTTTACCGGAGCAGGAATATTTTTCTTTGTGGACCCAAACAACGGATGGAGTTTTTACGGATCCGGTACAAACGGAAGTACCCCGCCTTATGTAATTCTTAGAACTACTGATGGAGGCACAACCTGGGCTGAACAATTTAGGGATACTACAACAGGCGGTTACAATGAAATGCAATTTTCCGATATAAACAACGGCTGGATTGTAGGGGATAACGGCAAGGTTATTAAAACAACAGATGGCGGAGCGCATTGGAATTTTGTAACGAACTCCGGAATAAATCCGCTTCAGCGTTCAAAGACGGTATTCTTTCTTGACGCAAATAACGGCTGGATTCCATCAAAAACCAGCGGACAGGAAGAAGCATATATACAACATACTACAGATGGCGGCGCCACATGGTCAACGCAAACGACTCCACTTGGAAATCAGGGGGGCAACGCCATATTCAGTCTATTCTTTGTAGATGCCCAAAACGGTTGGCTTACTTCCGATTGGGGGAGAATCTGCAAATACACAAGCATAAACGCTGTTGATGATAACAGCACTGCGCCTGGCGAATTTGTAATGTTTCAAAATTATCCTAATCCATTTAACCCGGCCACAAAAATTAGTTGGCAGTCGCCGGTTAGCAGTTGGCAGTCTCTGAGAGTATATGATGTTTTGGGAAATGAGTTAGCAACGCTTGTTGATGAATTTAAACCGGCGGGAAGTTATGAGGTTGAGTTCAATGCCTCACATCTACCCAGCGGTGTTTATTTCTATAAACTTTCAGCGGGCAATTTTTCTGATGTAAAAAAATTAATTTTATTAAAATAACTGGATGCCAAATTGACGGGCGCATTACAAACTACAAACTAATATGGAGTTAAAAATGAAAGTTCGATTTTCATTAATCGTCATTTTAACCTTAGGGTTTTTAACTAATACTAACTATGCTCAGTGGCAGCAGACATTCGGACCTTTCGGATGGACTGCTATGAATCTTGCATCTGGAAATGGATATGTCTATTCGAGCGGCGGGAAAATTTTCCGGTCGTCCGATAACGGAATGACCTGGGAGGAAAAGGGGAATGGCATTTGGCAATGGGACGCAGAAGCACTCTTTGTTTCTGATGGAAGAGTATTTGCAGGAATGGGTGAGAATGGGGTCGGCTATCTTTATATGTCAGATGATAACGGCGAAAGCTGGATGCAGCATAATACAACCGGAAATTCAAGCTCCATTACCGGATTTACAAAGCTTGGTTCAAATCTCTTCTTTTCAACTTATAATAACAGTGTTTTTGTCTCTACAGATAACGGCAACACTTGGACAAAAACTCCAGGCTTTGTTACTCCATATCCGCATATTTATTGTATTGTAACCATGGGTAACTATTTATTCATAGGTACAAATGATGGATTATTCAGATCAAGCGATAACGGTAACACCTGGCAATTCTGCAGCAATCCACAATTTACATTGGGCAATGTGTTTACGATAGCCGTAAAAAATAACGCTCTATTCATTCAATATGGAGACAATTTTTCTCAAAATTTTTTATCATTAGATTACGGCAATTCGTTTACGCAGATAGGTGGAGAAGTGCTGCCTTATGTATATAATTTTTTTGTTGACGGGAATAACGTTTATGCAAATACTGGAGATGGTGTGTACCGAACCAATGACAACGGTACAAGCTGGAACAGGATTGCCCTTGAAGGAGAATCAACGTATTCAATGGCTGTTATTAATGGGAATCTGATAGTTGGTACAAGAAACCTAGGAATATTTACTTCAACTAATAACGGGGCTGTTTGGATAAATACGGGATATCGGAACGATCTTTCGCCACAAGCAATTGCGGTGCTAAACAATGCGTTGATCGTTGGGAATGACGGTCAAACCGGGGTTATTATTTCAAGGAACAACGGTGATACTTTTACTGAATATAATAACCTTTCTCTTGGTTATGTTAAAAGTTTGGTTAAAAGAGGAAGCGACATCTTTGCCGGCACAACTCCATATATTCCTCAAAGAGGCGGAGTGTTTAAATCTACCGATGCCGGACTAACATGGAATTTTATCGGACTTCCAAATAAAGATATTTACTCCGTAGCGGTTTATAATAACTATCTTTTTGCAGGTTCTTTTTACGATGGCGTTTTTCGTACATCGAACGATGGGGCGACATGGGCGCAAGTAAATGTGGGGCTAAATGCTAATTGGATAAAAACACTGGTCGTTCATAACAATATTTTGTATGCCGGAACATTAACGGGATTATACTCTTCAACCAATAACGGAAACAATTGGAGTTTATCCGCATTTCAAAATTTTCCGGTTAATTCGCTTGAAATTGTAGATACAAAACTTTTTGCCGGAACAGAAACCGGAGTTTATCTATTAGACGCAAATGGGAATTGGTTACAGCTTGGATTGGTAAATGAAAACATTTATTGTTTAAAAGCATTAGGGTCAAATTTAATTGCCGGAGGTTATCCGGAATTATCGATATCAACCGACTATGGAACTAATTGGGTATCTATTAAGCAAAATATTCCTGCAGAGATGATCATGGCTCTGGATTACAACGACACTTACCTATTTGCCGGAACTTCACAGAACGGGATATGGAGAAGACCACTATCAGAAATAACGGGTGTTTCGCCGTACGAAAATGATGTTCCAAATGAATTTGCTTTGTACCAAAATTATCCTAATCCATTTAACCCGTCCACAAAAATTAGTTGGCAGTCGCCGGTTAGCAGTTGGCAGTCTCTAAGCGTTTATGATATTCTTGGTAATAAAGTAGCCACACTTTTTGATGAATTTAAACCGGGGGGAAGTTATGAAGTTGAGTTTAATGGCAGTTCACTCGCAAGCGGAGTGTATTATTATACCATTAAAGCTGGCGAATATTTTGAATGCCGCAAGATGGTGTTAATTAAATAATAATTCTAACACAATTAATGTTAGATTTTTGTTATGAAAAATAAATTGGATATATAAAATGAAGAAAAATCTTTTCATAGTTCTTTTAATATTTTTTTCAAGCAGCTTAACTGCCCAGTGGGTTCCATGCAACGGACCCTGGACAGGCAGCGTTAATTGTTTCACAAATATTGGGACATCTGTTTATGCCGGAACTGAAGGAAACGGGATTTACATTTCCTCTAATAATGGTAGTAAATGGAGCCCTTCCAGTGTTGTTGGACTTTCAAACCATAATGTAAAATGTTTTCTCTGGTCGGGGACAAATCTCTACGCCGGCACCGAAGGAGGTGTATTTCTAAGTACAAACAACGGAGTAAGCTGGTTTGGTGTTAACAGCGGTTTGTATAACCAAAATGTCAATTCTCTTGTTCTGGTTGGTTCAAATATATTCGCAGGTACAACCGGAGGTGTATTTATTACATCAGATAACGGGGCTTCCTGGTATTATTCAAGCTACGGGCTGACGGATCAAAATGTAAATTCGATGATAGTTTTGGGGAATGGAATTTTTGCCGGCACAACCCAGGGTGTATTCAAATCAATAGATAACGGCAATAGCTGGTCATCGGCTAATTTTGGTTTAATCAACCAGAATGTAAATATACTTTTTATTAACGGTAATACTATTTGGGCAGGCACTTCTTATTCTTCGGGTGCCGAAAGTATTTATAAGTCTACCGACTATGGTAGCTCCTGGTTTTCATCTGGATTGTCAAATCTTTCTGTTTATTCCTTTGCCCTTTTTTCGTCAAATATATACGCAGGTACCAACTCGGGTATCTACAGAACATCGGATAACGGGGCATCCTGGTCATCGGAATTAGGAGATACAAAAATGCAAATTAAATCTTTTTATGTATCGGGCTCGAATCTAATTGCCGGTACACCGGAAGCAATATTTTTAACAACTAATGGCGGCACTGTTTGGGATGCGGTGGGTTACAATCGGGTTTATGTGTGGTCTCTTGATGCATCCGGACCAAATTTTTGGGCAACCGGGTATCAGCATTATGTTTATCTCTCCACTAACAACGGAGATAGCTGGATACCCCGAATAAACGATTTATACCCTGCATTTCGGTATCCGGAAATCACTTCATCGGGGGGGAACACATATGTTACATTCATTAATAATAACCTAACAAGAACAGGAGTGTATAAAACGACAAACGATGGTCTGAACTGGCAGGAGATCGTTAATTTGTCAAATCGAGATATTATAAGTATTGCTGCCGCCACGGACACAATGATATTTTTAGGATTTTATTATAAAAACGGGGAATATGGAATATATCGTTTAAGTAGCCTGTACTATCCATGGGGTTTATATAATGAAGGAGTCTGGGATATCGCAATAAAAGATACCAATGTTTTTGCTGCAACCACTAACGGTATTTATCGTTCAACAAACGGCGGCTTCAATTGGGTGAATACCGGAATCTCCGGAAGTAAGCTTGCTGTATATGGTGAGTCTGTTTACTCTGTTGCCACAGACTACAGTTCCGGCAGAGGGATTTACCGAACTACCGATAATGGAGCAAGCTGGTATTCAATAGGCTTAAATGACAAACCCATTATGGGGCTTGCTGTTTATGAAAACAAAGTAATTGCCGGAGTTTACGGTGAAGGATTTTATATTACCACAGATGATGGGACGAATTGGTATCCTCGAAACGAAGGATTAGACAGCATACCGGATAACATATCAGATATCGTAATAAAAAACGGAGTTGTTTTTAGTTCATTTGATGCCGCGTCAATTTGGAAAAGGAACCTTAGCGATATTACAGAAATAAAAGAGAATCCGGTTGAAATTCCGACAATATTTTCATTATCGCAGAATTACCCCAATCCGTTTAACCCAACGACAACAATCAAATATTCGGTGCCCAAAATCATAAATAATCAATCATCAATCGTAAATCTTAAAATTTACGACATTCTCGGAAGAGAAATTGCCACACTCGTAAATGAAGAAAAAACACCCGGTATGTATGAAGTTGAGTTCAACGCAAAGTCATTATCAAGCGGAATATATTTTTACAAATTAGCCGTTGGCTCATTTACTGCAACAAAGAAACTTATTTTGCTAAAGTAAGTAATCATAAAAGTTAAAATTCTATTTCGGTAAGGAAAGTACCCCATGAAAAGAAAAATATTTGCGATACTGTTTTTACAGTTTTTAATTATCCCGTCAATTAACGCACAAGTTACACTCGAGTGGGCTAATAATTATAGCGGAGTATATACTGTTGGTTCGCAGGCACGTGCGATTGCGCTTGATGCTTCCGGAAATATTTACGTTGCCGGCAGAAGTTATGATACCACGTTTGTCGGAGATGATGCCACATGCGATTATACTATAATAAAATATAACTCCCTCGGTGTTTTGCAATGGGCACATAGATATAACAGCCCGGGTAACGATGACGACTATGGCGATTATCTCGCGGTTGATGCTTCCGGAAATGTTTATGTATCCGGAAGAAGTATGGGAAACGGTACTGATTGGGATTATGCAACAATAAAATATAACACCGACGGAGTTCAAGAATGGGTGCAACGATATAATGGCGCTGCAAATGGAGAAGACAAAGTATCTGCTATTGGTCTTGATAACTCGGGAAATATTTATGTAACCGGGTGGAGTTACGGTACTGTTGCAGGTTCATCGTCAAACGGAATGGCTTTTACAACAATAAAATATAATCCTGCCGGAGCCGAACTCTGGGTAAAAAAATACAACACAACATATACATTAAACCCCGGGTTTGATTATGCATATGGGTTGACTGTTGATAACTCCGGCAACATATATGTAACGGGGCAGACAATGGGAATGGGCGGAGTGCCCTACAGTTTTCTTCAGCAATGTGTTACTATAAAATATAATCCTTTCGGTGATTCGGTTTGGGTTCAACGGTTTAGTTTAAATAACAATAGTACCAGCGGAATAAAACCGATTGCGATAGCCGTCAATAATTCCGGTTCCGTATTTGTTACAGGTACTTGTTCTTTTAACGCGCCTACCGGAGTAGATTATTTTACAATAAAGTATAGTTCATCGGGCGAGTTGCAATGGTCAAACACATTCAGCGGACCGGGTGCGAATAATGATTTGCCGACTTCAATTGCGGTGGATAACAGTAACGTATATGTAACCGGCGGGAGCGCCGGAAGCACATCGGATTACGACTATGCCACGGTTAAGTATGACTTTTCAGGCGTGCAACAGTGGGTGCAAAGGTACAACGGACCTGCAAACGGAATGGATATCGCTAGTTCAATTAAATTAGACACACTCGGTTATATTTATGTTACTGGAACAAGTACACGTGTACCGGTGACCGGACCTTTTGACATCGCGACAATAAAATATGATTATTTTGGAAATCAAAAATGGCTTACAAGGTACACTGATAATTTATTTGAATGGTGCGGCGGAAATGCCATGGCAATAAACACAGCCGGAAATATTTTTATTGCAGGCGCCAGTGCCGATTCTACGCAATCAAGTTTTGCCACATTAAAATATACGCAATCGCCAACAGGAGTTTACCAGGGAACTTCCAATTTGCCTGAGGATTTTTCATTATCGCAGAATTACCCCAATCCGTTTAACCCAACGACAACAATCAAATATTCGGTGCCCAAAACCAGAACTAATCAATCATCAATCATAAATCTTAAAATTTTCGATATCCTCGGAAGAGAAATTGCAACACTCGTAAATGAACTGCAAGCGCCGGGAAGTTATGAAGTTATATTTAACGCCGGTTCACTAGCAAGCGGAATTTATTTCTATCAGTTACAAACGGAAGATATGAATCTGGTAAAGAAGATGATATTAATTAGATAGTTACTTATTAGTACTTTAAAAAAGCCGTGATATATTGATTATCATGGCTTTATTGATTACATCTTGGAGGCAGTAACTAAATTATTTGGTTCTCGAAAACGTAACTTTGTGCTAATAATTATCAATAATGATATTATTGAAATATTTATCCTTACCCTTATTTTGATTCATCGTATCTCTAAAGACTATCAAATCACAAAATGAAAATAGCACATACTTAATTACTGCTCCAAAAAAAATGTTAACAAAATTTTATTAGTTATGGACTAATAAGTTTCTATTTCATATTTTTATCTTAATCATTATTGTAATACCGATTCCCCTGCTGATGATCGGCAGAGTAAATTTACTATACAATTATTTTATTCATAAATATTAGATCCAAATTTTTATAAATCAAAATGGAAAATATTATGAAAACCTTTAAAAACATTCGTCTCCCTCGCTGTCTCACAACGCCGCTTGTGGTAATACTAATTTTTATATCTAATTCATTCTCTCAAACGCCCAATGTATTATGGGAAAAAACATTCGGCGGAAGCAATATAGATGTCGGCTATTGCGTTCAACAAACAAATGACGGAGGGTTTATTATAAGCGGTTATACGCGTTCGTATGGAACCATGAACGGGCGCAACGTATGGCTGATTAAAACAGACGCCGGCGGCAATATGTTATGGAATAATACATACGGCGGCAATAATGATGACGAGGGTTATTCAGTTCAGCTGACTTCAGACGGAGGTTATATAATAACGGGTTACACTAAATCATTCGGTTTCGGAGGAACTGATGTTTATCTTATAAAAACAGATTCTTTAGGGAATAAAATTTGGGAAAGACCCTATGGCGGAACCTCTGATGATGAAGGTTATTCCGTATTGCAGACATCTGATGGCGGTTATTTAATCGGCGCTGCGACTTCATCATCCGTCGCTGGAAGCAGGGATGGATGGATACTCAAAACTGATCAATCGGGTAATACGCAATGGATGAAAAATTTCGGCGGTTTAAGCTCCGACGGAATAAGAAGCGTTGAAAAAACCTCCGATGGCGGATACATCTTCACCGGTTGGACGTATTCTGGGAGTTCCGGTCCCCTCGGTGATGCCTGGTTGGTTAAAATTGACTCGGTCGGAAATCAACAATGGACCAAGGCATTCGGAGGAAGCAGTGTCGACCGCGGTTATTGGGTTCAACAAACTTCGGATGGAGGTTACGTTCTTACAGGTTACACTGATTCCTTTGGCGCCGGATTGTACGACATGCTCCTTATAAAAACAGACAACGCAGGAAACCAGCAATGGATGAAAACTTTCGGCGGAACCGGAAGGGATTATGGAAATTCATTGGCGCAGACATCAGACGGCGGATATATTATTGCAGGATATACGCTTTCTTACGGAGCCGGCAGCGACGATGTTTGGCTTGTTAAATCAGATAACAATGGGAGTATTGAGTGGAGTAATACATACGGCGGAGCTCAGTCTGATGTTGGATATTGTGTAAAAGAAACCTCCGACGGAAATTACATAATTGTGGGGCATACACTCTCCAGCGGTGCCGGGGTACATGATATTTGGTTGATAAAAACCGGTTCAAGCATTCCGGTAGAATTAACTGATTTTGATGCGGAAGTGTATAACGGAAACGTTGTGTTATTATTCACTACCGCAACAGAACTTAATAATAAAGGATTCCAAATTAAAAAAACTCTGTTAACCAGTGAGCCGCCGGATAAAAATAACCGCGTTTGGCAAGAATTAAGTTTTATTAAAGGCAGCGGATCATCCGCTGAACCGAACTACTATTCGTTCATCGATAAAAATGTTTCGCCGGGAATTTATCTTTACAAATTAAGCCAATTAGACTTTGATGGTAGGTATGAAAACTTAGCAGAGATAGAAGTATCTGTTGTTTCGCCAACAAAATTTCAGCTGCATCAAAATTACCCCAATCCATTTAACCCAACGACAACAATCAAATATTCGGTGCCCAAAATCATCAATCATAAATCATCAATCATAAATCTTAAAATTTACGACATCCTCGGAAGAGAAATAGCCACACTCGTAAACGAAAATAAACCGCCGGGAAATTACGAGGTGAATTTTGATGGAAGTAATCTGAGCAGCGGTGTTTATTTTTATAAAATGACTGCAGGCAGTTTTACGACTGTTAAAAAGTTAAACTTGATAAAATAACCGGAAGAAGAATTTTTTCTGATTAACCCGGACAAATTCCGGGTTTTTATTTTTTGGTATTTGAATATTTCGTGTATCCGATTATCTTTGCCCTTCAAAATTTCCCTCAGCTAATTTTACTGCTTAAAAACAATATATATGTATAGGAATAAAGTATGAAAAACCTCATCATGCTATTGGTATATAGTATGTCAGTGTACGCGCAGGTAAATACCAAAACTAATTTTGTAAATTTTGTCGACAGTTTAATTAATGTTATTCCGAATACTGAATTTTCCAATGAGTACAAAACACCTCCTGCAATTAAGCTTAATACCTGGGCAAATATTATCCAGTATATTAATGATGGTGATTATTCCTCAGCCGAAGATTCAGCCAACAGTTTGGATTACAATTTATATAAACTCATCGATTCATCCGTCGCACCAAATAAAGATTATTATGCCCTGGTAAAGAAGAGCGGCGGAATAAACTATTGGGGGATATTTATTCTTAATCCTTCCCCTATTCGTCAAAAACTATTTATTCAATCACCTCATCCGAAGTACGACACCTTTACTGGAAAACAGAGCGCGCTTATTTTTCAACAGCTTGGCTGCAAAGCATTATTCATAACGGGAACGCATCGCTGCAATAACGATACTCTAACGGCTTGTGCCGGTACCACATCTGTTTGCGGGGAAGTTTCAACTAAATATAGAATATCGGACCAGGCACACAATGTGAATGGAACGATGCAAAAAACTACAGTCGTTATGAATAATAATATACCCGATATGATTGTAATTCAGCCTCATGGTTTTGCACAAGACCCGGGCGACCCCGATTTGATAATGAGTAACGGAACGCAGTTAGTTCCCTCTCCCGATTATCTCTCTACGTTAAAAACAAATCTCCTTGCAATTGATGACACACTAACTTTTAAGATTGCACATGTGGATGTTGCCTGGACAACCTTAACCGGAACTACAAATACTCAGGGTAGACTTATTAACGGCAGCCCTAATCCATGCAGTCAGAGCGCCTCATCAACTACCGGAAGATTTTTGCACATTGAACAGGCATATGCACTACGCAGCAGTAATGCCGGGAGACAAAAATTAGCAGATGCACTTTCTCAGACTTTTCCCGAAGATACTTTTCCTGTTGAGCTTTCTTCATTTAGTTTTTTTGTAGAAGGAGAAAAAATAATTCTTCAATGGCAAACCGCCACCGAAGTAAATAATTATGGATTTGAAATTGAAAGGACTTTACCCCTCCCCTTTGTTTATTCAGAAGAGGGTAGTTTGACAAATCAGAACGGGAGAGATTGGGAAACAATTGGATTTGTTCCCGGAAGCGGTAATTCTAACTCAACAAAAAAATATTTCTTCGTTGATAATAATGTTAAAACATATAAAAATGTTTATCGTTTAAAGCAGATAGACACCGATGGCAAAGTTGAATTCACCAGGATGATCACGGTTAATTTTGGAACCACCCGGGCGGAATTTTTACTTATGCAGAATTTCCCAAATCCTTTTAACCCCGTTACGGCAATAATATTTAAAACTCCGTTCGATTCTTATATAACAATTGCAATTTTTAACCCCGCCGGAGAACTTGTAAAAGAACTCTTTAAAGGCGTAGCAATTTCCGGAACTCATGAAGTAATTTTTGATGCATCAAATTTACCCAGCGGAATTTATTTCTGCCGGATGATTACACCTTCAGGTTCATCAACCAAAAAACTTTTACTGATGAAATGAGGTTTTTATGTTTATAGATTAGTTAATTGAACCAGCGGGAAGCACTGCCATGAAGTTATAGTTGGTTGCAATAGTTGCAAAGAATTTGTAGCTTATTTTGTATAACTTATTCGTGTTAATTACAGCAGGAGATAAAATGAAAAAGTTTTTTTTCGTCATAATTTTTCTCGTTTTTGCTTTAACCACAATATACTCACAAGACATTTCCGAATTAATTTCTGCAAAAATAGCCCCTGAGTTTTTATCGGAGATTATCAAACAAAAACCTGAATATGCTTCACTTAAAAGTTCATCTGTAATTTTGGGTGAAAAAGCTATCGTCTACTCCAAAGAAAAAGATTTGTATAAGTCTGTCATCAGGATAAAAAAAAATAGTATCCCGAAAAATCTTCCGGTACAGATTAATTCGTCATCTCAAAACTTTGCAACTGCCCGACTATCGATCGATGATATGATTAAGCTGGCTGAAAATGAAGATGTAATTTATATCTATCCGGGGGAAGTATTTTATCCGACCAATGATGTTACCGGTGGACTTATTGGTTCCGACCTCGTCCACGGGGGCTTCATAAACAACACGCCTTACATGGGAACGGATATAATAGTTCTTGTAATTGACACGGGAATTGATTGGGATCATCTTGATTTTCGCGATCTTGGTGACAACACAAAAAGCAGAATTTTATTTATATGGGATCAAACGGACAACACGGGTGGTGGAACTCCCGAGGATAGGGACGCCATTAATTTTAGCGGTTTGAATTATGGCGTTGAATACACAAACGAAGAAATAAATGGTGAAATTGATGGAACTAATGTCGGAGTAGTCTGGGAAGAAGATACTAATGGGCACGGAACTCACGTGTCCGGCAGCGCTGCTGGTAACGGCGCGTCAATTCCGGGGACGCAAAAATACTTAGGAGTTGCTCCCGCTTCCGATATTGTTTTTGTGAAAGCAGGAAACGGGTCATTTTCAACGGCTGATTTATTAAACGCGCTGCAATACGCAAAAGCCATTGCAAACACTACTTTAAAACCTGTTGTTGTTAATTTGAGTATCGGCGGACACTCAAATGCGCATGACGGTACACGCGACCTTGATGAAAAGGTTGATGAATTTACTTCTTCCGGCGCCGGGCGTGTCGCGGTAATATCGGCAGGTAACGATGGCGGCAATGCAATTCATATTTCAGTATCTGTTAACCCCGGCAATACGACAAGTATTACTTTTTCAGTCCCTGTTTATACCGCAAATGTCGGAACGGATAATGATTATTTCGGTTTTGATCTGTGGTGTAACAACAGCGACGATGTTACCGCAACTGTGCTTTCTCCCAATGGTGATTCATTACGTCAAACTGTTAATACATCGGGAACCGGACAAACGAATGATGGCTATATATATTTATATAATAATATTTCACCCGACCACACAAACGGGGACAGAAGAATTTATACAAGAGTTTATGATGGTGTTGCTGCACATCCACCTGCAAGCGGAACATGGACGTTGAAGATCATAAATAATTCAGCAGCACAGATGACTTATCATGGCTGGCTGTTTACAAAAACAATGGGTGTTACTTTGAACGGCGGGGACAAAAACTATACTGTTGCTTCTCCCGGCACTGCCCTTTCCGCTATAACTGTCGGCTCTTATGTTAGCCGGTGGCGTTGGCACACAAGCGGCGGAGCAAATGTTTTTTATACCGGAACCGATTACTCGGATGATATTTCGAGCTTTAGCAGTATTGGTCCTACGCGCGATGGAAGGCAGAAACCTGAAATTACATCTCCCGGACAGGGAATAATTTCTTGTACTTCTACTGATGCTTCCCCAAGTGCCGGAAATATTATTGATCCCTATTATCACCTAAATCAAGGTACAAGTATGGCATCACCTATTTGTGCGGGCGCAGTGGCACTAATGCTCGATTATAACCCGACACTAACGGCTGCGCAGATAAAAGACTATCTTATCAACAGCAGCGTAACCGATTCTTACACTGGCGGGGCGCTACCGGATTATACATGGGGATACGGTAAACTAAATGTGTTTAATGCTATTGGAAATATCTACAGCGGAGCAGCCTCAACTTTTCAAAATTTATTTGCTTATGATACCTGGACATCGAGCGCCGAAGAAACCGTTGTAAAGAATGAAAAAATAGCTATCCGTTTTACTCCAACCAATACCGGCGAAGTTACCGGCGCATTTTTCCATCCATCAAGTACGGTTAGTTTAACGGGTCCAATAAACTTTGCTATTTTTTCGGATAACGGCGGTCTCCCGGATGCTCTACTTAACGGTTCGTTTGTTTCAGTTGAACCTTCCCAAATTAGTGTTTATAGCTGGAATTACGTCGATTTATCTTCCCTTAATGTCCCGGTGAATGCCGGAACCGATTATCATATAGTTCTGAGCAATTCATTCGGCAATGATTTTTCAGTGTTCTATGATAACAATTCCATTGATAACCGATCGAGCAAGTATGAAGCCGCTCTGGTTGTGGGTTATGAATGGAATGCATTTTCTACAGGCGATTTTAGACTCAGAACAGTTGTCTCTACAAATCAGTCACTCCTGCCGGTTGAACTGATTTCATTTACTGCCGCACCGATTAACGATGGGGTTCTTCTTGAGTGGCAAACTTCAACGGAAGTAAATAACTTCGGGTTTCAAGTTCAAAGAACAATTATAAATTCTAAATTAAAAATTAAAAATTGGGAAGATGTTGGATTTGTGCAGGGCAGCGGAAATGCTAATTCATCAAAGAGTTATTCATTTACAGATGCAACTCCACCAAGCGGAATGGTTCAGTACAGATTAAAACAAATTGATAACGATGGTAAATATAACTACAGCGATATTGTAGAAGTTAATGTTGAAACGCCGACACAATTTGCGCTGGAACAAAATTACCCCAACCCGTTTAACCCAACAACAACAATCAAATATTCGGTGCCCAAAATCATCAATCATAAATCACCAATCATAAATCTTAAAATTTACGACATCCTCGGCAACGAAGTAGCAACACTTGTAAATGAAAACAAAGTGCCGGGAAATTACGAAGTGAATTTTGATGGAAGTAATCTGAGCAGCGGTGTTTATTTCTATAGATTGGAAACGGGTTCATTTACTTCAGTTAAAAAACTTATGTTGATAAAATAGTATCATATGACCAAAACTTTAAGTAATTTTTCCCTTCTTAATATTAATCCGCGTCCTTATTTGGCGCGGATTTTTTATTGGTATAGATGTCTACATCATTCATACTCTCTGAATTTTTGTTGAGATTAATACCGCATTTTTTTAAGTTGTATCGGTTTTATCTTTCATCTTTAATAGTTCGATGACAATAATTTTCTGAGATATAAAATGGAAAAAGCATTTTGTGTTTTAGCATTTGTGCTGGCGCCTCTATCCCTTAACTATTCTCAAGGTAATAGCTGTATTTATTTTCCTCTGGAAATTAACAACACATGGGAATATAACTGCGCATATTTCCCAAATTCATTAATCTCCGAAATAGTGGATACGTCAGAAATAAATGGGCATTTATATTACAGTTTTGCTCCTTATGGCGCGGGTCCGTATAATAACTGGCAAAAATATTGGTTGAGAGGAGAACCGAATAAAATATTTGCATTAAATGTAGAAGACTCAAGTGAATATTTATTGTTTAATTTCGATGCTGAAATTGGTAGCAACTGGGAAATACCTCCCGTAAACACTCCGCCTTGGAACATCCCGGTTAATCAGTGCGATTGGGGAAGCAATATAACTTTGTTAAGCAACTCCGATACTGTCTACAATACAAACCGGGTTTTTTACAATTGTTACCGCTTCGGGCATTTTAATCATCCGTGCAGCGATGCAGGAATTAGCGAGACAAGGTTTTCCAGAGATTTTGGAATTGTTCGCTTTGCCCAGATAACCGAGGGGGATGTTCTTGATTGGGAATTAGTAATAACTCCACCCGATACTCTATCTCTTTTAGCAATCTACACAGCCATTGGCAATCCATGTTTAACAATACCTTGCATTCCGGGTATCGTCAGCGCTGTTAATACAAATGATACTAATTATATTTTAACAAAAAACGACAACTGGTTTTCGGGTGATTTTTCATGGAATGGATATATTCCTTTACCGGACGATTCGGTTCTTGTTAAAGGTATTTCCACAAATCGCACCGATATTTTCGGCAAAAAATATTTTACCCTGGAAGTATTGGAGTTTACTAAACACATTCCAACCGCTATATATAATCATGCAGAAAATATCTCCGCGAAAGATATTCAAATCTGTAATTATCCAAATCCGTTTAACCCTTCTACAATAATAAAATATTCGGTACCCCAAATCATAAATAATCAATCGACAATCATAAATCTTAAAGTTTATGATGTTCTCGGCAACGAAATTGCCACACTCGTAAACGAAGAAAAAGCGCCGGGTGAGTACGAAGTAGATTTTGATGCATCATCAACCAGCCGATTGATTACAAGCGGAATATATTTTTATCAATTAAGAGTAAATAACCTTACTTCAACAAAAAAGATGGTATTGCTAAGGTAAGTTCGAAAGAATAAAATCGTTATACTGAATCAGTGTGCCCGGTTTAATTTAAGCATGTGAAAAAGCAACAAATCTTATGGCGGGGTTGTGGAAAATTTCATCAAAAAGATATAACCGATTAAAAAGTCCAGTGTAAATTTTTAACATCTTAAGTTTATCAAAATAATATCTTAACATACTTTTAATACATACTTGCATACCCGCTTAAGCTTTACTTAATTTGCAATTAAAAAATTTATTACTATAACGTGAGGGTTAAAATTGCAGATTTATGACTACTTAATTATCCTCGTTTACTTCCTGTTTTCAATCGGAATTGCCTTATACTATTCAAAACGTGCGGGCAAAAGTACCGAAGAATTTTTTCTTTCCGGTAGAAACTTGCCCTGGTATCTTGCCGGTCTTTCAATGGTTGCTACAACCTTTGCCGCGGATACGCCTCTTGCCGTTACCGAACTTGTAGCAAAAAACGGTATAGCCGGCAACTGGGTGTGGTGGAATTTTGCATTCGGCGGTTTATTAACGGTATTCTTTTTTGCAAAACTCTGGCGTCGTGCCGGCATTATGACTGAGGTTGAATTTGCCGAACTTCGTTACTCAGGTAAACCCGCAAGGTTTTTAAGAGGCTTCCGCGCTATTTATCTCGGCTTATTTATGAACATCATAATTATGGGCTGGGTTAACAAAGCAATGACGGCTATCTTAACAGGCATGTTCGGCATTCCCGAAAGTGAAGTTATTTTTTATGTGTTCGGCTGCATGTTGCTTGTCGCTTTTTATTCCGCACTTTCCGGTTTATGGGGTGTTGTTGTTACAGACGCGTTTCAGTTTGGTATAGCAATGATAGGTACGATAATTCTTGCCATACTGGTTGTTAATTCTTCCCAAATTGGCGGCATTGCCGGAATGCAGGAAAAATTGCCGGCATTTGTTTTTGATTTTTTCCCCACAATAACAGACGCAACTTCCCTTGGCGGCGCTTTTGCACTAACAGCAGCATCATTTCTTGCTTATGTTGGAATTATTTGGTGGGCATCCTGGTACCCCGGCGCGGAACCGGGCGGCGGTGGTTATGTTGCGCAAAGAATGATGTCCGCAAAAGATGAAAAACATTCTCTCTTTGCAACCCTGTTTTTTCAGATAGCCCATTACGCAATACGCCCCTGGCCGTGGGTTCTTGTTGGTCTTTGTTCTTTAATATTATACCCTCAACTCGGACCAAATGAAAAAGGACTCGGCTACATTTACGCGATGAACGATTTTTTACCCGTGGGTTTAAAGGGATTATTAGTCGCTGCATTTTTTGCCGCGTATATGAGTACTATTGCAACCCAGCTTAACTGGGGTACATCGTACCTAATAAACGATTTTTACAGACGTTTTATAAAACAGAATAGGGAAGAAAAACATTACGTGTTTGCTTCGCGTGTAACGACGATGGTACTTATGCTTGTATCAATTGTAGTTACACTTTTTATAACACGAATTTCGGGCGCGTGGGAGTTTATAATGGAAGCCGGGGCAGGGGTTGGTTCTGTTCTGATTTTAAGATGGTTTTGGTGGCGTATAAACGCGTGGAGCGAAATATCCGCAATGATTACACCCTTTGTTCTTCTTCCATTCTTAAGGTATTATAATATTGCATTTCCAATATCGTTATTTTATCTTGTTTCTATAACAACGTTTGTTTGGGTTGTTGTTACATTGTTTACTAAACCCACGGATGAAGAAGTGCTTATATCTTTCTACCGGAAAATACACCCCGGCGGAATTTTATGGAAAAAAATATCCTCTAAATTGCCTGATGTAAAAAGCGACAGCGGATTTTTTGCCATGTTTGTAAACTGGTTTTTCGGTGTTATTTTAGTATACAGCATTCTGCTTGGCACCGGCAGCCTTTTATTCGGAGATTATAACAAACTTTTGCTTTATTTTATAGCCGCGATAATTTCTGTTTTTATAATTTATAAAAATTTGTCGATTCGCGGATGGAAAACAGTAATTAAGTAAAAAAATGAAAACAGCAAAAAATTTAGATAATATTAAACTAATTGTTTTCGATCTCGACGGCACATTATTGGATATGACCGGCGAAATTACGGACAAAACAAAACAGGTAATATACGAATTAGAAAAAATTGGCGTTCAATTTTCTTTTGCAAGCGGCAGACTGCATTGCGCTCTGACCGGTTATGCAAAAGAACTTGCAATAGACTTACCGCTCATTTCGCTCGATGGTTCGATGATAAAGGATTCTCCTGAAGGTAAAACTATATACGAATCTTTTATAAAAGAAAAACATATTAAAAGAGCAATAAAGCTCGCCAATCAATATTTAGTTAACCTTGCGCTATGTCATTCGGATGCGATATATTATACCGAAAGTAATTCCGTTGTGCCGCAGATATTGGATAAGTTTGGAGCCCCGTATGAAGAAATACCGTCGTATAACACTTTTACCGAAAGAACACTTGAGCTAATTTTTGCAAGTGATAATAAAGAATCTATCAAGTTAATAAAAGATAAGTTTGGGTTCCCTTACACAATGGGATTAAACAGCACGTATTACAAATCCCAAAAGTACGGCGGCATTTATTACCTTGAGCTAAGACGCCGTGGTTCATCAAAAGGAAAGGCCTTACATAGACTTATTAAAAATTTGAATATACCTATTGAGCAAACCGCTGTTATAGGCGATTGGTATAACGATATAAGTTTGTTTCAAACAAAAGCATTAAAGGTAGCTCTTGAAAATGCCGTGCCGGAATTAAAGCGTATGGCGGATATAGTAATAGATAAGGACAATAATAATAACGGTGTCGCCGAATTTTTAGAAATGGTGCTTAAAGCCAAAACAAAAAAATAATGACAGACGAAAAATTCGACATAAGAAAAAGTAAAAGAATCAAATTTTTGATTGGTTTGGTTACTGTTATCCTAATTGTGCTGATGTTTCCCAAAGGTGAGTCACTAGAGTCGGAGGTTACTGAAGGAACTATTTGGATCCAGAGCGATCTTATTGCCCCATTTGCGTTTCCTATAATAAAAGATCCCGAAGTTTACCGGTATGAGCTTAAACAGGCTGCCGAAAGTATTTATCCTGTGTTCACCCGAAATGATGAGCAAACTAGAAATATAATCGATTCGATGAAAAACTATTATCGCTTTCTCGTAAGTATAATAGATAGTTCTATAGTGATGGAAAATAGACAAACAGAAATTAACCCTACATTTTTGAGTGCAAATGTATTCAATACACTAATAAACATTAGACGGCAGGAACGCAATCTTACCGCGGGCAGGAACATAAACTTAAACAAAATTTTTACTGCTGCTCAAAATGTTGTTACGGAAGTTTATAACTCGGGTATTTTAAGTTTGCCCAAGGAGGGTATAAAGAAAGATAGCATTGCAATTAGGATAGGCAATGTTGATAAAATAGAAGCAAAGTCTTCATTCAAAGATATTGAGACGGCAAAGTTCGAAATACAAACTGCCATTGGCAGGCTTGATTATTCGCACGAGATAAAAAGAGCGTTAATCGAATACGCGTCTCACTTCATTGTTCCGAATATGGTTTTTAATGAAGCGCTGACCGACGAGGAAATAAATCAGGCACAGAATAACGTATCGAAGTATGTTGGTATTGTTAACGAAAACGAACGCATTATAGCAACCCACGATAGAGTTACACGCGACGTAAAACTTAAAATAGATTCTTATAAAGAAGCAAAAGCCGAGCGAATAGGAAATGAAGGTTATGCGTTACAGATGGTTGGCAAGTTTTTGCATATCGCATTTTTATTAACTCTTATTACAATCTATATCTTTCTTTTTAGGAAAAAGATTTTTGATGATAATCAAAGAATTCTCTTACTCGCATTTACATTTTTATTACTTGCATTTATAACCTTTTTGATAAACAAAATTACCGTGCCGGCGCCGATACACTACCTTATTTTTATACCGGCGGCATCAATGCTTTTAACAATAATTTTCGATTCGAGAATCGGTTTTTATTCTACAGTTATGATGGCTCTCATTGCCGGCGCATTACGTGGTAATGATTATGCGTTTGCCGCGATGAACCTGTTTGCCGGGGCGCTTTCGGTTTATTCCGTACGCGATATAAAAAACCGCTCTCAAATTTTTAGAAGTTTCCTTTTTATTTTATCGGGTTATACCGTTGCAGTACTCGCTTTCGGTCTTGAACGTTTTGCCGCGTGGGATACAATATTAATTGAGTTTGCATTTGCAGGAACAAATGCGCTTATAAGTCCTGTGCTTACTTACGGACTTTTAATCTTCTTCGAAAGAATATTCAATATAACAACCGACCTTACTTTACTCGAACTTTCAAACTTCGACAGACCATTGTTAAAGGAGCTTGCACGAAAAACTCCAGGTACTTTTAACCACTCAATGACGATGGGAACACTTGCTGAAACCGCTGCCGAGCGTATTGGAGCAAATCCGCTGCTGGCGCGGGTGGGAGCTTATTATCACGATATTGGCAAAATATTAACTCCTCAAAATTTTGTTGAAAACCAACTTAATAACCAAAACGTTCATGAAAATTTAACGCCGGAAGAAAGTGTTAGCTTAATTGTAAGACACGTAAATGAAGGGATTAAAATTGCCCGTGAATATAAACTACCCGAAGAAATAGTTGATTTTATACCGCAGCATCATGGTACTATGGTTATGTCCTTCTTTTATGAAAAAGCAAAAACTCTGTACGGCGAAGAAAAAGTTAAAATTGAAAACTATAAATACCCCGGACCCAAACCGCAAATAAAAGAAACAGCTATAATAATGCTTGCAGATGGATGCGAATCTGCAGTGCGATCGATCGAAAAACCGGATGCAAATAAGGTAGAAAATCTTATTGGAAGGATCATAAAAAGCCGTATTGAGGATGGTCAGTTGGATGAGTCGCCGATAACTTTTAGCGATATTAATAATATTAAGGAAGCGTTCAAAAGTATTCTTTTGGGCCAGCACCACCGGCGCATTCGTTATCCAAAACAAGATGAAATGGAGCAGGGCAAAACCGGCAGTAAAGAAAGTGCATGAAAAGTTTTTTAAGAGATTATCTCGCGGTTCTTAAACTTGAAAAAAATCTTTCGGAAAATACAATAACATCTTATCGAACAGATATAAATGCGTTTATTCAGTTTTTGTCCGGTTCAAAAATAGATGACCCATCAAAAATTAAAGAACAGCACATCAACAATTTTTTTAAGCTCCTTTATGATATCGGTTTAAGCAGCAGCAGCGCGGCAAGGTATTTTTCATCCCTCCGCGGATTTTTCAAATTTCTTTATGTGAATAATTATATTGAAGAAAACCCAGTTGAAAGAGTACCGGCTCCAAAATTAGAAAAAAATCTCCCGGCTGTTCTTTCAGTAACGGAGGTAGAAGCTATACTCGGCAAACCGGATATTGAAAATAAACTTGGTATTCGCGACAGAACACTGCTCGAAATATTTTATGCTTGCGGTGTGCGAGTATCGGAATTAATAAATTTAAAAATCGGCGACCTTTATTTGAACGACGAAATAATCAGGGTTTTGGGTAAGGGTTCAAAAGAAAGACTCATTCCGATTGGCGGAAGCGCTATTGGATGGATTGATGAGTACTTAAAAAGAAGCCGCCCGCTTCTCGAAAAAAAATTGAAAAGCGGAAACATCCTTCTTCTAAACAGCCGGGGGACAAAACTTTCGAGAATGGGAATATGGAAAATTGTTGACCGGTATGTAAAAGAAGCCGGAATTTCAAAGTCCGTACATCCGCATACATTCAGGCATTCGTTTGCAACCCACCTGTTGGAGGGCGGCGCCGATTTGCGCGCGGTGCAGGAAATGCTGGGGCATTCGGACATTTCTACAACACAAATTTATACGCATATTGACAGAGAATATATTAAGCAAGTACACAAAGATTTTCACCCGAGAGGATAATGGATTTAGGTTTTATTCAAATAGGCGAAAAGATATTATTTTTACTTCTTTTCATTCCAATGTTTTTAATTTCAATAATGGTGCACGAATTTGCCCATGCTTTTATTGCCAGCCGGCTTGGGGATAATACCGCAAAAAATATGGGGCGGCTATCGCTTAATCCAATAAAACATGCGGATCTGGTTGGTACTCTTATTGTTCCGCTTGCCACTTATATTTCGGGTTTCGCAATGATTGGCTGGGCTAAACCGGTATCGATTGACAGAAGGAATTTTAAAAACGAATTGAGGGATGATGCGTTTGTATCCTTTGCAGGTCCCTTTTCCAATCTTCTGCTCGCCATAGTTTTTTTGCTTTTATTTGTACTGCTCGGGTCATTCAATTTGCTCAATAATGATTTTGTACTGCGAATATTTTGGTACGGAATGTTCCTAAACATTTTTCTTTTTGCGTTTAACCTTTTACCAATTCCCCCGCTTGACGGCTCGCATATTCTTTATGATATTTTTCCAAATAAAATTACTGCAAAACTTTTAAATCTTGGTTTATACGGATCAATAATTTTGCTGCTTTTCATTTACTCGCCATTATGGGGATTTTTTATAGATTTCGTTAACTTGATAATGAAATTTTTCTTGAGTTTAGCCGGTTATGGTTATGTATAAATATTTAATCTTCTTATTAATATTATTGTGCACAGTCGGGTGTAATAATAAAGATGAGAAACTGCCACCTATAGTTGCGGATAGCGTGCAAAATAAAAAAACATCACCCGATGAATTTTATTTTGTTGCAAGAGCATTATATACTCCGGGTATATTCAAATACACTTTCAAAACAAAAAAAAGCAAAATTGTCTGGTCATCAAAAAATGAACGCGTTATAGAACTTTCCTACTCGGAAGAGTTAAAGAATGCTTTTTTTATAACAGTAAAACATTATGGTAGGGATGGTGTTTTTCCGTTTGTTAAAAAAGTTAGACTCTATATTTTAAATACAAAAACGGGCAATGTTAGTTTTGTAAAATTAATCGGTTCCGGTATGGAAGTGTATACGCGGTGGGAAAACGAGGATACCTTTTCAATATTCCTAAATTCTCTCGATGAAAAAATTGCGACATATATAAATCAGCAAAAACAAATATTTAATGTGTTCGGCAAGTTATTAAGCGATGAAACAAAAATTTATGATTTAACCTCGGATGGATACCCTGTACCATCGAGAGTAGAAAAAAGTAATTCGTCGCCGGATGGATCGGCTAAATTTATAGTGGAAATTGATACAGTAACCCGGTATAAGGTTATAACCGGGAAACATAAAAGTGAAGAATTAATTTCTACCGTGCAAAAACTCAGACAGTTTGAGTGGACGGCTGCAGGAGATTTGGTTTTTACAACCGCCGATGTTTCGCCCGCTAACAAAACACTATACACAAACAAACCGGAATCGTCAAAACTTTTAATTTATTCACCGGTGAAAAAAGAAATTCTTAAATACTGGGAAGGCGGGGGCGTAAAGAATTTTTTAATCATCAATAATATTTTAATTTTCGATACGGGTTTTGAAACACAATCGAAAATAAATATGATAAACCTTGAAACTTTAAAACAATTTGATGTCGTAAAAAGAAATGGCGGGTGCGGCATTAAATATATTCCCGAGATACCGGATTACGGCAAATAATTGAAAACATATTTTAGAATATTACATTACGTTCGTCCATACTGGAAGCATCTTGCTTTATCTGTGGTTTGTACAATTTTGTTCGCGGTGCTTAACGGCGCTTCGGTATATTTAACAATACCGCTTCTTGATACACTTTTCCAGGAATCGCCCAATACCGAGCAGGTAAAGCAGCCCGCCACTGCTTCGGTTGATGCCGCAAAAGGAATAATGCCCGAATGGATAAAAGACTTTGAGCACAGCATCAGTCAAACTTTTAACGATTATGTTTTTAGCGGAAACAAATTAGAAGCGCTGATGAAAATTTGCGTAATGGTTTTGTTTGCTTTTTTTGCAAAAAATATTTTCGGCTATATGCAGGCTTATTTTCTTGCCTATGTAGAGCAGGGAACCATGAAGGATTTGCGCGATGCTGCATACCGCCATCTTCACCAGCTTCCGATGAGTTATTTTAAAAAAGAAAGAGTCGGCAATTTAATATCGCGTATAACAAACGATGTAAATATTGTTCAGTCAAGCATATCCGCTACATTTTTAAATTTAATTCGCGAACCCCTTTCTATTCTGGTTTTTTTCGGCATTGCCGTCGGTATAAGCTGGAAACTTACCCTGCTTGCTTTTGTTATTCTCCCCTTTTCAATGCTAATCATTACGTGGATCGGATTGAAGCTCCGGAAGTACAGCGCAATTATACAGGCAAAGATGGCAGATATTACAAGTATACTTCAGGAAACTATATCAGGGGTTAAGATTGTAAAAGCATTCGGAATGGAAAATTATGAGAATAAAAAATTCTCAGACGAGACACACAATTTCTTTAGGTTGATGCTTCGCATAGTGCGGATAAGAAATGCATCTTCGCCTATAACTGAGTTTTTAAGCGTAATAGTAGGAGTGGTTATTATTTACTATGGCGGCGTACTTGTACTTGAGCAGCAAACAATAAAAGCAAGCGAGTTTCTCGGGTTTCTGTTTGCGATATTTCAGATGATGCCCCCAATAAAAGAATTAAGCGGTGTGAACAACCGCATCCAGGAATCAAGCGCTGCCGGCGATAGAATATTTGAAATACTCGATACAAAACCTGCGATAATGAACATTGCTGATGCAAAACCGCTATCGCAATTTAAAAATGAAATTGTATTTGATAATGTTTCGTTCCATTACGATGATGCGGAAGAATTAGTATTAAACAAATTAAACTTCACGGTAAAACATGGCGAAATAATCGCCCTCGTCGGCCCAAGCGGCGGCGGCAAATCAACTTTGGTTGATTTAATCCCCCGGTTTTTCGACCCTACCGGCGGCAGAATTTTAATAGATGGAATGGACACAAAGGTTATAAAAATTGAAGACCTCCGCGCATTGATGGGAATTGTAACACAGGAAACAATTCTATTCAACGAAACCATTACCAATAATATAGCTTACGGTTTGAGTAATTATTCATTCGAAAAAGTTGTTGATGCCGCCAGAGCTGCAAATGCCCACAACTTTATTATGGAGCTTCCAAAAGGTTATGATACAATCATCGGCGAAAGAGGATTAAAAGTTTCCGGCGGACAGCGGCAGCGTCTTTCAATTGCAAGAGCAATATTGAAAAATCCTCAAATAATGATTTTCGATGAAGCAACCTCGGCGCTCGATAACGAGAGCGAACTTCTTGTTCAGGAAGCAATAGAGCGAATGATGGTAAACCGCACTACAATTGTCATTGCGCACCGGTTAAGCACAATAAGAAACGCCACTCGTATTCTTGTCCTTGAAAAAGGTACCATTATTCAAGAAGGAAAACACGAACAGTTAATTGAGGATGAAAAAGGATTATACCGCAAATTTTACGAGATGCAATTTCGCGATTAATTCACTTAATAAAGCGAGGTAGTGGAAATCCATTTTGCAATGTTCGGAAGAAAAATACCTCGGGTCAGATATAATTATTCCAACCGCTTGCTGCTTTTCGTGTCTATTATCTATGTTTGCAAAAACATAACCCATTATTTAATTTGTAACACTTAATTTACCTTTTATGAAAACGGAGACTTTGATGGAAGTGAAAGAACAAATTCCAGTTGTTGATTATTTAAATAAACTGTCCTCTAATTTTAACTATGATAACCACGAAGTAGCAATAATACTTGCTGCGGGGCATGGCAAAAGAATAAAATCCCACCGCTCAAAAATGCTTCATAAAATATGGGAAGTTTCCACTGTAGAGCGTGTTTATAACGCAAGCAGGAGCGGTATAAAAGACATCAATACTATTATGGTTGTTGGTATTAAAGCCCCTGATGTTGCAGAAGTAATTGGAAAAAGAGAAGCCAATCTTTTCGCTTACCAGGAGACACAAAATGGAACCGGGCACGCTGTACAGGTAGCTCTTAAGAAAATTGATGATAAACTATTTGATGGAATTGTATATGTGCTCCCCGGCGACATGGGCTTAATAAACAAAGAAACGATGATAAAATTTCGCGAGGATTTTATTTCATCAAATGCCGATATGATGGTTTTAACCGGGTTGTTTGAAGGTGACCCGAAGGGAAATAGTTACGGTAGAATTGTGCGCGTAAAGGCTCTCGATGAAAACGGAATGCCGTCCGGCGGGGATGAAGGAAAAGTTATAGAAATTATAGAACATAAAGACATCTTGTCTATTTCAGAAGACAAACCTTACCGGGTCAAGTTCGGCAACAAATTTTATTCATTTACACAACAGGAGTTAATTGAAAACCCCGAGTTTAACTCAGGTGTTTACGCATTCAAATATAAACATCTTGTTGAGCTGATTGATAAAATATCGAGTAATAATGCGCAAAATGAAATTTATATTACAGATTTAATTTCGTTGTTTAATCAGCATAATTATATAGTGCAGGCAGTTAGCCCGGCAGAACAATATGTTGTTATGGGTTTCAACAATAAATCGGTACTTAAGGAGATGGAGGCTGTTGCCCGGCACAGAGTTTATTCGGAACTAAAAGACATTATCGAAATTGATGATCCCGATGATTTTTTTATACATGAATCGGTTATAGAAAACATACTGGAAATGGATAAAAAAAATGTGCCGCTCGATATCAAAATAGGGCGCGGCGTTTACATCGGTAAAGGGGTAAAACTAAATTATAATATTGAGTTGAAAAAAAATGTATTTGTAGACGGCAATGTTCATTTCGGCAAAAACATTGTTATATGGCAGAATGTTCACTTATCAACTTTCCCGCATCAAACTTTTACAATTGGAGATAATGTTGAAGTTCTTTGGGGGGATATAATAAAAGGAAATATTGTCATCGGTGAAAATTCTAAAATCGAATCAAGCGTAAATATGACCGGAAGTGACGAATACCCGCTGCGTATCGGTAAAAACGTTTTAGTAAAAGGGACAAGTTACATTTTCGGCTCCATTATTGAAGACGGGATACAGATTGAGCATAGCGTTATAATAAATAAGAGAGTGGACAAGATTGTAAAACGGGATGGCTCCACACAGCCGATTAAATTTTATCTTCCGATGCCGGAAGGAATTGACGCAATAGAAGATTTATAAAATGTTATAAAAAAGGCTCTTCCGTAAAGAAGAGCCTCTAAATAAAATTCAATATAAATTTCTTATTTGGCTGCGGCTTCCGCGGTAAAGTTGTTTATAAACCTTGTTAAAGCTGATTTTTTGCGGGAAGCAGTATTTTTATGCAAAATACCTTTGCCAACGCTTTTATCGAGAAGAGCAATTGCTTCTTTGTATGATTTTTCGGCGTCTGTTTTTTCTGTAGATGCCATAACTTTTTTTACAAGCGTTTTAAGTTTCGATTCGCCGCTTTTGTTAATTACGCGCTTCTTTTCCGATGTCTTAATTCTTTTCTTAGCCGATTTATGATTTGCCATAGTATTTATTGAACCTTATTTAACAATTAAAAAAGTGACCACAAATATATAGAATCCGGTGTTTGATGTCAAATATTACTTTAGTAATTTTGATTCCCCGATTTTATGCGAAAATGAATGATTTTTGGCTTTTTTTGATGATTACAGTAAATGAAATATATTTCTCTATTCAAGGCGAAAGCAGCAAAGCAGGACTGCCCTGCGTTTTTGTCCGGCTCACCTTCTGCAACCTCCGCTGCACATATTGCGATACCGAATATGCGTTTTATGATGGGAATCTGCTTTCTCTTGATGAAATAGTTACACGAGTAAGAAAATATAGCTGTAAGTTAGTCGAAATTACCGGCGGTGAGCCTTTAGCCCAGACGGAATCTCTTTTACTGATGAAAACATTAGCAGATGAGGGATTTGAGGTAATGTTGGAAACCGGCGGAAGTCTGCCGATAAAAGAGATTGACCCCCGCGTGATGGTTATAATGGATTTAAAATGTCCTTCGAGCGGAATGCTTAAAAAAAACTTTTATGAAAACATTAATTACCTAAAACCAAACGATGAAGTAAAATTTGTTCTCGGGTCGCGGGAAGATTACGATTGGTCAAAGCAGATTATTGAAGAACACAAACTTTTAGAAAAAGCGGGAGTTTTGTTTTCAGTTGTTTTCGGAACTCTTGAGCCGAAGGATGTTGTAAAGTGGATTCTTGAAGATAAATTAAATGTAAGGTTCCAACTGCAAATGCATAAGTTTATATGGGAACCTGAAAGTAAAGGTGTATGATGAAAATTGCGAAAGAATTTAACTGGGATATGGGTCATCGCCTGCCGGAGCATTTCGGCAAATGTAAAAATATTCACGGACACTCCTACCGGATGTTTGTTGAATTAGAAGGCGCGGTTCAGCAGACCGGCATGGTAATGGATTATTACGATCTTAAAAAAATAGTGCTGCCTATTGTTGAAACACTCGACCATGCATTTATGGTGTACAACGGTGATACGGAGATTATTGAGTTTTTACAAAAGATGAAAAGCAAGCATTTGGTTGTCGATTTTCAATCGACCGTTGAAAATATTTGTCTCTATATTTTAAGTGAAATAAAAAAATCAATCCTGCCGCAAAATGTTAAATCCATCCGCGTACGAATATTTGAAACCTACGATGATTACGCAGAGGAAACTCTTATTTTGTAATAGAACTACTGTGCTCTTTTATGCCCGGGCTTAAAAGACACACCGAATTCTGACAGAATTCATGTGTATATTAATTGAGAAGATTTAGTTGAAAAAGATAAAATTAGTGAACAATATAATTAAAATAGTTTTAGTTGAAGATGCCTCGGCAGATGCCGCACTGATTCTAAAAATGCTGACCACTATTGGCGAGGAAAATTTTGTTGTTAATCATGTTACAACGATTTCCGAAGCTAAAAATCTGCTGAGCGAACACTCATACGATCTCGTACTTTTAGATCTTTCGTTACCTGACGGTAATGGATTAAATAATATTGTTGCTATAAAAAAAGTTAGACCCCGCATACCTATTATTGTTCTGACTGCAAACAATGATTATCCTTTTTCAATACGCGCAATTAAACACGGCGCGCAGGATTATCTTGTAAAAGGTTCGTTTAATTCAATGCTGCTCGGGCGCTCCATCCGTTACGCGGTAGAAAGATCGAAACAACAGACAGAGGTTAATCGGTACTTAAAAAAAGTCGAGCATCTTAATGCCATGCTTCATAAACTTAATGAAGACAAAAGCGAGTTCATGATTATCGCTTCTCATGATATGAAGAACCCGCTCGGTGTAATTTACTCTTTATCCGAATCGATGTTGAGTGAGATAGAAACTATCAGTAAAGAAGAGCTTCGGGAGTTATTAAGTATCATTAATCAGAGCAGCTACCAGTTAATCGATTTGATAAAAAATCTGCTCAATGTTCAGGCAATTGAATCGGGTAAAGTTGAAACTAATAACGATAAATTTAATTTAGAAAAACTTGTTCGTTCTGTTCTAAACAATTACAAGCAAAAAATCCGGATAAAAAATTTATCGGTTTTCTTTAGTCCGGATGCTCAGTGCCCGATAATATCCGACCAGGATTTAATGCGGCAGATTTTTGATAATCTAATCTCTAATGCTATTAAGTATTCAACCGACGGGAAAAATATTTTTATTGAATTAAAACCTTCCGGCAATAATGTGGTCTGCTCTATAAAAGACGAGGGTCCGGGGATAAAGATATCTGAAAAAGAAAAAGTATTCACAAAATTCGGCAAATTATCCAACCGTCCTTCTCAGGGCGAGTCATCAACAGGGATTGGTTTATTCAGCGCTAAAAAATTTGCCGAGTTATTAAATTGCAAAATCTGGTTTGAAAGCGTAGAACAAGACGGGACAACATTTTTTATTGAAATACCTTTTGGGAATGAAATTTAGCGATGGCAAGATTTAAACTTAAAATTGAATACGATGGAACGCGCTACAGCGGCTGGCAAAAACAATATAACGCAAAAACTGTTCAGGGAGTTTTGCTGGAAGCGGCTGGGAATATTTTTAAAGGTGAAAGATTAGACATTCAGGGTTCGGGTAGAACCGACAGCGGAGTGCACGCACTTTGCCAGGTTGCTCATCTCGATGTTAGAACAGTGCTAGCGCCGCATATCATCCAGTTAAAATTTAACGATGCGATGCCAAAGGATATAAATATTTTAAATGTCGAAAAAACTAATCCGAATTTCCACGCGCGGCACGATGCGGTTTCGCGTATGTATCTTTATCAAATTTCAAAACGCAGAACCTCTTTCGGTAAAAATTATGTCTGGTGGATAAAAGACAATCTAAATTTTAATAAGATGGTTTTAACCGCAGAATATTTTAAAGGGATGAAAAACTTTGCTTCGTTTACCGATGATAACCCCGGCGAAAAATCAACAAAAGTGTTAATTGAAGATATACAACTTGCTGAAACAGAGGCGCTGATTTTAATAAGAATAACCGGCTCTCATTTTTTGTGGAAAATGGTTAGAAGAATGATTGGGGTTATCGCCGAAGTCGGGCGGGGTAAACTCGATATTAACCGCGTACCGGCAATGCTGAATTCCGATTCTGATATTCCCGCAAAATTAACAGCGCCGCCTTCCGGACTCTTTTTGGAACAGGTGCTCTACAAAGGTGATAAACCAAAACAAACTCTCGAACCGACGATAAACTTTTAAAGCATTGTACAAGAAGTGCGATAATAATTTTTCCGGATTGTTTTGCTGTGTATATTTCGCTGTATCAATAAGCATGATGAATGAATACTGCATGATTGTATGTTTGTAATGTTCGCCAAATTAAAATCGTGCATCCATTCAACCATTCATTTTCATTCTGAATTACATTTTATTTTAACCTCGTAACTATTTGAGTCCTTGACAAATAGGTTATTAATTCTTAAATAACAGATGAGGATAATAACCAATGGAGGATTCGGTCGGTTTTTATGTATTCATCTAAAAATCCTTCCGGCGGTTGATAACCATAGCGAGAATTAATAATATTTTTGAAGGGTTCGTGATGAAAATGAAAATAACAACGTTCGCAAAAGTTCTTTTTCTTTCCATTCTTTTTGCAACAACATCTTTCCCGCAAGTTTCTGTTCCAGGTTTTGATGCAGATTATATTTCGGTGAATAGTATTAAGATGTGGATTAGCAATTACGGTGAGGGCTCACACGATCCTTTTACTGATGGAGGCGGGTTATATTATCCAATTTCTTCAAATCCGGGAAAAACCCTTGTTTTTAGCGATGGGCTATTCTGGATGGGAAAAATAGGAAATGATTTGTACGCCAGTGGTAATAGTAAGCTTTCCGGTGTAACCCCGGGAACAGTTGAAAACGACAGTTCAACCGGGTTTAACAAAAATAAATTTCGCGTGTATAAAATAAAACCTGAATGGAACAAACTTCCCCCTGGCACTAAACGGGATGAATTTCAAACCGATTTTAATGAGTGGCCTGCGGATATAGGCGCCCCTTTTTTTGATTTGGACTATGATGGGAAATACAACTCTGCATTTGATCAACCTGAAATTTTTGGAGATGAAATGTTATGGACGGTTTTTCATGATGAGCCATACGCCATATTTATCGTGGGTCCATATATACCCGAAACAGGAATGGAAATTCAATCAACTGTTTATGCATTTAATAAAACAAATCTTTTTAACTATGTAATATTTAAAAAATACAAATTGATTAATAAGGGTATGCAAACAATTGACAGTATGTATTTTAGTTATTATTCCGATCCCGATGTCGGCGCTCCCGATAATGATTATGTCGGGAGCGATTCTGCCCTGTCACTGGCGTATGCTTATAACGCTTCTTCCACAGATACTGTTTACGGCAGCCACCCGCCTGCAGTTGGTTATGCGCTGCTTCAGGGACCCGTTATAAAATCATCGATCGAAGACTCTGCATTTTCTGATAATAAAATAATTGCCGGGTACAAAAATCTTGATGCAACCTCATTTCAATTTTCAGTTGCAGGATATTGCCCCGGGCGTCCATGCGAAGATAACTCCTGGGAATATTGGAATCATATAAGAGGATTATTGTGGAATGGAACGCCTCTTATAAATCCGATTACAGGCAAACCCACAAAATTTCCATTGAATGGCGACCCATACCGCCAAACCGGCTGGTACGAAGGTGATGGGTGGCCCGATGGACGGTGGCCAGACGATAGGCGAATGATGCTTAACACGGGCCCATTTACAATGGCTCCTGGCGATACCCAGGAGGTTGTTTACGCAATATTGGTAGGACAGGGTTCTTCAAACACTAGAAGTGTTGAAGAGCTAAAACTTATGGTTCCAAAACTTCAATATTTTCATAAAAACTATCTGCCGCCCATGCCTGAAATGAAGGAAGAAAAAAAGCAATTGGATTTTAAGTTGACACAGAACTATCCAAATCCTTTTAATTCAAGTACGATAGTTCACTATCAAATACCGCTTGACAGCCGTGTAACGGTAAAAGTTTTTGATGTGCTTGGAAATGAAGTAGCTGTTTTAAAAGATGAATATCAAAACGCCGGTGATTATGACGCGGTATTTAACGCGGAAAATCTGGCATCAGGGCTTTACATTCTAAACATATCAGCCCGGGAATTTTTCTCGTCAAAAAAGATGATTTTGCTCAGATGATAATTGGACAGAATATGATTCATACATTAAAATATTTTTTTCACCCAAAAGAAAAATTTCTTAGAGCCCAAAATCCTTTAAAGAGGAAACAAAATGAAAATATCAACGTTCGCAAAAGTTCTTTTTCTTTCCATTCTTTTTGCAACAACATCTTTCCCGCAAGTTTCTGTTCCAGGTTTTGATGCAGATTATATTTCGGTGAATAGTATAAAGATGTGGATTAATAATTACGGTAAAGGCTCACACGATCCTTTTACTGATGATGCAGGGTTATATTATCCCAACTCTTCAAACCAGGATAAAACCCTTGTTTATACCGATGGGCTGTTTTGGATTGGAAAAATTAATAATAAACTTTATTGCAGCGGAACAAACATGTATACCGGTGTAATCCCGGGAACAGTAGAAAGCGGAACTCCAACAGAATCAACTAAAAATAAATTCAGGGTTTACAAAGTAAACCCAGATTGGGACATGCTCCCGCCCGGAACTAAACGAGACAAATTACAAACCGATTTTAACGAGTGGCCTTCGGATATAGGCGCACCATATTTTGATATAAATAAAAACGAAACTTTTGAGCCCGGCATCGACGCTCCGCAGATATGGGGGGATGAAATGTTGTGGTATATATGCCATGATAATGACCCGATTATGGACGGACTATATAAAAATGATATAGAAGTCCAGGTTTTAGTTTATGCTTTTGATAGAAAAAATCTACTTCAAGATGTGGTGTTTAAAAAGTATAGGATAATAAATAAGGGGCAATATTCCGTTGATAGTATGTTTGTTTCCTATTTCTCAAATCCTATTGTGGGAGATGCATACGACAACTTCGTTGGATGTGATTCCAGTTTATTCCTTGCTTACTGTTATAATGCCGATTCCATCGATGCGGTTTATGGAACACCTCCGCCTGCGGTAGGATATGCGCTCTTGCAAGGTCCGAAGATAAAATCGGATGGCGATTCAGCATTTTATGATAACCGATTTATACCGGGATATAAAAATTTAGAACAAACCTCTTTTGCATTCAATCAAAGTAAATATATTAATCATGCCTATCAATTCCCATATTTGAACGCAATTAATTATTGGAATTACTTATGTGGATTAGATTCTTCGGGGTTTCCTTACATCAACCCTAATTCCGGCAAACCCACAAAATTTCCATTGAGCGGCGACCCATACCGCCAAACCGGATGGTACGAAGGTGAAGGGTGGCCAGGAGGTTTAAATCCCGGAGAAAGACGAATGATGCTTAACACGGGTCCATTTACAATGGCTCCTGGCGATACACAGGAGGTTGTTTACGCAATATTGGTAGGACAGGGTTCTTCAAACACTAGAAGTGTTGAAGAGCTAAAACTTATGGTTCCAAAACTTCAATATTTTCATAAAAACTATCTGCCGCCCATGCCTGAAATGAAGGAAGAAAAAAAGCAATTGGATTTTAAGTTGACACAGAACTATCCAAATCCTTTTAATTCAAGTACGATAGTTCACTATCAAATACCGCTTGACAGCCGTGTAACGGTAAAAGTTTTTGATGTGCTTGGAAATGAAGTAGCCGTTTTAAAAGATGAATATCAAAACGCCGGTGATTATGACACAATATTCAACGCGGAAAATTTGGCGTCAGGGCTTTACATTCTAAACATATCAGCCCGGGAATTTTTCTCATCAAAAAAGATGATTTTACTTAGGTAATGCAATAATTTTTGTTTTTTCAATCGGCGGACTAAACTTATTTTAATTTGTTTCGATAATAGGGATGACCGGCAGTGTCACCGGTTTGGTTTTTAAAATACGCATCGCTGCTTGAATTATGCATAACAGTCTTTTAACAAAACAGATTAAAAAGTTTTTGGGTGAAAGTATTTCACCTAAACTGGAAGCCTTTTTAAATGCTGTAAACCTTTCCTATAATGACTTCATAAACGATAGGCTTCTACTCGAAGAATCGATGCAGAAAAGCGCCGAAAAACTTTTAGATGCAAATAAAAAACTTCAAGAAGAAACCAGCCGGCAAAAATTTATAATCAACAAAATGAAGGAACTCTATTCCTCAAGTTTATCGCCGGCAGAAGACAAGGGAAAAAACAAAATTGAAGATGAAGATCTTTTTGGCGTTTTTGATAAGTTAAAAGAATTGATTATTTGGCGGAAAGAGGCTGCCCAGAAACTTCAAAGAAGCGAATCAAATTTAACCGCACTTATTGAAAATACAAACGAATCAATCTGGTCTATCGACAATGATTACAAAGTGCTTACTCTGAACTCCGTATTCCAAAAAACCTTTGCGGTTCTCTACGGAACGAATTTAAACTCCGGAGAAAGTATAATCGATTGTTTATCTCCAGAGTGGAGAGAGGAATGGAAAAACTATTACGACAAAGCTTTAAACGGCAATCGTTTTACAATCGAAAAGGTTTTTCTGCTAAACAGCGAAAACCGCTTTTTCGAGATAAATTTTAGTCCGATTATTACAAAAGAAAAAATAACAGGGGTTTCAGTTTTTACACGCGACATCACATCCAGAAAGAACTTTGAAAAAGAAATTCTCGAAGCAAAAGATACCGCAATTGCAGCAACAAAAGCCAAATCGGAATTTCTTGCAATGATGAGTCACGAAATTAGAACGCCCTTAAATGGTATCATCGGGGTTACAGGTTTGCTAAAAGAAACTGACTTAAACGACGAACAAAATGAATATCTCGATATTGTCCGTTTAAGCGGCGACTCACTGTTAACAATCATTAACGATATTCTTGATTTTTCGAAAATTGAGTCCGGAAAACTCGAACTTGAAAACGCGCCTTTTGATTTACGTTCTGTAATTGAGGGAGCTTTTGATCTGCTGACAAACAAGGCGGTGGAGAAAAATATGGACTTACTCTATATGTTCGAGCCAAATGTGCCAACCGGTATAATAGGTGATGTAACCCGGCTTCGTCAAATTGTAGTAAACCTTGTAAGCAACGCTATTAAATTTACCGACTACGGCGAAGTGTATGTTTCGATTTCAGAATTGAGCCAGGCAGATAAATTACATGAAATACAAATTGCAGTTAGGGATACTGGTATCGGAATTCCGGCTGACAAAAAGTCGCGCCTTTTTAACGCCTTCTCTCAGGTTGATTCTTCAACCACGCGTAAGTTTGGCGGAACGGGATTGGGACTTGCAATATGCAAACGTTTGGTTCAGATGATGGGCGGGAAAATTTGGGTGGAGAGTACGCTTGGTAAGGGGTCAACATTTTATTTTACAATAAAAGTAATGGTGTCGGAATCTGCCCCGCGCGTTTATGTAAAAGGCAAGCTTACCGAATTAGTAGACAAAAAAATTCTTATTGTGGATGATAATTCAACTAACCTTAGAATACTCGAACATCAATGCAAACAGTGGGGAATGCTTCCTCATTCGGCACAGGTTCCGTATGAAGCATTAAAACTTATACGCAGTGAATATAAATTCGATCTCGCTATAATTGATATGGTTATGCCAGGAATGACGGGGCTGGAACTCGGAATAGAAATACGAAAATTTATCGACAAAAATAATTTCCCCGCAATAATGCTTACGTCGGCATCATTAACAGGCGATGTACAGCGTGAAGTAGATAAATTATATAATGCAACCTTATCAAAACCTATAAAACAAAAACAGTTGTTTGATGTTGTTACATCCGTGATTGCTGATAGTGCAAATTATTTGAAATCTACAACGAGAAAAGAAAAACTTGCCGAAAGTTACCCGGCAAAAATATTACTAGCCGAAGATAATAAGATAAACCAAAAACTTGCTTTAAGCATGCTGGCAAAAATCGGGTATGAAGCAGACGCAGCCGGTAACGGGTTAGAGGCTGTTGACACGCTTTTACATAAAAATTATGATATTGTTTTTATGGATGTTCAAATGCCCGAGATGGATGGTTTTGAAGCGACACAACAGATAAGAGAACTTAAGAATATTACACAGCCTATAATTATTGCGATGACTGCAAATGCGATGCCCGGCGATAAAGAGAAATGTATAAGCGCCGGAATGGATGATTATTTAAGCAAACCTATTTTGTTAAAAGATGTAAAAGATATAATTTTAAAATGGGGTTCTGAAATAATCGAAAAACGAGAGTCGAAAAAGATGCAAGATGAAAATGTTTTAATAATCGATCCGAAAGCTATTGATAACATACGCGAATTAGATGATGAGGAGGATTATTCTGTGGTTAACACAATGATAGATATGTTTTTTGAAGACACACCATCCCACATGAACAACATCAAAAAAGCGATATCGGAAAACAATTTTGATGATCTTGCATTTTTTGCTCACGGGTTAAAAGGTATTTGTCTAAACCTTGGGGCAAAACCTTTGGGAAATCTCTGCTTAACTTTAGAACTTTGCGGCAGAACCAAAGATGATTCCGCGGTTAAGGAAACGCTTTCAAATTTAGATGACATCTACCAAAAAACTTGCGAAGAACTTGTAAAATTCAAAGTCGTGTAATTACTTCATCATCTTTTTTAACTTATTCACTTCGTCACGCAACGAAGCAGCTTTTTCAAACTCAAGATCTTTTGCCGCCTGGTACATTTGTTCGGTAAGCTGTTCAACAAGATCTTTTTTCTGATCGTTGTTCATATACTTCAATACAGGTTCCGCAACTTTGGTAAACGAAAAATTCTCGCTCACCTCTTTTTTCCTTACGTCGGCAATTGACGTTGACGACATAATTTCTTCCACGCTTTTATAAATAGTTTTTGGAGAAATATTATTTTTTATATTATACTCCGTTTGAAGAATTCGCCGGCGGTTTGTTTCTTCTATTGTCTTACGCATCGATTCGGTAATAACATCAGCGTACATAATTACTCTGCCGTTTACATTACGGGCAGTTCTGCCGGCGGTTTGCATCAAAGATCTCTCGCTGCGGAGGAAACCTTCTTTATCTGCATCAATAATAGCAACAAGCGAAACCTCGGGTAAATCCAAACCTTCGCGTAAAAGGTTTACTCCTACTAATACTGAAAAATCGCCGAGCCTTAGATCGCGCAGAATTTCAACCCGCTCAAGCGCGTCAATATCACTGTGGATATAACGTACCGGTATTCCGATTTTGTCGAGATAATCGGAAAGATCCTCAGCCATTTTTTTTGTTAACGTTGTAACAAGAATTCTTTCTTTAAGAATAATTCTTTTTCTTATTTCACCAATCAAATCATCAATCTGCCCTTTTATCGGGCGGACTTCAATTTCGGGATCAAGCAAGCCCGTCGGGCGGATAATCTGCTCAACATAAACACCGCCGCTTTTTTCAAGTTCATAATCAGCTGGGGTGGCGCTTACATAAATAACCTGGTTTACAAGTGATTCAAACTCCTCAAATTTCATCGGGCGATTATCCAGAGCTGAAGGAAGCCGGAAGCCATATTCAACAAGGGTTTCTTTTCTTTTTTTGTCGCCGTTATACATCGCCCTAAGCTGGGGCATTGTTACATGCGACTCATCAATTACAAGTAAAAAATCTTTTGGGAAATAATCGAATAGGTTGTAAGGACGCGAACCGGATTGGCGTCCGTCCATGTGCCGACTGTAATTTTCAATACCCGAGCAATAACCGATTTCTTTCATCATTTCTATATCGAACCTTGTACGCTGCTCAATTCGCTGTGCTTCTAAATATTTTTCTTCTTTATTAAAATATTTTAAGCGTTCGTCAAGTTCCTGCTCAATGTTATAAATTGCTTTTTGAATTTGATCGCGGTTGGATACGAAATACTTTGCCGGGTAAACCGGAGCCGAATCAACTTCTCTTATTACTTCGCCGGTAACAGCATCAATAATAGATAACCGTTCGATCTCATCATCAAAAAACTCAACACGAATTGCTTCTTCGTACTGATAAGCTGGAATTATCTCAACTACATCGCCGCGCGCCCGGAAAGTGCCGCGGCTGAATTCAATATCGTTTCTGACAAAGTGAATATCGATTAGCTCACGTAAAAGCTTTTTCCTTTGTATCACTTCACCTTTACGCAAAAAGATAATCTGATTTGCATACTCCTGCGGTGCACCGATGCCATATATACAACTTACACTTGCAATTACTATTACATCCGGTCGTCCTTCAATTAACGCCGTTGTTGCTTTTAAACGAAGACGGTCGATTTCTTCGTTAACCGAAAAATCTTTTTCTATATATAAATCGTTTCTAACAACGTATGCTTCGGGTTGATAATAATCGTAGTAACTTATAAAAAACTCAACCGCGTTATTCGGGAAAAACCCTTTGAATTCACTGAATAGCTGTGCGGCAAGAGTTTTATTATGCGAAATAATTAACGTCGGTTTATTTAGTTCTTTAATAATATTTGAAATGGTAAAAGTTTTACCGCTGCCGGTTACACCGAGCAGGGTTTGATGTTTTTCACCATCGTGAAGACCTCTTAAAAGTCGTTCAATTGCCTGCGGCTGATCACCCGAAGGTTTATAGTTTGATGCGAGTTCAAATTTATTCATGTTAATCGAGCACTTCGGCGGCATGAAAATAGTCGTTGTGAAGATGTCCGCGAAGCGTAACAATTTCATTTTCTTTCAGCAACTTATCCAAATTTGGCGGTCCTTCAACCATTACTTCAACTCCCTCTGCGTCGGCAGCGTAGAAAATTGTTCCTTCCGGTGTTGAATTTATGCCGCGATCAATTAATACTTTAACTTTTATAACCTTACTTGCATTGTTATTCGGATCAAACGAAGAAAAAGCTCCGGTGGTATTATCGGGCGCGAAATAAAACATATAAATAATAAATACTGCCGACGTAATTAAAAACGGTAAAATTAGTTTTTGTAAAAATTTCATAACATATTTTTATTAAATGATTGGAAATCAAATTTAGTAAAATTGGACCGATATTTACAATGTAATCATTTGGGCAAAATTTTTGTATTTTATAAATAATCTTTTTACGTGGAATAATATGAACAAACCATTTTTTATTATTGCCGGCATTTCCGGCTTTCTTGCCGTCGCGCTTGGCGCTTTCGGAGCGCACGGATTGGAAAACAAATTAACTTCTGAAATGTTGAATGTTTATAAGACAGGCGCGCAGTATCATTTAATTCATTCTGTCCTTCTTGCCGTTCTAGCTTTCTCCGACTCGGCAAAATTTAAGAAAACATTTTATTTCGTTGCGGTAGGTATCGTTTTATTTTCATTTTCGCTTTATCTTTATTCTATAACCCAGGTAAGATGGCTGGTGTTTGTAACTCCATTCGGTGGTGTATCTTTTTTAATCGGGTGGGTTATGCTTATTGTTGAGGGATTAAAAAATAAATCTTGAGCATCCCAAAGATGATCAAGACCATCAATAACATCATCTGAAACTTACCTGAGAAGAATCAGTTTTTTTACCTGGCTAAAGTTTCCGGCATTTAAACTATAAAAATAAACCCCGCTTGATAACTGTGAACCATCAAACTCAACCTCATACACTCCCGGCGGTTTTTCTTCGTTTACAAGTGTGGCTATTTCGTTGCCGAGGATGTCGTACACTTTTAATAAAACCCTCACCCGTCCTTCGGACACGCTCTCCCGGAGGGCGAGGGAAGGAATGGAGTATTTAATTTTTGTTGAAGGATTAAATGGATTAGGAAAATTTTGTGATAATGAAAATTCCTTCGGAGCACTACCTGTTTCAACCTCAACGACAGGCGAATACTCTATATTACCATCAGTATCAATTTGTTTTAGTCGGTATTGAATAATTCCATCCAAATTATCTGCATCGATAAAAGAATATTTTTGAGGGGAATTACTGTTGCCTTTACCCATTACAAAATAAATCGTTTCCCAATTTTTACTATTTCCTTTAAGTTTCTCGCGTCGCTCAACATCAAAACCATAATTGTTTACTTCTGTTGCGGTTTGCCATACAAGTGTAGTTGTAAAACCGCTTAAACTTGCAGTGAAAGAAGTTAACTCAACCGGCAGAGAATTGTCGGAATCTGTAAATGTGCCGATATGATTTGCACTTACAGAACTATTAAGGGTTGTAAAAGCTCCACCCAAATACATTACACCCTCTGTGGTGCTAACCTGAAGCGAATTGATAACGTCACTACCTCCATTTCCGACGGCGGACCAATTGGTTCCATTCCATTTGGCTAAGTAATTAACTGATGTTCCATTACCAAGAAAAGTAAAATAACCCCCGGCATAAAGATCTGTACCGTTAACGGATGTTGAATTTACAAGACCACCAATCCCGTTAGTAGCTCCGCTACCTAATGTCGACCAGCTATTTCCATCCCATTTAGCAATGTGATTTGCCACTGTAACACCATCTCCAAGAACAGTAAAACTACCTCCTACATACACATCTGTACCACTAATTGAAATAGTCCAGACATCATTATCCACCCCGTTGGATCCCCCGCTGGTTAAAGCAGCCCATGAACTCCCATCCCATTTTACTATGTGTTTAGCTGATGTTGTACCATCACCCAGCGTAACAAAGTTGCCGCCAATATAAACGTTAGTTCCGCTGACGGCTATGGCATAAACGGTGTTATTTACCCCGTTTGAAACTCCACTTGTTAATGCCGACCATTCTGTTCCGTTCCACTTTGCAATACTTTTGACAGATGTTGTGTTGTCTCCCAACAAATTAAAACTACCACCAACATAGACATCACTACCACTGGCAGCTATTGCGTAGACATTGTGAGCAAGCCCATCAATTCCTGCGTTCCCTAGTCTTGACCAGCCGTTGCCATCCCATTTGGCAATGTGATTAACTTGAGTTCCATCGCCAAAGGCGGTAAAATATCCACCAACATAAACATCGGGACCACTTATTGATATGGCTTTAACCGTATTGTTTACTCCATTGGAACCGCCAACCGGCAGCACAGACCAACTACTTCCATTCCATTTTGCAATGTTTTTTGCTGATGTAGTCCCATCTCCAAGAGAAGTAAAACTTCCTCCAACATAAACATCACTCCCATTTATGGCTATTACGTTTACTGTCCCATTTACTCCATTTATTCCACTGCCAGTTACTGAATTCCAGGTAAATGTTGTTATTTTATTAATGGAATTACGTTTTTCAAATATAGGTGCTCCATTTTTATCCAAATTCATATTAAAACCATCCACATTATAAGAACCGGTGGAGCCTGCTTTAATGAAGCCATTTGTGTCTAATATTTTTCCCACACTCTCCTGCTGTGCTTTCAACGTAAAACTGGAAATAACATTCAGATAAAAGAATAAGCTTGTGAACACTATTTTGGTTATCATATTTTCCTCATTGTATTTAGCATAAAAACGTTTCTTATGACAATTTTATTTTATAAGAAGTAATTTTTTTATTCCAGTAAAGTCTTCCGTCTGCATTTTGCAAAAATAAATTCCGCTTGCAAGTTTTGAAGCATCAAAATTCACTTCATGATTTCCGGCATCTTCCACTTCGTTAACTAATACGCTCACTTCTTTCCCTAGAACATCAAATACTTTTAGAGTAACAAAACTATTTTGGGGAAGTTGATACCGGATAGTAGTGTTTGGATTGAATGGATTTGGATAATTCTGGCTTAACAAAAACTTCAATGGTAATTGTGTTTTAACTTCTACTTCTTCGGAATATTTAAATGTTCCATCATTATCAATTTGTTTTAATCTGTAGGAAAGATTAAGAGCAGGATCAAGGGAAAGATTGTCTGTAAATGAATATTCCTTTGTGGAATTGCTATTTCCATGCCCTTGTACAAAACCAACTTTTTGCCAATTAAGATTTCTCACTTCGTTCGAAATGAAAGATGCTCTTTCAATTTCAAACCCATAATTATTTACTTCCGTAACTGTCCGCCATTTTAATTCAACATAAGATGATATGAATGAAACAGTAAAAGAAGTAAGTTCTACCGGAAGCGGGGTAGTTTCAGAATTTAATAAATATCTTCGCATGGTAACTTTACTGTTCAAGCCTGCTTCTGTGTGTGCTTCATAAGGAATTCCGTTAGAGTTTATCGCAACAACCGGGTAATCTGTACTAGTGTTTGTAATTGTAGCTGTGCCAACAAATTGCCATGATGTTCCATCATATTTTTTTACCACCATATATCCGCTCTCGGTATATGTTACGTAAGGAGTTCCATCTGAAGCAAAAGCTAAATATGATTGTGAAGCACCTCCCGCTTTAGAAATATTACTACCAACAGGAACCCACCAGTTTGAGCTATCTTTCATTACTGTCACTCTTGAATCAACATAAACAACGTAAGGAACATTGCTTGGCGAAAATGCTATCTTGATAAAATATGCAGTACTTGATGAAAAACTTGGTGAACCAACGTAATCCCATTTGGGAGTTCTGCTGTCAACAAAATTCATAACAGAAGCCTTACCGTTTAAGTACCTCAACGCAAAATGTGGCACGCCATCATTGGATAAACAGAAATCTTGATCCCCTGGTGAAAGGGGTGTAACTCCCGCTGTTCCAAGAATATTCCAAAAACTTCCATCAAAATACATTGCTGTTGGTTTTCCACTATTTGCACCATCTGCAAAACCAACGTAAGGGGTTCCAGAGGAATTAACTGCAATTTGAATATCGGTAGCAGAACCGGCAGAGAATCCGGCGGCACCAACTACTACCCAATTAGTCCCATTAAATTTTTGTACGGTTACTTTGTTTGAATTCGCTCCATCTTGATAAGCGACATACAGAGTTCCATTCGAAGCCATGGTCATACAGAGATACATTGCCGAACTGGCTGAAAAACCTTTTGTTCCTACAGCAACCCAGCTTGACCCGTCATACTTCATCACAGTAACTTTATTTCCGTTAGCGTTGTCAATATATCCTACATACGGCGTTCCATCGGACGCAATTGCTAAATTTACATGGTAAACTAATCCGTCGGAAATGCCCGCTGTGCCAAGTGTATACCAGCTTTTTCCGCCGTCAAATAAAATCCATGTTGGGCTGTTAACAAGCGTACCATCATTATTATTAGCTGTTGCATCAGAAACTGTTGTTCCAACTCCTTCATCAAATTTCCAATAACCTATAAGCCCTGGTTCAGTTCCAACAAGTTGCCTGCTCATAGCCGCTTGAATGCTATCAACCTTACGAGTATAATTCCAAATTCTTACTTCATCAATTGATCCATTAAAATAATTTCCAAATGCATCTGCACCAGAACTGGCCTCTGCTCCTATAATTAAAGAGTTATTATAGGAATATTGAATTGGATATATTGCGCCTGCATCGTTAGTCGCTTTCAAAACTCCATCAAGATATATTTTCGAATATTGTCCATCGTAGGTTCCCGCAACGTGATGCCAACCGGTTCCAAAATCACTTTGGCTGAAATACACATCCGCATTGTTACCATTTCTGTTTACTATAAAATGAAGTTGCATTATTCCGCCAACCTGCCCAATATTAAATTCATAACCGCCAACTTCTGTATTACCAACTATGCCAGGGGTGTACGCCCAAGTATTTACATTCAGCCACGCTTCAACCGTAATAGCACTTTGCGACTGAAGAACGCTGCTGTATGGAACGCGAACGTATGTGCTCGTAGAAGTTGAAAAAGTCAACGCAGAATTTGTTTGAGCGCGGAGATTATTTTGAAACAATAATCCGAATAGCAAAACAAGTAAAAGTGTTTTTTTCATTTTTATCCTTTATTTATATAAAAGAAATATTTTGTTTGAGAACTATTTTTTTTCTTATGCCAAACTAATTGTCGATTTTTTGATTAATAAAGTCTTTGGCATGAGCGGATTTAGACAGACTTTAGCGGTATGATGTTGACATTATGTGAGCGTAATTAGAAACAGCATTGGTGTGTTTTTCCTGAAATCTTATATTTATTTGCACTGAAAGATTTTTCTTCCTTTAACTTAGAACTGAATTAAGTCTCAAATGTGTACAACAATATATTTTGAGATAACCATTTATTGTGTATTTTCATTCTTCTGAAAAAATGATTCTAATACTGATAGTCTTGAGATTTGAAATCGGAGGAATATCATATCTTGTCATGACTATTTTAGAACCAATTGTACATGAATTTTAAATTATTTTTTAAACTACATGCCGTATTATTGTGACGGTTAATTTTGATAGACTATGAATAAAAAGAAAAAAATTCTTATAATTGATGACGATGACGGCATTCGCCAATCATTGTCAGAACTGTTCCCTCTTCTCAATTATAAGTGTATAACTTCCGCAAATGGTAAGGATGGGATCAGATATGCCCGCAAAGAAAAACCCGATCTGATAATTTGCGATATAATGATGCCGGAAATTGATGGTTACAGTGTTCTTGATGCACTAAGTAAACTGCCGGAAACTTCCAATATCCCTTTCATCTTCCTAACAGCCAAAGGAGATGTTTCTGACTTTAGAAAAGGAATGGAATTAGGTGCTGATGACTATTTGTCAAAACCGTTTACCATTAATGAACTTACAAAAGCCATTGATATTCGATTTGCAAAACAAGAAAAGATCAATAAAATGGTTGATGAAAAGTCTGAGTTAAATTTGCGCGCAAAAAAGATTCAGAAAGATTCCCATTTAATCTTAATGGTCTCCAATCATCCTGAAAGCGTTAAAGCGCAGAATATAGTATACATAGAAGCATTAGAGCATTACTGTAATGTTTTTACTGTTGACTCCAAAAAATTGTTGGTGCGTAAATCTATGAAGGAATGGGAGAATATTCTTCCGCAGGATTTGTTCATAAGAATTCACAGATCAGTAATAATCAATCTTGATTATGTAATAAAGTTTGAAAAATGGTTTAATAATTCCTTCAGAGTTTATCCCAAATCCGTCATTAGAGAATTAAGAATCAACGACAAAGGGCCAACTCAT
>CAYJPN010000012.1:0-126263 GCA_964372115.1 uncultured Ignavibacteriaceae bacterium
AACCTTCTCACAAGTCATTCGAACCTTCTCACAAGTCATTCGAACCTTCTCACAACTCATTCAAAAGATCTTACAATTCATTCAAACTCCGTCACGAATCATTTATTTTTCTCACAAACGCGCCGGAGACGGATGAATGTTTTTCATTCAAACATACAGCCATACAAACATGCAACCATCCAATCATTCTAATGTGATAATTTGGTTCTGTCTTGTCCATGTTAGTTTTATTCACCGTTCAAACAAATTTGTAAATGAAAAGAAAAATTTCTTGTTGAATAAGAACTAAAAAATAATTGAAATTTTTAAGCCGCGGCTGCGGCAGCATTGGTGGTCGACGAACCGGAAAGGACCCCGTTAATGAAAACCGGTTCATTAAAAAATAAATGTATTATGGGAACAATCTATTGATAAAAAATATTTCACTTTAAGCGCCATCTCTAAATGATGGCTCTAATTTATGCGGTAGATAAATTAAATGCAAGTATAAATTATTTTTTTCATCTTTTTATTATTAAAGGATTTTAGCCGGGTTTACCGCTGCCGAACTTGACGGTGTTGCTGATAAAATTGCGGATATAAAATCATGAAGATAGAATTTTATACTCACAGGGATTAATCTGTATTATTAACTGCTTCTATCTTTGATTTATTTGATGTTATCTCTATTTTCATTTCCATTAATTTAATCTTTTAAGCCACATGCAACCAAAACCGAAAAAAACCGAACTTGTACGCGGGCTCGGTGTTACCGCCGCAATAATGATTGTCGCGGGCTCTATGATTGGCTCCGGTATTTTCCGTAAACCCGCTACAATGGCAGGCCAGCTCCTCTCTCCCGAACTTCTGCTAATAGTATGGATTGCCGCTGGATTAATAACTTTTATTGGCGCGCTTGCAAATGCAGAAGTTGCCGGAATGATTGATGAAACCGGCGGGCAGTACATTTACTTTCGGGAAATGTACGGGAAAACATTCGCCTATTTTTACGGTTGGTCGGGTTTTGCTGTTATACACAGCGGCAGCCAGGCGGCAATAGCTTATGTATTTGCCGAATACGTCGGTTACTTTTTTAAGTTTCCCTCACTCCCCCATTCAATCGCTAACTTTTCATTTTGGATACCGATCATCGGTAATATTTTTCCATTTGCCGAGTTCGGAACAAAAGCAGTAGCCATTCTCTGCATCCTCTTTTTAACCGGGATAAACTATATCGGCGTTGTTTTCGGCGGCATGGTTCAAACGATAATTACAATAATTAAAATAGCGTCTATTGTGCTTCTCTCAATTTTGCTTCTAACATTTGGAGATGGTAATTATCAAAATCTTTCAAACGGATTTGAATTAGCGCCGCAGGTTTCCGGTAATCTTTTCGCTATTATTGGTCTCGCGCTTGCCGGCGCGTTTTGGGCGTACGACGGATGGAACAATGTAACTTATGTTGCGGGCGAAATAAAAAATCCCACACGCAACGTCCCCCGCGCCCTTCTATACGGCACTTTGATTGTGATAGCCGTTTATGTTTTAATTAATGTTGCTTTCTTGTACATACTGCCAGTTGATATAATGAAAAACTCTCCTCTCGTCGCCGCGTCGGCGGCAGAGGCTATATTCGGCGTCCGCGGTGCTGAGATAATAGCAATAGGCGTAATCATTTCAACATTCGGCGCCTGTAATGGAAATCTTCTCACGACATCAAGAATCCAGTTTGCCATGGCACATGATAATTCATTTTTCAAATCATTCGGAAAAATTCATCCCCGCTACGGCACACCGCATTTTTCACTTACCGCGCTTGGACTCTGGTCTTGCGTACTTGTTTTAAGCGGTTCTTTCGATACAATATCCGATTATGTTATTTTTGCATCCTGGTTGTTTTATATGATGGGGGCTTTCGGTGTATTTATTTTGCGTAAAAAAATGCCGGACAAACACCGCCCTTATAAAGTTTGGGGTTACCCCTGGACGCCGGCAATATTTGTAATATTTTCTTTTGTATTTTTGATTAATTCACTTATTGCCGATACACAAAATTCGGCAATGGGTTTAGCTTTAATATTACTTGGATTACCGTTTTATATTTTCTGGCGGTACAAACAAAAAAATAATTAACAAAAAGATAAAGTTTAATGAAAGATAAAAAGTTTTTTATAATTGATGCTATGGCGCTTGCTTATAGAGCATATTATGCTTTTATCGGGCGCCCTCTTGTTTCTTCAAAAGGAGAACCGACTTCGGCAGTTTACGGTTTTGTTAACCAGGTATTAAGAATTCTCGAAGTTCATAAACCCGATTATCTTGCTGTGGCTTTCGACTCACCCGAAAAAACTTTCAGGCACGAAAAGTTTGAGAGTTACAAATCCTCACGGCAGGAAATGCCCGATGATATGAAACCGCAGATTGCCCGTATAAAACAGGTAATTGAGATATTAAACATCCCTATTTATATTCTGCCAAGGTACGAAGCGGATGATATTATCGGTACCGCCGCAAAACATGCCGAACAAGCAGGGCTGCTAACCTATGTTGTTACACCCGACAAAGATTTTAACCAGATGATTACAGATCGTGTGCGGATTGTACGCCCCGGTAAAACCACAGATGAAATTATTGTTTGGGATACAAAAAAAGTTTTTGACGAACTTGGTTTTCAACCGAAACAGATGATTGATTACCTCGCTCTCATCGGCGATAAATCGGATGATATTCCCGGTGTTGCCGGTATCGGACCCAAGGGCGCGGTTCCGCTTATTCAGCAATACGGTTCGGTAGAAGCTATTTATGAGCATATAGATGAAATTGAAAAGGCGGGAATAAAAAATAAATTAATCGCAGGCAAAGACGACGCTATAATCTCAAAAGAACTTGCAACTATTTTCTGCGAGGTTCCGATAGATTTTGATTTTGAAAAAGCAAAACTAACAAATCCGGATTTTGATAAACTGCGTGATATTTTCATCGAACTTGAGTTTAAAGCGCTTTACGCCCGGCTGATGAATGTTTACGGAAATAATGTAAGACAAAATGAAGTTCAGGAAGCAATTGAATCTGAGTTATCAGCTTATGATGATAAAAAGGTTAATTACAAACTTATAACTTCAATTGAAGAGGCAGAGAAACTTGTAAAGATATTAAACTCTGCCGAACAGTTTGTATTCGATACAGAAACAGACGGGCTCGATCAGTTTATATTAAAATTAGCGGGAGCTTCTTTTGCTATAAAACCGGGCGAAGCATTTTTTGTTGCGGTAAACCCGTTTGAAACAAAAGAAGATTTATTTTCAAAGGATTTGCCTGACCGCTTAAAGCTAAAAGACTTTATAAAAATATTTAAACCGGTTTTCGAGAATGACTCAAAAAAGATTTGCCAGAATGGAAAATATGACATAGCCGTTTTGCGCACTCTTGGCATTGATGTAAAGAATTTTTATTTCGATACAATGCTCGCCGCTTACATTTTGGATCCGGATCAGAAGCATGGTATGGATGAACTTGCCCGAAAATATTTGAATTATAATTGCATCCCTATTTCAACATTGATTGGCGAGAAAAAAGATTCTTCGAAAATATTCGACGCCGACTTGAACGAACTTTCGGTTTATGCTGCCGAAGATGCTGACGTTACTTTAAGGCTTTTTAACAAATTCTCAGAAGAACTGCAAAAAGAAAAATTAACAAAGCTTGCGTATGATGTTGAGTTTCCGCTTGTAAAAGTTTTGGAAGATATGGAGCGTGAAGGGATAAATGTTGATGAACACGCTCTTCATCTTTTTAGTGATGACTTGCAGGTTATGATTGTTGATTACACAAAAAAAATATTTGATGCATGCGGAACCGAGTTTAACATAAACTCGCCGAAACAAATGCAGGAAATCTTGTTCGACAAACTTGAATTGAGCACAGGTAAAAAAACAAAAACCGGTTTTTCAACCGATGCACGTTCGCTTGAAGCAATACGAGGCGAACATGAAGTAATTGATTATATACTTGATTACAGACAAATTACAAAATTAAAATCAACTTATGCCGATTCACTACCCAATCTTATTCAACCAAAAACCGGGCGCGTTCATACATCATTTAATCAAACAGTAGCTGCAACCGGCAGGTTATCCAGCAACGATCCGAATCTTCAAAACATTCCTATCCGCACAGAACTTGGTAAAGAAATAAGAAAAGCGTTTGTGCCGAGAGATAAAGACCACATAATTTTAAGCGCCGATTACAGTCAGATAGAACTTAGAATTATGGCGTCAATTTGCGGCGACCCGGCTTTAATGAAAGCATTTAAAAACAACGAAGATATTCACCGAAGCACTGCCGCGCATGTGTTTATGGTGCAGCCGGAAGATGTAACGCCCGATATGAGACGTAAAGCAAAAGAAGTAAACTTCGGAATTTTGTACGGCATTGGTCCTTTTGGTTTGAAGACACGCCTTGGTATAACGCAGCAGCACGCAAAAGAAATTATTGAAACTTACTTTAACACATTTAAACTCGTTAAAAACTTTATGGATGATTCGGTTCTTCACGCAAAAGAAAAAGGATATGCTGAAACATTACTCGGGCGCCGGCGGTTTCTGCCCAATATAAACAGCAACAATCGTGTTGTGCGCCAGTTTGAAGAACGTGTCGCAATCAATATGCCTATTCAGGGTACTGCCGCTGATATGATAAAACTTGCGATGATAAATATTTACAAATACCTTACGGAAAATAAATTCCGTTCGAAGATGGTTTTGCAGGTGCATGACGAGTTGGTTTTTGATATTCATAAATCGGAATTAGACAAAATAAGACCGGTGATAAAGGAATTAATGGAAAATGCTTTCCCGTTAAACGTGCCGGTAATTGTTGAAACAGGTATTGGAGATAACTGGCTTGACGCGCACTGATTTTAACAAAGAGAAAATAAAAAAAATACTTTGTATAAAACCAAGGGGTATCGGCGATATAGTATTATCAACAATAATTCTCGATAGTCTGCACGCTTATTTTAAAGAAGTTAAAATAGATTACCTTGTTGAAAACTTTGCAAAACAAGCCGTCGAATTTAATCCTCTCGTAAACAAAGTGTTAACTATGGGGAAAACAGAATTCCCGTTAAAAGTTGCTCTGCGCGTCCGTAAAGAAAAATATGATATGGTTATTGATTTGTGGAGCAACCCGAGAAGCGCCCAAATTACTTTTTTATCGGGAATAAAATATCGAGTTGGGTTTTCTTACCGCGGCAGAAAATACGCATACAACATACGCGGAACCGAAAGCAAAGGCACACATCATTCAGCCGAGCACAATCTTGAGCTAATAAAGGCGCTTGATATACCAATTGTTTCAAAAAAAGTTCACTACTACGTTTCCGAAAAAGACGAACAATTTGGTAAGGCGTTTTTCAAATCAAACAATATTGAAAATGAATTTACGGTTGGAATAATTCCTGCTGGCGGTTGGGAATCAAAAAGATGCGACGCTGTAAAATGGGTTGAAATCTGCGGGGCGATCACTAAAAAATATAATGCCCGGTTTTTAATTCTCTGGGGACCCGGTGACGAAAAAGACGCTGAGTATATAAAGCTTCATTTGAAAGAGAAAGCTTTGCTGGCGCCAAAAACAGAACTCGCCGCAATGACCGGTTTGATGAGTTTTTGCAAAATAATTATCGCGAATGATTCCGGTCCGATGCACCTTTCCGCTGCAATGGGTATCCCAACGCTTGGCATTTTTGGACCTACCAATCCGAAGGGACACGGTCCATACTCCCCCACTTCTGATTATGTTATTAAAGAAGATTTGTTTTGTATTGTCTGCAATAAGTTAGTCTGTCCCTACAAACATGAGTGTATGTTGGAACTGCCGGTTGATAAGGTTTTGGAGAAGATAGAAAAGATTTTGAACATCAATAAAAAATAACTAAACAGAAATTTCAATTCCCTCCTGTTTCACTAATTGAATGAGTGGAGAATAATCGTCATCAGCAAATCTTTTTTCACCGATACCAATCGGTTCTATTTTGTAGCTAATTTTTCTTGCAGATAACCACAAAGCTGAGGCATAATTATCAGATTTACGATCGAATAATGGTGAAATAATCATCAAATCAATATCGCTTTCTCCGGAAGCCGTTCCGTTTGCTTGGCTTCCATAAATAAACGCTTTCGAAACCGTTATCCCCTCAGCTATTAGATCAGTCAAATATCGCTTTACTGTTGCTCTAATTTTTGAATCAACCACTTGAGTAAATCTTTCGTTTTCTGTAAATGTTTTTTCGAGGATACACTATCCGGGGAGTCAATAACTAAATGGCAGAAGAACAAACCGTGCAGATTTTTATTGTTATTAATTAATAATTCCGCTGTCTCAATATCTGAAATTGCACCTTTCTTCCAGTACTTTATTTGATTTTCAAAATTTATTGTTTTCATATTATTTTACGTTTGTTTAAATACACATAAACAACCGTCAAGAATAAATGCCAGGATTTTTTTTAATTTAAGGTTACCTAATAGTCGGCTCAGAATTTCAATCCTTAATATTTATTCCCCTCAAAAACTCATCTAACCTGTCCGCATAATGGCTTATCAAATATCTTTCAAAAACATCTGAATGTGCTTTTTTAGAAATTTTATTTTTTAAAGCCGGATTATCTGCAATTAGACCTATTTTTTCAATTAGCTCCATCGGATGATTAATTCGAAACAATAATCCATTATCACCATCTATAATAAATTCATTGTTGCCGGGAATATCGGATGCAATAATCGGCAAACCCGCTGCGGCGGCTTCCAAAAGTGCAAGTGAAAATCCTTCAGAACGACTTGGCAAAAGAAAAATATCCATCGCTTTGTAATATTCCCAAATGTTATCAACGTACCCCGGCATAATTAATTTTGATGAATCTATCCCGAATTCGTTTGCGTAGTTTATAACTTCGGATTGTTGGTTCTCTGGAATACCGACAAGCAGCAAAACATATTTATCTTCAAGTCTTGAGAAAGCGCTGAATAAAACATCAAAGCCTTTTCGCTCTTTGTGGAACCAGGTCGAAAGTCCAAGAACAACTTTTTCTTGAATCTTGTATTTTTCTTTTATTAAGGAGCCGGTAATTTCATCAATATTATTTGGCGCTGCTATTCCATTATAAATAACTTTTACTTTTTTCTTAAAAATACCGGATGAGGTTAAACTTTTCCCAACTCCGCCGCTGCACGCAATCAAATAATCGAAATGATAATTGTATAAAATTGCGCCTATAACAGGAGCGCTTTTTGTTATGTTATGCCTGTAAGCGATATTAATAAACTTTCTGCCAAATTTACGTTTTAAATTCAATCCGACTTTTCTATCTAACGAATGATGCGAGATTACAAAATCCGGTGTTTCTTTTTCAAAATAATTTGCTATTTCTTCAAAAAGAAGGTTGAATTTTTTGGATGAATCTAACGACACGACTTTCAGACTTCCCCTCTTCTCATTCTTAATCTTGCTTTTACTTTCCTCCTCTTTTTCTTTCCCACGTTTTTCGGTTAATGAACCGGTTGAAGAAAAAAGAGTAACTTCATATCCTTTTTCGGCAAGCAGCTCCGAGCTTAAAATTGCAATTTTTGCACTGCCGGCGTAGCCGTCGCCAAAACTAAATTGAAATATTTTATCGGACATTTAGAGTAAGTTCCTACTTTAACTTTTTATCTTTTATTATATTAGCATTCAAAATTAGAAAAACGATTTTAATATACCAATTACCGAAAGACTAAAACAGATTTTGATGAATAAAGAAATCCCTTCATGTAAAAACTTTACTGGTTATAAACCTTGCTTTGACAACCACAACTGCTGGGAAAATGGCTGTAAAGAAAACAAAGCAATCGGCGCCAAAATATTAATTATAAACCTCGATGCGATGGGTGATGTTTTGATGACAACCGCCAGGCTTCCCGGTTTAAAACGGAAATTCCCCGAATCAACAATCTATTGGATTACATTAAAACTTGCTTCACCGCTTCTTAAGAATAATCCTTATATCGATAAAGTTCTGGATTTTGACGCCGAGTCTATTCTAATTCTCCAACAGATGAAGTTTGACTATGTTATGAATGTAGATAAATCGCAGCGTTCCTGCGCTCTTTTAAATGCCGTGAATGCGCCTAATAAACTCGGCTTCGGTTTGGAAGATGACGGTAAAATAATTCCGGTTAATGAGGGCGCTTATTACAACTATAAATTAGGCATGGATGATCATCTTAAGTTTAAAGTTAACGAACGTACCGGGCAGGATTATCTTTCTGAAACTTTTGAGATAGATTACCAGCATGATGATTACATTTTTAATTTTGACGATGAAGAATTATCATTCATTAAAAATTATAAATCAGAAGTCGGGATATTAGAAACAGATTTTGTTGTAGGTTTTAACACCGGCTGTTCAAATCTGTATCCGAACAAAAAAATGACGATTGAACAACATCTGTATCTGATAAATAAACTGCTTGAAAAAAAGAAATATAAAATTGTGCTTCTCGGCGGACCCGAAGATACAGAGCGGAACAATAAAATATATTCTCATTTTGAAGGTAAGATAATCAACACACCAACCGGTGACGGTATAAGAAAAGGCGCCTGTTATGAAGATTTAGCCGATGTTGTTATTACCGGCGATTCATTCGGGATGCATCTTGCAATCGCTCTAAAAAAATATGTTATTGTCTGGTTTGGCTTAAGCTGCTGGACAGAAATTGATTTATATGACCGGGGTGTAAAATTATTTCCGAAAGATCTTGAATGTGCCCCGTGCTGGAAGAAAAAATGTCCATATAACCTCGAGTGTATTCAAATGATAGATCTCGATAAAATATTAAGTTCGGTTGACGACTATTTTAACAAAGTCAAATAAGTGGATGAATTCAATAGAAAAAATAAATCCTTTTGAAATTGCTGCGCAGAAAAATCGTCCTCTTATACTTGATGGCGCTATAGGCAGTCAACTTCAAAAAATGGGTGTTGATACTTCTACCCCGCTCTGGTCGTCAATAGCTAATATTACGGCGCCGGAAATTGTAACCCAACTTCATCAAAAATATATTGAAGCCGGCGCGGATATAATTACTACTAATACGTTCAGAACAAATCCATCCGCTTTAAAAAATGTGAGCGGTTATTCTGTAACAAAATTGGTTAAAGAAGGAGTTAGACTTGCACATTTTGCCGCTGCAAATAGGCTAATTACGATTGCAGGTTCAAACGCACCGGCGGAGGATTGTTACCAGTGGGAAAGAAAAATTACACTCAAAGAACTCGCAAATAATCATGCTAAACATATTGATTTATTAATGGATAACGGCGCGCACTTTATATTAAACGAAACACAAAGCCATTTTGATGAAATAAAAATAATATGCAGTCATTGTTCAAAAAATAATGTGCCGTTTGTCGTTAGTTTGTTTACTTTCGACTCAATAACAATTCTCTCCGGTGAAACCATTGTTGAGGTAATAAAATATATCGAATCATTTTCTCCACTGGCAATAAGCATTAATTGTATAAGTTTGAAAAGTTTTGAAAAAGTTGAACCTGAATTTATAACCAAATTACCAAAAGGTTTTTATTTGAATTTGGGATTGGGACGATTTTCAGATCATCAAATAAAACGAGCTGTTACTCCTGCCAAATATGGAGAGTTTGTAAAAAAGCATATTGTAAAAGGAACTGGATTTGTTGGATCATGCTGCGGTTCATCACCCGCGCATACAAAAGTATTAAAAGAAGTAATAAATGAATTATAAAATTAAAGCCCATGCAAAAATAAACATCGGTTTGAATATCATAGGCAAACGGGACGATGGCTACCACGACCTTGAAACAATTTTTTATCCGGTTAAATTATTTGATGAAATTGAATTTCAGGACTCAAATCATTTCAGTTTCGAAACTGAAAATCAAATGCTTGCCGGTGAATCTAATAATTTAATTGTAGAAGCGGTGCGTCTTTTTGAAAAAGAAACGGAAATTAAAATAAATATGCGAATAAAATTGCATAAAAATATTCCCATTGGCGCAGGGCTTGGCGGCGGTAGTTCCGATGCGGCAGCCACCTTAAACGCTTTGAATAAAATCTACAAACATAATTTGTCCCCAAAACAACTAATTGATTTTGCTTTGCGGCTTGGTTCCGATATACCATTTTTTATTGAGTCAAAAACTTCTTTTGCACAATCGAGAGGTGAAATTCTTAATCGCTTAAATATTGCAATAAAAAAACCTCTTCTAATTATCAACCCCGGAATCCATATTTCTACTGGCTGGGCTTTTGAGAATATCAAACCGGTTCCGCCTAAAAAATCTCTCGCAACTTTGACAGAGATTGATTTTGAAAACATTTCTTTGTTGAAGGATATTATAACAAATGATTTTGAGAAACCGGTTTTTAAGAAGTATCCCGAAATTGCGTTAATTAAAGATCAAATTTACAAAAGCGGAGCCGAATTTGCTCTCATGACTGGAACGGGTTCTACAGTTTTTGGAATTTTTAAGAACCTGGGTGATGCGAAAAACGCATTGAACACATTTAACAAAAAATATTTTAGGTTTATCGATTATGAAACATAATATTTTACTATTAGCATTTTCTTTATTTTTATTCGGATGCTCTGCGAGTAATGAAGTTACAATTAGCCCGAGAGCGCTATGGAATGCCGCAGAGCCGAAACCGTTTGAAAATCATGTCCCCGAAAAAATTACTATTCACCACGAAGGGACGAGATTTGAAAAAGGTGACGACGCTCCCAAACACATTAAAGATGTTCAAACATGGGGAATGGGAAAAGACCGTAATTGGGCAGATATACCGTATCATTTTTTGATTGATCCCGATGGAAGTGTTTTTGAGGGAAGAAATGTTTTTACCACCGGCGAAACAGCAACAGAGTACGATCCAACCGGACATCTTTTAATTACGTTAATGGGAAATTTTGAAGAGCAGGAAGTTAGCGAGGAACAGCTTGATGCGTTGATAAATCTTACTGCCTATTGCTGTGAGAAATACAACATCTCCCCAGAAACAATAGCTTCACACAGAGATTATTCGGCTCAAACGGTTTGCCCGGGCAAAAATTTATATTTCAATTATATAAAGAACGGATATATAAAAGACAAAGTAAAAGCGATACTTAACTAACAGCGCCTTCGGTAAATTCAACGCATTCTTTTGCCACGTTAACTCTAACATCTATTCCGAATGGTAGTGTCGCTTTTGCCGGGATATGTCCGTGCGGGAAGTTATAAATAACCGGAATATTAAGATGCCCGAAATAATCGTCAATAACTTCGCCGAGAGATAATGTTTTTTTCATCGGATCATGTTCATTACAATCTGAAAATGATCCAAGTATTACACCGGCAATATTTTTTAGTGCTCCTGACAATTTAAGCTGGCTAAGCATTCGGTCAATTCGGTAAGGAAGTTCGCCAACATCTTCAAGAAATAAAATTGAATTTTTAAAATTCGGAAGATATGGTGTGCCTATTAACCCGGCAACAAGTGCAAGGTTTCCACCGACTAACATGCCGTGAGCGTTGCCTTTTGTAAGTTTAAATATATTTTCATTTTCCGGTAAAATAACCTTACCCATCTTTTTTTCTGATGTTAATAATCTCCAAAAAAAGTCCTCAGCGTAAGGATTCACATCATCATACAAATCGACAGCTAGCATTGGTCCGCCAAATGTAACCAAACCGGCATTTTTTAAAAAAGCCATTTGCAGGGCTGTAATATCGCTGTAGCCCACAAATATTTTCGGATTATTTTTTATTTTTTTATAATCGACTTTATCGAGTAACCTGGGGGTTCCATATCCGCCGCGAACACAGAAAATTGCTTTAACTTCTTTATTTTGAAATAAGCCGTGAAGATCGCTTAATCTTTCGGTGTCTGTTCCGGCGAGATAACCATGGTTTTTGCCAACGTGTTCGGCAACTTTAACTCTATACCCTCTTTTTTCAAGATATTTTACACCTTTTTCAATTCGCGATAAATCGTCCGGACTGGATGCCGGGGATAATATTCCTATCAAGTCGCCGTGCTGAAGTTTTTTGGGTTTTACAATTCTCATAAACAGACATAATTATTATAGTTAACAAATTTGAAATTGGAAATAAATTTAAGTAATAGAGTATTATCAATCAAATGGTTGAGTAAGTTATTTAACTACAATTAATTGAAGTTTATAGGAACTATGACTCGATTTTATGAAAGAAACAAGGAATTGTAATATTTTTTGGATAAGCTATAGTGTGAATGAAACAAATCGGCATAATTTGGATATTGTAAGTAATCAGAATTTAGAATTGAAATATTAACAAAATATTTGAGAAAAATATTTATTTATCTATTCGTCATCCTTTTCAAGTACATAGGAATTATAAATGAAATTATACTCCTGCTGCCATTCATTTTCAACCTCCGTAAGAGTTTGCGGTTTGATGGGAATCTTTGGTACAATTTTATGGTTTTTTATGTGAAGTATTTCTGAACGCAAAACCACATGACTCTCAAGTGCCTCAAATTGTACATATTTTATATTTTTCATAATTTTTCTCCGATACAGATCGAAAATAAACAATGTTAGACCTTTAGATGTAAAGGAATTGTTAAATAAAAATTAACTTAATATTATTATCGTAAGTTATCGGCAATAATTTAGCGTTAAAATTTACTGTTATTTTTATAAGGACTGGGAATCTATTCAAAAGGGTTTCTAAGGAAAGATGTCGATTATTAAACCTAAATTTCAATCGGGTTGAGATTGGTTTTTTGCAGAAAAGACAGCAAAGTAATGTTGATACTATTAGTAGATGAGATTAATAAACACTGAAAAGTTAATGGTGCTTGAGATTGTTCTGTGAATCGAAGCGAAGCTTCGATAAAATGTTTGTTTTTATCCGTTGACTAATGAATACCACAATATCTGCGTAGGGTGAGTTATTAAATAAAAAAACAGCACGCTGAGTAATACCGATAAAACAGATATTTCCAAACAAAATCGCTTTAATTTTATATGTAAAAATCTAATACATCAGCATACTAAAGCGTGCTGTTAAAATATTATAAGTTTTTTAATTCATGTGTTAATTTGGTAATTGCATCCTTTGCATCACCGAAATACATCAAAGTATTCGGATAAAAGAACAACTCATTCTCAATACCTGCGTAACCAACATTCATCGAACGTTTGTTTATTACAACCGTCTTTGCGTAATCAGCATTTAGTATCGGCATACCGAATATCGGACTACTCTGGTCGTGTCTTGCTGCAGGGTTAACTACATCGTTTGCGCCAACAATAAATGCGATATCTGTATTATTGAAATCATCATTAATATCTTCCATCGCGTAAAGTTTTTCGTATGAAACATTTGCTTCTGCAAGCAGCACGTTCATATGCCCCGGCATTCTACCGGCAACAGGATGAATAGCGAAACGAACATTAATACCTTTTTTCTCTAGCAAATTTACTAAATCTCTAACCGCATGTTGTGCCTGTGCAACAGCCATACCGTAGCCTGGAATTATTATAACGTTTGATGCCGAATCAAATATCATCGCTAATTCTTCAGCATCCACAGATTTTACATCACCTTTTGGAGAGCTGCCTTCGGGTGCAGGTCCGCCGCTGCCGGCTGAAGCCCAACCTCCGAGAAGCACATTCATCAGTGAACGATTCATTCCACGACACATAATCAGCGTTAAAATAATTCCGGATGCGCCAACTAATGCACCGGCTATAATAAGTTCATTATTTTCAAGTACAAAACCGGTAGCAGAAGCTGCAAGACCTGAGTAAGAATTTAGTAATGAAATTGCAACCGGCATATCGGCTCCACCAATCGGTAGAACAAGTAAAACGCCAAGTATGAGAGCAACTAACGAAATTCCGAGGATAAGAAGTTCATTACCCGGATAAATGACCGAGTATGCTCCACCGCCAACTACAACTAACAACAGAAGTGCATTTAATGGGTGTTGACCTGGATATTTAACTACTTTCCCGGTTACGAGTCCCTGCAATTTTCCGAACGCAATAAGCGAACCGGTAAAAGTAACAGCGCCAATCAAAATACTTATGATGATTGAGATGTCAGTTTTAATAACGTGCATAGTAATTGCCGAATTTTCAATTTTATAAAATTCAGAAATTGCAACTAAAAGCGATGCCCCGCCTCCAAAGCCGTTTAATAAGCCAACCATCTGGGGCATACCGGTCATTGGGATTTTATAAGCCATTGCTAATCCAATTGCAGAACCAATAACAGCGCCGATTAATATCCATTCATAAGTAAGTACATGCTGATCGAGCAAGGTAACTGCAATTGCTATGCCCATACCTATTGCGGCGAACATATTACCCTGTCTCGCGGTTTTTGGCGAGCTTAATTTTTTTATTCCAAAAATGAAGAAGATAGAAGAAACGAGATATGATATTTCAATTACTGTTTTCATTAGTCATCTCACCTTTTCTTAAACATTTTTAACATTCTATCGGTAACCAAAAATCCACCGACCACGTTTATCATCGCAAAAATAACAGCGACTAATCCAAGTATCGTACTGACCGTGAATTCCTGAAGACCTGCGCTTAAAATAGCGCCTACTATAGTAATGCCCGATATAGCATTTGAACCCGACATAAGAGGTGTGTGCAGGGTTGGAGGAACTTTTGTAATAAGTTCGAACCCAACAAAAATTGCGAGTACAAATACATATAATAGCATTAGAAAACTAACACCTTCCATAGAAATTTCCTTTATTTTTCTTAAGCAATAGTTTGATACTTCAAAATCGATATAACTCGATTGTTAAAGCAGTTCTTTTGTACGGGCGTTTACAACTTCCTTATTATAAGTTATAAGCGCTCCTTTTGTAATTTCATCCTCAAGATTTAATTCAACATTACCCTGTTTGCCAATATGCAACAGGAGGTTGAGAATGTTTTTTGAATATACTTCGCTTGCATGAGTGGCAACAAGGCTCGGCAAATTCGGTTCACCAATAATTGTTACATAATGCTTTTTTACTGTTTTGTTTTTTTCGCTTATCTCGCAGTTACCGCCAAATTCAACAGCCATATCAAGGATGACCGATCCCGGACGCATATTTTTTACCATCTCTTCGGTTACAAGCACAGGAGCTTTTTTGCCGGGTACAAGTGCGGTGGTGATGACGATGTCAGCTTCAGTAATATGTTTAAAAAGAAGAGCTTTTTGTTTTTGCAAAAATTCTTCCGAAGCTTCCTTGGCATATCCGCCTGCATCCTGCATATTCTCATCGGTGTCTACCTCAATAAACTTGCCTCCGAGACTGTGAACCTCTTCTTTTACTGAAGGACGTATATCGGAAACTTCTACAACCGCGCCAAGACGTTTAGCAGTACCGAGAGCCTGAAGACCGGCAACACCGGCTCCCATTATTACAACTCTTGCCGGTGAAATTGTGCCGGCGGCAGTCATCAACAATGGAAATATTTTGCCAAGATGATTTGCCGCAAGAATAACGCTTTTATATCCTGCAATATTTGCTTGCGAGCTAAGCGCATCCATTTTTTGTGCAAGTGTAGTACGTGGAATTGCATCCATCGAGATTGTGTTAATCCCCTTCTCGGCACATTGTTTCGCTAATTCGGGGTAATGAAGCGAATAAAGAAAAGTAATTAGCAAAGTGCCTTCTTTTATTAATTCAAGTTCATGAACATTAAGCACCGGGTGCTCTACGGGTCCTTGAACTTTTAGAACAATATCCGCACCGGTGTAAAGTTGGCGCACGTCATCAACAATATTAGCTCCAGACGAAAGATATTTATCATCCGTGAAACCGGCACTTAAACCTGCATTTTTTTCAACACGAACTTCGTATCCATCTTTAATAAGCTTGGAAGCAACATCGGGGACAACAGCAACACGGTTTTCACCAGGCAGCACTTCTTTTGGAACAGCTATTATCACAGAGATTTCTCCTCTGAAAGTTATCGGATAAATTTATTAGCCGAAAACTTAGTTAGAATTGAAAATAAATACAAACATATTTCGATATTATTTAAAGTATAAATTGCACATGGAAACAAATACTCCGAAAATGCTATTAAAATCAACCGTATCGATGCGTAGGAATACATATTTTAGTATTGTTTCACTAAGCAGCGTTTAATAAAAATTAAAGTATTTATCTATCAAAGTATAACCCCGACAAATTATTTGCTATCAATAAAGTTAATAACAATATTTGCAACTATATTTTATAAATTCTATGCAGGAAAACGATGAGTAGATTTTCTAACGTGGTAAAACGCAGCGGAGCAGTGGTTCCTTTTAATAAAGAACGGATTGCAAATGCGATATACCGTGCAGCGGTTGAAGTTGGTGGAAGAGATAAGGAACTCGCGGCACAACTTTCGGAAAAGGTTATTGAACAATTGGAAAAACAATGTGCCCCCGATTGCATACCTCACATAGAAGATATTCAGGATGTTGTTGAAAAAGTTTTAATTGAAAGCGGACATGCAAAAGTAGCTAAAGCTTACATTATTTATAGAGAAGATGCCGCCAGAAGACGGACAGCGGCTACGCAGCGCGCATCTAAACCCAGCGAATTTTTACCATGGGCAAAACTATGGCACACACTTGATTGGGCAACTGAACATAAACTTAATACGATTGATAATTTAAATGCTCGAATTTTAGCGGGTGAATTCACCCACATTGTTCACGAAAGTGAAATTGCATATGAGGATCAAATAAACCGTGCTGTTGAAATGATAAAAGAAAAATCTTCGACGCTTAAAATGGTTCTTATCACCGGTCCATCTTCTTCAGGAAAAACAACGACCACCATAAAACTCGATCAAAAACTAAATAAACTCGGTTTTAGTTTTGTTACTTTAAATATCGATAATTATTTTTTTGATTTAGCGCTCCATCCGAAAGATGAATTTGGTGATTACGATTTCGAAACACCTTTTGCGCTCGATCTCGAACTTATAAATGATCATTTATTCCGTCTTACAAAAGGTGAAAAAGTTAAAATTCCGTTTTATGATTTTAAGACCGGCACAAGACATTTAAACCAAACCGAAATGAAGTTAAACAAAAATGAGATATTATTAATTGATAGTCTCCACGGTTTATTTCCCGATATGACAAAAGCAGTTCCGGATGAAATGAAATTTAAGCTTTATCTCGAACCACTGATGCAGATGAAGGACTCGGAAGGAAATTATATCCGATGGGCAGATATTAGACTAATCCGAAGAATGTTGAGAGACTCTGTGCACCGGGCTTATAATCCCGAGCAAACTCTTTTGCATTGGCATTATGTGCGCGCCAGCGAACTACGTAATATTATACCTTATATCAATTCAACAGATTATATTATAAACAGCGCAATGCCGTATGAAATTGCTCTCTACAGCCCAAAACTTTTAGATCGCTTTATAGAATGGGAAGCAAAGTTTAAGGACGATGTTCTCCGGGAAGACGCTTACATGCGCGCATCGCGTGTGCTTAAATTTTTAAGTTTTATTGAAAAGGTTGAAGATGATTCCGCTATACCGGGTGATTCTGTTTTAAGAGAATTTATCGGCGGAAGCGTTAACAAATATTGAAGTTTTTGTGTGATTAATACCTATCAAAAATATTGTTTTAAATTAATTACTACAATACATCGTTTTTTTAATGATGCCCGAAGTTAATCAACTGAGATTAGTAAATAACAGTTACTTTTAATGCCGTTCATAAAAAAGTATTGGTAAAAAATATAAAATATATTTATGTTAGTTCGTCATTAATATAGCGGAAATGCCTTATGCAAAAAAACATTTTACTTATTCTTTTATTCCCCATTTTGTTCTTTGGTGGTTGTTCTTCAAATGAAATACAAACCGGTGAAGATGTAATAAACGTTTCTCTCCTTCAAAAATATATTTTTTACCTTGCATCCGATTCATTGATGGGACGCGATACACCAAGCCCCGGATTAGATACCGCCGCTGTGTATATCGCGAATGAATTCCAAAAGGATGGGTTAACTCCTATTAACGGAAGCTATTTTCAGCGTGTTAAAATGGGAAAAATAAATCTTGGAAAGAACAACCATTTTGAGGCGGTAATAAGCGGTAAAAAAATAGAATATAAAATTAAAACCGACTTTACGCCATTTGAGATGACCGGTAATAAAGAAGTAAACGCCCCCATTGTTTTTGCCGGTTACGGCATAGACGCGCCTGAATATAATTATAATGATTATGAAGGCATCAACGTAAAAGGTAAAATTGTTTTTGTAATGCGTCATGAACCGGAGGAAGAAAACCCGGAGAGCATTTTTGAAGGTAAGAAGGCGACTGATTATTCTGAGGTTGCAAAAAAAGTTGAAATTGCTATACAAAAGGGCGCTATCGGAGTGTTGGTAATTCAAGATCCGTTAAACCACACAATGCTTAACCCCCGTGGATTTCCCTGGCCGTCGCTTTCAAAACTAATTCCGATGGATGCCCTCCCGCTTTCTCTTGAATTTAATGAAAGTGAAAAAATTCCTGTTGTACAGGTAGGTCCCGAAGTAGCAGCAGATCTATTCGGAAGTGTTGAAAAATTAAAAGAAATTCAGACAGCAATAGATAAAGAATTAAAACCTGCTTCATTTGAATTTAAAAACGTTTCTATTTCACTAAAAACCGAAACGCAATTTTTAGATCAATCGGCAAATAATGTTGTCGGCTTTCTCGAAGGAAGCGATCCGGAGCTGAAAGATCAAGTTCTTGTGATAGGCGCCCACTACGACCATGTAGGAATAATGAAAAAACACAAAGAAAATGAAGACTACATTTTTAATGGCGCGGATGATAATGCTTCGGGGACGAGCAGTATGATGAGTATTGCTGCCGCGTTAACTAAAATGAATCAGAAGCCCAAGCGAAGTATTTTATTCATCGCTTTTTGCGGAGAAGAAAAAGGATTATTCGGCTCAAAATATTATGTTGAAAATCCTCTTCTGCCTATTGATAAAACCGTGGCAATGCTAAATCTCGATATGAACGGACGCAATAGTGTTGATACACTTTTTATTGAGGATGCGGACAGAAGTCCCGATTTGAAGCTGATCAATGAAAAAGAAAATGAAGCTGTTGGTTTCACTCTTATATATCCTAAAAATAAGGGTTTTGGGGGAAGCGATCATGCAAATTTTTTAAAGAAAGGCATACCTTCTATTTTTTATTTTTCAGGTATGCACCCGGATTATCATAAAGTTGGAGACAATCCGGATCGAATTAATTATCCTAAAGTAGTAAAAGTTGCAAAACTTGCTTTACGTACAGCCTGGTATCTAGCCAACGATAACAAAAAATATTCACTATTAAATAAATAAAAATGAAAGACAAAATGAAAAATTTAACAAAAATTTGGTTCCTTATAGCGTCAGTATTATTTGTAGTGTCACCAATATTTGCTCAATCCTTTAATTTAAAATATGATTATAAAGCAGATAAAAGTTACCTCTATGATTACATAATGGAAAACAACATGACCCAGGAGGTTATGGGACAGGAAATGAAATTGAATAGTTCATTAAACGCAATTGTAAGGATGCAGACAGAAAGCAAAAACGAATCAGGCAATACAATTTTTATCTCTTCTCTTGATTCTGCAACTATAAAATCATCCAGCCCTATGGGTGATACAACAATGGTTCTGACTGATATAATAGGTAAAAGAATAAAGTTAGAAATTTCTCCTTTGGGAAAAGTTATAAGCCGTGAGGTATTGGATACGGTTAAAGCAAGTATGATGACCGCGCAGTTTAACCGTGAGTCAATCAACCTTGTAGACTTACCTGAGAATGAAATTAAACCGGGAGATACCTGGACTGTAGAGAAAGTTGACACGGTTGAAACTGCCGGGGGTATTTTTATAAATTCAAGCAAAAATGTTTATACTCTTGTTGGAAAAGAAACTTACAATAACTGTGAATGCTTAAAAATAACATCGGTTTCCGATATGACGATTGAAGGAAATGCAAGCATGCAGGGCTTTGATTTTGTTGCAGAGGGAACAGGAAAAGCTACGGGAACTATTTATTTTGATAATGAGAATGGCTTGTTAAACGAGATGATTCAAAATGTTGAACAACAATTTACTCTTGCCGGCACGGGTCAACAAAATATTATTATTCCGATATCTCAGAAAATGACAAATTCATATCGATTAAAATAAGTCATAAAAAAATATTAAACCCCGTGAATTAAAATTCACGGGGTTCATAAAAAAAAGTTGCGAATAATATTAAGCCTGAATATTTTTTAAGCAGGCTGTTCGTGTGTTAAACAATGCAGTGTCCCTAATCCCCAAACCAAATCAACAGCGTGAATACCCACCACTTCCCTATCCTTGAAAAGTTCAGATAAAATACCAAGCGCAACTCTATCATTTCGATCATTAAATGTAGGAACTAATACCGCCGAATTTGCAATATAAAAATTAGCATAACTCGCGGGCAGTCTCTCATCTTTAAAATAAAGCGGCGAGGGCATCGGAAGTTTTACTACATTTAATTTTGAGCCGTCTTCAATCTTTGCATCTTGTAGTCGTTCGATATTCTCATTTAAAGGAATATAGTTTTTGTCATCCGGATTTTTTTCATCTACAATTACAACCGTATTTTTATTTACAAACCTGCAGAGATCATCCACATGCCCGTGTGTATCGTCTCCAGCAATTCCTTTGCCTAACCAGATTATATTAGTAACGCCAAAATAATTTTTGAATACATCGGCATAGTTATTTTTGGAAAATCCGGGGTTACGAACCTGTATTTTTTTATCCATCAAACATTCTTCGGTAGTTATCAATGTACCGGAACCGTTTGAATCGATACTACCCCCCTCTAAAACTATGTGTCTGTTGTTGTAAATTGCTTTAGTAAGTTTAAGTTTTATTTTTTTAGAAATAAATAGTGGAAGTTTTTCATCTTTTTTGAAATTGGAATATTTTGCCCACGCATTAAACTTAAAGTTTATTATCTCCGTGTCATCACCTTTTTTTATAAAGGCAGGTCCGCTGTCACGCATCCAACCGCGGTCAGATTGAAATTTATAATATTCGATATTTTCTAAATTTGCCCCGACAGCAGCCAGCAACTTGTTTACCTTTTTTTTCTGTTCCTTTGTTTGAACTAAAATTCTAACTTTTTCTCTTACCGCAATTTTTCTGACAATTTCACCATAAACCCATGGTATCGGATTAATTTTGCCGGGCCAGTCGTCAACATTATGCGGCCAGCCAAGCCAGGTAGCTTCGTGTTTTTCCCATTCGGCTGGAAGTTTGAGAGAATTAGTATTACTGACTTGTTTTGTCTTTACAGATTTTACTTTTGTAACTATTTTTTTATCCGGCAATTTATTCCTCATCTAAAAATCTTTGGTCTATTCCCTTGTAGGAGTCAATTCTTCGGTCGCGGAGAAATGGCCAGTTACGCCGAATATATTCAATTCTCGATATGTCTATTTCAGCCAATAAAATTTCTTCTTTATCAGCAGATGCTTCTGCAATAACAACGCCCTGCGGGTCGGCTACAAATGACGAACCCCAAAACTCAATCCCGGCATCTTCAGGTTTTTCTTTTTCTAAACCTATACGATTTATGGCTGCAATGTAAACACCATTAGCAACCGCGTGTCCCCGCTGTACCGCTCTCCAGCTTTCAAATTGATTTTTCCCGTGCTCTTCTTTTTCGAGCGGATGCCAGCCGATTGCGGTCGGATAAAAAATTACATCGGCGCCTTTTAAAGAGGTTAATCGAGCAGCTTCAGGGAACCACTGATCCCAACAGATAAGCGTTCCAACATTGCCGAACTCGGTCTTAAATGTTTTATAACCGGTATCACCCGGTGTGAAATAAAATTTTTCGTAAAACGCCGGATCATCGGGTATGTGCATTTTTCTATAAATTCCGGAAACAGCTCCTTTTGTGTTTAACATTGCCACGGTGTTATGGTATAAGCCACGAGCTCGTTTTTCGAACAATGAAGCTACGATAACGACACCGAATTTTTTTGCTGCTTCTCCTAATGCTTTTGTTGAAGTGCCCGGAATTTGTTCCGCAAGATCGAAATATTTTATATCTTCACTTTTACAAAAGTATTGAGAGCGAAATAGTTCGGGCAGACAAATTACTTTGGCTCCTTTTTTTGCAGCCTTTCCAACCCAATCAACAGCTTTTTTTAAATTATCATTTGGGTTGTTGTCAAATGCCATTTGTAACAGCGCAATCGAAAAATTCTTTTCCATTTTTTCCATTCGTAGTTATTGTTTTGAAACGATAAATGTAAATGCTGAAACTCGCAAAGTCAATCAATCTTTCTTCAGGGTTTCTTCTTTTAACAGCTCGCCTGTTGTAGAAAATTCCTTGGTTGAAACTATATCCCCCTTATCATATGTTTCAATATACCATAAAGAGCCATCTTTCCGGTAAATTTTTGATTCGCCGTTTATTTTATCATGATCAAAATTTTGTTCAGTCCAGACTTTTCCGTTATCATAATATGAACGGGTTAAACCCTGACGCATTCCTTTGCTGTAATTACTTTCAGATTTTATTTTCCCTTCGTCGTTATACAGGATTACGAGTCCATCAAGTTTTGCATGCGCGTAGTGTTTTACATAAATAGGTTTACCATCTTCGGCAAATTCTTTCCCATCACCGTTTAAGTTGCCGTCAATGAATGTCCATTCGCCTTTTAAACTTCCGTTTTTATAGTACCACTTTGTTGACCCGTTTTGAACATCATCTTTGTATTCTGCTTCCGCTTTAAGCTGTCCGTTTTTATAATATTCAAAAACATTTCCCTGCCTTAAACCATTTTTAAAAAAAGATTCTGATAAAATTTCACCGGTATCAAAATAACCTTTGAAGTTTCCGTCTAAAAGTCCGTTTGAGTACGTACCAACTTCTTTTACTGCCCCAGATGGGAAATAAGCAAAATAACTGCCGTCATATTTATCATTTTTATAGGTTATTATTTCTTTGAGGACTCCGTTGTCATAGTAGTAATAACACTCACCGTTTAATGCGCCCCTCAAGTAGTTAAGGGCTTTATTAATTATACCCGTTTCATTATAATACCTGCAAGTACCTTCAAGCTTGCCGGATTGATAATTCTCTATTTTTTTTAGCACACCACTGCTATACAATTCTTTAACATTTCCTTGTTGGGCAAAAAGAAACATGTTTATTAAGATGACTAGTAAAATTGTTTTTTTCATTTTTGATATCCGTATGTTGTAATTAAATCACCAAGATTGTTGTACTGTTTGCTTTTTTCAAGTTTACCTTTTTTGTAGAGCTCTTCAGTTTTTAATATACCATTTTCAAAGTACTCTCGTTTCCAGCCGTCAAGTTTGCCGTCGAAATATGTCTCTTCCATCTTGACTGATCCATTTATAAAATACCACTTTTTTATTCCTTCTGGATTTCCTGCTATGTATTCAACTTCAGATTCAAGAAGTCCTTTTTCGTAATAAGTTTTTTTCAGGCCAGACAGAACATCGTCCTTATAGTACTCAACCGAAGACATAACGCCACTCATGAAATACGTGAGCGCTATTCCATTTTTTTTGTCATGTTGGTACATATACTCCCCTTTTATTGTCCCGTCATCATAATAATTTTTTGATAAACCCCTTCTACTGCCATCAATGTATTCCATTTCCCATTCTACAACTCCATTATCGTAAAGCATATAACTTTTACCGTTCAGAGTGTCGTTTGCGTAATTCCATTCTTCCTTTAAAAAACCGCTCGGGTAGTAAATTTTTGATGAATTTTCCCGTCTGCCGTCTCGTTTGAAAACTTCCTCTCTTATAACTCCATCATCATAAAAGTTTCTTATATTTTCTTCTTCCGCTTCCATTTTCCCCTTAAAATCAAACCGCACACGATTAAGGAGTTCACCTTCTCTGTATTCATCCTTAACGCGTAAAGTTCCCCCGGAATCAAATACCTTAACAATTCCATCCATCTTATCGTGTTTAAAATTGGCTTCTACGGCTACCCTTTGATTACTTTCATAGAGCACTTTTGTTATCCCGTTCTGTTCACCGTCAACATAAGTTCTCTCCACTTCAACTGCGCCGGATTTGTAAAATGTTTTTGATACCCCTTGCAGAAGTCCGTTAATATAATTCCATTCTCCCTGCTTTTCCCCAGTCTTATAGTATGTATATGTCAAGCCGTCAAGTTTACCATCAACATAATATTGATCGCTCCAAAGTTCACCCGATTCGTAATACCATTTTGATATTCCGTGTCTCAGTCCGTTAATATAGTTCCACTCAATACTTTTTTTACCATCTTCAAAATACCATGTAGAGACCCCATTTTCTTTGCCATACTCAAATACCCACTCTTTCCATAACTTTGCATTTGGATAAAATTCCTTATAAATGCCGTTAAGTTCATCGTATTTGTATTGCCCTTCGGTTTTAACAACGCCATTCGGGTAATAAGTTTTTTTTGTTTCAGTGGTGGAATTGTCTTGAGCCAGGGCGGAAGAGAAGACAATGGAAATAAAAAGTATGTAAAAAAATATATTATTCATTAATATCTGCAATGTTAAAAGATTTATCGAATGTAAAATTAAGATTATTTGAAATGAAGTAAAATCTATTATCTGTTACCGCTAACCGCCGCCGCTTATTTTGAATCCTATTTTTTTTATAATTATGGAGGCAGTAGCCATTTCTTCCGTATTTTCAAATGAGACTCGAAAAGTTCCCCCTGTCCCCTCGCGTATTTTCAGCAATTCAATATCTTTAATATTTATTCCGACATCAAACAAAGCAGAAGTAAGTTTTGCAAGTACTCCCGGCTCATCATTCACATATATAAATAAATCATGCAGCGGATGAATAAAACCCTTTGAATTTTTTGGAATTGCCTCTCTTACGGACGCAGCTTTATCAAATAATTCTTGAAGAGTGATATTATCATCTTTGATAATCGCGTTTTTGATTTTATTTATCTCAAATTCCATTCTATCTAACGAATCCAAAATTTCTTTCTTATTGTTTTGGATTACAGGTTTCCAGATTTGAAATGGACTCGAAGCGATTCTTGTTAAATCTCTAAATCCTCCGGCTGCAAGTGTAACGTCCTTTTCGCTTGTTAATGAGTTGATTAATGAAACTGCTATAAGTTGAGGAAGATGACTGACTGAGGCGACAATTTTATCGTGTTCCTGCGGAGATAATAAAACTATTCGCGCACCGATAGATTTTAAAAGTAATATTAAGGGTTCAATTCTCGAATCTTCAGGGGCGCCTGTTAGAACATAAACAGAATTCTCAAAAAGTAATGCATCCGAATTTTCGAATCCGCTTTTCTCTATTCCCGTCATCGGGTGACCACCTACGAACAAACCTTTATGTTCAATGTTATTCCACTTAGCATAAAAAACGGATTTTACCCCGGACACATCTGTAATCATAGTTTTTTCAGAAACGACCGGAGCAAGCAATTCTAAATATTCGAGCGATAAATTCGTCGGCATCGCTAAAAAAATTATGTCTGATTCGGCAGATTCCTCAATATTTTTTTGAGCGATATCAATTACGTTCTCAAATTTTGCTTTTGTCAATACATCAGGTCTATCAAACGCTGAAATATTAATCGTAGGGATGCTGTGTTTTATCGCTTTGGCTAATGAACCACCAATTAATCCCAAACCTATTATGGATATTTTTAAAGATGTAATGTTAATATCTTTATTAATCAAATCTTACGCCCGATTACTTCCGCAATAGCTTTCAACTGTTTCATCATCTCGGAAAATTGATCTGGTAGTAGCGCCTGAGGACCATCGCTCAGAGCTTTTTCGGGATCATGATGAACTTCAACCATTATTGCGTCTGCTCCGGCAGCCACCGCAGCTCTTGCCATCGGGATCACTTTATCTCTCAACCCGGTGGCATGTGATGGGTCGGCAGCAACTGGTAAATGGCTTCTTTTATGAACAACAGGAATAGCAGATAAATCAAATGTATTACGCGTATAAGTTTCAAATGTACGAATACCGCGTTCACATAAAAACACGTTTTTATTGCCGCTTGATAAAATATACTCAGCGGACATCAACCAATCTTCAACAGTAGCAGCCATACCGCGTTTAAGCATAATTGGTTTTTTTGTTTTTCCAAGCTCGCGAAGCAGAGAAAAATTTTGCATATTTCTTGCGCCTACCTGAAAAATATCAGTGTATTTTTCTATTATTTCAATTTGCCCGGCTTCCATTATTTCGGTTATTACCGCTAAATCAAACTCGTCGCCCGCTTTTCGTAAAAGACGGAGACCTTCTTCGCCTAAACCCTGAAACGAATATGGTGAAGTGCGCGGTTTAAAAGCGCCGCCTCGTAAAATTTTGGCACCCGATTCTTTTACAATTTTGGCGATTGTCATAATTTGTTCTTCACCCTCTACCGAGCATGGACCAGCCATAACAGGTATCCCGTCACCTCCAAGTTCAAAATCCTTTATCTTAAATATTGAATTTTCCTTTTGGAAAGTTCTCCCTGCCAATTTAAATGGTTCCGTAATTCTATGTACTTGAGCAACACCTTCAAGAATGGATATTTTTCTTGTATCAAAACTTGGTTTAACACCTATTGCACCAAGAATAATTTGTTCTACCCCTGTGGATTTATGTACAGAAAATCCATAATCTTCAAGGTGTTTTATAATATTTTCAATTTGCTTTTCGGTTACGTTTCTTTCGAGTACAACTACCACTATTTTGCTCCAAAATTAAATTAATGAAATCTTTTTTCGCCGGCTAAGATAGCCAATTCAACATGATCTTCTTTTGTAGGCACAGCACAAGAATACCTGGCACTATAAGCGCAATAAGGATTATAAGCCTTATTAAAATCAATTGTATACTCATGCTCCGGGTCAGGATTTAATTCAAAATCCAGATACCTTCCTACTCCGTAGGTTTCATCGCCGGTTGTTTTATCGGTAAACCAGATGCTATAATATTCATCTCCGTTTTTCGAAAACCCCTTGTAAACATTTAATTTAAATTCTTTATCGGAGTAAATAAACTTTATATAGCCATATCTAAGTGCTTTTCTTTCTTCACCATTAGTTCCATATACTTTTATAGTATCATTGCTATTGTAATTATACAATTTGCTCTTAAAAACAAAGCGAGGGTTTACATCATAATAATTGAGCGGGTGAAAATCAGTGTTTTTATCATTTGCAAATGGTGATTCGGTTGCACGACCAAAAATAGAATCTTTTTCAGCCCTTTCAGTTTCGATAGATTTTATGTACTGCTCCTGGTCGGCAGAATATTTTTCCCCGCAAGAGCAGAGTGCGAATGCTCCCGCAAAAAGAATAAGTAATATTAAATATTTATGTGTCCTGTCAAACAATGTCATTTTTCTTTTACTCTTTTTTTTAGTTCGCTAAGTTTGTTTAGTGCTTGTAATGGAGTTAAGTTATTTATCTCGATATTATCAATTTCTTTTCTGATTTTGTCATCCTGGAATTCAAAAAGGTTGATCTGGTTATTTTCTTCCGACTTAATTTTTTTAAGCTTTTCTTTTTTTATCTCATAAGGTGTTAATTCTTTCCCTTCAAGATTTTCAAGTATTTCTTTTGCTCTATTTGTGACAAATCTTGGCAAGCCTGCCATCTGCGCAACTTGAATACCATAGCTGTGATCTGCTTTTCCGGGATTGACGTTATGTAAAAATATAACCTTATCATCATATTCACGAACTTCTACTTTATAATTTTTTATTCTTGGAAATATTTCAGCCATTTCATTTAGTTCATGATAATGAGTTGCGAACAGAGTTTTTGCAGCCACATCAGGGTTATCATGCAAATATTCGGTTATTGCCCACGCAATTGAAATACCATCAAATGTGCTTGTTCCGCGACCGATTTCATCAAGCAAAACAAGACTTTTTGACGTTGCATTGTTTAGAATATTCGCAGCTTCCTGCATTTCAACCAAAAAAGTAGATTCTCCCGCGACTATGTTATCACTTGCGCCGACTCGTGTAAATATTCTATCTACCAAACCGATTTTAGCTTTTTTTGCCGGAACAAACGAGCCAATTTGAGCTAAAAGTATTATCAGACCTACCTGCCGAAGGTAGACTGATTTACCTGCCATATTCGGTCCTGTTAATATAATAATTTGTGTATCATTATTATCAAGATGACAGTTATTGGCAGTATATTTTTCACCGGGCGGTAAAATTCTCTCAACAACAGGGTGTCTTCCTTCTAAAATTTCCAGCTCATCATCATCGCTTAAGACAGGCTTAACATAACTATAGTCCTCGGCACATTCGGCAAACGAAATAAGACAATCGAGGATTGCAATAAATTTAGCATTCTGCTGAATTGCTTCTGCTTCCGCGGAAACAGTCAATCTAAGTTCGTTAAAAAGCTGAGATTCAAGCTCATAGATTTTTTCTTCGGCATGAAGAATTTTGTCTTCGTAATCTTTTAATTCAGGAGTAATGTATCTTTCAGAATTTACAAGCGTTTGTTTTCGGATATAATCTGCAGGCACTTTGTCTTTATGCGTGTTACTAATATCAATGTAGTATCCGAATATTTTGTTGTAATTTACTTTCAACGAAGGAATGCCGGATCTTTCCCGTTCGCTTTTTTGAAGGTTTGCAATCCAATCTTTTCCGTTTAAAGATATATCCCTCAATTCATCAAGTTCGGGGCTGTAGCCCGATTTTATTATTCCCCCATCAATAATGCTTAAAGGCGGATTATCTACAAGTGATTTTTCTATTCTTTCAATTAGCCGATCTAATGGAGAAAGATTGCCGTTGATACTTACCAAAAGTCCGCCGTAAAATGGAAGTAATGATTCTTTCAGCTTTGGTATTTTTTTTAACGATGATTTTATTGCGTTAATTTCACGTGGGTTTGCCCTGCTTGTGCACACTTTTGAAATTAATCTTTCAAGATCTCCAATCTCTTTCAGCAGGTCTATTATACTCTTTCGCTGCTTTTTACCATTCACCAATTCATCAACACTGTCGAGGCGTTGTTGAATGAGTTCAATTTTTTTCAGAGGAGCAGAAATCCATTTTTTTAAAAGTCTTCCGCCCATTGCCGTTTCGGTTTTATCCATTATCGAAATGAGAGAACCTTCCCTGCTGCCATCCTGCATAGAAAAAGTTATTTCGAGATTCCTTTTTGTAGAAAAATCTAATGCCATATAATCGGAAGGATTATAGGCAGATATTTTTGTTATGTGTGAATGATTTGCTTTCTGTGTTTCCTGCAAGTAGTTTAACACAACACCGGAAGAAATAATGCCAGCATGCAGCAAATCGACGCCGAATCCTTTTAGGTTTACAGTTTTAAACTGCATAATTAAAAGCTCCTTTGCGTATTCAAAATTAAAAATCCAATCATCAACTTTTGTTATTCTGATGTTTGGCCCAATCTTGTGAATAAGCGCAGTAAGTTTATCCTTGTCTTTCTTCTGCACGAGTACTTCTGAAGGATTTATTGATTCAATCTGCTGTGTTAAGACATTCTGCTGTACTTCAAATGAATAAAACTCTCCGGTTGAAATATCGCAAAATGAAATTCCGGCTATCTCCTCCTTAATGCAAATTGCAAGAAGATAATTATTTTTTTTATGATCGAGTAGTTTATCGGAAAAAGCTACACCAGGGGTAACAACTTCCACAACTTCCCTTTTTACAATCCCTTTTGCAAATTTTGGATTTTCTACCTGTTCGCACACCGCAACCCGGTAACCGGCTCTAACAAGTTTTGGGAGATATGTATCTATAGCATGATGCGGGAATCCGGCAAGGGGAACATCTTCGCCATTGTTGGTTCCCCGTTTAGTTAGAGTTATTCCGAGAACCCTGGATGCAAGTTTTGCGTCTTCATCAAAAGTTTCAAAAAAATCACCCACCCTAAACAGTAAAACTGTATCGGGGTGCTGTTCTTTTACTTTAAAATATTGTGCCATCAATGGCGTTTGTTGCATATTAGCTTTCATAAGAAAAACAAAAATACCGTAATGAGGTAAGAATTTCAATTCTGATAGAGATAAACAATCTAATAAAAGAATGACAAATTAATAAAATTTAAAATATTGGTTTTGTCGTTGATGAAAATGTTTATATTTACTGTAATACTAATTTATGAATTATGTTTAATTAAATGGCAGAAATGAAAGAAGAATATCATAAATGGTTTACCGAATATCTTGAACGAGAATTTGAAATGCTCATTTTTGGTCACTCTGGTTACCCTATATTGTTTTTCCCCGATGCGAAGGGAAGATATTTTACAGCCAAAGATGAAGGTTTGATTTCTTCCCTTTCTAATTGTATCGAAGGTGGAAGAATAAAAATTTACTGCCCTGATAGTGTTGATGCAACGAGTTGGTACAATTGGTCAATCCACCCGTTAGATCGTGTAAAAACCCACACCGGTTACGAAAACGTAATATTAAACGATGTAATTGAATTTATAAAATACGATACCGGTAATGATAAAATTGCTCTTGCGGGATGCGGCATGGGCGGATACCACGCCGCAAATCTTGCTTTCCGGCATCCTGACAAAGTCAGCCATATTATATCTCTCGGCGGCATTTTTAATATAAAGCATTTTATTTTCGGGCATTATGACGAAAATTGTTACTTCAATAATCCCCCCGATTATCTTCCGAATTTAGATGATAATTGGTATCTCGATAGAATTCGGCAAATGGGAATATTGCTTGCTACAGGAAACAGCGATATAAATCTACCGGAGAACAAGCAATTATCTGCTATACTTTCTTCAAAAAATATCAATCATTGGCTCGATGTAAAACCTGGAGTTGGCAGCGGAAATCATTACTGGAAACGGTTGCTGCCTGAATATATTCCTAAAATGATTTATTGATTTGTTTGTTCACGGCTTCAAATTAAAACTTTTCCGACTGATATTTATTATATTACCCATGTTTGATTATCTAAAAATTACAACATATAAATAGCTATGATTTATTACGAATTTCACGTTGCGCAAAATACCAGAAAAAAATATGGTTTTGATAAAAGCTTATTTGCTTTAAATGGCGATTTAATTATCGCAAATTTTAAACAAGCAAGAATATTAACGGAAAAGATAAATGAGACACGAAGAAATGAAGGTCAACATAATTTTCAGATAACAGCAGGACAGTTAAACGCACTCGGGCTTATACACGAAATCTATCACTTTATTATAAAACATTATGAAGAAAACGAAAATAACGGGGTTATAGCGAAAAGTATAAATTTTCTTCAACAACATCTTGGAGAAAAGGAATTGCATGATGTTCTAATAGAATATATTCATGAATTTCCTCCGCAAAAAGTTTATAGAGGAATTCAATCATCGGAAGAATTTCTTGAAGATAAAACATTCACAAAGCCGAATCGTGAGCTGATAGTTGAAGAATTAATTTTGCTGCATCTCGAAAATAATAATCCGGCAGCCAAAAACTTTGAAGAGTTTTACAGCGATAAGTCTATATCGAAAAAAGTAAAGTACATTGAAGTTATCGATTCGATTGAACAATTTTTTACCTCAGAAAAACCAATCGGGAAAGAATTACTTTCTCTTTTTCAATTTTTGCGTAAACCGATGTTTTCCGCTCCACAGAGTCTTGAAGCTCAATTAGATTTTATTTTAGAAAACTGGGATATCTATGTTCAAGATAAATTTAGCAAACGGATTTTATCAAGCAAAGATTTAATTTATGAAGATGCAAAACTTTTTATACAGCATGGCGGCGGCGAAAAAGCCACTCCACCTGTACCCAACTATGCATTAGAAAAAGATTTTTTTAAGCGCATCCGTTCCAAAATAGCGGCAGGCTTACAACTTACAAAAGAGGAATCAAATTTTTATTACGCCGAACCTGAGCGTTTTACTCAGGATACTGATTGGATGCCGCAGGTAGTAATGATTGCAAAAAATGCGTTCGTGTGGTTAAACCAATTATCAAAAACATATCAAAGACCTATCACTAAGTTTGACGAAATACCCGATGAAGAATTAGACCGTTTAGCTTCATGGAATCTCAATTCGCTTTGGTTGATTGGGCTTTGGGAGCGCAGCACAGCTTCTCAAATAGTAAAACAATATACGGGCAACCCGGAAGCTGCTGCTTCGGCATATTCGTTATTTGATTATGTTATAGCTGAAGAACTTGGCGGTGAAAAAGCCTTTGAAAATTTGAAACAACGGGCATGGTTGCGTGGAATAAGAATGGCATCTGATATGGTGCCAAATCATACCGGTATTTTTTCAAAATGGATAACCGAAAAGCCGCACTATTTTGTTCAAAGGAATGATCCGCCATACCCCGGATACAGCTTTCACGGACCCAACCTATCAGCTGATGACAGGTTCGAGATTAGAATTGAAGATAAATATTATTCAAAAAAAGATGCAGCGGTTGTTTTCCAGAGAAAAGATAACATTACCGGAGAGACTGCTTACATTTACCACGGAAACGACGGAACCAACATGCCGTGGAACGACACTGCACAACTCAACTTACTTCTGCCTGAAGTTAGAGAGTCACTTATTCAGACAATTATGCATGTTGCCCGCAAAACTCCAATCATCCGTTTTGACGCGGCAATGACACTGACTAAAAAACATTTTCAGCGCCTCTGGTTTCCTCAACCCGGTACCGGCGGTGCCATTCCCTCCCGTTCTGATTACACGCTGACTCGCGAAGAATTTGATAATGCAATTCCGGAGGAGTTCTGGCGTGAGGTTGTTGACAGAATGAATGCAGAGATGCCTCAAACACTGTTACTTGCAGAAGCGTTTTGGCTGATGGAAGGATTTTTTGTCCGCACTCTCGGCATGCATCGCGTGTACAACAGCGCGTTTATGCACATGATGATGAAAGAAGAAAACAGCAATTATCGCGAACTAATAAAAAACACACTCGATTTTAATCCGGAAATATTAAAACGTTATGTTAATTTTATGAGCAACCCCGACGAGGAAACTGCCGTGAATCAATTCGGCAAAGGTGATAAATATTTTGGAGTTGCCGTAATGATGATTACACTTCCGGGTCTTCCGATGTTCGGGCATGGACAGGTTGAAGGGTTTTCTGAAAAGTATGGAATGGAATATAAACGGGCTTACTACGATGAGTATGCTGATACAAATTTAATCCATCGCCATGAAGCAGAAATTTTTCCACTGATTAACAAGCGCTGGCTATTTTCACCTGTAAATAATTTTGAGCTTTACGATTTTATTGATGATTTCGGTAATGTGAATGAAAATGTTTTTGCATTTTCAAACCAGGTCGGTTTCGAAAAAACAATAGTAGTATACAATAATAGTTACACCGAGGCACGCGGAACCATTCGATATTCAGTTCCGAAATTGCGATCTTCTCAAAATATAACCGCGGCGACACTTTCGGGCGCGATGGCTTTTAATAAAGATGACAATCACTACTACATTCTTTTTGACCACAAAACAAAACAAGAATTTTTATTTAACGGCAGCGACCTGAACGATAATGGGATTTACTTATCTCTGCAAGGTTATGATTACCGTGTCTTTTTAAATTTTAGAGAAGTATTTGATACATCGGGTGAATTTCATAAACTAAACAAATTTCTCAATAACCGTGGTGTCAGTTCCGTCGAATACGCATTAAGAGAATTAAACCTTACAGGAGTACATAAAGAAATTCAACAGTTAATTAATGCGCATAATTTGGTGTTGATTGAGAATTTTTGTTTTGCAAGCGAACCCGCCATAGAAAAAAATGGGACCGTAAAAAAATACAAAATTGAATTATTACCTGCGGATATTTTGAACAACTTAAATGTTCTTATTCGTGAAATCAATTATTCATTTAATCCGCCAGTTGATTCCAATAAAATAGTCGAGAATATTTTGCATGATTATAATTTTTTAAAAATATTCCATTCATTAGTCAACGGTTTAGGTGAAAAAAAAGCTAATGTAAAATTTGTCGATTCAACAAAATCGATATTGCAGACTGGTTATAAAAAACATAGCGAAAATAAAGTTCTCATTCTTTTTATATTTGTAAAAAATTTATTGGAGTTATATAAAACCAGCGGGAATGACATACACGAAATCTATAATAAACTTTTACTCCGAAGAGCATTAAATAATGCTTTGGCAAGTAATGGTTATGAAAATATTAACGATGATTTAAAGCTGATTGAAATTATTTCGTCGCCGGAATACTTATATAATATGAACAAATTATTTTACACTCCGGATTTAAAATCATCCAAGTCAAAATCCAATGTACAAATATTTATAAACCAGTTATTTGAAAATAAGTACTCGAAAAAATATTTGAATGTAAATACTCACAACGACGTAGAATATTTTGACAAAGAAAAACTGTTTAACCTGTTAAACTGGACATTCACACTTTTTTGTTATGAAAATAGTCGGATTCATTTTGGTATAGCCGGCATAGAAGCAAAAGCAAATACCGAGGTTAAATTGTCTTTTGCAGAAAATCATAAATCCATTTTTGAAGAAACAAAAATGGCATTAGAACTTATCGAAAAGTTGAAAGATGCCTCGGATAAATCGGGTTATAAAACTGTGGAGCTGAAAAAATATTTTGAGAATGAGCCTGCAGATAAGTTAAAACCGAAAAAAGTTGCGCAATTAAATGTAAATACAAAAAAGAAAGAAAAAACAAAAGGCGGCACCAATCGGGGGAATAAAAATATTTAAATGGATGAATCTTTTGTTCTAATCTTCTCAAGTATGAATTTGAGAAAAGAATAAAAACTTTAACATATTTTGTAACAATTTCTTGTTCGAAAAGTATTTGCAAAACTTTTTAGTTACTCCACAAACTTCATTTTAGTGTTATGAATAAGCGGAGCCTTGGGGATAACCAAATATTATCTCTATATCTTTCTCATTTTTTAATAATTTACAATTTTTGAAGAATAATTTGCCTAAATCAACTTGATTAAGAAGCGGAATAATAATAATTTGCAGAAAAAAATTATCAGGAAAGTGATGCGCTTTATATTATTTGGTGCACCGGGTGTTGGGAAAGGCACACAAGCAAAAATATTATCATCGAGACTTAATGTTCCCCATATTTCCACTGGAGATATATTAAGGAAATCTGTGAAAGATCAAACACAGATGGGAATTGCTGCAAAAAAAATAATGGATGCAGGTGAACTCGTTTCGGATGAAATAATGATTGGAATTATAAGAGAAACCTTAGTTTCGGATTGGTGTAAAAACGGGTTTATTCTTGATGGATTTCCCAGGACTATTGCTCAGGCGGAGGCGTTGGATATTTTATTAAGAGAAATTGCCATAAACCACATTTCCCTCGTTGCCATCACCGCAAATGAAGAAGAAATTGTTGGAAGGTTAACAAACCGCCGTGAGTGTAAAATATGCAAAAATATTTTTAATTACCGCGAAATAAAAGAGAGCGATTCTTGTCCGAATTGTGGCGCAAAAGATAGTTTTAGACAACGCGATGATGACAATGAAGATGTTATAAGGCACCGACTTAGCGTATATCACGCAAGCACAAAACCGGTTTTAAAATATTATGAAGATCAAAACAAAGTTGTATTTGTGAACGGTTTGGATCCGATAGAAAAAGTTGCTGAAAATATTTTGCGAGCAATTACTATAAAAGAAAAACTTATTGCTTCGGTTTAATAACAGCGCGGTATGCTTTCCCGTTTTCTATTTTTATTATTCTCTCATTTAATTTTTTTACAATTTCGTAATTATGAGTTGCAAATAATATCGCGGTTCCCCTGCTGTTAATTTTTTTCAATATTTCAAGTATCTCCGCAGATGTATCCGGATCAAGATTGCCAGTTGGTTCATCCGCAAGGATCAATAACGGCTCATTTATTATCGCCCGAGCAATGGCTATGCGCTGTTGTTCTCCGCCGGAAAGTTCATTAGGCATACTGTTCCTTCTATGAGCCAATCCTACATCCGACAGAACATCATTTACTCTTTTCTTTATTTCTTTCCCCGATGTATTTGTAACCTCTAAAACAAAAGCAAGATTATCGTATATGTTTCTATCCTTCAGCAGCTTGAAATCCTGAAACACTACTCCGAGTTTCCTTCGAAGCATGGGGAGATCTTTCGGTTTTATAGATTGTGTATCATATTCGGCTACCTGTATTGAGCCGCTTTGCGGACGTATATTCATATAAATAAGCTGCATCAGTGTAGATTTACCAGCACCGCTTTTACCAATTAATAAAACAAATTCTCCCTCTTCAATATGAAAACTTAAATCAGTGAATACAGGTTGGTTAGGATAATTAAACGAAACATTATTAAATAACAGCATAATTATTTTTTCTTTACTAAAAATTGCACCCTCTCGGAGTTTTGAGTGCCGGGTTTATATTTAAAAGAATCAAAACATTCCACAACAAACAAACCTGCATCATCTAATAACTCAAAATAGGTTTCGAACGGATAGATTTTCTGTCTATGTACCTCGCGAAAAACCATTTTATTATCGGAATAAATTTCGAACGAATTTTTGTGAATTTGTTTGTTCGGCGAAAGCTCACTTTTTTGTGTATAGTAATAATCGTTGTAAAAACCTTTTTTGTTTCCTTCCTTTACATAGTTTATACTATTCTTTTCAAGGCTTGCATCAAAAGTATAAATACCTTCATCAGTTAAGCATCTTTTTACTTCTTTGAAGTGTTGTTTAAGATTTTTTTTATTCGTTATATAATTAATGCTATCGAATGTAGAATAAATCAAATCAAACTCCATAAAAAACGGTAGATGAACCATATTACAACAAACTTTTGGAAAAAGATTCTTTTTATCCGATCTCAGCATATCCGCTGATAAATCTGTCGCAATTATATCCGTTAAATATTTGCTAAAACTGTTTGTAAAATTCAAATTGCCGGCAGCTAATTCAAGGGCAATATATTCTTCGGGAAGATACGGTTCAATAATAGAGAACAAATAATCTGCCCACACCTCATAGTTAACCTTTTTCATTACATGATCATAAATATGCGTAAGCATACTGTATGTGGGAGCTTTAACGCGCATTATTTTTTACGCGATTATTAACAATTCTTTTTGCATATCTAAATGCCTCAATCATGCTTGAATCATCGGCAATACCTTTCCATGCGATATCAAAAGCAGTACCGTGGTCGGGTGATGTGCGAACTATTGGCAGCCCTGCGGTAAAGTTTACACCTTTACTAAAATTCATCTGTTTAAATGGAATTAATATCTGGTCATGATACATGCCGAGGACAAGATCATATTTCTTTTCCAATCGGTTTGCAAAAAAAGCATCCGGCGAGAAAGGTCCGGATACATTTATTTTGTTTTTAACTTTTTCAATAGCCGGTTTTAAGATTGTAACTTCTTCCTTGCCTATTACTCCCCCTTCCCCTGCATGCGGATTTAACCCGAGCACTCCAAGCAGCGGTGAATCTATGCCGAGATCGTATTTCAACATATTATTTAACACTGTCAATGTTGCAATTAATTTTTTTTGAGTAATATTATTGGCAACTTCTTTTAACGGAATATGAATTGTTTGTAGTGCGGCGTTCATTTTTTTTGAAAGAAATGTCATCACAAAATTTTTAGTGCGGCACCATTCAGCATACATTTCAGTATGCCCCGGAAAGTTTATCCCGGCAAGGTTTATTGCCGTCTTTGAAATTGGTGCGGTAATTACCGCGTTTGCCATTCCGTTTTTGATTAATGCGAATGAAGTTTCAATGGAGGCAAAAGCGATTTCACCGGATTGTTTTGTGGGGATTCCTGACTCCGGAGAATAATTCCCTAAATCGATGATCGATATTTTTTTCTTTTGTTCATCAGACGGGTTTTTTAAAAGTTGATACTCGATTGAGCCATGAAGTTTTTTAAGTTTACTTAACAGCTTAACTGGAGTTACAAAAATAAATTTATCATTGCTGATTGGGGAAATTCTCCGAAGCGCTTTATAAGCAATCTCGGGTCCAATACCGTTAATATCTCCGCATGTAAATACAAAAGTTGCCATTAACCGTTCTGCAAAATATAGTTGCCAATTCCATCTTTGTCTACAAAGATAAATTTTCTCGAGGGGTTTTCATAATACCAAGTTTCAACTACCTTACCAATACCGTTCGAATGGCGCTCGATATTTAGCGGATTACCATATTTAATAAATATTTTTGCGCGATCTGTTTTTATTCCGTCTGTTTTACCAATCGGTTTGAAATTTTTTGCTGCATAATCTATCCTCTGGTAATATTCATTCATCAAAGGGTTAAATGTAGTTGATGGAGTTGGGTCATATTTTTTCCAATATTCTTGAAGAACCGACGGGTACTTTTCGTCATCATTATCGAGCATCTTTTTAATCACGCTTTCATCTTCAATAAATTCTAAAGATTTGATCGCGACTTCAGCATCGAATAAAGAAATAGGTTTATTAATCCATTCAACATTTTTGTTAAATACTATTTCATGATTGGCAGATTCAATTGTAATCTCAACATTTCCTTCGCGTAGTTTTTCATTTATATTTTTTAAAATAAAATTTAATGTCTTAATTGAATCATTCAGAGTTGAAACAATTATATTTCCGTTGCAAAGCTTTATACCAAGAGCCGCGGTAAATTTATCCTTCACAAACGATTGATATACATCCTCCCCATCATTAATAACTTTTACCTTTATGGAATCTATATCAAGCGAAATAACTGGAATTATTAAATCAATAGTGTCGTCAGTAAAGGGAATGTTCCCCTCAAGATTTATAAACTGTGGATATTTGGGTCCATCACAATCAATTGATTTCGTTGAAACAAGAGGTTGAAGAGTCTCGTCTTTTTTGACAACAATCGTATCCGGTTGTGGTTTTAATTCTCTTCCTGAATTTTCATCGGAAATTATGGTAGTTAAAATATATTTGCCATCTGGCAGATGAAAATTTATTACACCGTTCAACACTTTAAGGGGGTCAATGGTTTCCTGGTAATTATTAACTTTCAAACTTTTCGAATCGTAATATCTTTTTATAGCCGAGTTTCTCACATCGGAAATTTCCAATGCCACCTTAAAGACAGCCTTATACAAACTTTCATCTTTTTCAAAAACCAGATTCTTATACCCGATTGAATAAGAATAATAAACCGAGGCTAAAGAATCGGATGGAAAAATTGATACGCTGTTATAAAATATTTTTTGAGGTACCTGTCCAGCTAACGACGATAATATAAACAATGAAATTAAGACTATTTTTTTCAATCGAGCCCTTCATATTTTTTGATGAGCAAATTTACTTTTTACACCCACTTTTTCAAGGCAAAGAAAAATGACAATATCTCAGCGCAAGAGTATCATCTTTTTTGTTGCGTTAAAATTTGATGAACGAATAGTATAAAAATATATACCGCTTGAAAGATTTTTTGCGTTAAAGTTTATTTTGTAGATACCCGCTTGCTTTATTTCGTTCACCGATTCCGCCACTTTTCTGCCAAGCGCATCATAAATTATTAAACTTATATGCGACTGAACCGGCACAGAATAACGAATAATAGTTGACGGGTTAAATGGATTTGGAAAATTTTGTTCTAACGAGTACGATGATGGTATCGAATATTTTTCGTCTTCTGTACTGTTCGGATTTAACATTCCGAAATAATTTAAAGATGCATTCATCACCTGTGTCCGAGCTTCTGGTGCTCCTATCGTCTCAAATGGAAACGCGAGATAAATTACCCGCCCAGGATTTGTTGAACTGCCGAATGTACCATTATACGCTACCCCCGCACCTGCTATACCGTTATATTTTAGTATCTCGGTACTACCCCCGAATGCTTGAATAACATCGGGATAATCTTCAATGTAGGGCGAACCAAGTCCTTGTATTCCATAACTAAATCCAAGTCCCGCAAATTCTGTCGAGTCGGTACCTAACACACCGTACACATTTGCATCGTCAGAAACAAATTGAGCTTTTAAATAATTATGAAGAAAATCTTTATCACTTGTCGTTGCGGAAGTCGCGCCTTCCAGATCCCAGGCAATCTCCGAACCGCTTAAAAATAACTTACCACCGTTTTCAAGGTATGCTTTTACTTTGCTTATTTCAGCCGAAGAAAAAGTTTCATCAGTTGTAGATTCATCTCCGCAAATCCATATCACAAGTTGATAATCATTAAGATTAAAAATGCCGTTAATTATCTCATCATTCGCACAACTTTCGAAACTTAAATCAAACGATTGCCCGTATGAAGTTATAAAATCATGATAAGGATAAGGCCAGCTTCCGCTTCCGCCATATCGGTCAAATCCATCTACTATTAGAATTTTTTTATTGTCATTTAACATTCTAATTCCATAAACATCAGACTGAATACTGACGTTGGTAATTGCGGCTGAGTCAACTGCAAATAGTTTTAAATATAATGGAGTTGATTGATTGTATGAATATTGAAAACTATTGAGTGAGTTATTTAAAATATTTTCATTGTCGCGAAGCTGATAAGTGGAACCATTTAGACTGTAATATAATCTATAGCCTTTTAGATCCGAATCGGGTGGAGTATTCCAGCCGAGTGAGAAATGGTCAACATCATTTCTTTTTACATAATTTATCTGGGGTTGCTGCGGAGCGATCAAATCTATATCCGTAGTTGTAACCGGTATTAAAAGTGTGTCGGCGTTTCCTCTTGTGTCTTGGGTATAAACCATAACAACATAATTTCCGTAAGGGAAATTATTTACATTCCAAAAGTTATTAGAAACTACTTGTGTAGATATAACATTTGATGCACCGCTTCCACTTGTAACATTGTAAACATGCTGGCTTGTGCTGGATTCGGGTTGATAATAGTTAATGTTTACATACTGATTCCCGGGCAAATTATAATATTCATAACGCAGTCCATCATCCGGCGGGTTATATACAACCGTCTGGCTATCGGCAGCTAAAATTTTATAACCTATTTTATAGGTGCCATTATTTTTTGATGAAGAAGTAGTCCCGTTTTCTTCCTGAACATGAGTTATTATGTCAACCTTGCTTCCGAGTGCATTCGGTGAAAGAAAAGTATTCGTACCATCAAGTAAAAATTTTACATATCTGATATGTGGTTTCCATGTATCAACATAATTTAACAAGCCGCCGTTTTGGCGAATTGCGTTTATTTGAGCGCCGGTGAGAGTATTACCAAGTTTATACTCAATCATGTGCACATGATCGATTGCGACAGTGGAAATCTGTTGACCGACAATAACCGATTGCCCTACAGATACCGATGGATTAGTATGATAGTAGGTTATGTTTTTGGATTGTCCGTTAATTTGAGATGTAACGCGAATGTAGGAATCGTAACCGGTTGAACCATCGTTGTAAGCGACAGCAACAACCCCGGGAAGAACTGCCAGAACCGGTGTTCCGGCAGGATTTGGAATATCTGTGCCATTATGATAATGTCCTTCAACAGAAGTGCTTCTATACTCCCCGAATGTGCCTGTTATTGGTCTCTGCAAATTCATTGGCGAATAGGGCCAGAGATACTTAGTAGTATCGTACTGAGCAAAAAGATTGTCGGCTTGAGCAAAAAGTATAATTATAATTATTATAGATGTTATACTTTTCATGCCGTTTCCCTTTTATTTAGCTATTCATATTGGTCAAAAATTCTTTGTTGTTTTTTGTGCCTCTCATCTTGTCAAGCAAAAATTCCATTGCTTCAACAGGACTAAAATCACTAAGAATTTTTCTAAGAATCCAGACTTTAGAAAGTTCATCTTCTTTCATTAACAAGTCTTCGCGTCTTGTGCCTGAACGATTAACATCAATTGCAGGGAATATTCTTCTATCGCTAAGATCACGATTAAGAACAAGTTCCATGTTACCGGTACCTTTGAATTCCTCAAAAATTACATCATCCATACGGCTGCCAGTATCTATTAATGCAGTTGCAATTATAGTTAAGCTTCCGCCATCTTCAGTATTACGAGCTGCGCCGAAGAAACGTTTTGGTTTGTGAAGAGCGTTTGAATCAACACCACCTGATAGAATTCTTCCCGAATGGGGAACAACAATATTGTGCGCCCTTGCAAGTCTTGTTATTGAATCAAGAAGAATAACAACATCTTCTTTTGCTTCAACCATTCTTTTAGCTTTTTCAATTACCATGTCGGCAACCTGAACATGTCTCTCTGCAGGTTCATCAAAAGTGGAACTTATAACTTCAGCTTTAACTGATCGCTCCATGTCTGTAACTTCTTCAGGGCGTTCATCTATTAAAAGGATTATAAGTTTTACTTCCGGGTGATTTCTTGTGATAGAGTTTGCGATTTTTTGAAGGAGAATAGTTTTACCGCTTTTAGGTGGAGAAACAATAAGACCTCTTTGTCCTTTCCCGATCGGTGAAAGTAAGTCCATTATTCTCATCGAATATTCACCGGGAACCGATTCGAGCATTAAACGTCTGGTTGGATAGACCGGGGTTAAATTGTCAAATAATGTACGTTCTCTAATGCCTTCGGGGTCGAGTCCGTTTACAGCCTCTACTCTTAACAGAGCAAAGAAACGCTCACCTTCTTTTGGCGGTCTTACCTGCCCGCTAACAAAATCACCGGTTCTTAAACTAAATTTTTTAATCTGAGATGGCGAAACATAAATATCATCCGGTGAAGGGAGATAATTGTAGTCAGACGAGCGGAGAAAGCCATATCCATCGGGGAGTACTTCAAGCACTCCTCTTGAAAAACTTAAGCCATCTTTAGATGTCTGTGCTTCTAAAATTTTAAAGATTAATTCTTGTTTTCTCAAATCGCTATAGCCAGAAATTCCTAAATCTTTGGCAATGGCATTTAATTCAACTATTTTTTTTGATTTGAGTTCGGAAATATCCATTTAACATTATTCCTGATTTATTATGAACATAATTTTGATTTTTTTTTTGAAAGAAAACTTCTTTTCACCAACGGCAAATTCCGGAAAAGATAAGGGGTTAATTTACTTGTTTCTTCTACTATAACATAAAGTAACAAGAGGTTCATACGAAACTTACATTTATTCGCTAAAAATGTCAAGCAATTTGTTTTCGTTTTATTTCGCTTTTTACCTCACCAAGCAGATACATACTGCCAAGCACAACAAGGCAGGCATCATTTGGTTCGGATTCGAAAGAAAGTACGAATTCAGCCGGGTTTCTAACAATATCTACTTTAATATTCAGTTCGGAAGCCATTTTCATAATTTCTTCAACAACTGCCGCCCTCTCATAATTAATTGAAGTGACAAATATATTATCGAAATGAGGAGCGGCTATCTTTAACATTGACCGTATTGCCTTATCTTTCATTGCCCCGAATAAAAGAACCTTTTTTTGATAGTTTTCTGAGTCTCTAACAAATTCAGAGAGAAAATTTTCAAGTCCTTCTTCATTATGGGCTGAGTCAAAAATTATTGTCGGATTATTTTTATAAAATTCATACCTTCCTTGGAAACCTGTATTTGAAATAACATTTTTTATTCCATTGCAGATATGCTGATAATCATTAACATCAAGGGTTTTGATAATAGTAAGGGCTGCAAGAGCCGCGTTATATTTTTGGTATTCGCCTTTCAGCGGCATTGTCCAATCATCAAATTCTATCTCTTCCGTATAAAGTTCTAATTTTCTTCCCTTTAGAACCGTATAATCCTCAATCTTGAAAAGTTCACTCCCAGTTTCCTCGATTTTTTTTTCAATAACATCAAAGGCTTCAAGCGAGAGTTTACCGCAAAATACTTCAATTGATTTTTTTATAATAGCAGCTTTTTCAAATGTAATTTGCCGGATGGACTCACCGAGAATATTAGTGTGCTCCAGACTAATAGAGGTTAAAACAACCGCAAGAGGGTTTAACACATTCGTCGCATCTAACCTTCCACCCAGACCGGTTTCAATAACTGCGTAATCAACCTTTTCATCAACAAAATATTGAAAAGCCATTGCTGTTGTTACTTCAAAAAAAGTCAATTTATTTTCATCAATAAAACCTTCATGCTTTTCAATGAAAGCAGCAACAAATTCATCCGGTATATCAATACCGTTTATTTTTATTCTTTCATTAAATTTTATAAAATGCGGCGACGTGTATAAACCAACATTATAACCGAATTCATATAACATACTTGCGAGAAATGCGGAGGTGCTTCCTTTACCGTTAGAACCGGCAATATGAAAACACTTTATCTTCCGCTGGGGGTTATCCATTGTAGATAAAAAATTTGTTATATTATCCAAACCTAACTTTACACCGAATGTGTGAAGTGAAAAAAGTTTATCCAATGATTTCTGTAAGTTCATACTATATTTCTTAGAAGTACAATTACTAATTATTAACTGAATGATTAGACTAATTATTTATTTTCTGAAAATTACAAAATGTACGAGCCTGTCAATTCGCTTATTTTATTAATTCCATTTTCGGTACAATAGTTTTCAAGTTCGGCAACAATTTTTTCTGAAGCATATGGATCGATAAAATTTAAAGTGCCGATTTGCACAGCAGATGCTCCAACTATCATAAACTCAATAACATCTTTCCAATTCATAATACCGCCGATGCCGATAATCGGGATATCAACTTTTTGTTTTATTTCCAATACCTTTGCAAGAGCCACAGGCTTAATTGCTGGACCCGATAGACCTCCCGTAATATTTTTTAATTTCGGGCGTTTTGTAAATATGTCGAACGATGTTCCCACTAAAGTATTTATTGCTGAAACCGCATCCCCGCCTTCGTCCTTAACGGCTTTTGCAAACTCGGCAATGCTTGAAACATTTGGTGAAAGTTTTATTATTACAGGTTTATCGGTTTCCGCTTTTACCCTTGCTGTAATTTCAGAAACCATTGGACACGAATTGCCAAATTGAAGTCCCCCCTCTTTTACATTTGGGCATGAAACATTTATCTCAAAAGCTTTTATGGTTTCTTCAGAAGTAAGAATTTTTGTGCACTCAACATATTCTTCAATTGTGCTTGCGGCAATATTACAAATTAATGGGATATCATATTGTCTTAAGAATGGAATTTTTTCTTTTAAAAATTGTTCAACACCTACATTTGCTAGACCTATCGCGTTTAACATCCCGGCAGGGGTTTCAACTATTCTCTGCGGAGCGTTTCCTTTTCGCGGTTTTAGGCTTAATGATTTCGTAACTATAGCCCCGATTTTATTTAAATCAGTAAACTCTGCAATTTCATTTCCATAACCTACAGTGCCCGACGCAAGCATGATCGGATTTCTTAATTTAAGCGAACCTATTTGTAATGATAGATCAACCTTGCTCATATTACCACATCCTTTACGTTAAAGACAGGTCCATCTTTACACACAAGAAAATACTTTTCGGGATGCTCTGTGGATTCAATCGGGCAGCCCTGACAAATTCCGAAACCGCACGCCATAGCACATTCCGTAGATACCTCGCACTCAAATTCGTTTTCTATTGCAAATGTTTTTAGAGCCCTTAACATTGCACTTGGACCGCAGCTAAATATTTTAATTTTTTTCTTATTTAACTCGTCAATTTTTTCTTTTAATAAATCGATTACATTTCCGTGGAATCCTCGCGAACCGTCATCCGTGGCTATCGAAACATTTTTCATTCCGTATGTAATTACATCGCGCATCGATTTTCCACCGATAAACGAGATTACCTCCTTATGTTCACTAATTTTTCTTGTAAAAAACGGGAAGGGAGCTGCACCAAGACCACCGGCAACAATTACTGCAATCTCGTAATCACCTTCAATGTTAAATCCGTTGCCGAGCGGTCCTAAAAAATCAAGCGATTCCCCTTTTTCTTTTCTCGAAAGTATTTTTGTTCCTTCACCGTAAATGTTAAACATCAAATAAAAATAATCACCTTCTACATCGCAAACACTGAACGGACGACGAAGTAATGGATACACAGTTTCGGAAACCCTAACATTCAAAAATTGACCCGGTTTAACAATAGATGTAAGTCCAGGGGAGAATACTTTTAACAAGAAAATATTATTGTCAATTTCGATTGATTTTTCTACAGTTGCATTGAGTAAAAGCAATTTTAACCTGTGGTTATTTTAAAATTGTACCGCAAATATTTTATGGCGGTGAAAAGAGTGTTGGATCTAATATAGAATCTTGCATACAAATCTATATAAACTTTTGAATATAAACGAGCGCCCTAAAACAAAACTGAAAGCTTTAAAAGTGTGAGTGTAGATGCCCCCGGTCAGAGCTTTCATTTTTAGTTAAAGATTAAAATTAAAGTTTTGTAATTATTTTTCGTTTAATAAACTTAAATTTTTGCCGTCAGCCTCTTGTTAATTTTTTATATTTTATTCTATGCGGCACATCGGCATCTTTCCCGAGTCGCTGGCGTCTGTTGTCCTGGTAATCGGAAAAATTACCTTCGAACCAAACAGCTTTACTTTCCCCCTCAAAGGATAAAATGTGAGTACATATTCTATCTAAAAACCAGCGATCGTGACTTATTACCACTGCACACCCCGCAAAGTTAAGCAATGCTTCCTCAAGAGCACGCATAGTATTTACATCAAGATCGTTTGTTGGTTCATCAAGTAGTATAACGTTTGCACCTTCCTTTAGTATCCTTGCAAGATGCACGCGATTTCTTTCGCCGCCGGAAAGAACGCCAACTTTTTTTTGCTGGTCGGCGCCTGAAAAATTAAACTGCCCCACATATGCGCGGCTGTTAATCGTCTTCTCACCAAGTTGAAAAGTATCGTTACCTCCGCTTATTGTTTCCCAAACAGTTTTTTCGGGAATTAATACATCCCGGCTTTGATCGACGTAAGCTAATTTTACGGTTTCTCCTTTTTTAAATGAACCGGAATCAGGGCTCTCTTGTCCTACGATCATTCTGAATAAAGTTGTTTTACCAGCACCGTTAGGACCGATTATTCCGACAATTCCACCAGGCGGAAGCGAAAATTTTATATTTTCAAAAAGCAGTCTATCGCCATAACTTTTAGAAATATTTTCAGCTTCAATAACAACACTTCCGAGACGAGGACCGGCGGGGATATAAATTTCAAGATCTTTTTTTTGCTTTTCTTTTTCCTCTTTCAACATCGTTTCGTATGATGTAATACGGGCTTTCGATTTTGCATGTCTGCCGCTTGGGGACATACGAATCCATTCCAATTCACGTTGGAGGGTTTTTTGCCTTTCAGTTTCTTTTTTCTCTTCGTGTTTGAGTCTTATTTGTTTTTGTTCAAGCCATGAAGAATAATTCCCTTTATAAGGTATTCCCTGTCCTCTGTCAAGTTCAAGTATCCAACCTGCAACATTATCGAGGAAGTACCGATCATGAGTAACAGCAATTATAGTGCCCGGATACCGGTTTAATTCAGCTTCGAGCCATAAAATAGTTTCTGCATCAAGGTGGTTTGTCGGCTCGTCCAGTAAAAGTATGTCTGGTTTTTGAAGAAGTAATCGGCACAACGCTACCCTTCTCCTTTCACCACCTGAAAGGACATTTACGGGTGTATCGCCGGGAGGACATCCGAGCGCGTCCATAGCCATTTCAAGTTTTGAATCGAGATCCCATGCACCCAAAGCATCAAGTTTGTCTTGAACTTTGCCCTGTCTTTCGAGAAGTTCATCCATCTCTTCAGGGGACATTTCTTCTGCAAATTTTGCATTTATTTCGTCAAACTCGCGAAGCACATTTACAACCTCCTGAACGCCTTCTTCAACAATTTCGCGAACAGTTTTATTGTCATCAAGTTTTGGCTCCTGTTCTAAAATTCCGATAGTGAATCCGGGAGCAACTGTAGTTTCGCCGTTAAAGTCTTTATCAACACCGGCAAGAATATTTAATAAAGAACTTTTTCCCGATCCGTTAAGCCCAAGAACTCCGATTTTAGCACCATAAAAATAGGATAGGTAAATATCTTTTAATATAGGTCGTTTATCATAAAACTTGCTCACCCCAATCATCGAATAAATAATTTTATTCGCTTCTGCGCTCATCTTAACTCCAGCCAAATATAGTTTTTAATTAATTTTTCACAAATTTAATTGCAATCCAGTCGTCCATTTTTTGCGTTAATATTTTTTTGAAACCGTTCAACGCATATTCGTGTGAGATATCTTCTTCATCGTTTTCAAGCAAGCCAGAAAGAATTAACACGCCTCCTTTTTTTATTCTCAGCGCAATATCATCTTTTATTGCTAATAATACATTCTTCTGAATGTTAGCGAGTATAACATCATAATTTTTATCCTCAACATTTTTTATTTCACCCATCAATACTGTTACTTTATTAGTACAATCGTTGAGTTCGCAATTTTCCCGCGCGTTATCTAAGCACCATTCATCATTATCTATTGCAACGGCAGAGGCTGCGCCTAATTTAACCGAAGCAATTGCGAGAACACCTGTTCCGCTTCCCACGTCTAATATTTTTTTATTCTGAAGATCAACTTCTTCAATAAGTTTTAATACAAGTTTTGTAGTTTGGTGCTCACCTGTTCCGAATGACATTTTCGGATCGATGGTAATTATAATTTGTCCCGGTTTTTTATCGTAATCTCTAAATGTGGGTTTAATAACTATTCTGTCAGATACCTCAATTACATTGATACTTTTTTCCCACTCTTCATTCCAGTTTTTATCTTCAATAATGTTTTCTTCAATACTAAAACTCCGCAATAAATTTTCGCGGATTGCAGCGTTTAACACAGTTTCAATATCTTTAACCGAAATACAGTTTTCCTTTGCGACAAAAACTTTTAAACAATTTACTTCTTCGTTAATCCCGTCAATATCTAGCTGCCATAACAAACTGCTTATAATTTCTTCGTTATATGGGTCGGCGGTTATTATAAATTCTTTATACTTTTTCATATGGTTAACTATTCAATTGATTAAATACTCAAACTTTTTTGTTGTACATATTAGTTGTTTGAAATAAATAAATATTTTATTTCATTCACGCGTTCAAATTAAAAGGTCATAACCTACCTTTTTTTAGTAGACTCATAAATAATTTATCAATTATAAAACTTTAGTGAATAAATTACGTTTACTAACACATTGCCGACGTTCTGCAAGGTCTGTTCACTAATGTTTTCCATTCCATCTTTAAGTGTGTGCCAGTAATTTCTTCTTTCAACCGGTGTTTGTCCACCGACGAGATCTATGTCTATAATATCTATTGTCCGAATACCTGCCTGGTTTAAAGGCACATGATCATCATAAATAGCCGGACCAACCTGGTTGACAAATTGAGAAGCTCCGGAACTATTTGAGAGTCCCCATACCAAATTTATTATATCGGGTGCAAACTGATTGGAATAACCTTCCTTCATAAAGACAGCTTCTTTATCTCCAACCAAATCTAAAAGGATACCAAAGATAGGAGTATAGTTTGCGGGAAGGCGGGATGAAAAATATTTTGAACCAAGACAAAAATAGGATAGATCGTCGTGTTTGCCGTAGTCTTCACCATCAAAGAAGACGATGTCAATCCCATAATCAACTTTTTGATTTTTTAAAAGTCTTGCAATTTCAAGCAGAACCCCGACGCCGCTTCCGCCATCGTTTGCACCGAGAATTGGAGTATTATGTTTCGTAGAATCTTTTTCCTGATCTGCCCATGGTCGTGAATCCCAGTGCGCGGTTAATAATATTCTACTTTTTTCTTCAGGATTAAATTTGCCGATGATGTTTGTCAACTCTAATCTTTCCCCTTTATAGCCGGTGTATGAAAATTTTTGCAGTTCCATTTGATCTGCATATTGTTTTAATTCATTTTCGAGGTAAAGTAGAGCGGCAGCATGCCCCCTGGAATTTGGATTTCTCGGACCGAACGAAACCTGTTTTTCTATTTGAGAGTAAGCATTTGCTGCATTAAATAGGGGTAACTGAGGATTATCTTTTAAAGTGTAAAGTGGTCTGCTCACTTTTTGCTCCGGCTGTTCGTTTTGGCAAGAATTTAATAAAATAGCAAAGAGTAACGGAATGAGGATTATTAGTTTTTTCATTATTAACATAACTTGATAATTAATGTGCAAAGATAAAATAATTTTGTTAACTATTGAGAGTAATTAGAAAAGGTACAAACAAACCTTTCATTTTATAAACCTGGTTGTCGTAAAAAAAGCCGCTTCAAAAAATCAAAGCGGCTTTTATATTCAAGTTTGTATTTTGTAATTAGCTGCTGTACTTATCAGCAAGTTTCAGTCTATTAACAGCACGCGCTAACGCAAGTTCGGCGCGGGTAATATCCATTCCGCTATTTCTGTTCTGAAGCCGTTCAGCGGCTCTTTGTTCAGCATGTTTAGCTCTGTCTAAATCGATATCACCTACAAGTTCAACCGAATCGGCTAAAACTAAAACTTTATTTTTATTTACTTCAACTGTACCGCCGCCGGTGGCAAAGTGAATAACTTTTTCATCCGGCAGGGATATCTTTATTTCCCCAACTTCAAATGTAGATATCAAAGGAGCGTGGTTATACAGTACCTGGAAACTTCCTTTTGTTCCGGGAACCGTAATTGATTTTACCTCATCCGAGAATGCTTTTTTTGAAGGGGTAATTATTTCAAGATTTATTGTTCGCATCATCATTTCATCGCTTTTGCTTTTTCAATAGCTTCTTCAATGGTACCGACGTACATAAAAGCAGACTCAGGCAAATCATCATGTTTACCATCAATAATTTCCTTAAAGCCTCTTATAGTATCTTCAATTTTAACATACTTTCCTTTGAAGCCGGTAAATTGTTCCGCAACGTGGAAGGGCTGGCTGAAAAATCTCTGAATTCTTCTTGCTCTTCTTACAACGGTTTTATCCTCATCGGAAAGTTCATCCATACCGAGAATGTTTATAATGTCCTGTAAATCTTTGTAGTGCTGAAGAATTTCTTTGCAATTTGTTGCGACATCGTAATGTTCCTGACCGATTACCCCTGGTTCAAGAATTCGCGAAGTTGAATCGAGAGGGTCAACAGCCGGATAAATACCGAGTTCCGAAATTTGGCGGCTAAGTACTGTTGTTGCATCAAGGTGAGCAAATACAGCGGCAGGAGCGGGATCAGTTAAATCGTCGGCAGGCACATAAATTGCCTGTACAGAAGTGATTGAACCTTTTTCGGTTGATGTTATTCTTTCCTGCAAAGCGCCCATTTCGGTAGCAAGATTTGGTTGATAACCAACTGCGGAAGGCATACGACCCAGAAGCGCACTTACCTCTGAACCAGCTTGCGTAAAACGGAAAATATTGTCGATAAAAAGAAGAACATCTCTTCCCTCCTCTTCTCTAAAGTACTCTGCTATTGTTAAACCTGTTAATGCCACTCTAAGACGCGCGCCCGGAGGTTCGTTCATTTGTCCGAAAACAAGCGCTGTTTTTTCAAGCACGCCGGATTCTTTCATTTCTAACCAAAGATCGTTACCTTCACGGGTTCTTTCACCAACGCCTGCAAACACCGAATAACCGCCGTGTTCTTGAGCAATGTTATGAATAAGTTCCTGGATAATAACAGTTTTACCAACACCGGCACCGCCAAAAAGTCCGGTTTTACCGCCTTTAGAGTATGGTTCAATAAGATCGATAACTTTTATACCTGTTTCAAAAACATCACTGTTTGTAGAAAGGTTTTTAAATAAGGGTGCTGGTCTGTGGATCGGGTATTTTTTCTCGGTTTTTATTTCTCCGAGACCGTCGATGCCTTTTCCAATAATATTTATTAATCTTCCGAGTGTCTCTGGTCCAACAGGGACAGTTATTGGAGCGCCCTCATCAAACGCATCCATCCCTCTAACTAAACCATCGGTAGAGTCCATCGCAACAGCACGCACTCTATCTTCACCAAGATGCTGTTGAACTTCAACAATAAGTATATCTTCAACTCCTTCTGTGGTGGTTCGGGGAATTCTAACTGCGTTTAATATTTTGGGTAGATGTCCACCTTCAAATTCAATGTCAACAACCGGTCCAATTACCTGGATAATCTTTCCTTTGAGTTCGCTCATTTTTAATCCTTGAATACTTGGGAAATTTAGACGACAAAAATAAGTATTTGGTTAAGATTATACAAATATTTCGTAACCGAATACTTACTCACAAAGTAATTTCAGAATATGTCATAAAATTGATCGTATTACCTATTTCAATTAGATGGAAGTTTAACCGCCAATTTTATGTTAAACCTCAGTAGCCTTAATTCGGAGATTTTTTTATGAAGAATCAAACTAATTTTTCGAGAAAACATTTTACTTGATTCAGATTATTAAAAGTACAATTCAAATTAAAGTAGTTTATTTTTATCGGCGGTATACTTAATAATTTGCATCTTTTCCATTGTTATTAAACCACCGCAGTTAGCTTTCTCGAATATTTCATTAATTAAAGGAATAAAATTTTCAATTTTTTCTATAGAGTCGACAATCTCAATTACAAGCGGCATATCTTCTGAAAGCCGTAATATTTTTGCTGTGTGAAGTCTGCTGGAACCTCCGAAACCCATTATTCCTTTTGTAACTGTCGCGCCCGCTAGACCCGATTTCCTCGCTTCTAACACGATATTTTCGTAAACCGGGGTGCCTCCCAGTTTATCCGATTCACCGACAAATATTCTTAGTAGTTTTGCATCACCTTCAATAAGCATAATAAACTCACATAAATATTTTTGAAATAAGATACGCGGCAAAAACTCCCGCAAGACATAGTACAATGTTTAGAAAAACATTTAATGAAGCTGCTGTAAATTGAGAGTCCTGCAGTAAAGCAATAGTTTCGAATGAAAATGTAGAAAAAGTTGTAAACCCGCCGCAAAATCCTACTGTAAGAAGAATTCTCATTTCATTTGAAAGTAGTTCTTTTTCATGAAAATAGTAAACAAAAATTCCAAGGAGGAAACTGCCTAATACGTTTACAGTTAAAGTGCCGTATGGAAAGTTTTCCGGCAGAAATTTATACACAGCATTCGAAAGCCAATAACGAAAACCACCGCCAATTGCGGCGCCGAGAGAAGCTAATAATATATTATTCATTGTATTTTAATTCTAAGTTTTAACCCATTCACAAATTTTATCAATCGCTTCGATGGTGTTACCGCAATACAAGGATATAAAATCATCATCAATATCTGATTGAGATTCAATATTTTCCGCAGCTGAAATAGCCCGCACACCATCAAAATCAATATATGCTATTCTAACTGTTAATTCTTCGGCTGGTCTTCCGAAAACTTCTCCCGGAAGCAGCGCTACACCTGTATCCTCCAACAATTTTTGACTAAATGATTTGCTGCCGGTTATTCCCTTGAGGATTAGTCTATTTTTCAATGGACTAAAATCAGGGAACATATAAAAAGCCCCGTGGGGCGGGATAACATCTACACCGGCTTCAATAAATTTATTTGATATTACACCGGCAAGTTTAGCTAAAATCCATCTGCTGCGCCACAAATATTTTTCAATTAGGGGACCGCCTTTGAAAGCTCTAACCGCCGCATATTGTATCGGTGCGCTTGTGGATGTAAAAGTTTCGCTTGCCATAACAGCCATTGCATCAAGCAGCCACCTCATTGAAGGAGGAAACGTAAATGTTCCTAAACGCCATCCCCCGGCACCGCACCATTTGCTTAACCCGCTGCTTATAATAGTGCCTTCGGGGTAATAACGCGAAATTGAAATATGTTTTCCCTTATGGTGCAATTCTCCATAAATTTCATCGGAAAGAAGTATTACTTTATGCTTTTTGGCAACACGTGCTAATTCTTTTAATTCTCCATTCTGGTAGGTTAAGCCTGTAGGATTTGAGGGATAGTTAATAATTAAAACTCTTGGTTTGTCCGGATCATTTTTGCATTGGGCTTCCAGTTCCGGGGCGGTTAAAACCCAATTATTTTCAGGTTTGGTTTTCAACCATCTCACCTGCCTCCCTATTATATGCGCTTGTGGTGCGTATGAAACCCAACTTGGTGTTGGAATAACTAAATCGCCATAATAAACATACTGGAGTAGAAACATTAATTCTTTTGAACCTGGTCCGATTAATACATCCTCCTCATTGTGGCAAGTTCCGTTCACACGACAATGGTATTCAGCCACTGCTTTGCGGAGCCTCATTAATCCTTTAACCGGCAAATAGTCTTTTTGATGCGCGTTTACTTTTAATTCATCAACCACAGGCTGCGGCACAGGAAAAGGTGATTGACCAAGACCAAGTTTATATACTTTCCTCCCCTCTTGTCTAAGTTTATTGCTACGTTCATTGATAGCGAGAGTTGCCGATTGCGGTAAACCTCTGACATTAAGATTTAAATTAATGTAAGGAGTTTTTTTGTGATTAGCCATACCAAATCCTGGATTATTTTTCAATTACAAAATAAAAATAAAAAGGTTGTTGCTAAATAAAAAGCCCGGTTTAATACCGGGCAAAAATTTAAAATAAATGGTTTTATTTTGCAAAAAAAAGGACGCCGTTATAACTATTTAACAAGTGTTAGCTTCAGCGTTTTGTTTTTCTCACCTACAAAAATTGAACAAATATAAATACCGCTCGCAAAATTTTTAGCATTCCATTTTGTTACATAACTACCTGAAGGTAAATTAGTATCAATTAGAGTTTCAACCAATTCTCCCTGAATATTATACAGTGATAGTTTTACAATCTGATTGCTTCGATCATACGGGACAGTAAAATGAATGATGGTGGAAGGATTAAAAGGGTTCGGATAATTATTTAAAATTATATCACTTTCCGGTATTACTTCATCAACATTTCTTTTGATTCCTGTAATAAGTGTAGCTCCTTCACCTCGACTGCTGCCGGTACTGTCTGCAAGATATAAATTTACCCACGATGGTCTTGCGGCAGACTGTAAATAAGTAGCAGTCCACTCTTCATCTGTAAGTCTTAGAAAATTATCGGTTACATATTCATAATAACTATTTAGCGGACCAACAAACGCAATTTTTTCACCGGAAGGAACATTGGCTATAAACACGCCAAGATTTGTGTACCCGGTGCCAACGTGTGTTATCCATCCGTAAATATTTCCCCAGCAATCAGCGGGTGTTGTGTGTATATCCGCAACAATATTTTCTTTTTCCATTAAGCCTTTGAATTGCGTTTCATCATCCATAAGAAATAGTTTTGGATACCAACCATCAAATCCCGGGGCACAACCTGAAGACCCTTCGTAGACTATTCCCTTAAGAAAGTTTATTTCTTCCAAAGATAATAATGTACCGGAAAGCTCTTTCTCCGAGATTGATTTTAACGTATCCATTGTTAAAGAAAAATTATCATAATAATCAATCAACTTTTGTTTGTAAGTCGGATCAGAAAATGTCATCCCCTGGAATTTATTTTTAGCGATTACCGAAAAAGTTTTGAGAGACTGATAAAATTCTGAAAACGGTTCAACATAACCATACGGGTAAGAACAGATTGGTATTCCGGTATAAGATTGTTTTGCATATAGCAAATTATCATGCCGTAACTGTGCCCAAGAAAATAATTGAGTATTTAATTTTTCCTGCCAGAAGGCTGCCGTTGTCATAAACTGAGGAAGAGTTGTTCTATCTTCGGGTGGATTTAATTGTCTGATAGATCCAACCCAGGCGTTATAAAGTGAACTTCTCCAATAGTCGTCCGAATAATTGTCGAATAAATATCGGAGTCCTGCAAGGATATAACTATAATGGTATGTTTCTAATTCAGGTTTTAATAATTGCAAAGCCGCATCATTACCAAGCGCAAACAAAGGGTCTAATGATGATGGGAATAACCGGCATACCTGACCGCCTGCATATTTTATTCGGTCGTAAACAACTTGGGACATAACATAAGAATCAACAACAAACCGCTGCCCGAAAAGTAAGAATGCAGATGCCGGAGAGATGCTATCCGGCGACATAGGATCGGAAGAGAGTAATTGCGACATTATCAACTGATATGCAAATGATTGGTTTGCAAGTGAATCGTGAAACTCTTTAAGTTTAGTATCATTAAGAAGATCAGCGGGTGAATTAATTGATGCAGCCGTTTTTAAGAAATCGAGATTGGCAAGCGTTACATTATCCTGCTCACCAACAAAAAATTTGATCATATCTTCAACATCGTCAACTTTACTTCTAACGCCGCTAATTTCGATGAGCTGACGAATTAAAAATGCATCTATCACCTGTCGTTTAATATCTTCGGGTGTTTGAGGTTCACAAAACGGATCCATACCCGAAAGCTTACCAAGGTATATTTCCATCCTTCCGTACCATATCATCGTGCGCCAGTATTTTTTAAGTTCAGGATATTGAGGATCAACATAATGACCGCGCGGTTTAAATTGGCTCCAATCGTAACTTCGGCAGTTGCTCGAAAACAGATTCAAAGTTCCAATTCCATCAGCATCCATTATTAACTGGATGAGGGTATCGATGAATGAACCATTGTCGGAATAATATGGTGAGGCGGAAATTCCCATAAGCTTTCTGCCAACTGTAACATAAATATCAACATCTTTTAGTTTTGTCAGCATATCAGGATTGGTGTTGTATAGTGCAGTTAACTGAGGCATTGATTGATGCATTCCGTTTAAAATATCGGTAACTTCATCAATAATTTTTCCGAGTTCCATATTTTTTAGAACTTTATCATAAGAAATGTGGAACGCATGAAGTATTGCATCGGTGGTTACCATTACAGGCAAATCTTTATGATAAACATCAAGGAATGCTTCGCCGAACGAATCGAACTTTAAACGCTCGCTTACCATAAAGCCATGAGACTCTATTAAATTTTCTTCAAAGTTTGTCAACGCATATAATGTTTTTATTGAGTCGTAATAAAGGGCATCATTAGTTGGCAAATTTATATTGCCTTCAAACATTCCGGCAGGGTGCATTTGAAGAAGTTGATCGGCTGTGATATTAGCATTTTGCTGCAAGAAAAGTTTATACTCGTTTAAGTTAAACTGCGAAGTTTGCGCAAAGATAGAAGCCGAAAAAATAAGAACGACAAGAAGCAAAATTTTTGTTTTCATAACAACCCCGTATATTGTTAATATTATCGGTAGAAACATTAATAATTTTTATTGACAATATCAAGAGTTGCCACGAAAACTTTTAATAGATTTTTTTTAGCCAGATTGAACAAAATAAACCTCCGGGGCAAAAAGAGACTTAATAACGGAAATAATTTGAGCGAAACTGCAAATATCTTTATTTTCTTTAGAGTAAGAATTGTTTTTTTAAAGATACTCCTATATATTTATTGTCTGTTTTTGAAAATTTGTTTCGGGGCGTAGCGTAGCCCGGCTCATCGCGCCTGCTTTGGGAGCAGGAGGTCGCAGGTTCGAATCCTGCCGCCCCGACATTTTGTTTTTATTTTCCCGTTCATCGTGTCCCGATGGAATCGGGAAGGTCGCAGGTTCGAATCCTGCCGCCCCGACATTTTGTTTTTATTTCCGATTCTTCGAGTTGGAACGGCAACTTGAAATATGCCAGTTATTATAACTAAATATGTTTTTAGTTTGCTTTTTTTCCTACTGGCTTGAGCAACTCAGCTGTAATAATTTTATATTTACAGTGCAGAAAAAGATTTATTCTGCGCCCGTAGCTCAATCGGATAGAGCACCAGCCTTCTAAGCTGGGGGTTAGTGGTTCGAATCCACTCGGGCGTACAAACACTATTAAAAATGATAAATTTGAAATTATAAATTTATTTTTTTCAATTTTTCGTTTTAGTTTTTAATTCTTCATGGTGAGCGTAGCTCAGTTGGTTAGAGCACCAGGTTGTGGCCCTGGGGGTCGTGGGTTCAAATCCCATCGCTCACCCAGATTTGTTCTATTAAATTTTGTAAATGTGAATTTCAAGGCCCCATCGTCTAGTGGTTAGGACATAGCCCTTTCACGGCTGTAACAGGGGTTCAAATCCCCTTGGGGTCACAAATAAAAAACCTACTCATTAACGAGTAGGTTTTTTTGTTTTAAAAAAGCTCATAATTTTCATTGCCAATAAAGCACTGTTAAAACGATACAATCTGATACTTTTTAAACATAGCTTGGCATGTAAATTTCTTTTGAAATATTTTACCGATTTAATTGAGCCGCTCGTTAATGAGCGGCTATTAAACGCCGTCCTATTTCATCAGTATCATTTTTTTCACTTCGCTAAAATTTTTACTGCCGTCCAAAGCGTTTGCTTGGATAGTATAAAAATATAATCCGCTCGAAAGATTTAAAGAATTAAACTGAACTTCATAATTTCCCGCAGAAACAATTTCATTCTTTAGCAGTCTTACTTCTTGCCCTAATACGTTATATACTGTTATTACAACTTTTGAATCAAACGGTAATGAGTAACTTATTGTGGTAACCGGATTAAATGGATTAGGATAGTTTTGAGACATATTAAATATTTTGGGAATATCCAATTTTTTTGAATCATTTACATCTGTCACCATCCCAATTTTAAATGCGCCTTTTTGTGAAGCAATTGAAGTACTACCATCGGATTTTATTGATCGAACAGTCCAATAGTATGTATTACCGCTATTCAAATTATCTAATTGATACTTCAACGAATTAATGTTACTGATTAAAACTGCATTAGACATATCTGAAAAAGTTGAGTAGCTTAACTCATATTGTTGAGAAGCTGCAGCGGTTGGCAGGTACCAGAATAATTCAGGAGAAGAAGTATTTAGCGTTATATAATCTATTGGAGTTGCAGTAATAGGCTGAACCGGAGATGCGCCCGCTGCCATAGTGAACAATGCAGTGGTTGACCATGCGGACTTGTCAGTACCATTAGTAGATCTTGCTCTCCATGCGTATTGAACTCCACTGATTAAGCCGTCAAGCAAAGTAAAAGATGTTGTGGATGAAGTTGCAAATTCGTCATCGACAGGCCAGGAAGCGCTTGCTGCTACACATTGTATCTCGTAGGTCAATCCCGCAGCAGAGGCACCAAGGTACCAATTTAAAGTTGGAGGATTAGAGTACATTGTTGGATTTCCTACTGGCCATGATGCAATTGGAACAACCGGTCCTCCAGCAGTATTTGAAACCATTGTAAATAATGCTGTGGTCGACCATGCAGACTTGTCAGAACCATTAGTAGATCTTACCCTCCATGCATATTGGACTGCTTCGTTTAAAGCAGAAGGCACCGAATAAGATAGTATTGATGAAGTTGCAAATTCGTCATCGACAGGCCAGGAAGCGCTTTCAGGTACACATTGTACCTCGTAAGTTAATCCTTCTGCCGAAGCGCCAAGATACCAATTTAATGTCGGTGGATTTGTATACATTGTTGCATTAGCCACAGGCCATGATGCAATTGGAACAACCGGATCACCCGCGGTATTTGAAACCATTGTAAATAATGCAGTAGTTGACCATGCAGACTTGTCAGCACCATTAGTAGATCTTACTCTCCATGCATATTGAACTGCTTCGTTTAAAGCAGAAGGCACTGAATAAGATAGTATTGATGATGTTGCAAACTCATCTTCCGAAGGCCAAGGGGCGCTTGCAGCTACACATTGTATTTCATATGTCAATCCAGCAGCCGAAGTACCAAGATACCAATTTAATGTTGGCGGGTTTGTATATAAAGTTGGATTACCAACAGGCCATGATGCAATTGGAACTACCGGTCCACCCGTAGTATTTGAAACCATTGTAAATAATGCGGTGGACGACCATGCAGACTTGTCAGTACCATTAGTAGATCTTACCCTCCATGCATATTGAACTCCTCCGATTAAGGAAATCGGCATTGTATACGATAGGATTGATGAAGTTGTAAACTCATTATCTGCAGGCCAGGGAGCGCTTGCAGCTACACATTGTATTTCATATGTCAATCCAGCAGCCGAAGTACCAAGATACCAATTTAATGTTGGCGGGTTTGTATATAAAGTTGGATTACCAACAGGCCATGATGCAATTGGAACAACCGGTCCGCTCGCAGTATTGGTTATCATCGTAAAATATTCTGTAGTTGACCAGGCCGATGTTTCAGTGCCGTTAGTAGATCTTACTCTCCAAGCGTACTGAACACCACCGGTTAATCCATATGGCATTGTAAAAGACATTGTCGATGAAGTTTCATATACATCATCAGCTGGCCAGGGTGCACTTCCATTTACACACTGAATTTGATAAGTTAAACCGGTTCCGGCAGTACCCAAATACCAGTTGAATGTTGGTGGATTAGTGTACATGATTGGGTTACCAACAGGCCATGATGCAATTGGGATTGGACCGCCAATTACAACATTTTTGTATTCGTATGCACCAATATCAACCGTTGCGTCAAGTTTTCTGCTGTTACCGTCCAAATCAACAGCCGTATTCATCCAGTCGGCGTTTAACCCTGCATTTATTAGAGTTGAAATGCTTGACAGATGATAATCGTTTTCGTTCTGGTTTTTAAAAAGCGGATCATCGGAAATATTTCCGGTCCCGGCATATAAAGGAGTTGTACAGCTATATGAAAGACTATTTCCATGCCCGGCGTCGATGATATAATTATTACTACCTGTATTAGAATAAATAATTGTGTTTTCAACTACACCATTATTCCAAAGTCTGATTCCTGCGCCGTCAGTTGCGGTGTTATTTACGATAGTACAATTTTGAACAAGTCCGCCGCTCCAAATATTTACACCACCGCCGTGAGGAGTAGCAGTATTTCCAGTAATTAAACAACCCCTGACAGTTCCGTTAAAGCAACGTACCCCGCCACCCCAATCAGCAGTATTATTTCTAATAATACAATTAGTAACAATCCCCGAACCATTTAGCGCAACTCCGCCGCCGTCTCTTGAAGCATTGTTCTCGATAATACAATTCTGAACAGTTCCATTATCGCACTGAACGCCTCCTCCATAACCACTAAGGTTGCGGCCATTAGTTATCGTAAATCCATCCACTGTTGCACTGATATTATTTAAATAAATGCACCGTGAAAGATTATTTCCATCAATTATTGTAACAGAAGCGCCATTTTGGCTACGAAACGTCACATTTTTTGTAATGGAAATTTGGGATGATAAAATATATGTTCCGTCATTCACAATTATCAGATCACCGGCAACAGCCGAATTTATTACAGTCTGAATGTCATCACCTGGTGAGATGTAATAAGTTTCGGCAATAAGAATTGATGAAACGAAAAAAGTATATGAAAGAATCACAAATAAAAAAGTCAGTCGTTTGTGGCTCATAGCATTTTCCTTATATTGTTGACGTTGTTATTAGTCAGCAACTGTGCCAAACGTAAAAACGTTAATTATTGCACTATTTCGAAGATAATCAAAAAAAATAGTGTGTATTTAATGTTCCATAATGAGATAGAATGCAAATTGAGATTTATTCTAATTGATTAAAGTAAAAAAATAATTATTTGGAAATAATCGGAAAGCAATTATTTTTGATAACATAAAACCGCTTTGAGTTTATAAGAGAAGTTGAAATTATTGATGACATTAACTTATTACGAATGCCGGTTAGCAAATTGATATAATTAATAATTTTATAAGCTATTTCATTTTTACAGTTAATTTTTTATTTTGACAATGTAACTCTATTCAATAAACCGTATTATTAATGAAAAAAAATTTATTAGTCATTCCTTCAATAGACATTAAAGATGGAAAAACCGTGCGTGTTGTTCACGGCATTCCTGAACTAAACTGCAAAGAATATGGCAATAACCCTGTGGATATGGCAAGAATTTGGCGCGCTGAAAATGCAAAACTTATACATATTGTCGATTTCGACAGCGCTGCTCACCATATTAGAGATAACTGGGTTATAATTGAAGAGATATGCAATTCGGTTATTATTCCTGTTGAGTTTGCCGGTGGTATAAGAACTATTGAAGATGCGAGACAAGCACTGCTGTTAGGTGTTTGCCGTATTGTAATCTCAACTATGGCTTTGGAGTCGCGCGACGATTTTATTAAATTGTTGGATGAAGTTGGTCCTTCAAAAATATCCGTCGCTCTTGATATTGTAAAAGAAGAAGTTTGCATACGTGCTAGACTAGTTCACACTGGCGTTCATTATCTTACTTTTGCAAAAGACATGGCTGCCCTTGGGGTAACAAGATTTATTGTAACCGATGTTGAACGTAATGGTGTTCTTGGCGGGCCTAATGTAAAATATAGTTTAAATATTGCCAAAGAAACCGGCGTTAATGTAACACTATCCGGAGGTATCAGAAATAAAGATGAACTAATGGATATTCAAAAATTTACCGATTTGGGGATTGATTCTGTTATTGTTGGACGAGCACTTTACGAAAATAGATTTCCCTGCCAAAAACTTTGGCGGGTTGCCGAAGCAGGAATATTTAGTTAGAGGTTATTATGGAAAAATCAAAAAGCAATGAACCGATACACAGTAGTTTCTGGTCTAATTTTTTTCGATCCCCTGCCGATCAAACGGATTTGCATAAATCTTTAAAATCGATTCCTCTTTTTAGCGACTTAAGTAAGCGAGATCTTACCCATTTTGTAAAAATAATTCACAATCGGCACTATCTTGCCGGTGAATATATTTTTTATCAGGGAGATCCCGGTATTGCGTTATATATCATTCGTGAAGGTGAAGTAACAATACAGCGAAGTGACGAAATTAATGACAATTTGGTTCTTGCAACTTTAAGTTGCGGCGACTTTTTCGGCGAGCTTGCGCTTGTAGATGGAGACAAAAGATCTGCATCGGCAGTTGCAATTTCAGAAACACGATTAGCAGTAATATTTAAACCCGATCTTGATGAATATATTGAAAGATTCCCCAAGAAAGGAATAAAAGTGCTACAGGGAATTGCTCTTATTATTGCTCACCGTTTGCGAAAAATAAACGAAGACCATTATAATTTACAAAAAAAATTAAATATTCATTTGGAGGAAGACTATGGAGCCTAATATAAATAAAATTCTCGTTCCTATTGATTTTTCCGACTATTCGAAAAGCTCACTTCGTTTTGCAGTAAATTTTACAAAAAGTTTTAATGCAAAGTTATACCTTGTTTACGTAGTAGAGCCGGTTGTTTACCCTCCGGATTTTAGTATGGGACAAATTGCTATCCCTTCAATCGATCTTGAAATGGACAAGCGTGCTTTAGAAGAATTGAATAAATTAGCAGAGCAGGATATTCCGTCTGAGGTTGAGGTAAAAACTATTGTAAAAACGGGAAAACCATTTATTGAAATCATTGAGACAGCCGAGGAAGAGGATATTGATTTAATAATTATTTCTACACATGGACACACTGGTGTTGAGCATATTCTTTTCGGAAGCACTGCCGAAAAAGTTGTTCGCAAAGCCCCATGTCCGGTTTTAACGCTTCGAGAGCCTCTCAAGGGATTTAATTTTAAACATGGAATAAAGAAAGGTTAAGCAAAAGAAAAATTAATTTTTCCGCTCAATAATAAAATCGATTAGTGATTCTAAAGCGTGTTTGCTTTGTGAATCGGGAAATATTTTTAGCGCTTCGCGTGCTTTCTCAGAATAATTGTGGGCTGTCTCAATCGCGTATTCAATTCCCTTCTGCTCTCTTACAAAATTTATAATTTCTTTTACACCGTCAGTGCTTGTTCCGTTTTTTATCATTTTACGGATGCGTGCTGCTTCCTTAGTTGAAACTTGTTTTAATGAGTGAATTAATGGGAGTGTGATTTTCTTTTCTTTTATATCGCCCCCAATAGGTTTACCAATTAAACTGGTTGAGCCTTCATAATCGAGAATGTCATCTCTAATTTGAAAAGTTATACCAATTGCCTCACCAAATTCTCTCATCGCCTCATGGAACGCGGGATTATTCGACGAGCTAAGCGCACCAATTTGGCAGCATGTTTCGAGGAGAGACGCTGTTTTGTCGGAAATAACTCTAAAGTAAGTTTCTTCGTCTATATCAAGTTTTCTCGTTTTTTGAATTTGAAGCAGCTCTCCTTCAGACATTCTTTTTACAGTATCTGTAATGACTCCAAGAAAATCAAAGTCCTTCCCTTCAGTTGCTATCATTAAACCTCGGGCAAGAAGATAGTCACCCATTAATACCGATGCCTTATTTTTAAATACAGCATTGATTGACCAAAAACCTCTTCTTTTGTCTGCATTATCAACCACATCGTCGTGAATTAGTGTAGCAGTATGAAGCAATTCAACAAGCACAGCTCCGCGATAAGTTCTTTCATTTATTTCGCCGGCAATTTTTGCCGAAAGCAAAACGAGAAGAGGACGAATCTTTTTCCCTTTTTGTCGCAATAAATAACGTGCAATCAGATCAACTAATCCAACTTTTGACTTTATAGACTCCTTAAAAAGTTTTTCGAAGATGAGTAGTTCATCATGTATTGGTTTACTAATCTCTGATAGCTGTTTTTTAATCAATTTTTTCTTTTTTTCTTTGAGAAAGTTGAGAAATCAAAATACTTATTTCGTATAATAAAACCAACGGAACTGCCAGCACAATTTGAGAAACAGGATCGGTACCGGGAGTTAGGAAAGCAGCTGCAACAAGAATAATTACTATCGAATGTTTTCTAAATTTACGCATAAACTTAGGGGTAAGAATTCCAAGTTTTGTTAAGAAATAAGATATCATCGGCATTTCGAAAACCACCCCGGATGCTAACATTATACTTATTATTAGTGAAAGATATTCATCAATTGCAAATTCGTTGGATATTTGCTGCGAACCGAATTTTGCCGCAAAACTCAATACTAACGGAAGCATTACATAATAAGCGAATAAAATACCCATAAGAAATGAAAGTGAAGAAAATGTTACAATTGCCGATATATATTTTCGTTCCGGTTTTCGCAGCGCAGGCGCTATAAATTTCCATAATTGGTAAAACAAGTTCGGCAATGAAACAACAATACCTCCCATTATTGCTACCTGAACAAACATGAATAATTGTCCGAAAGGTTTTAAATTTTGCAGAATAATCCCATTATCCTTGGCGGGTTTTAGTAACACAATATTTATTAATTGGTCAATAAAAATCCAGCATATAACGCTACCAACTATCAGACCAAGAAAAGAAAAGATTATACGCCAGCGCAGCTCTTCGAGATGTTCGAGAAATGTCATTTCGCCGCTTTCTCCTTCATCCCGGCTATCTTTTAATTCCCTTTTTGTCATTTTGTTCATGGTTTATTTATTACTAAGCAAATATCGGAAATTTAGAACAATGCTGTTTAACATTTTCTTTTACATTTTTGATACTATTTTTATCAGTATGATTTGAGATTACATCATTTATTAAAGATGCAATTACATCCATATCCTCTTCTTTCATTCCTCTTGTTGTAACCGCGGGTGTACCAATTCTAATACCGCTGGTTACAAATGGACTTCTCTCATCGAATGGCACCATGTTTTTATTGACTGTAATTCCAGCCTCACCAAGCGCATTTTCTGCAGCTTTTCCCGTTAAGTTTTTGTTTGTCAAATCAACAAGCATAAGATGATTATCCGTTCCACCGGAAATAACATCAAAACCGAAACCCATCAATTTTGCTGCAAGCCGTTTTGAATTCTTTAAAACTTGAGTAGTGTAACTCAAAAATTTATCATCAAGCGCTTCGCCAAACGCAACAGCTTTTGCCATTATAATGTGCATCAGCGGTCCGCCCTGAATACCGGGCATAACAGCACTATCCAATAACTCCGACATCATTTTTGTGCGGTCTCCTTTAGGAGTTTTTATTCCAAATGGGTTTTCTTTGTCTTTCCCTATCAAAATAATTCCTCCACGCGGTCCGCGCAAAGTTTTGTGCGTTGTCGATGTAACTATATCACAATATGGTAGTGGATTGTTTAAATGTCCTTTTGCAATTAAGCCAGCGGGATGAGCCATATCGCAAACAAAAAATGCCCCTACTGAATCAGCAATTTGACGAAACTTTGCGTAATCCCACTCGCGCGAGTAAGCGCTTGCCCCGGCAATAATCATTTTTGGTTTTTCCTTTTTCGCCAAGTCCTCAATGATATTGTAATCGAGTTGTTTTGTTTCACGGTTCAAAGTGTAACCAACTGCATTGTATAATTGACCTGAAAAATTAACCGGAGAACCATGAGTTAAGTGACCGCCATGTGCAAGACTAAGCCCCAATACTTTGTCCCCCGGTTTTAAAAGCGTCATATATACAGCCATATTTGCCTGCGAACCACTATGCGGCTGAACATTTACATACTCAGCATTATATAATTTTTTTAATCGTTCGCGAGCAACATCCTCCGCCATATCCACAAACTCGCATCCGCCGTAATACCTTTTCCCGGGGTAACCTTCGGCGTATTTGTTTGTTAAAACTGAACCGGCGGCTTCAAGTACTGCCGGGCTAACAAAATTTTCAGAGGCAATTAATTCTAAATTTTCGAGTTGACGTTTTATTTCTAAATCGAGGATGTTTAATATTTCTTTATCTTTTTGTATTTGTGAGTTCATAAAATTTCTATAATGTTGTTATAAAATAACCGCTTGATATGAGCAGAAAAAGGTTCTAAAGAATAGCTTCAGAACCTTTTCCAAATTAAAAATATTTATACAAAACTAAACGCGATGCCATTATGGAACACTTACACTACGTCCAATCCAGCCATAACAATTTCCTGAAATAGGTATTGAAGCGCCGGATTTATATTTCCTAAAAAAGTAATCTTCTTTTGTTGGAACAGATGAAGATAAAGCAGAAACTCTATCACGCGCCTGTGTTAATGAAGGTTCGGTATTTGCAGCTTTTCTGTAAGTATCAACTGCAAGCTGATAAACTAATTTATCTTCAAAATCAAATGAGCCGCAATTACGAGCAGCCTGCTCGTACAATAATCCTTCATAATAAATAGGCAAACCCCATCCGTTTTTTAGCGACGCCGCTTTTTGGTACTGTACTCTCGCGGCACTTAACTGCCCTTTGTCTTTATAAACTATACCGAGGTTTAAATAGTGATCTTGATTATCAGGTTCAATCTCAATCAATTTTTTAATTGTAGTTTCAGCTTTATTAAGATCATCTGTTTTTTGATAAGCTGTTGCAAGCTGACTCCAGTAATTTATAGATTCGGGAGAATTCTGTGTCAAAAACTCTAATGCTTCAATAGCGTCTGCGTATCTGCCTGCTTTCATTGCTAACGACGCAAACTTCCATGCTCTTGTAGCGTCATCTTTATTGTTTAGCCAGGCTTTTTTTGTAAGTTCAACAAGTTCATCTATATTGTCAACAAGCGATTCTAATTCGTCAGACCAAACCTGGTTATCAGGTTCGCGTTCGTTTAAGTAAGTAAAAAGATCAAGGGCTTTTGTTTTAAAATCAGGAGCTTCCTCGGCTTTGGATTTATAAAGCTGCCCAAGACGATTATAATAATATGTTGAAATTTTCGGATCATACTCCGTTGCTTTTTCATACATTGCAGTTACTTCTTCAAAAGGTAATCCTAACCATGTTTCTGCCACAAATGCTTTACGTGCCTGGTAGTAAGCTTTTTCAACAGGATTATACTTGATAGCAATATCATAAAAACTTAAAATCGTATCTTCAACAGTCTTTTTTTCTTCTGGAGAAACTGTAGAAGAATCATGGGTCTGCCAAAGTGCATCTTCCATTTTTCCATAAATCCATTTACAGAATTTTTCAGGATTGAGTTGAATTACTTCCCACCCGTATGGTAAGGCGCTCTGGAAATCTTTATTCTTATAGTATTCCGAGAATAAGCTGTATTTTGTTACCACTTCCATTGAATCGATAGAAGTTATATTTGAGGATATACTTTTAGAATAAACAGCATTATTTAACGCGAGAGTCAAAAATACGCTTATACCAAGTAATGATATTATCCGTTTCAAAACTTTATTCCTTGTTTTATTTTAATGATTATTTATCCTGTCTCAAAAACCAAACTTCGCCCAAACTAAAACCAAGATTAAGCGCTATGCGGTTTTCTTTGAACAAATTCGATTCTGTGGTGCCGCGTATCGAATACTGGATAGAAATATCAAGCGAATTTTCGTTTCCCATCGGTAATCCGAAACCGCCGCCGATTGAATATTGATCAATACCGGTTCCTTTTATAAGATATTGAGTTTGTTCAAAACTTAAACCTAACCGCCATACTATTTGTTCCCAAAATGATGCTCCTAATTCTTTTGCCGGTTTATATTCAAAACCCGCACTCAATTTTTGTGCGTCACGCAGGCTTATAGAGGTAATATCATTAAATGAGTATTTGCTCCATGGTTGAAAAGCATAATCCAAACTTACTAAATACTTTTCACTAAAAGTAACATTTAACCCGGCGTTTAAACGCATCGGTACTTTCATATCCACTACACCACTACCTAATGTATCGAAGACGACGGAGGAAACTTTCGTAAGCATGGTATCAGTAGATAAATTACCCACAATTGCCGCAGCTAACCCAAATCTTATATCGGTAATGTTATCTGATTTAAAAATTTTCGAAAGGTTCGAAGATATCAATCCGAGGGTTGTGCCGAATCCCTTGGGATCAATAGTTTTTTTGTATTCTGTTTTTAGCTGTTCGGCTGCTGAAAAACTTATTGTTGATAAATACTGGATGTTGCCGAAATAATAGTCAAATGTGGCTCCAATATTAACGCCAAAAGGAGTGCGATAGGAAGTCCCGATGAAAAATTTTGATAGCCCTCCCCTTCCTTCATATTTGGAAATATATTCAATATTGTTTGTTGTTATAGAGGATTCTTTTGTGTTGTAAGAAACGTTTGAATACGGCACAAGTCCCATTACAGCTCCCACGCCATATGTTTGGCTAATCGGGAAACCAAAGGCAAATCCGGTGAACTCGGCATTGCCGAAATAATTTGAAGAAGTTGAATTTGATAAAAATACCGCATTAAACTTTGAAGATATTTCGAGTCTTGTACGCGATAAACTATTCCATGAAGCGGGGTTGAGCGTTGTTAAATGTAAGCCATCATTGTATGCCGCGTTTAAGTTACCTAAAGCAATGGATCTTGTAGAGAAAGAGTATTCCACATCGCCAATTCCAAACCTCGAATAAGAGGTGCTGCTTTGAGCAAAAAGTAAAAAAGGAATAAAAACGATAATTATTAATTTAAGTTTTAATTTCATAACGACTTTTTATAAGTATAGGTGATTTCTAATTTTGGTTGTTTATTTTTATCCGGATAACTGCTACCGAAAAATACAAATTTTTCGGTGCCTTCTAATTGACCTAAATTCCAAACGAGCACACCGAGATTTGTTTCGCCATTTGCCCAGCGCTGTACAAAACGTGTAATGTTTCCAGAAAAAGTATTGCCGGTTCTGCTTAACGTAACGAAGCCGCTGGAATCAATCGCTGTTTTTGTAGTATCAGTTATTAAACCAACGCCAAGCGCAATATTATATGTTGAACCGGTTTGTGTTAGGAGAGTATCAAGATTCAGACTAAGTGTGGCATTGTTTATCAATGCAGTAGCAGGGACAGAAGAAATATTACACCAAAACTTTGAATTAACAATTAATCCGCTTTGTGTAAAAAAATGATCGCTCATACTTGGAACCGTGCCTGATACAACCGATATATCCGCTGTTGAAGTAAAATTGACAACAACAGTATCAGAGTTAGCAGTAATGAGTGTTACATTAAGTTGTGGAATATTCGCATTTGTTGAAGCTACTGCTTGAAAACCCCTTATACCTGAAACAGACTCGGGTTTTAAAAACATTCCATTATCTACCGGTATCGAAGTATCGGCTTCTGCAAGCAGCCACTCCATTACAATCTGTTTATCCATATCAAATGTAATTATAGAATCCGTAACATTTAAATTTGAGGCTGCATTTGTTTGATCATAAGATAAACTGCCCAAACTATCGGATGTAAAACCGACGCTTGACCATCTGCTATTTATCTTATGAATTGAAAAATCGAAAGGCGTAGAGTTTGTGTTAAAAGTATAATTTGGCGTTAACTCAACTGTTGCAGATGCAATGGTTATGTTACTATTTTTTATTGCTGTTTTTAATGACTCGGCTAATGATATAAAATTAAAACGCATCAGTGTAACCGCTTCCAGTTCGTTAGTTTTGCCGACAAGCAATCTCGGTGATGCACCAAGTGATATTTTTCTTTCAAGATAACTTGAATGTTGTGCAAGCGAATCATCAATTGAATTTATTATTTTAACGTCTAACTTATCGGAATTCAATAAATCGGCGCCAATAGAAGAAGGATCGTCACTGCAGGATACAAACAGAAAAGCCGTAAGTGCAGCTATCAAAAAAAGAACCTTATTGTGAAACAAATATGTCTCCCTTAAAATCGTTATAAATAAAAGTACATGCGTCAGAAATATTATCGGCGACAAAAGTTGGAAATTTATTTTCCTTTTGCAACATATAAATACTGTCCTTTCCATAACCGGTTTTAACAAGCACTGTTTTTAAACCGGCGTTTATACCGCATTCTATGTCCGAAGTTGAATCGCCGACAAAGTAAGATTTCGATAAATCAATTTCTTCTTTTTCTGCAGCGTAAAAAACCATTTCTGGTGATGGCTTGCGACAACCGCATTTTTCAATTTCGTTAAACTCCGGATGATAAGGGCAGTAATAGAATGCATCAATCTGTACGTCATCTTGAGAAAGAAGTTCATTAATTTTTTTGTTAACTGCTTCAACGTTCTCTTTGGAAATTAATCCTCGTGCAATACCTGATTGGTTTGAAATAACAATAAATTTAATTCCCAATTGTTTTTTTAAATTTGCCAGGGCTTTTCCGGTACCCGGATAAAGAGTTACTTTATCCGGGTCGCCTAAATAGCCTGGGTCTTCGTTCAATGTACCGTCTCTGTCAAGAAAAATAGCTGCGGTCATCAGTGCCCGTTATTTAAAATAGTGCGATACAGCTCAATATATTTTTTTGCGGATGAATGCCAGCTAAAGTCTGATTTCATACCGTTCTTAATTATTTTTTGCCAAAGTTTTTTATCTTCAAAATATTTGAGCGCGGTTTTTAGTTCCTTTAACATCAGTGCAGAATTGTATTTCTTGAACGAAAAACCATTCCCTTCTTCCGTTTTTTCATCGAACTTAATAACAGTATCCGCTAAGCCGCCCGTTTCTCTAACAATAGGAACGGTTCCGTAAATCAGACTATACATTTGGTTTAAACCACATGGTTCGTACTTGCTCGGCATCAAGAACATATCTGATCCGGCTTCAATCAGATGAGCAAGTTCATCATTAAAACCGAGATAACAGGCAAACTTATCTTTATGTTTAATGCTCATTTTTTCAAAGAATGAGTGATACTTTTTGTCGCCGTTACCGAGTAAAACAATTTGAAGATTCATCTTCATCATTTCAGGAAAAGCTTCCTGAATAAGGTCCATTCCTTTACCATCATTAAGACGTGAAATTATTCCAACGATCGGAACTTCCGGTGAAAATATAAAACCAAATCTTTCAGCTAATTCTTCTTTGTTTATTATTTTGGATTCGAGATTTTTTATACTATATTTTTTTGGTATCAGTTTATCTTTCTCAGGGTTCCACGTACGTGTGTCAATACCGTTTATTATGCCATATAAATCATTTTTTCTTTTTTGGAGAATGCTTTTCAAACCACCACCTAATTCGTCATCGGTGCGTATTTCGTCTGCATATGTTTCGCTAACAGTACTGATGACATCAGCAAATAATAATCCGCCTTTTAGGAAGTTTATTTTTCCGTTGTGTACTAATCCTTTTTCAGAATTCAGTTCTACTGGCAAACCCGTTTTTGCAAAAGAAGATTTTGGAAAATTGCCCTGGTAACCGAGATTGTGTACTGTAAATAAGGTTTTGAAATTCTTAAAAGTCTCTTCATCTTTGTAAACAGTTTTAAGATATACCGGAATGAGACCGCATTGCCAATCATTGCAATGAATGATATCCGGTATCCAACCCAATTTTTGAATTAAATCAAATACTGCGCGCGATAAAAGAATAAAACGTTCGTCATTGTCAGGATATACTTCCCCGGTCATAGGATCGTCGTATAAACTGTTTCTGCTGCCGAAATATTCGTGGTTGTCTAAAAAGTAAATTTGTACACGAACTTTCTGCCCCGGTAAAAAACATGACTTTAGAGAATATAAAATTTCTTTGTCACCGATTTTGGTAGGAATATCTTTTAACCGCACCACTTCGTGAATTTTAAATTTTCTATCATCAACTGCTCCGTACTTTGGCAATACAATTCTAACTTCGTGACCCAGTTCAGCGAGCATTTGCGGCAGTGCTGCCGATACGTCAGCCAATCCTCCCGTTTTTACAAATGGGAAAACTTCTGAAGAAACAAACAGGATTTTGTACTTTTTTGAAGACATTTTGAAAGCATATTATTATTGAATATGCAAATTTACGAAAAACAGTTATCTTTCTCAAAATATTATTTTATGCCAACTTACGAATATTTAAACGTTTACCGGGAATATTTGCTATTTAACGTTAATTTGTACTTTTATAATGGCTTTATTATATGCAAAAAGTACTTTTTTTTTGATGTAATATTAGAAAAAACTATTTTTGTTCAACTTTTAGGATATTTTACTCGTGAACATGAAACCAATATACATCCTCGCAATAATTACTTCCTTCCTATTTTTATCCTGTTCGGCTTCAACCGGCAGCCGTTATGAAAATGATAATAAAAGGGATAAGGAAACGGTAAAAAAAATCGACCCCGATAAACCGAACGCAAATGCTGAGGAAGATTTTAATTTTACCCCGTATCGTGCAAACTTTAATTTAGAGGATAACACTCCATCGATAAAACCAATCGACAAAGCTGATGTATGGTACGGGTATGACACTACAAATTTATCATCTGCAAAAAAAACTACTTTCGGTAAATTGTGGGGTTATAGAGTTCAGGTAACTACTACCGATAATCTTGAAGAGGCAAATAGTACTCGTTCCGACTTATACTTTAAGACCAACCAAAAATCTGTCTACGTAATATTCGATCCCCCGTTTTACAAAGTAAAGGCAGGCGACTTTACAGATATAAGCGACGCCAATTCATTAAGCTTTAAACTTATACAAATGGGTTATAACGAATCGCGGGTAGTAAAAGATAGTATAAACGTTTTTAAATAAAATGATAACTTTATATAAAAATCCCTCCCTGATTGTAACAGTCGATACAAATGGGAAAAATTATAAACGAGGGAATGAGATGAATAACATCTCTCCACTTTATGATCACTCAATTATTGTTGAAGATGGTATTATTAAAGATTTAATTCCCTCACAGTCTGTTTCAAAAACAATTGATGAAGTGATTGATCTTACCGGAAAAACAGTTTTACCAGGGCTGATTGAATGCCATACCCACACAGCATTTGCCGGTTCGCGCGCTGAAGAGTTTAGGCTAAAACTCGCCGGTACAGATTACGAAGAAATTGCATCTAAAGGCGGAGGTATAAACACAACGGTTTCTTCTGTTCGAGAAATTGATGAAGAAGATTTTTTTCAGTTAGTTGTACCGAGAATAAAATACTTTATTTCCCGGGGAATAACTACTCTTGAAATTAAGAGCGGTTACGGTCTCGACTTTGAAAATGAAATAAAAATTCTTCGATTAATAAAAAAATTAAATGATAGTTCTCCTATCGATATTGTTGCAACATTTCTCGGCGCACACACTTTCCCAAAAGAATATAAAAACAATCATGATGGTTATCTTAATATTATCATAAACAAACTGATTCCTTACATATCGCAAAATAACCTCGCAGAGTTTTGTGATGTGTTTTGTGAAAAAACAGCGTTCAATTTTGATGAAACCGAAAAAGTTTTTCGCGCAGCAAAGCAGAATAACTTAAAATTAAAACTCCATACGGATCAATTTAATTCAATCGGCGGTGTGGGTTTGGCATTAAAATATAATGCCCTCAGCGCCGAACACCTTGAAGTTGTAAATGATGCTGATGTTCATCGGTTAGCATCATCCGAAACAATAGCGGTTTTACTTCCGGGCGTTTCATTCTTCCTGGGTTACCAATATGCGCCCGCCCGAAAACTTATAGACAATGATGCCGTTGTTGCATTGTCAACAGATTACAACCCCGGTTCTTCGCATATTGCAGATCTAAATATTATAATGAGCCTTGCTGCAATAAACATGAAGATGAGTATTGAAGAGACTATTTCGGCAGTAACTATTAATGCCGCAAAAGCACTGGCAAGAAACGAGTATACCGGTTCAATCGAGATTGGCAAACGAGCGGATTTTGCTGTTTTTCAGACCGGGGATTATTCTGATATAGTTTACAATGTTGGGAAAAATCTTTGCTGTACTACAATTAAAGACGGGAAAATTATATACAATAATTAACTTCTTAATTTTCACAAACGATTAGAGAACTATGAAAACTAAATTTTTACTTATTAGCTTATTCATTATTTATTCCATTTCTGCTCAAACACCGGTTGTAAAATTAGGGGTTGAAGTTTTACGTGATAACCATTTTGATATTCTCCAGGGAAAAAAAGTAGGACTTATTACCAATCCAACCGGCGTCGACTCAAAATTGAAATCAACAGTTGATATTTTGTTTGAAGCAAAAAATGTAAACCTTGTTGCTCTTTATGGACCCGAACACGGCGTTCGCGGAAATTTTTCTGCAGGCGATCAGGTCGATAGTTACATCGATGAACAAACAAATATACCGGTTTATTCCCTCTACGGAAAAACACGTAAGCCGACACCGGAAATGCTAAACGGCGTTGATGTACTTGTTTATGATATTCAAGACATAGGCTGCCGCTCGTATACATATATCAGCACTATGGGGCTCGCAATACAGGCTGCCGCCGAAAACGGAATTGAGTTAGTTGTACTTGATAGACCCAACCCATTGGGCGGTGAAAAGGTTGAAGGTAATTTAGTTGAAGACGGTTTTATTTCTTTCGTCAGTCAATTTAAAATTCCATACGTATATGGTTTAACTTGTGGAGAACTTGCGAAATTACTAAATGAAGAAAAAATGCTCGGTGAATCAAAATGTAAGTTAACAGTAGTGCCGATGGAAGGCTGGAAACGTGAGATGAAGTTTGAAGAGACCGGATTGCAGTGGATTCCCGCTTCCCCCCATGTTCCTCATAAAGATTCCCCCGTTTATTACGTTACTACAGGAATAATGGGAGAGCTCGGTGTTTGTTCGGAAGGTGTGGGATATACGCTCCCATTTCAACTGCTTGGCGCCGAATGGATAAACTCCGAGAAGATGGCAAAAAGTATGAATTCTCTTGGACTTGAAGGTGTTATATTTCGTCCGATTTCTTTTAAACCTTACTATGGCAGAGACGCAAAAAAAGAACTCGGCGGGGTACAGATACATATAACTAATTACAAAAAAGTAAATTTGATGAGCGTTCAATATTTATTTTTGCAGGAGAATCATAAACTTTACCCCGATTCAAACCCGTTTGCAAATACCGCCCGCTTTTCAATGTTCGATAAAGTGAACGGCTCGGACAAAGTTAGAAATATGTTTACCGAAAACTTCAACTATAACGATATTAAAAATTTCCTAATGAAAGACGTTGATGCGTTTAAAGAATTATCTAAAAAATATTATATCTATTAGTCTTATTTTTACGGGCATTAGCAGCGCGCAGGTGCTGTTTGTGCCATTGGATAATCAATCAGACTATAAAGGTGTCTGGGATATTTCCGAAGAGGTGCCAAATTATTTAGCCGCGTACTTAAGAGAATTTTATGAAATACAGGTTCTTTCATCTACAGCTTATAATTCTGTTGCAGATGAAAAAACTGACGATTTGGAGATGCAAAACGATCTGGAATTTATTGGAACTATTGCCAAAAAATTCGGCTTTCAATACGCCGTAACAGGTAAAATAATAAAATTTGATATTTCGAGATTTACAGCGGGAGACCCGACTGTAGCCGGCTACGAAAGTTATACCTGCATTATCGAAGCTATCATTCAAGTTTACAATCTCTCGCTAAACGCTCCCGTATTCAGCGGAAGTGTGTTTAGCGAAATTAGTAATAGAGCTTTGGGTATTACACTTCTCGGGAAACCAACCGAGGAAAAGGAACAATATTTTAGTCTAAACTCGATTAGGTTCGGCAGTGAAGAATTCGGCAACACTATTGTTGGAGAAACAATGATTCTTTTTTGCCAAAATTTTGCCGAAGAAATTGAAAATGTTTCACCTGACTTTTTCAAGGATTCAAAAAAGATGAATGTTAGGCTCGAAGTACCGGATAAAACTCTTGATGATATAACGCTTAACACTGAGGTATTAAAAGGTCAAATACTCATCTACGATGAGTCGACCGGTGAAGCCTTTATAAATCTCGGATCTGCAAACGGACTAAAACCCGGCGAAGAACTTGCTATATATTCAAAAGCAGATTCTCTATTCGATCCGAATACTAATGAGTTTTTAGGTTTGAGTGATAAAAAGATTGCGAACTTAGAAATAATTGAAGTTCGCGCCGAAAAACTTTCGCTCGCCGTTGTTAAATCAAGTAGAGAAAAAGTTACAAAAGGAATGGATGTAAGAAAATTATTTATAAAGCGTAGAGACAAATAAACAGAGTGAGAATGTATGATTGAGAATGGCTGAATGATACGAAAACAAGTTGCACCAATCGATACATTTTTCATCAATATTGTGATAACATTTATTTTATATAGTCTCGAACGTTAAAAAACCGGTTTACTTTGTTTTAAAGTTAAATAGCACATCGGATACTTTCCACCGCGGACGTAAACTTAGTGTGTCTTTGTAATAATTAAACTCTTCAGATGGTTTATACGGATAAGGGTAACCATAATTATAAGTAGCGCTGCTGTCTTCATCACTATAAGCCCAAAGTGTATACTTCCCCGCTTCGACCCGGTCGAATATAAACTTTTTTGTTTTATCGGGTTGGGTAGAATATGTTAATTTTCGTCCGTCAATTCCTTGTAATACAAGCTGCATATTTTTGTCATCCGTTCCAGATATTTTGCCGTCTATTCCAGTGAAATCAAAACCCGCTATCGTTTTAAATTTATATGTATACACTGAATCATGTTCGTTCCCCGCCGCATCAAGAAATTTATTAAAATCAATTTTTATAATGTAGTCTTTATTCGGTTCAAGATCTTTGTTCGGTATAATACTCATCGTTGCATCGTCAGTAAACCTCACTTTATAACCCACTGCTTTACTAAGTGTATCTGTAAAAATTATACCGGTTTTCGCTGTGGTTGAATCAAACGCATCGCGGAAGAAAAACTCAAATGCCTGGTGCTGGTAATCAGCGTTTCTTGTTGCGAAAGGCGGAAGAATATTAGAAATCTGGTTTTTTATCGTATCAACTTTTTCTGTCAAATTTACAAGACTAAAGTCTGAGTAATGGATATTTCCGCTTCTGTCTTTTACGGTGTCAACAAATAAATAAACGTTATTTTCAATCGGGAATATTTCCGACGGGACTAAAACAATTTCGGTAGGTTTTGTTGAACCTTTAAAGGCATATTTAACTGCCGATTTTTTGTTCGCAGTTGAATCATACAAATAAAAATTCGGGGAAATAATTAAATTTGAATCAATCGGTTCCGTAAAATTTACGAGAAGATGATATTTGTCTGTCATGTTTGCGCTGATCAATCTTGGAGAAACAGTATCAGCCGAGCTAAGAAAAAAGTTTAAATTTGAAAAAAGTGAATCTTCTTTTTCAAAAACTATTTCCTTAAAAGGCACGCCGTATTTGTCTTGATCTATCTGCATCAACAAATCGTGGAATTCATCTTTTACCGCAAATATCCGGTATTTTCCTTGCGCAAGACCAAGTAAATTAAAATCGCCGCTTTTACCTGCTTGTGAAATATAATCCGGTTTTTGTTTTGCCGGGTTTACTGTATCTACTTCAAACCTGTATGCAAAAATCATTACGCCATCGGCTTTTTCCGAAAATACTTTTCCTGTTACAATTCGCTTGTCAATTTCATTACCTGTAGCAAATGTAAAATTAAAAGCTCCTGCCATTCTGTTTTTATTATTGTAATCGACAAGATCGGTTCCGATTGTTGCAACGTATGTAATATTTTCTTTTAGCGGTTCAACAAAATTTACACGTACTGTTTTGCCGCTCCATTCAATCTCCGGGTTTTTATCAAATGCGGGGGAAATAAAAAGTGCGTCCTTAAAAGATCGTTTATCAACATATTCTGAAAATGTTAGTTCGAAATAATCATCTTTAAAATTTGTAGTTCCGTTTGAAGGATAAACTTCTACAATTTCCGGTGGAATTTTATCTACTTCTCCCCCACCCGGCGGCAGTTGATTTGCGCATCCGGTTAAAAGAAACAAAATAAAATAAAATATAGACTGACTTATTTTTTCCGTTGAGTATTTATCCATTTACGGTATTCGCTAACATTTTTTAAGTGTTCATTATAATTTTCCGAAAATTTGTGCCCGCCGTTTTTATCAACCACAAAATAAAGATAATCTTTATCAGCCGGATACAGCGCTGCGAGTATTGCGTCCTTCCCGGGATTATTTATTGGACCCGGAGGCAGACCCGAATATTTATATGTGTTGTAGGGCGAATCAATTTTCAAATCGCGGCGTAAAAGTCTGCGCCATTTTCCCGGCACAATAAACTGAACTGTCGGGTCTGCCTGAAGCATCATCCCGAGGCGCATTCTATTATTATACACGGCAGATATTAACTGCATATCTTGTTTATTGTTCGACTCACCCTGTATGATTGACGCGAGGGTTAAAACCTGGTGCACGCTCAAACCGAGCGAGTCGCTTCTTCTCTTGAGTTTATCGTCATAAAATCTTTTTAAGTTATCGTATAATATTCCAATAACTTCACGCGGTGAACTCTTATCGTAAATATAATACTTTTTTGGCAGCAGATAACCCTCGGCAGTTTTTTGTTGGATTCCTAAGGAATCGAGAAACTGACGGTCGGCGGCAAGCTTAACAAACTTGATCGAATCCATCGAAATTGAATATTGGAGACTTTGGGCAATCCAGCCAGTGGTAACACCATTAAATATTCTTACTTCCTTTATAAAATCCCCTTTGCCATGCAAAAACAAATCTAATAAATCGAGATAACTTAAATCGTTTGGAATAAAGTAACGGGCGGCTCGAATATTTTTTTCGGCGCCATATATAAATGAAGCAATTTTAAAATTTGTTTTGCTTGGAATAACTCCCTGTTCGTATAGCCGTTCCGCAATTTGCGAAACTGTTTCACCCAGTTTAATATCAAATTTACCGGAGAAATTTTTACCGTAATGATTACCGGAAAAAAAAGTAAAGTAAAGAAGTGAAAGTATTATAATGAATACAGAACCGACTAAAAAGAAATCCCTCTTTCGCAATAAATCTTTTAAGTTTACTTTTTCCCGAATGCCGGTACCAAATTCTTTTACCTGGGCAATATCTTCTTTTTGAATAGAGCGAGACTCATCAATAATACGTTCGTAAATTCTAATCAATGATTCACTCGTTAGAGGATCGGTGCGGTATTGTTTTATTTTTGAGGCAATCTGTTTTTCACGATCCGGGTTGTATGTTGGTAAGCCAATTGCTTTTTTTAACCTACCGATTAGTACAGCTCGTTTTGTTCGTTCATTCAATAACTCAACAAGTTTTTTATCTATCCCGTCAATCTCTATACGAAGTTTGTCCATCAATTCTTGACGCTGCTCGTTGCTCAGAGTATCAAGTTCATTTTGAATTTTTCGGATTATGTTCTCCATCTAAAAATTAACTGTCTGTTCAAGTGATTTAAAGTTATGAAAAATGTTGTTTTGATAAACCGGGGAATGGACTATATTGAAGTCCTGCTGTTTTACCCGCTTCAAATAATTTAGCGCCTCTAAAAGCAATCATAGCGGCATTGTCGCCACAAAACTCAAGCCCCGGTATTACTATTTTTTTTTTATGTTTTCCGGCTAACTCCGTTAACGACTCTCTAAGAGCGCTGTTTGCAGCTACACCGCCAACAAGTGAAATACTATTAACCTTGTAATTATTTAGAGCTTTATTTGTTTTTCCTACCAAAGCTCTAATAACCGCATGCTGAAACGAAGCCGCAATATCATTTAAATCAGTTTGTGGGATTTTTGAAGAATCGCCGTACTCTTTTTGTATAAATCGAAGCACCGAAGTTTTTAGACCGCTAAACGAAAAATTATATGGATCTTTTAATTCGGCTACTGGAAAATCGATTTTATTTTTATCCCCCAACAAAGCCGCTTTTTGAATTTTTGGTCCGCCGGGGTAACCGAGTCCGAGCATTTTTGCAACTTTATCAAAAGCCTCCCCTGCCGCGTCATCCACAGTAGAACCGAGTTTTTTAATATCGGTAAAACTTTTTACAAGCAGCAGCAAAGTATGTCCTCCCGAAACAACAAGAGCAAGAAAAGGGAACTCCGGTTTTTCATCCATTAAAAACCCGGAAAACAAATGTCCTTCGATATGATTAACAGGCACGAAAGGTTTATTTAGTGAGTATGCAACTCCTTTTGCGAAAGTTAAACCGACAAGCAGCGCACCAATTAAACCGGGTCCGGCTGTTGCCGCGATTACGTCAATATCTTTTAATTCTATCTCCGCTTTTGCAAGCGCATCTTTAACAAGCGGAATAATTATTTGAAGGTGCGCCCTGCTTGAAAGTTCGGGAACAACGCCGCCGTATTTTGCATGAAAATCCTGCGACGAAATTAAATTAGCCTTTAACATCTCATCGGCTAATATAGCCACAGATGTTTCATCGCACGAACTTTCTATACCGAGAACATTCATTTATTTTATACCGATTATACTTTTTGCAATGTGCCCTGCCATTTGAGGATTTTCTTTTAACCTTCTAATTGAGTAAGCGTACCAATCTTTACCGAAAGGAACATAAACTCTTATTTTATACCCGTCCGCATTTATTTTATCGCACAAATCTTCACGCACTCCAAGCAGCATCTGGAATTCAAATTTGTCGTTTGGAATATTCATCTCTTTTATAAGATCATACGCTCCGTCAATTAAATATTTATCGTGGGTGGCAATGCCAACATAATTACCCGAAGATAACATTTCTTTTAATGTTCTTAAATAATTATCGCGAATTTCCTGTTTACCTTTATAAGCTATTGAAGCCTCTTCAACATAAATACCTTTACAAAGACGATAATTTGTTCCGAGTTTATTTAGTTTAACAGCGTCACTGTATGTGCGCCTTAGGTATGCCTGTATAACTACTCCCACGTTTTTATGCTGTTCAAATATTCTTTTAAAAAGATTAATGGTTTTGTCGGTATAAGGCGAATCCTCCATATCTATACGGACAAAATTGTCAATCTCTTCTGCTTTTTTTACAAGTTCTAACACCTGTTTATACGCAAATTCTTCATCAATACTTAAGCCCATCTGCGTTGGTTTGATGGATAAGTTTGCGTTTAATTTATGTTTTACAATTGCATCAAGTACTTCCGATGCTTTATTTTTTGCGTCCTCGGCTTCAATTTTATTATTTACAGATTCACCCAGAACATCCATAGTTGCGGCAATCCCCTTTGCGTTCAGCTCTTTTACCACACGTATGCCGTCTTCAATACTTTCTCCCGCTATATACTTACGCGAAAAAAATCCAACAACTGATTTTGGCATCAACTCTGTAACAGTAACTATAGCGTTATTAAAGAACGACACGACAATCTCCTATAAAAAGTCATTCAAATTAATTTCAATTTTTTTTTGAAATCTTAAAGGACAAAATTAGTCAACTTTTATTTGTTTTACCAAAAAAAGAAATAAGCGTAAAGTTTAATGGTTAAATCGATGCGTATTAATTACATTTTTCTCCCGGTTCTAATATTTTTTCTTAACAGAATGCAGCAACTCTATTTAAAATAAAAAAACTCCTCAAAAATGAGAAGCTTTATTACTTTTCTTACCGGGCTATGGCACACGGATTAAACGGACGACACAGCTTGCCCCGCCTTGCGGGGGATTTTCACGGACACATTATACGTTATTTAAAACCTCCGTGGTCGTCTGTGTCCGTCCGCGTTGTCCGTGGGCTATGGAACACGAATGAAACGGACGTTAAAATAGCACCAATGAGCATTTCAATTCTATTCGTAAAAATCAAGGACGATATCATCTATCTTTATTTCATGGTTTTCTCTTTTATAAGTACTTTCTAAAATAAATTTTCCCATTGCCACAATATTGCTGGTTTGCTCCATATCAGTATGATTTGCAAACAACCGCAATTTACGAGGGCAAAGAAAATAATAATGTATTTGTGTTCCGACTATATAATCTCTGATACTATTTGTCAATAGCTCTTTACAAATAGTAATACTATATGTATTTTACGATTTACAAATAGGAAGGATTTATAAACATGATAAATTATATAGATCGTGTTATCTACCCCGGGCTGAGTGAGAATCTGTCCAAAAGATTGGTCACAGTAATTACAGGCCTAAGACGCACCGGCAAAACAACAATTGCTAAAAAATTACTCGAAGATTTTACAAGTGAGAATAAAATATACATCGATCTTGAGCGTATTGACAATAGGGAACTTTTTTCCGAAAAAAACTATGATAATATTGTAACCGCTTTGAGTTCGAGGGGACTTGATTTCAGTAAGAGAACCTTGATAGCTATTGATGAAGTACAACTGCTCCCCGATATTGTTAGTGTTATAAAATATTTACATGACAATTACCCTATTAAATTCGTTATTACCGGTTCAAGTACATATTATATAAAAAACTTATTTAGCGAATCGCTTGCCGGCAGAAAAAAGGTGTTCCAATTATCCACACTAAATTTTAAAGAGTTTTTGCTGTTCAAAAATGTTGAAAATAAAAACACGCAAGGAATAAACGGAAACTTTATATCAGCCGAGTATGAAAGATTAAAGAAATATTACGAAGAGTTTATCAAGTTCGGTGGATTCCCGGAAGTTGTTTTGGCTAATAGTATTACTGATAAAAAGGATTTTGTTAATGACGTTCTGAACTCCTATTTGAATATCGACATAAAAAATATATCCGAAATCAAAGACCAAAAAAACCTGCACAATTTACTTAAAATGCTTGCCGCACGTACAGCAACGCGCTTAGATTATTCCAAGCTGTCCGCGCTAACAGGCATTTCACGTCCCTCAGTATATAATTATATAGACTTGCTGGAAAATACTTTTGTAATTACCAGGATACCCGTATTGGCTAAAAACCCGGATAGGGAAATTGTTAAGGCTCCAAAAATATTTATTAACGATAACGGACTGTTGAACCAGCTTGCAGAAGTCAGCAGCGGCGTGCAATTTGAAAACGCCATATTCAACCAGCTTAAATTTCATGGTAAGCTGCAATATTATTCATTGAAAACCGGTAAAGAAATTGATTTTATACTCAACGACAAAACCGCACTTGAGGTAAAGGAAACTGCTACACCGCAGGATTTGAACCAGCTATGTAATTTGTCGAAGAATATAAATATTTCTAAAAACAAAGTTGTGTCCCGCTATCCCTCGCCATCTTTGAATGATTTTTTATGGGGCGGCAATTTGTGATAACACCCATGTCCGTTAGCTAACATAAAAAAATGATACTCATTTTATATTTTCTTCTGTTGTCCGTGCCATATGTGTCGTCCGTGGGCTATCGAACACGGATGAAACGGACGACACAGCTTGCCCCGCCTTGCGGGGGATTTTCACGGACACATTATGCGTAATCTAAAACCTCCGTGGTCGTCTGCGTCCGTCCGCGTTGTCCGTGTGCTATCGAACACGGATTAAATGGACGACACAGCTTGCCCCGCCTTGCGGGGGATTTTCACGGTCATTATGCGTAAGCTAAAACCTCCGTGGTCGTCTGTGTCCGTCCGCGTTGTCCGTGGGCTATCGAAGACCGGATGGAAATCTTTCCCGATCAGATCATCACCAATGCCATCCTTTACAGAATAGCACACAACGCACATTAAATAATTTTCGCCGCCAAGTCATTAAGAAGAGAGAGTAATCTTAAAAAAAAATCGATAAGGCGTTCTTTTTTATGAGAAATTAGAATCGCTATATTTACGATCAAGGTGGGGAATCTTGTGAACCTACAACTGGGGAATTATGTGGCTGTTGACATAATGGTGTGTTGATGAAAGGACAAATAAACGAATGAGCACAAACGAAATAGTACCAACTGAGCGAATTGAAAGTAAGATACTTTTAATCCGAGAACAAAAAGTAATACTTGACCGCGATCTTGCGATATTGTATGATGTAGCTACCCGCGATTTGAACAAAGCCGTATCCAGAAATTTAACACGCTTTCCCGCTGATTTTATGTTCCAAATTACAAAGCAAGAATTCACAAACTTGAAGTTCCAATTTGGAACATCAAGTTCCGGCTGGGGCGGTACACGTAAATTACCCTACGCATTTACCGAACAGGGTATAGCAATGTTATCTTCTGTTTTGCGAAGTGAAAGAGCGGTGCAAGTGAACATAGCTGTTATGCGGGCGTTTGTTAAGCTGAGGGAGATTTTGTCTACGCACAAAGAGTTGGCGCAAAAGTTAAAAGAGTTGGAGTATAAAATTGAGACGCACGATGAACAGATAACGGCAATCTTTGAAGCGATAAATCAATTGTTAACTCCTCCTCCGGCTCCAAAAAGAAAAATAGGGTTTGAGATAAAGGAGAAGGGAGTTAAATATTTGGCAAGGTAATGAAAGAATTTTGAAACTATCATTACCAATGAAACGGCGAAGTTGTCTCAGAAGAAAATTCCTAATTACAAATACGGGTTAAATTCATTCTTCGAACTGGTTTTTTGTAATACAAAATCTAACTGAAAGCCTAAGAATTTTATTTGGGAATGAAATGTTTACAGAAATAAAAGACACTGAATTTAACGGAGATATACATCTAAGCCTTCGGCTTAACCGGTCTAATCCGCCCGGGAATAATATATGATGCGAATAAAGCTTGGGGAGTAATTAAAAACCATAAAATAAATTTTTTATGAAATATTTATTATTTTAAACCCTGGTTTAATTAGCTATTAAATGCGTATTTTTTAATTGTAACTTATTCAATAATTCTTATGCAAAAATTAACATTCTCCGGTCACGAGTCTTTTCATTGTCGCTCCCTTTGGTTAAAAAAGGGATATGATTTTTTATTGACTAACCATAGATTTTCAGAAGCCTCAGCAGTGGTTGATTTAGGCATTGGTAAGAATATGGTATCTTCTATCAGTTACTGGATGAATTCCTTTGGTTTGGCAACGAAAGAAAATCGATTTTCTGAATTGGCTGAGTTTATTCTGGGAGAGAATGGAGTTGACCCCTATCTTGAAGATAACGCGTCGCTTTGGTTATTGCATTACCACTTGGTTACTGAAAACCTTGCCTCTATTTATTCAATATTTTTTAACGAATTTAGAAAACGCCAAATAGAATTTAATAAATCCCAATTGACAACGTTCTTAAAAGGGAAATGTGAAGAAACCAATACAACTTTTAATGATAATACTATTAAAAGGGATCTTGCCGTCTTTCTTAGGACATATATAAAACCAATTAAGTCGACGAAAAATTTAGAAGATATTTATACGGGACTGTTTATTGATTTAAATATCATTGAGAGCATCAAAAAATTTGATACAGATGAGATAGACTGGTACAGAATTGTAAATAAGAATAGAGATGAATTACCAATTGAAGTTATTCTTTATTCCATTCTAAATAATGAAAATTATGCGCATTCAATTTCCTTTGAGGAATTGTTGACTGGATACAATAGTCCGGGAAATATATTTGCAATAAGTCCAAACGGTTTGCTAGAAAAGATTTCAGAAATGACAACTAAATTTAAAGATATCACTTTCAGCGATGATGCCGGGATTCGAGAATTACAGTTTAAGAAAAAAATGAAAAAATGGGAAATATTAAAGAGATATTATGAAAAATAGTTTTTCCCCATCAATTAATATTATTAGAGATCAAGGTAGAGACTATGATTATGTCTCTACGCCCAATGCTGAAAAAGTCCTTCAACAATTGAATGAGAGTATAACTTCTGGCTTCAAATCATTCTATATGGTTGGTTCATTTGGCACAGGTAAGAGTGCATTTTTATTGGCTCTCGAATCACAACTTAACGGCATCAAAAAAGTCTTTAAGACCCCCCTTATATTTAATGGGAAAACTAAATATGAGATAATTAACATTGTCGGAGATTTTCGGTCTCTAGAAGATTCTATTAAAGAGAGTATTAATGCACGATCCGAAAAAGATGTTATCGAGGCGCTTAATAAATACTACCATAAAATCTCCTCGTCTAAAAAAGGACTTTTAATAGTTATTGATGAGTTTGGGAAGTCCTTAGAATATGCGTCTCAAAATCAACCTGAAAAAGAATTGTATTTACTTCAGAAGTTAACTGAATATGTTAACGACTTAAATAAAAACATTATACTGATTACAACACTTCATCAAAATATTGATACGTATGGTAACCACATTCATGATAAAAAAAGGCATGAATGGGCCAAAGTTAAAGGAAGACTAAAAGAAATTGTTTTCAACGAACCCGTCGAGCAACTGTTATATCTTGCGGCGAATAAACTTTCTAAGCAAGCGATTTCAGATTCAGAAAAAGTAAAAAAAACTGATAAGAATTTTCATAGATTGTTTAGGATTATCGAGAATTCAAAAGTATACCCCTTAAAGAACCATTTAACAGAAGAACTGGCAAAGAATCTTTTCCCTTTGGATGCATTATCGGCAGCGATCTTAACTATTGCATTACAGAGATATGGTCAGAATGAAAGATCTTTATTTACATTTCTAGAATCTTTAAAAAAACATCAAAATAAGCAAACGATAGACCCCTATTTTAATTTGAGTCATATTTATGATTATCTGGTAAATAATTTTTACTCCTTTTTGTTGTCAAAGTATAATCCGGATTATATAAAATGGTCATTTGTTAGAAACGCACTCGATAGAGCGGAAATTGAGTTCGAGAAAGAATTCTATAGTATCTCCAAAATAATCAAGACCATTGGTTTATTAAATATCTTTACTCAAGAAGGAGCGAGAGTCAATGGGGATTTTTTAGCTAATTACGGTAATTGGGCGGTTGGTATTGAAAACACAAATCAGTTAATACAAGGCTTAAGACAAAAGAAAATAATTAGATATAGGGAGTTTTCAGATAGTTATATTTTATTCGAAGGGACTGATCTAGACATTGACCTCGCTCTAATAGACGCTAGTAATCATATAACTAAGAATTTTAATACTGCGATAGAGCTGAAGAAATATTTTAACTTCCCTCATGCATTGGCTAAAGCAACATTCTTAAAAAGGGGAACTCCAAGGTTTTACGAATTTGAATTATCGGAAAATTCAATTAAGAAAACTCCAAAAGGAGAAACAGATGGTTATATCAATCTCATTTTCGCTAATAAACCTAAAATTGAGGAGATAAGAAAAGAATCGGGAGAAATAAAAGAGGCAATCCTTTTTGCCGTTTTTAACAACTCGGAGAAGATAAGAGAAACACTCATAGAGATTGAAAAAATTAATTATGTAATTACAAAGACGATTGATGACCGCGTGGCTCAAAGAGAATTAAAAAGTATCAAAGAAAACGAGATAACTAAACTGAATGAATTGGTTATAGACTCATTATACAAAAAAGAATCTAAGATAACTTGGATTTTTAATGGTGAGATACGTAAGGTCGAAAGTCAGAGAGATTTTAGCAAATTACTTTCTGAAATAAGCGATGAAATATATTCTGATACGCCAATATTTTCCAATGAGTTGCTTAATAGGGAAAAACTTCCCGGCTCTATTACTGTCGCAAGAAAAAATTTGTTATCAGCTTTGCTAGAAAAATGGAGCCAAGAAGATTTAGGTTTCCCAAAAGAAAATTTTCCGCCTGAAAAAACGATTTACCTAAGCCTGTTAAAACATACCGGTATGCATAAACAAGTCGGAGATGAATATGTTTTGATTGAACCTTCCGATAGTTCTTTTAAAAAACTATGGCAATGCTGTGAAAACTTCATTGAGTCTTCAAAATCAAACAAGAAAAGCCCAATCGAATTAGTTGAATTATTGAATAGTAAACCTTTCAAACTAAAAAAAGGATTTATAGATTTTTGGCTTCCTGTATTTTTATTTATTAAGAGAGATGATTACGCGTTATTTGATAAAGAGACATTTATACCATTTCTAAACGGAGATTTATTCGATCTTATTATCAAATATCCCCAGCATTATTTTATAAAGGCATTTGATATACAAGGTGTAAAATTTGATTTGTTTAACAAATACAGGTCTTTCATAAATAAGGACTCAGAGACAAAGATAACAAATCAAAGTTTTGTGGATACTATCCGTCCGTTCTTAGCGTTTTATAGAGGTCTTCCTGAATATACCAAAAGAACCGACAGGCTTTCAAAAACAGCAGTAGCATTGAGAAACACAATTGCTAATGCGAAGGAGCTAGAAAAGACTTTCTTTGAAGATTTTCCGAGCGCTCTTGGATATACTTCTAACAAACTTTATAATTCTGATAAATACTTGGAAGATTTTGTAATTCAACTTCAGAATAATATTCGGGAAATTAGAACCTGTCATGAAGAGTTAATTAATAGGATAGAAGCCCGTTTATTAGAACTTAATGGCGATGATAAATTAAATTTTTTGGAATACAAAAATCGTTTAGCTGCTTAAATATTTACACATATATTTTAATATTTTAAATGAAGCTACCATCTTCAAATATACTTCCTATTGAAAACTTATCCGGTGTTTTTAATAATACTACAAACTCTTACAAATTTTATTGGTTCCTTGCAATTCTTGAAAAAATAAAGAATACTGAAAGTGAAAACTTTTTAATTGATGAATTGATAATCGAAATGATAGCCAGTGCATGGTATCCAATTGATTTTTTTAAGCTCTCTTTTGGAAGGCAAGATAAATTATCTCAAACAATTATTGATTTAAAAATTGCATTTGCTATTCCTGATGAAATTAAGAAAAACGATTTATTGATATTATTAAAAAAAGAGAAGGGAAATAAAAACTTAAAAAAACTTATTGATAATTTAGCAAGATATGTTCCATACAGATCATTATCTCCTTGGTTTACCTCTCAATTGATCGGAAGAAGAGATGCCGAAAAGAATAGAATTATTTACGACAATTCTTCAATGTTCTTTAATAGCAATGCTGTAATGCCATTATATAAATTTTCATCAGATCAAAAACAAATAATTATTGCTGATGAATGGTTGCCTTATCTTTCGAGGCATTTAAGCATCTTACAAGGATATACATTTTGGCACTTAATAAATTATTTACAAAAGAATAATCCGAATACAACCAATATTCAAAATAAATTATTTCCACCAATCATTAGAGATTTGAAAGTTGCAAAACTCTTTTGGAAAAATTATCTCATGAAGCAAGGAAGTGTGCGATGCATTTATTCAGGCTATTTATTAAAAAAAGATGAATTGAGTATCGATCATTTTATCCCTTGGAGTTTTGTGGCACATGATCAGCTCTGGAATCTACTACCGATACCCAAATGTGTAAATTCTGCCAAAAGCAACAATATTCCGGCTGAAAAACACCTATCTCATTTCGCAGAGTTACAATATAATGCATTTCAGTTTTCTATAAACTCAGAAATAATAAAACCTAAAGTTCTTGAAGACTATTCGATTTTATTCAAAGACACTTTGAAAAACATTGCCATGATCAATAAATATAATTTTGAAAATGTTATTGTCGAAAACATTAAACCTTTAATGCAAATTGCTGTTAATATGGGCTTTCCCGGGGAGTGGGTTTATAGACAATGATAAAACAATTAAAAGAAAATTGTAATTCTTATTTAACTGCCAAGGAAAGAAAATATCCTTCTTTACCATTGCGATTCCTTTTGAAAAACAAAATAATTGATGGCGAAATACTTGATTTTGGTTGTGGTTTAGGCAAGGACGTTGAATTTCTAAAAGTAAACCATTTCGATGTTGAAGGTTTTGATCCCTACTATTTTCAGAAATATCCAACAAAAAAGTTTGACACTATCCTTTGTTTTTATGTTCTGAATGTTTTGATGCAAGAAGAACAAACAAATGTATTGATGGAAGTTTCGCAATTGCTTAAACCGACAGGCAAAGCATATTTCGCGGTACGCAGAGATTTACAATGCGAAGGTTTCAGAACTCATAAAGTGCATCAGAAATCAACTTATCAATGCAATGTTAAATTGGGGTACAAGTCAATTTTCAAAAATGAAAATTGTGAGATTTACGAATACAGACATTATAACCAATTCAGCAGAAAAGAAAACTTAACTTGCCCCTTTTGCAATCCTGATCCGGAGAGAGAATTGATTGTAGAATCTGCAACTGCTTATGCAATCTATGATAAGTTTCCAGTGAACAATGGACACGCTTTAATAATTCCGAAAAATCATTGTCCTAATTATTTTGATTTACCTTTCAAAGAACAATCTGCTTGTTGGTTTGTACTAAACAAAGTGAAACAGATAGTGAGCAAGAAATTTAATCCTGACGGATTCAACGTTGGTGTGAATGTAAATTCAGCAGCAGGGCAAACTGTTCCTCATATTCACATACATTTAATTCCTCGATACAAAGGAGATGTGAAAAATCCAACTGGAGGAGTTAGAAATGTAATTCCGACAAAGGGCGATTACACAATTAAACTTTAAACCAAACAACAATGGCTACAACAAAGAACATTAACGAAATGATTAAATCAAACGCAAAACAAGCAAAGATACTTTTTGACTTGTGCGAAAAGAATAATGAGGGGTTTTATAACAAATTTCATATCATTGACAACTCCCAATTCCAAGATGAGAAGAAAGAATATCGTGTTTATCATGCTAATGGATATTGCTTTGATGTTACTAAACAAAAAATAGAATTAGCTGAAGATGAAAGCTGCGATTCATGCATTGGTGGTTACGAATATTCTTTCGATGAAGGAGCTTACGAAGGGTTCAAAGCAATTACAGTTGAAGAGGCTATTAAATTATTAAAGGAAATATGAAATCGTGTTAATTTTAAGAAAAGATTTATCTGTAAACTTATTGTCAATTATTATTTAATTGCTTTTTGACATTTTTATCTTTTTCAAATGTTGACTTCTTTCCTTGTATTCCTGAGTGCTCATTTTCCCCTCCGCACATTCTAACGAATTTATAAAATCCCGGAATTCTATTATTTCATCCATTGGTTTTTGATAAAATAGACTTTTGAATTTACTAAAAAGCTTACCAGGACAATCAGAATACAAATAACCCATCTTGTTTTGGGGATTGGGTATTCCGTATATCCATTTACTTTTTATTTCGGGATCTTTGTTTGGAAATTTCCTGGCACAATCGACAAAAATTTTCCATGCTTCAGGATATAGTTCGGCATTGTTTATCATTTTCACTCCAACTAAATGTTTAATTAGACGAAGCAATACTTGTCATCTTGAGTTTTGAGGTATTTAGTAAAAAAATGGATTTACAATTCCAGTTTTATCAGTTTTTTCAAGTTTAAAAGTCCTGCTTAACAACTTCAACAAATCGCTTTTTAACAGTAGATTCTTTGAAAAGATTTTAACAATTCATTTTTGTCTACACCGGAAAAAGAGATGGCATCTCTGCGTCTTTTATAAATATCGTTCAGTTTACTTTTTAATAATACTTTGGCTACAAGCTTTCTTAATTTTGCAGTTTCTTCACTATTCTTTAACCTATCACGATAAGCCATGAACAATTCTTTTCTAAAATTATAATTGAGCCCGGTACAATCAACATGAATGAGTAAATAATCTTTTATCAACTGCATCTTTAATGTTCGTGTTATAAACTCGGATGTAAAATGGCCATGTACTTGACCGTTAACAGCAAACAAAACAGACATATTATTTTTGAAAAATTCCCGTCCTATAGATTCACGGCTTTCTTTTGCTGTTTTCCCTTCCATCTTAGTTTTAAAAACGTAACAAGTTATTTTAAGCTTACCAATTTCTTTATCGTCTGAAGATTCAAGAAAATAATCTTCAACGTATTTCCCTTTTTCTTCTTCCAATCTTCGCTTTAATCCGTACAAATCTCTCTCAAGGTTTCTGTCATCAGGATATCTCTCTTTTTTATCTATTGTGTATAAGGGAAGTGCGGGCTCAAACAAATATTCGTTTATACTTTGATTAAGATCGCGAGAGATTACAGACCTTGATCCCGAAGGGAGTTCATAAGAATAAAGTTTTAATATTGTTCCAGTTTTAAATTTTCTATTACGTAAGCCAAGCTCTAATTCATCAATTGGAAACGATGGGATTTTGTTATTAATTGTAAAATACTCATACCATGTATTCTTTTTTCTTTCTTCTTCCTCTCTTGAAAAAGGATGTTGACGAAGTAAAGTAAAACCAAATTCACCGGTTCCATCATATCTCTTAGAAGCTATTAAATGATATCGTTTCTTTCCACAAAAAACGACAGCTCCACTACCGCCCATATTATATTTCCCTTGCACAAATTTTATCTCATTTTTATTCCCCCTTAACAGAGAAAGAAATGTCTTTTCAAAATCTTCAGGTTTTTGTCCTTCTCCATCATCATAAATAATCAATGATGTATCCATTCTTGGTCCATCAGCAATTATTTGTATGCTTTCTGATTGGACTTTTCTAAAGGTAGTTAAGTCCCACTTCTTATGATCCGGGAAAAATTTCTGTGTGGCTTCCTCCATACTATGCGGGGCTTTATCCGATGTTGGATTTATTCCGGCTTCCAAACATTTTTTAGTAAGAATTGCGTCAATTGAATTGGTGATTTTTTCTACAAGAGCGGGGATAGGGGAGGCTTGTTGATTTTCGATTACTCCAAAGAAACTTTCATTCTCCCCATATGGATGCCAATTTTCTTGTTTAAAAATTTCAGGATATGCGTTTATTACTTTTTCAACTTCATTTTCATTAGGTGAATCGAATAATTTGAAAAACAGTTCCTTATAATCAGTATCATCTGAATCCATAATGAAATCCCGAATAAAATATTACTTAAAATTCTAAAACGAAAATCAGGAAAGCGGCATAAGCTGTTTATTTTTGAATAGATAAAAAAAATAAATCAACAATCAAACACCACTTTTCTGATAAATAAAAATAAGCAAAAAGTTGGTTTCAAAACACCACAGATAAATCATTCTTTTCAAGCCACTACGCTATAGAGTATTTGCTATAGGATCATACATTACACAAAATGGTAATGCACGAATCTTAAAATTATCATTAGCAATGAAACGACGAAGTTGGTTCGAGGGGCTGTGGTCGAGTACAAAACTTTTTAGCTGACCGTTTGTTATATCAGAAGAAAATCCTAATGACAAATCTGGGTTTAATTCAAATCTGTCATAAATTACACAAATCATCACTTATTCAATCCGTGTAAATCCGTGTAATCCGTGTCTCTAACGTGCAATAATCCCGCACGTTCCCTTCTTTCCCTGCATTATGGTTTCTCCACTCCTTAGCTGTCTTCCCGAACAAAGCTACATTTAACAAATCCGCTTCCGTAGCGTAAATGTAATTCTCCTGCTCTTTAGTAATCTTAGCCGGTATCAAATGTTCTTTCACAGCGTCGGTATGAATTTTATAATTCACCTTTGCAAGGGTTCGTTGCATATTCCACTCAAGCGATTTTGTTTTTGCTTCTTCTTCCTTCAACCGCTGGAATTCAACAAGCAAATAAAGTTTGAACTCGGCGCTAATCCAGGAAGCAAACTCAAACGCTATATCCTGGTGAGCAAAAGTCCCGCCGTATCTGCCGGATTTCGATATTATCCCGACCGCATTAGTTCTTTCTACCCATCGCTGTGGCGTTAAGGAAAAACTATTTAATCCGGCTTCTTTTCTAAAGGCATCGAATTCGATGCGTTTAAAATTTTGATTATGAATAACTTCCCATAAACCAATAAATTCAATAGTATTTCTATTCCTTATCCAGTTTTGAACAATATAGTTTGTTCGCTCAGGGTCTTTTGATTTTGCCATGTCCGTCAATGAAATATATTCGATATGCTCTTTCGAGAAGAGCGATACATCCTTTCCTTTAACAACCATTTTTCTGATTATCATTTCATTATTTCCTTACATAATACTTTAAATGACAGCACCAAAACCGCAGCCTGTTGAATGCCCAACGCCAACATTCCATGCAAACCGTACTGCTTCCGGGTTGCCTTCAATTATCACCGGACAAAAATTAGCGCGGTTGTCAACCCCGTTTATCTTAACAAGTTTTGTTTTAGGGTTAATATAATTTTTATCGAATGAAACTTTCACATCGTCACTTATATTGGCGCTCTTTAGTTTTTTCTTTAAGGTGTCTGTTAAATAATAATCCGTTTCTTCATCTTTATAAGTTAGATGAACTGCTCTTTTTTGCTCGTCGTATTTTCTAATAAATACCGGACTCGATAATGTAAATTTTTCTTTAGAACCAAACTGAGGTGTATTCTGCATTTGAATTTCTTTAACCGTCATTCCACAGCACACTTCCGGTTCTTTCATTGCATTCATAATTAATTGTTTACCTATTTCCTCATCCCAAAAACTTATAAACCACATGGCGCCGTTTGAGAAATTAAAACCGTCTTTAACCATTTTTCCTCCTTGCAGCCAGCTCAATGAGTAAAGACTTATTTCGTCGTGTAGTTCACTCCATCCCATCCACTTATGAAAAGTGCCGACAAGGTAATACTGATAATCGAATGGAACGGTTTGCCTGTTTGGTGTTAAGTTAAAATGTAATCTCATTTCATCTCCGATTAATTATTAAATTGTGTAATTCCGTGGTCGTCTGTGTCTGTCCGTGTTGTCCGTGGGCTATCGAACATGGATGAAACGGACGACACAGCTTGCCCCGCCTTGCGGGGGATTTGCACGGTTATTATACGTTATTTAAAACCTCCGTGGTTGTCTGTGCCCGTCCGCGTTGACCGTGGGCTATCGAACACGGATGACGCAGACAACACGGATTATTTATCTATTGAGCAATTAAATCGACTCTCTTTTTGTATCATTACTCGTTAACCGGGGATACGGGTTCGGGAGTGGTGTTTCTCGAACTTACTTTATCAACTATCACCCGTGCCGAAGTATAAAGATTAAACAACTCTATTTCGGTCTCTTTAAAGCCTATCATGAGTTTATCAAGCACCAGCAATTTTTTATCGCCGTTCTTAAAAAGCAGGGAAATATTTTTCCGCGCGGCTGCTTTAGCGCCTTTGCCCGTATTTACAGTAGCATATTTTGCAATATAATCGTCAAGTTTTGTACGCGCTGCTGTTTTTTTATCGGCGGTAATTCCGTACGGAATTAACTCATCCCCTAACTCATCAGCTTTATCTAATAATTTTTCTATAAAACCGGGTACCTCGGAGTCTCTAAGTTTTTGTAATGTTTTGCTGTTTACATCAGCAAATACCATCAGCTCCTCATTCCCCTTGTCAACAGCATAACCATAGATAGCCCCGGCTACCGAAAGTCCGGCAGGCAGTATCTCCTTCTGGGATGTATCTTTCGATACCACCTTCCCTTTGGTCCCTTCGCTTAAAACTGTATCGTTAAGACTTATCTCCCGCTGGATTGTTTTTAGATCACCAATAACAATCCCCACTTTGGGGATGGCAGAAAGTTTTGCTGCTTCGGTGTTTCCGAAAGTAACAACTCTTTCGTACATCTCGTTTCTGTTTTTTTCGCGGATGTTCATATATAGCTCCTTTGTTTTGTTTATTAGAGTTTATTTAAGAACATATTCCTTAAGTACCGCATTGGAATTAAAAACATAAAAGCGCTTAATTCCGCCCATATTTTAAGGTTTATTTGTTCCTTTCTGTTTTTTGCCTCTTTAAATGGATAAATACCGGTTGTAAATAATTAAATACCGGTTTCATTTATTTAATTACCGTATGTAATTGGCTTTACACCAAATGTAATTTGTTAAATACCTATTGTAATTGACTAAAAACCGTCTGCAAATCGCTTATTACCGATTGTAATTTGAATAATACCTATTGTAAATGGAAAGAACCGTATTGCTAACACCGGTAAACTTTTTGTAAATTCTAAATAATCGGTTTCCATTTGTTTATTTCGCATAGTAAATCATTTAATAACGGGTTCAGATTTTACTCTATAAAATTATTCTTCCCGTTTTTGTTTGCCACGTTACAAAAAGTAATCATCTCGGCGCGCAGTTATTTAGTTACACTAAAATCTTATATTTTTGTTTGGGCACAGCTTCGCCCCGTGGGTCACATACTATATAAAATGAAAAATCGGGTTTTCGGAAAAATTAAGAAAATATTTTATTTTTTTTCTTTTGGTAAATTGAACTAATCTTACTTTCTAATTTTCAACCTGTGAAATCAAATTTTTCAGTTTTACAAAAGCTTTTTCGCTTATGTAATTGATAAAGCTTAGTAAACAAAAATTTAAAGAATATATTTTTAACAAATTGTTATTATCTAATGTACAATTGTTGTCATTCGTGAAGTATTTGATGAGAATGTATATTTGGGAGAGCCGCAAATTGGCTGCGGTTTTATACTGACGGTAAGCGAAGATGCGCGAACCGTCTTTCGATTTTTTTATAGGAGTCTTTATTTTCTGTCCCTGGAAAAGTTAATTAAAAACTTACCTTTGGTAAATAAACCTGTTAAACTTTCTAAATTTTTTTCGCTCAATTCCTGCCCTAACACATTTTAACGCTTTATTTGTAAACCTATTTAAAATTTAGTGTATTTTCTTTTGTATGTCAACACTTCAAAAAAAATAAATATTTCGTTTAAATAAATTATTTGGTTTAAAACAAAAAAGCCTCTCACTGCTGAGAAGCTTTGTTTTGGTCGGAACGGCGGGATTTGAACCCGCGACCACCTGAACCCCATTCAGGTACGCTACCGGACTGCGCCACGTTCCGTCTTAAAATTTATGATTTATGATTTACCATTTATGATTTATAATTTCGACAATACAAGTTCTAAAATTTGGCGGACTTCTTCAAGGTCTTTTTTAATATTAGGTTTTTCTTTTTGAAAATCCTTTAGTTTGTTTCCCGATGGTTCCAACTCCATTTTCTCTATATCTGTCTGTTGAAGAATTGTCTCAGGCAAATATTCTTCTAATATTTTTTTTGCTCCCTCAATAGTGTATTTTTTTTCGCGCAATAAAGACTTTATGTATAGCACAAGTTGAATATCTTTATTTGTATAAATTCTGTTGCCGGCTCTATTTTTTTGCGGCTTCAACTGCTCAAATTCAGTTTCCCAGTAACGAAGAACATATTGCTCCACATCGGTAATTTTACTCACCTCGCTAATAGAATAGTATAATTTTTTTATTGAAAGATCTTTCATCGCAGCTTAAAAATTACTTTGAGGTAAAATAAATAATTATACACTTAATATCAATATCCGTCATCTTTATAAAAGAATGCTTTAAGCTCTGGCTATAAGTTATTTTCTTTTCTCACTATATCTACCAACTCGCTAACATCTTTTAATTCATAATCAGCTCCGTGTGATACAGTATTAAATACATCACCATAACGGGCAAAAGCGGTTTTCATCCCAACTTTTGATGCTCCCACCATATCACGTTCAGCCCAATCTCCAACCATAATGGCTTCGCCGGGTTTAACTTTTAATTTTTCCAATATTTTCATAAATGGTACCGGGCTTGGTTTTCTCTCGCCTGTATCATCAAATGTAACCACCTCATCAATTACATGATGAAAATTTAAGTAAGCTAATCTAAGCCAGGCTTCTTTTGTCGGGGCATCGGATAATATACCGGTACGTATACCAAGTCGGGCAAGTTTATTTAAAGTCGAGTAAACATGGGGATAAGCAATCAATGAAGCTTCGCGGGCACGACGATAAGCAACCACACCGGCTGCCCAAATTTTATAATCCACTTTATCGAGTACCCGTTTTAAAAACTCATCAAAAACCTGCTGATATTCAATCCCCTGTTCTTTATATATCTCGTCTATCTTTGCGTTTGCTTCTTCTACGGTTATCCGTAATCCTGCGTCAATCATTGCCGGAATCGCTTCTTCTATTGCCCGGCGTTTCATCTTCATAAAATCCATCAAAGTATTATCCAGATCGAAAACAACAGCTTTTATCAATTAAACCTCTTTATTAATTTCATTAATGATATACACAGCAGCGAGATAACCTTTTTCTTTAAAGCCTGAAATATAACCTTCGCACGATTTGGCAGTTAATAATATTTGCCTATAGTCTTCCCGATTTGCAAGGTGCGAAAGATGAACTTCCACTTTCGGAATCTTCAATTCTTGCAAAGCGTCTTTTATGGCAACCGAAGTATGTGCATAACCGCCGGGGTTTATTATAAGTCCGTTATAATTACCCGCACTCTGAATTGAATCTATTATTTCACCCTCGCGGTTGCTCTGAAAAAAAGTAAAATCTATTTCAGGGTACTGCGTTTTTATTTTTAATTTGATTTCTTCAATTGTTAAACCGCCGTAATTGTTTTCATCCCGTTTGCCAAGAAGATTTAGATTGGGTCCGTTAATTACTAATATTTTCATTGTGTCTCAGCCATTTCGTCTATCAATTCTCTAATGCGCGGTGTTATGTACATCTGATCAACGCCAAGTTCCTTTAATGCCATTGAAAGAATTATTACTTTTCTTTGAAGCGGCGCGCCTTTGTTAATAACTACAACTTTGCTTTCTTTCAACAAGCAGTAACCGCCTTTAAAATCTCCTTTTTCAAACCGGACAGTAGCGCCAAGCTGCGCTGAGAGAGCCTTTAACTCTTCAAATAATTCTTCGAATTCTTTTTCTTTAATCTTCATTTTTTATTGCATCTCTTTTTGTAAGAGGCTGGAATAACACAAAATATACTGCCGCAAAATATGACAATATTTCGACGAGCGAAAAACTGCTTAATACTTTTAACCTTTTTACAAAAAGATTTAATACCGTCTGAGGGTCAAAAGCGGAATAATATATTTTGTCAATTATGCTGTAATCGATTGTCATCAAATAAACTTCAAACGGCAGCAGCACAAAAACAATTAAAACGATTATAAATAGCCAGCCGTTTTTCTTAAGACTAATTCTTGATGAAACTAAAAATGCTATAAAAGACACGATAAAAATTATGTACAAAATCATTGTTGTCGAAACTGCCGCACCGAGCGTGGTTATGATTCCGCCTAAATTTTCGGGTGTAACGAATGCTTTTAAAATGTAATCCTTTGGTTCGAACAGTTGATAAGTTAACAGCAAACGGCTAAGATAAGCGCCAAGCCATAAAACTCCGCTGAGCAAAGCAATAAACATGAACAGTTGTGAAAATTTATTTATGTTACGCATATAGATGATAAAATTTTTGAACGAAAAGATATAAAAAATTTATGACTGTTGCTTCAATTGATATCGGGACAAATACCATTCTTTGTTTAATTGCAAAAATAAATTTAGAGACTAAAACAATCACCCCACTAAAGGATTTGCAGGAAATTCCGCGGCTTGGAAAAGGATTAATGGCGGGGTGTAATATAACATCTGAAAAAATTGAAGCGTTATTCAAAATACTTAAATCATACGATAATATTATTAAAACGTACAGATGCGAAAAGGTTTATGTAACATGCACAAATGCTTTTAGAATAAGCTCTAACGGTAATGAACTTGCGGATGAAATAGTATCGCGTTTTGGTTATGAAGTTAAGGTTGTCCCCGGCGAATTAGAGGCTGAATTATCGTTTGCCGGCGCGGTTTACAATAATGATGGAACTAGTTTAATTATAGATATAGGCGGCGGCAGCACCGAAATAATTTTTGGCTCAACCGGAAATATATCGTATAAAAAAAGTTTTCAAGCAGGTGTTGTTGCCGGTACCGAAAAATTTGAACTTTATAAAGTTTCATCGGAGAGAAATGTTAATGGTTTCACGAAATTTCTAAACGAAATATTTTATGAATTAGAGCAAAATAATTTTGACACAAAAAATGTAATTGCTCTTGCAGGCACGCCGGTAACTCTTGCATGTATAACTAAAAATTTAACTATTTACGATGAACAAAAAGTTGAAGGTTCGCTATTATCTTTGAGTGATGTAGTTATGATATCGGATCAACTTGCCGGGCTGGACACTGATAACATCATAAATACATTTCCGCAAGTTGCCGAAGTGAGAAAGGATGTTATTTTTGCGGGAAGTATAATTCTAAAAGTATTAATGCAAAAGCTCCGTATCGATTCTTTAAAAGTATCAACAAAAGGAATACGTTACGGAGCACTAATTAAAAACCTATTTTTATAAATGAAGATTTTGAAGAACAGTATTTTGCGGAGGAATGGAATTATCAGGTTCAGAGTAATCAAGAGTGTAATGCAAACCACGGCTTTCTTTTCGATACTTTGCTGATTTTATAATCATGTGAGCGCATGTGATCAAATCTCTCAGCTCTATTAGCTGTTCAAATACTTTTGTTTTTTTGTATAATTCCTCGGTCTCAACAAAAATATTGTGAATTCTTCTCGAAGCTCTTTCTAATCTCAGATCGGAGCGGACAATTCCAACATAGTCCCACATTATCTGCTTTACTTCTTTTAAACTATGCGTAATAAGAACTTTTTCATCGGCGCTTAATGTACCGGATTCATCCCACTCCGGTATTTCAGGAATAGCGCCGCTAAATTCGGCTAACTGAGTTTTTATATCAATTGCTGCGCGGTCGGCAAATACAATAGCTTCTAATAATGAGTTACTTGCCAGACGGTTTGCCCCGTGAACTCCGGACATTGAAACTTCACCGCATGCGTAAAGTCCTTTAAGGGATGTCCTGGAATTTTCATCAATTATTACCCCGCCGCAGGCGTAATGAGCCGCGGGCACCACAGGAATATAATCTTTGGTTATATCTATTCCTCTTGAAAAACATTCATTGTAAATGTTCGGAAAATGTTCTTTTATTTCACTTTCGGTTTTATGCGTAACATCAAGAAAAACAAATTCATCGCCACGTTTTTTTAACTCGTTATCTATTGCTCGTGCAACAATGTCTCTGGGCGCCAGTTCTTTCCTCTCATCATATTTTTGCATAAATGTTTCGCCGTCTTTTGTACGCAATAATCCGCCAAACCCGCGCACAGCCTCGGAAATTAGAAACGATGGTTTCTGAAATTCTAAGGCATCACCTGTAGAATAAAGTGATGTGGGATGAAACTGAACAAACTCCATATTCCCTATTCTTGCTCCGGCGCGGTACGCCATTGCAAAACCATCTCCCGTTGCAATTGCCGGATTTGTTGTATGAAGATAAACCTGTCCAAGCCCGCCTGAAGCAAGTATGGTTGCTCTTGAGGAAATTTTTATAACCGAATTTGTTCTGCCGTCATGTGCGTAAGCGCCCCAGCAGTTTCTATTGTCCAGCGGTTCATTTCTTAAACGATGGACATTATGCTCGGTTAATAAATCAATTGCTAAAACATTTTCAATAAACTCAATATTTCCGCGTTCGTTTACTGCATCTATTAATGCGCGTTCAACTTCCCTGCCGGTAAGGTCGGCAGCGTGAACAATACGATTTTTGGAATGTCCCCCTTCTCTTGCAAGATCGAGTTTTCCGTTTTTGTTTGTAAAACGTGCGCCGATTTTTATCAAATCCTGAATTCTTGCCGGACCTTCTTTAACCATCAGTTCCACCATCTCCCGGCTGCACAAACCAGCGCCGGCAATCAGCGTATCTTTTATGTGGCTTTCAAACGAATCATGGCTATCGATTACAGAGGCAATACCACCCTGAGCATAATTCGTATTGGATTCTGCTTTGTTCTTTTTTGTAATCAGCACGACATCTGCATATTCCGAAATACGTAATGCCGCAAATAAACCGGCAATACCACTTCCAATTACAAGTACATCTGTTTTTATATCCATATTAATAAAGTTTTAAAACCTCTTCAAATTTTTCAAGAAAGTAATCTATTTGTTCTCTCGTAACTATCAGCGGCGGAAGCAGCCGGACAACATTTACATTTGTTACATTTGCCAAAATTTTTCTTTCACGCAATTCTTTTACAATGTTCGAGCTGTCTATATTTAATTCCACTCCCACCATATATCCCCTGCCCCGTACTTCTGTTATTATTGCCGGCAAACGACGCTGCAACTCTATCAATTTGCCAATCAGGTATTCTCCGTTTGCAGCAACTTTTTGCATTAATCCTTTTTCGAATACTTCCTCCAAAACTACCTTCCCCGCGGCACAACTAACCGGGTTTCCGCCGTAAGTTGTACCATGTTTTCCGATCTCAAAAATATTTGCATATTCGTTTGTAGTTAATATTGCGCCGAGCGGCAAACCACCGCCGATTGCCTTTGCCGAAGTAATAATATCGGGCTTAATGTTCAGATAGTTATGCGAAAATGGTTTTCCGGTTCTGCCTATTCCGCATTGAATACAATCTGAAACAAGTGCAAAATCAAATTTTGTTTTTAATTCCTTAATTGCATCGGCAAAATTCTGTGATACTACATTGATTCCTCCCTCACCCTGTATAAATTCAACAAATATTCCCGCGGTATTTCCATCAACTTTGCTTAATAAATCATTAATATCGTTAAAGTTTATATATTCTATATTCGGCAGCAGAGGCTCAAAACCGTCGCGGTATTTGCTTCGGGCAGTCAAAGTCATCGCGCCATAAGTACGACCGTGAAATGAATTTGTCAGGGAAAATATTTTTTTATGAGGTCCATATTTTTTTCGTATCAATTTTATAGCGCCTTCAACCGACTCGGTGCCGCTATTTGTTAAAAATAATTTATCCATCTGCGAATGTTTAAGTAGAAGTTCCGCAAACTCTACCTGAATATCCGGAAGATAGTTATTTGATAAATGACCGAATTGTCCTATTTGTTTTGAAACCGCTTCCACAATGCGGGGATGTGCATAACCAAGTGCGTTAACTCCGAGCCCCGAAAAAAAGTCTAAATACTTATCACCGTTTTTTGCTACCAAATATACACCCTCGCCGTGGGAAAGTTCAATTGGAATTCTTTTGTATGTCGGGAGGAAATATTCTTTTTCTTTTTCAAAAATAGTGCTCATAAAATACTCTAATTAAATAAGTAGATCGAAGAAAATATTAATAATAAAAAAACGAGTGCGTTAAAAATAACCGCAGCGATGGACGCATTAATTTTGCTTCCTAATTGTATGTTTAAACCAAAATAACTAAGTATGCCTGCCCAGATTATGGACGCAGCTTCTAATGCTGTAAAAAAATATGCGAGGGTAGGTTTTACAACAAAGACGCTTGGATTTAATGAAAATATCAGCCCGCCGAATATTATCAATTCAAAAACAAACAGTACTGCAAGCGCGTAAAAATGAGGAAGAAAAGAATAACTTAAGACTGCAAAAGTATCCTTAAACCTCGTAACCCAACCGCCAGGCCTAAGGATCATTTTTAATGAGAATGAAAACAATATCAAGATAAAACACAATACGCCGAAAATAATTAATGTATTTAAGAAAAAATTATTCAGCACCGGTTCGGCGTTGCGGGTAAAAAGATAAATAAATGCGGAGTTAACTGTAAATTTTACTGCGGTAAAAAGAAGGATAAAAAATATAAAATTCTTATGCTCTGCTCTGATGATAAGTCTGAATGCTTCGGAAGGACTGTGCAGCAACAAAGCTAACAGATCCCAAAGATCTATATTAACTATTCTTTCGCGCAGGTAAGTTTTACAGTTTGTACAGGTCAACTGGTATGCAGGATTTTCGGCTCCGCAGCTACTACAAACGATATGATTTTTCATATTCCAAACTCCGGTTTACGTAAAATATTTTTCAAAAATAAAGTTAAAACGGAATTTTAACTCCAATCATTGGATAGCGGGTTAAAAAATCTTCCTCTACGGTAAAATCAAATAGATGAGCGTCAACATATGCATCTAAAAGGTTAAGCAAATATGTTATCCCGAGATAAACTGAAAACAAATCTCTCTGATCGCGGTACGCGTCGCGATAGAATTTATTATAAGCGCTTGGGTTCGAATTATAGGCATCGGCAAAATTTATATAACTATTATGATTGTTGACCCACCCGTAAATGAGATAAGCACTAAGCCCCCAGATAATAGGAGCTTTATAGTACGAGTGGTTATAAATTTGTCCCAAACCCGGCAGTATTGCGCTGCGCAAAACAGCGCCCCACGGCGATTTGCTCATAACAAAAACGGAGTCACTAGAATCCGGCTTTTGTTCTTCATCAGCCTGTTGTGCAATAACCGGAATTACAAACAACAACAAGAGAAGGAGAAGTATTTTAATTGTATGATTTGTTAATGATTTCAAATAATTCAAATAAGCGTTCAAGTTCATCGTTTGAATAAAATTCTAAAGTAATTTCTCCGGAGCCGTCCTGTTTTTGTTTACAGATAACTTTTGTGCCGAAAATGCGTCTGAGTTTATCTTCAACGTCATTTAGGTTTGATGATGCAATGGATGAAGTTTTTACATTAAAAGATGCCGAGCGTTTTCCTTCACCGGAGGTCATTAATAATTTTTTTACAAGAAGTTCGGTTTTGCGAACTGACAAACCGCCGTCTATAATTTTGTGTAGTGCGTCAAGTTGCAGTTCGGAACCCGGCAGGTTAATCAATGCGCGGGCATGGCCTGATGATATTTCCTCTTTTATCAAACTTTCCTGTATTTGTTTCGGAAGTTTTAATAACCGAATTGAATTTGCAATTGTAGAACGATCTTTTCCAATGTTTTCAGCTATTTGCTCTTGTGTTAAATTACATTCTTCCATCAGGCGTTTATAAGCAAAACCGACTTCAATAGGGTTTAGTTTTTCCCGCTGAATGTTTTCAATCAATGCCATAGCCAGCATGGCTTCATCTGTTTCCACTTTTATTATATAAGCGGGAATTTCTTTGTAGCCAATTTCTATACACGCTCTTAATCTTCTTTCCCCTGAAATTAATTCGTATCTCTGGTTACCTTTTCTTCTTACTGTAATTGGTTGGATTAAACCGTTTGAGAGAATCGACTTTTTTAATTCTTCAAGCGCTTCCGGCTCAAAAAACATTCTCGGTTGAAACGGGTTAGCTGAAATATAAGTAACAGGAATTTTTGCAAGAATATCTACCTGCTCTCCATCATCTTTTTTCAAATCATCATATTTGGCAACAAGGTCGCCATGGTTATCTAAAGCCCGCGGCTTCATAAGGGCATCTAACCCTCTACCTAATCCGGATTTTATACTGCTATTTTTCAACTTTACTCTGCCCAGACAAATTTCTTTCTAAAAATTCAGACGCAAGCGACATATAATTTTGCGCGCCCGATGATATTGCATCGTACAAAATAACTGGCTTTCCAAAACTCGGTGATTCGGAGATTCTGACATTTCTATGTATAATGGTGTTGTAAACTTTGTCGCCAAAATATTTTTTTACTTCTTCAGTCACCTGATGAGATAAGCGCAGTCTAGTATCAAACATTGTAAGCAAAACACCTTCAATTGAAAGCTCTTTGTTAAAATGCTGTTTAACAATATTTATAGTATTCAGAAGCTGACCGAGACCCTCTAATGCAAAATACTCGCACTGTACCGGTATTAAAACCGAATCGGATGCAGTTAAAGAATTTAATGTAATCAAACCGAGAGATGGCGGACAATCGATAATTATATAATCATAATTATCTCTTATTTTGTTTAATGCATTTTTTAACAAAGTTTCTCTATTTTGAATATCAACCATCTCAATCTCTGCACCGACAAGGTTTATATTCGAAGGGAGCAGATCGAGATGAGGCATGTATGTTTGTATAATCACTTCGTCAATAGAATTATCCCCAATCAGTACTTCGTAAACAGAAGGTGAATGATGTGAAACACCGAGACCGGAGGAAGAATTTGCTTGTGGATCGGTATCCACCAATAAAGCCCGTTTTTCGGCGGCTGCAAGTGAGGAGGATAAATTTATAGCGGTTGTAGTTTTACCTACTCCGCCCTTTTGATTAGCAATTGAAATAATTTTCGACATCAAATACCGGAATAAAAATTGCAAAAGTTAAAAAATAAACTGAATAATAGAGCAATTACAAGATTGTTAAAATAGTTAATCACACCGTTTTTTCATAGTGCATTACCATTATAAATCGAACTCCTCTCCGAATTCCATTACTCTGCAATTCAGTCCGATTCTTTTAACCTTTTCTTGAAACAAAAAAGGGTCGGCTTTTATCGGGGGGAAAGTATTGTAATGCATCGGAATTGCAATTTTCGGATTTGTAAGTTCGACTGCTTTTACTGCGTCATCTATGCCCATTGTAAAATTATCGCCAATCGGCAGCAGCATATAGTCAATCGCATTCATTTCGCCAATAAGTTTCATATCATAAAATAATCCGGTATCCCCGGTATGATAAATGATTTTACCATCGATAAATAACAGTACACCTGCCGGTTCGCCAGCATACTCACCGTCGGGTGTTTTAGAACCGTGATGAGCAATTGTAAATTTGACCCGCCCAAAATCGAAATTATAACCGCCGCCAATGTGCATATTGTGTGCTTCTAATCCTTTATCAATAAGATAATTTGCCAATTCGTTAACACAAATAATTAAACAGCCATGTTTTTTTGCTATTTTAACCGCATCACCGAGATGATCGCCATGGGCATGTGTTAAAACTATAAAATCCGCTTTTACATCATCGGATTTCACCGGCGAAGTCGGATTGCCGTCAAAAAACGGATCAATCAATATTTTTGTACCCGTGTTAGTTGTTATCTGAAATGCCGAATGAGAAAAATATTTTAATTTCATTGAAATACTCCATCTCTTAAATTACTGATCAATTTATATCATAAAATATCAATTTTTTATCAGACAATAAAATTATTCAAGGACTACTGATAAAAAAAAATTCGGTTTAAATTTTCACCAATTATTCACAAAATGAATAATCAATTCAAAATTTTTTAAGTAATATTTTTATAAACCCCTTTATAGCCTGCCCGGATCTCATCTTGCTTTCTTCATCGGCATAAATAGCCGGGATGTCAATAAAACAAATTTTGAATTTATTTTTTACTGCTTTTACTATCATCTCACTTTCTGCCTCGAAGCCCGGCTCATCCGGCAATATGTTTGCAATGGATGAAAGTCTAAAAAGCCTAAAACCGCATTGGCTGTCTTTTATTTTTTCGTTGCATTTTAGCGATAATAATTTTGATGTAAGAAGATTACTAACACGCCGGTGCAGAGGCATGTTGGACAGATTGTTTAATCTATTACCAATGACAATATCATTACTTTCTATCGCATTTAAAAATGCCGGGATATATTCGGGTGGATGCTGCATATCAGCGTCAAGGGTTAGTGTAAAATCATACATTTTTTCTTTTGCCATCAATAAACCGGTTTTTAATGCAAAACCTTTCCCCATGTTTTTGCGCAAATTAATAAGAAGCACATTGTTTTTATTGATAATAAGATTTGCTGAGTTATCTGTTGAGCCGTCGTTCACCGCAATAACAAGATCGACAAATTGAAGACATTTATTTACAACTTCCTCAATTTTTTTTTCTTCATTGTAAAAAGGAATAACAGCGGCAGTTTTATTTTTGAGTGATGTACTGTTCAAACAAACCTCTCCATCCTTTAACAGCCGGCGTGCGGAAAGAGTCTGTAAGTCGTTTTCGGAGTGTCTCTTTTGATAATCCTTTTGTTAAAACACTATCCTCGGCAACTGAAATACTTCCGGTTTCTTCAGATACAATTACCGAAACAACATCCGCCTGCTCCGCAATTCCAAGCCCCGCACGGTGGCGCATACCAAGTACATAACCGTTTACGCTTGTACTTGATGATAAAGGAAGTGTAACGCGGGCTGCTTCGATAATATTGTTTTTCACAACAACGGCTCCGTCGTGCAGCGGTGAGCGCGGGAAAAAAATATTACAGAGTAAATCTTTCGAAAGCTTTGCGTTTAATATTTCTCCGGTTTCGGTAAAACCTCTTATTCCTGTCGATTTAATAATAATTATTAGAGCGCCGTGCTGCCGTTGCGATAGTTCAAAAGCAGCATCGGTTATAATATTTGCAACCTCGGGCACATCGGAACGGACGAAAAGTTTTATTAAAGGATTCCTGGCAACAATAACAAGCAGCCTTCTTATTTCCGGTTGAAACAAAATTAAAAATGCCAGCACCCATATATCTGTTACTAATTTTAAGAGCCAGCTTAAAGCTCTAAAATTTACTGCCTGCGATACAAACGACAGCACAAGCACAAGCATCAGACCTATAAATATCTGCGCCGCGATTGTACCCTTTAGCGTCATATATAATTTATAAATGATGATTGAAACTAATGTTATATCAATCAGGTCTAAAAATGAAACCGACAAAAATCCTATTTTGAATAACTCAAACATTTAATGCAACGTGTTTAATATTTTTTTTACTTGAGTGCCAAACTGTATGTTGTGTGTACGTATTATCCTGGCTCCGCTCTTTATTGAAGCTGTTTCCATTATGCTGGTAGCAACATCCCGCTGTTCAACATCGGAATTTATTATTTTACCGAGAAAAGATTTACGCGACACACCAATCACTATCGGATACCCGAGTGATTTAAAATCTTCCAAGCGTTTTATAATTTCTATATTGTCTTCAAGGCTTTTTCCGAATCCTATACCGGGATCTATAAAAACATTTTTAATTCCCTTTTTTACAGCTTTCACCGTTTGTTTAAAAAGATAGTCATAGATTTCAGCAATAACATCATCGTAAACCGGATTTTGCTGCATCGTGCTCGGTTTTCCCTTCATATGCATTATTATAAGACCTGCCTCATATTTTTTTACAACATCAAGCATATTTGCATCGAATGTAACACCGCTTATATCATTGATAATTTTAGCGCCCCGTTTTAATGCTTCGGCAGCAACTTTGCTTTTATTCGTATCAACCGAAATAACGACTTCGGGATATAGTGCAACAATTTTTTCTATAACCGGAATTATTCTTGCAATTTCTTCTTTTTCATCAACCGGCTCAGCGCCTGGTCTTGTTGATTCTCCCCCGATATCAATTATGTCAGCGCCGGCGTTAATCATATTAACCGCATGACTAACTGCATCATCAATATTCAAATAATTCCCACCGTCCGAAAATGAATCGGGTGTAACGTTTAATATACCCATTGTGTAGGCAGATGAGAACTTAAATTTTTTAGAACCGATTAAATATGATTTTAAATCATACTCTTCAAAATTTTTTATCGTGTTTATAATTTTATAACCAAGTTCTTCGTCGCCGCCGGATAAAATTCGACGGCTCAATTCCTTTAAATTCCACACAGCGCCCGGGATGAATAAATCCAAATTATTATTTGCGCTTTCGCTTTTATAACATATTTCATTTTCGTGAAGAACAATCTTCTGGACTTCCGACGCAAGCGACTGAGGAACATTTCTGATTTCCAAACCGTAAAGTCCAAGCTGAAATACATCCCTGTAAATATTATAACGTGCGCTGTAACGTTTAAAAACATTATTATGCGTAAGATTTACAATTTGAATAACCAGGCTGTGCCTCTTCTAAATTAAACGTTACAAAAATTTATTAAACGCTATTAATTTGTTTTAAAAAACCAACTTTACCTGCAATGATTGTCATCTCAACAGTGTAATCATTATTTAAAACAACTATGTCGGCATCTTTGCCGGCAGCTAATATACCTTTACGGTGCTCCATGTTTATTACTTTGGCGCCGTTCAGCGAAGCCATACGGAACGCTTCGGTTAATTTTGCATTTGCAGTTTCAACCATATTTTTTACTGCGTTATTTAAAGTTAAGGTGCTGCCTGCAAGTGTACCGTCTTCTAATACGGCTTTTTTATTTTTCATAAAAACTTTTTGATCGGCAAATTCATACTCGCCTTCATGCATTCCGCCTGCCCTAATCGAATCTGAAACTAATACAATACCATTTGATCCCTTAAGTTTTAATAACAATTCCATTACGGCAGGATGAACGTGCAGAGTATCGGCAATCAGTTCGATTTTTAACTCGCTTCTCAGTAATGCGCCGAGGATGACTCCCGGATTTCGGTGATGAAATGGACGCATTGCATTGAATATGTGGGTCACATGGGCAGCGCCGTTATCAATGGCTACTTCTATATCGCTATAATCCGCCATCGAATGACCGATAGAAAGAACAACCCCATTGTTTGCGGCTGCACGGAGCACTTCAATCGCTCCGGGAAGTTCAGGGGCAATTGTCATTATTTTTATATGACCGCGTGAGGCTTCCCACAATTTATTCCACGATTCTACGGTTGGCTTCCATAAATAGCTTTCATTCATCGCTCCTTTTAGTTCTTTATTCAAATAAGGACCTTCCATGTGAATTCCTTTGATATTTGAATTCGGATGGTCTTCAATGAAGTCAGCAATACGCCTAACATCGTTGAGTAACATCTCCTCGGGTTTAGCGTATAATGAAGCAAGTACGGTGGTAGAACCATGAGCCAGAAAATAATCGCTTACAACCTGGATGCTTTCTTCAGCTTCGTCTGCAAAACCATAATTATTCCCCCCATGTACAAGTAAATCGACAAAACCCGGGGAAATCATTTTGCCGCTAACATCAATTATTTTATATTTATCCGGAATTTTTACATCCGCGGATTTTCCTAATTCATAGATTTTTTTATCCTTAATTACGATAGTTCCATTATCAACAACCCTAAAGGGTGTAATAATTTTACCACCGACAAGCGCTATATTCAAAATTTACCTTTCGTTATTAACTACTTTATAATATTTTTTAATTCGGCTGCCGCGGCAGAAATATTATCCGCATTAAAAACAGATGACCCTGCCACAAAAACATCGGCGCCTGCATCCAAAATCAATTTTGCATTACCGCTGTTAATTCCTCCGTCAACCTCAATTAAAAAATTCGCGTTAAGTTTATTTCTTAACAGTACAGCTTCTTTTATTTTTTTTAATGATGAATTGATAAACGACTGTCCGCCGAAACCGGGATTAACAGACATAATAAGGAGCAAATCAATTTCTTCGGCAACTTCTTTTATCATTTCCAAAGGTGTGGAAGGATTGAGTGAAACACCTGCTTTAACGCCAAGTTCTTTTATCCGGTTTATTGTTCTGTTTAGGTGGATAACAGCTTCTTGATGCACAGTTATGTATGATGCCCCGGCTTTGGCAAAATCTTCCAAATAATTATCGGCGTGTTCAATCATCAAATGTACATCAACCGGCAATTTTGAAGACGACTTTGCCGCTTTAACAACAACCGGACCGAAAGTTATATTCGGAACAAAATGTCCATCCATAATATCACAATGAATCCAATCGGCGCCTCCAATTTCGGTTAAACGGATCTGCTGTTGAAGGTTTGAGAAATCTGCTGAAAGTATTGAAGGTGCTAATAGTGCCATGATTATTCTACATTATCTTTCTCATCGCCAGGTTCGGCTGATTTCGTAACGAACAAATCAATCACATCACCGGCGTTAACTTTATTTCCTTTACTTGGATATTGATCGAGGATAGTATTAGGCAGCAGTGAAAACGATCTTTGGTAATTTATCTTCCCGATCATTAACGAACTATCAGCCAACATTTTTTGCGCTTGTACCAGTGACATTCCAATGAGGTCGGGCACAACAATTGAACCGCCGCCCTGCCCGAGACTAACCGATACGCCAACAGATTCTCCTTTTTTCAGAGGAGTTCCATCAGCATATTGCTGGTCGAAAATCATGTTGCGCGGATTGCCGGATGGAACTTCATCAACAAATCCAAGTTTTAAACCAATACGTTCCAATGATAGTTTTGCGTCGCGAATCGATTTCCCTTTTAGCGACGGAACACGAACAACCGGCTCGCCGCCGCTCAAGTAAAGATGAACCCGCCGCCCAACTTTTACAACTTGTTCGGCTTTAGGGTTTTGTAAAACAATTGAACCTTTAGCAAACTTTACATCAAAAGTAGTATCGCTAATAATAGGATCAAGATCCGCTTCCTGTAAACGTTCGAAGGCTGCCTGCTCCGGCATGCCTACTACGTCTGGAACCTTTGTTTCCGGCGAACTAACGTACCATGGAAGAAAAACATTATCCATCAGTAATAGAAAGACAACTATTACAACAAATAATATTAATAATTTTTTTACGATGGGTTTTTGAAATATTTTATTCATCATTGCAAATATATACATTCATAAAAAGTCTAACAAAAGAAGATCACACTTTTGACGGTTTTCTGTAAATAAAATTATAAATAACCATCAATATAGTTGCGAATACACCAATTCCGAATATTGAAAGGAATATCAAACCCGGATTATTAGCCACGGTTGCAAAATTATGATACAACATTCCGCCGATTGTGCCCCCGAATCCCCATGCTATTGCAATTGGGAGAAATGCGTATCCCTGGAACAAAGCCGCTTGACCCTCTGGAGCCAAATCAGCTATGTACTCATAAAATCTTGGCGCTTGAGTCTGTTCACCTATTGAAAATATAAAAATACCAATTGCTAAAACTGGAATAGCAAGATCATAAGTGCCTAAAAAGCCCAGCGAAATAACATTCCCTAACGCAAAGGGAAGCGCAAGGTACAGGAACAACCAACTTAATGCGGCTAATGCAAAACCGAACACGATGGCTTGCCGTGTGGGTATATGTTTGGTCAATCGATTGACCGGAATTTGAAAAAGAATAATCGTCCATGCGCCAATGGAAATAATAATTTCAATCGGGGCTTCTTTCGATATATAGTCGGCAACATAAAAAGGAAGAACAATAAACTCCTGCCAAAAGACCAACCAGTATAAAGAAAAAATAAGGAGGAACATCATAAATTTAAAATTCTTTAGCACAACAAATAAATTTTTAAGAACAACAATCAGTCCGTCACTTTTTCTAATTAAGTTCGCTTCGGGTTCTTTATAAAATATTAAAGTTGCAACAAACATCAAGGTGCAACTTATTGAGGAGACTATATAGACAAACTGAATGCCGATTAAGTCTCTGACAAAAAAAGCGAGCAGCGGACCAATAGCTGCACCAATATTTACTAACCAGTAGTAAATTGCATATCCGAGTGATTTTGATTCTGATGTTGAAGTTAAAGCAACAGTACCGAGGACACTTGGTTTTATAAATGAACCCCCGATAGCTGTAAAAATTAAAATTATGGATAGTAACCAGTAGAGATGCTCTTGCGGATAGAAAGAAGCAAACATTTCCATCCCGGTTGAGCCTATTAGGAAATAGCCGATGGCTAAAATAAAAAATGCAAAAGAAAAAGCTTTCTTAAATCCATATTTATCTGCCAATGCACCTGCAAATACAGGTAGAAGATAAATCAAACCGCCGAATATTGAAGAAAGTTGTCCGGCTTCAACCTCGCTAAACTTTAAGTGATCGCGAAGAAACAGACTTAAAATTGTTGCCTGCCCATAATAAGCAAGGCGTTCGAAGAGTTCCATAAAGTTCGCTACCCAGAACGAAGACTGAAACCCGGATATAGCTTTTTGTAGTGTGCTAATTTTGTTCGCCATAAAAACCTTTCAAATTTCGTTTGAAATATATCAAATGAGTTTTTTTTAACAAAACTTATTACGCTCAAACTATCATTTTTATCAAGAATTTAATCAATATTATATTTTTGAAGCGCTTATGAGACAATTCGTCATCTGTTTTTTCTTATAATGTTATTAAAATGGATATGAATTTTGAATAATTCGTAAATGCGAAAAATTTATTTTAGTTTTAAAGTCATGTATAGAAATTATTTTGTCCTAAATAGGTTAGTTTTAGAACTTGCTCCTTTATTAAACGGAGCAGTTATCATGTCTGCATTCTCTCAAGAAAAGGATAAACTTATACTTCAGCTATTTAAAAATGAAGATGAATTTTTTCTTGAACTTTCATTAAATCCGGGCAATCCTTATCTCATATATCGCGAATCATTTAACCGTGCAAAAAAAAATACTGTTGATTTTTTTAATGATTATTTTCCGCAGAAAGTGGAATCGGTACAGATAGCTAAGGATGATAGAATAATAAGGTTTTTGGGTGAATCCGGCAGTTTTTATTTCGCAATCAGGGGTAAGTTTACAAATTTTTACTTTGTAAACAATGAGAAAAATATCTCATCATTTGAAAAACTTGAGGCAAATTTTTCCAATGAGTTAGCGATGGAGTTCTCCCAAAAGATTTATCTAAATAATTTTAACATCCTTTCCTTCGAAAATTATTCGAACATAGAAACTGCCCGTACCGATTTCCCGATAATAGGCAAAGAAATAACAATAGAATATAAAACACGTTATAATGATGAAAATTCATCTGAATTTGGAAATAGACTCAAGAAACTATTATCCGAAATTAAAGAAGGCTCATTTTCTATTTGTGTTGAAACTTCATCGGGCAGTGTTCATCTTTCCCCCTCCTCTTTTTCAATTTTTCCATTTGAAGAAAAAGAACATTTTAACTCGCTTATTGAAGCTTTAAACTTTTTTTTACGAAAAAAGTTTTCATTAGAATCAGTCTTCAGTAAAAAAAAATTAATTGTAAAATTTATCGATAGAGAGTTAGCAAAACTTTCGCAGCGATTAAATAGTATAAAAACCAGAATTGACAGAGGAAATCGCGAAAGTGAATACAATAAAATTGCCAATCTCCTTTTAATAAACATCTACAAAGCAAAACACGGCGCAAATAATGTTGAGGTTGAGGATATTTATGAAGAAAATAAAATTATCCAAATAAAATTAGACCCAATAATTTCGGCAAAAAAGAATGTGGATGTATATTTTGACAAATCGAAAAACGAAAGGATTTCATACGCAAAAGCTCAGGAGATGTACACGAAAGTTCAATTAGAATTTAACAGGATGAAAGAATATCAGCTAAAAGCTCAACAGGCTGTATCGATAGATGAACATTTGGAGATAATGAAGGAACTTAAAATAAAAATGGATGATGGATATAAACAAAAAGACGATTTGAAAATTAAATTTAAACAATATATCGTGGATGAAAAGTATCAAGTTTTTGTTGGCAAGGACAGCCAGAATAATGACTTGCTTACTACAAAATTCGCAAAACAAAATGATTACTGGTTTCACGCCCGCAGTGTTTCAGGTTCGCACGTGGTTCTTAGAATTGACAATACAAAAGAGACCGTTCCGAAAAGTGTTCTAAAAAAAACAGCTTCTCTTGCTGCTTATCATTCCAAAGCAAAAACAGCAGGGATGGTACCTGTATCGTACACTTTCAAAAAATACGTTATAAAGAAAAAAGGAATGGAAGCCGGTAAAGTTGCTTTACTAAAAGAAGATGTCTTAATTGTAAGACCTGAAATTCCCCCGGGATGCGAGTATGTTTCCAATGAATAATATTGCTATTTTTAATTAGTTCTTTTAACACGTTTTATAAATTTCGCTTTCGGTATTAACCAATTCACTGTCTGAAGGTGAAAAATAATCAATAAAAAATAAAGGAGTTCTTTCATGCGACTTATTATTCAGAAAGATTATAAACTTGTATCTAAATGGGCTGCTAACCATGTAGCATCCACCATAAAAGATTTTAAACCTACAGCACAAAATAGATTTGTACTTGGTTTGCCTACCGGTTCTTCCCCACTCGGGCTTTACAAAGAATTAATTGAGCTGAACAAAAAAGGAAAAGTCTCATTCAAATATGTAACAACTTTTAACATGGACGAATATGTAGGTATACCGGAAGATCATCCTGAAAGTTATCACTCATTTATGTACAATAATTTTTTCAACCATATAGATATTGATAAAAACTTCGTTAACATATTGAACGGCAACGCAAAAGATCTTGAGGGAGAGTGTGACGCATATGAAGAAAAAATTAATGCAGCCGGCGGTATAAATTTATTTGTGGGCGGTATTGGTCCGGACGGACACATAGCCTTTAACGAACCGGGCAGTTCTCTCGGCTCGCTAACGCGTGTTAAAACTTTAACCATGGACACTATAATCGCCAATTCGCGTTTCTTCGACAATGACATAAACAAAGTCCCCAAAACCGCGTTAACAGTTGGGGTAAAAACAGTTCTCGATTCGGAAGAAGTTTTAATAATTATAAGCGCACATAACAAAGCGCGGGCACTTGCAAAGGTTGTAGAAGAAGGTGTAAACCATATGTGGACGGTAAGTGCGATTCAGCTTCATCCAAAAAGTATGATTGTATGCGATGATGCTTCTACCGTGGAACTAAAAGTTGGAACAGTAAACTATTTCAAAGATATTGAATCTGCAAATCTTGATCCGAAATCATTTGGCTTAGATTAACATATATTCTTAGTAAAACTTCCTATTTTTCGTTTTGAAAGTATGAGGGGTTTATACTATATTTGCACCACAAATTTTTGGTGATGCACCCGTAGCTCAATTGGATAGAGCATCTGACTACGGATCAGAAGGTTTGGGGTTCGAATCCCTACGGGTGTACTAAAGAAAGCTCGAATATTAAATATATTCGGGCTTTTTTTGTTTGGGGATGTCTTAGAAACCCGATGATTTTGCATAAATTGTGTATGGACTTGTATGGAGTTTGTATGGACTCCAACATAAACCAGTTGTTAATAAATGGCATGAATTCAGTATTATTTTTAATTATTGAATTGTTGCTTCTAAATGAATTCATGATTGATTGTTTACATTTGTTTTGTGATTGATTCAAAATTAGTTATTAATTTTATGATCTTCAATAAGGGTTAGAATAATTTTATTCTGCTGATAGAGTACGCTGAATTTCTTCCCTACTGTGAAACCATATTTTGAAAGTTTTGAATTTTTAATTTTTATTTGCGGGACTTTTGTAAAGTCGCGCTTTGTTGGATAGCTGCTCTCGTATACTTTCATTTTATACCGTCCGGGTTGGATTCTTCAAATTTTTTACCGCAGATTCTACATTGTTTTGTTTGCGCAATAACAATGTTGTGCAGCGAGTTAACGGAATGGGTTTGTGATGTTATTCTTAGATTCTTGCGACAATCGTGTTCGGGTATCCACCCGGAACAAATGCAAGTATCGAGCAATAATTTAAGCTGGTCTCTGTTTTTATCTGCCGTCATAACGACTCCTTTGTTTGGTTGAGAAATATGGGGGCGGCACACCGCCCCGCAAAAAACATTTTGCCCCCTTAGTCGTAGGGGTTTTTGTTTAAGCGCTAAGGGCAAGGCGAAAAAGACTGCCGGAGAGCGAAGCGGTTGGTAGTATTTTTTGCCTTAGCTGGGCAGTTTGGAATGGATTACGTGGGTTTAACGCTAAAGGAAACGTTTGGAACACTGGAATGTATTTTGCTCTTAAGGGGGCAAAATGTGATCCAAATGTGCGGTGGTGATGATATTTGAATCGTTACGGTTAGTGTGTTTGTGTTTTGTAGGTGTGGAACAGCAGTGAGACAGCTACATTCATGCGGGGCTGTGGTAATGTTATACGCGAGCCTTGTTGACTGAATGAAACGAACGAAATGGAGTTTGGTTTTGCGAATAGCAAAGCAACGTAATGAAGATGAGTGGAATGAAGGAAATAGGGCGAAGTGATTGTTAATTTACGGGAATGTAATGTGATGAGGGACGTATTTGTATTTCAATAAAAAAGGTTTCCCCGATTAAGAGGAAACCCTTGGAATGGATGCCCTATTAAAGAGCAATTAGCTGAGTTTTGTGTAGGTTGCCGAGTTCTGAACAACCTTGTCATCAGAGGTTTTTGAAGCAACAGAGAAGAAAAGTATTGAGTTTTGGTATTTAGCGGCAACTGCTTGCTGGTTAACATTAAAAGCTATGTTAAGCTCATACGTTTGGGTGAAGTTGTAGGTTTCAACTTCTGTATTGAGCGCAATTATTTGAAACGCCGGATCTGCAGGGTTAGTTGGGTTGTAATAGCAAACAAGCCCATTGGCCGAGAGATTTACTTCTGCCGGTGTGAAAACTGCGGCTGTGTTTAATGCTAATAGTTCAACCGTGAGGTTATCAGAAAGCACCGTAGCAGCTTGAACCGGTATAGAGAAGCCACCAGGGGTGATGATGTTATCCACTGTAGGTCTTTCGCCAGAGGAATAAGGGAAGTTGCTCTGAAAGACTTCGTTGAAAATGGAGTTTGAAACATTCTGCACTTTCTTCCATATTGTAGTAAGCGCTGGCAGAGAGATTACTTTGCTTGCAAATTTTGCTGTTACAGCAAATTTTGAGCGAACAGCAAGGCATGCAGGGTCCTGGCTGGCGTTGAAGGAAGAAGGACGCGCAGCAAGGATTGTTTTACCGTTTACGGTACGGGCAGAAAGATTGCCGAGTTTACCACTGAGGTTACCAATTACATTTCCATTTACTATAGCCATTTTATTTTCTCCTTATTTATATTTTATGACTGCCCTAATATTTTAATTTTTATATCGCAGAAGCACTGTAGAAATGTGAAAGGAAAGCGGTACTTTAGAAATAAATGGTAGGCTTGGCTGAGGCTATTTAGGGGCTTTGTATGTAAAAATTATCAATTGCGAATTTTGAATTTTGAATTATCAATGGATGAAACATTTCAATTTAAAAAAAGTTGCAGTAAGAGTGAGAAAAACAGAAAGTAAATTATGAGGGATAGCTGATATTTTTGAGTTTACGTTTGCGGAAGAGGATGTTGTTAATTGCAGATTCGGAGAGAAAGTATTTTTGTGATAGGATGTAAACTGAATCTGTTAATGAGTTGGAAAGGCGGAGCTGCTTATATTCGTGTTTGATAATGAAATTGCGGAGTGCGATTTCATCAATCAAACCGGAGGATTTGAGTTTTATGAAAACGGGATTTGAAAGCAATTGCTCAGGATTGAGATTATTATCTATCATAGCCCCAGATACCAAGTTTTTTACGAATAGCTGTGCGGCGAAGGTTGTAGAATAGATCGTAATAACGTTTGCCTTTGGGATAGTAGCTGATGTGGCAGTATCCAGCTTTTAAGAGTTCTGCTTGTATGAAAAGGGAATCCTTCCCTTCCCTATCAGTTAACCAAACATAAGCGAGTACACGACTGAAAACATCGTAGATGTTACCGTCAAATGTAAGTTTGACTTTTTTATTTTCGATGAGTGATTTTGTTAATGCAGAGGATTCGGCGGAAAAAGGTGCGGCTGGTTTGTTTAGACGCGCAATTTCGGGACAGTTTATTCCAAGCATACGAATGTGTGCGCCGGGGAAATTAGGATCGCTTGGGGGCAAAACGAATGTGTCGCCGTCAATTACTCTTTCGACATAAGCGGTGATGGAATGGCCGTAAGGAAATTCTATGCGCCCGTACTGGCAGCGGATAGATGAGGAGAGTAAAAACCAGACGGCGATGAGGAGTACGAAAAGTCTTGCGGTATTTTTATTGTTTGAGTACATATTAACTATCTATTTCTTATGCAAAATATAGTTTTTATGAGAGGTAATTTCAACGCTCGATGTTTGTGATTTGTTTTCTTTTGTTTTACTTGAAGCGGGAATTTTTAGTGAAATTGATTTTGCCGATAAGTAAGGGGTTTTAATGGAACGCAGATGACGCTGATTATTATGATTTGCGCTGATTAGATGAAGGGATTTGTTTTTGCGCTTTTGCGCTTACGGCTGCGGCAGGCGAAGGAGAAGCAAAGGTTTTTGCCAAGGAAAAAGTAAAAAGGGAAAAGGAAAAAGTTGAAAACATTTAGTAAACAGATTAATAGAGGAAAACTTTTGAGTAGCCGAGCGGTAACCCACAGCCGTCTCTTATGTAAGCGAAACGGAACGGGTGCAGGCGAACGAAGTGAGCGGATACCACCCGTGTAGTGAAGCGGTGTTTTACCGCGTATGTGATGCCCCACTTAGTTAAAAAGATAAAATATTGATAGGACATAGCCGGAATAATAGTAAAAGCCGGAAATGAGTTTAGGGGCATGTGCCGAGTTTACATAAGGCCACATTATGGGGCGGCGACAGGATGTTAACGTGAAGGTTAGAAAGATTATTCCGTACCATAATGTTCCTTATGTAATACTGGCTGCTCAATGTAAAGTTTAGGCGCATAAAAAATGTAATGTGGGTTGCGGATATTGCTTCGGTTGTGAATTACTTTGGGCTGTGGCTATTGTGTTGTTATTATTGATTGATGTTTCTTTAAAAATTGTTAGGGTTTATTTTTACAAAATTATTAAAAAAGTGGGTCTTACAAAGTAAACATGCCAATTTAGAGAGAAATTTAAACTGTTGAAACGGTTTGTAATTAAATTAAGTTAATATTATGGGGCTGACTAAGGGTGCCAAAACCGGTTGAAACCGGTTGTAGAAATGTGGATGTTGGCTTCTAATCCCACGGTTGAAAACCGTGGGTTAACATTGATTTTTAATTTTCACACAGAATGTGAAACCACGGGTAAATATTAAAACTGACTTTTTAGACAACCACTTAATTTAGAAAATAAAGAATATTAGAGGATTTTTAACAGTTTACACTCCTCTTTTTAGAGAAGAACCTTTAATCAAAAATTAGGTGTCTTCCTTCGTCAGGTTCGAAAAATGCGTTATGGGTTTCAAGATATTTATATAGCGCGTCATAATCATCATTGTTTAGACAAGTGCTAAACTTATGATCTTTAGAAAGCATGGCAACATAAGGAACAGGGTCTTTATCTCTTGTAAGTTTTTTTAATGTTAGTAAATAATCTTCACGATAGACTGTTGGAATTATTATTTTACACTGGTTGCGATTTACTAATTCAGCATTCATCATAACTCGTGCAATCCTACCGTTGCCATCTTCAAACGGATGGACTTCACTTACGATAAACATCATATAAGCTGCGCGTGCAAAAGGATCTGTTAATATATTATAGTAATTAAACCCGCGTGTTAGAGTACCACGAACCAGGTTAAAATCTACAAAGTGGGTATCACCGGCTCTATTATTCTTAGTTTTAAATTCACCGGGATGTTTATCAGTACGAGCGGAAAGCATAATATTATGTCTTGCTTGCAATATTGACAAAAATTCGTTTTCATCTTTTGGAATAACTTTCATTTCATTTTTATTTGATACAAGCTGATAAGTTCCAAGAACATCGTGTGAATCGCCGCTGCGTGCAGGCAATGGAACGCCGGTATCAATAATTTCTTTTGCTTCCGCAACTTCGAATACGGTACCTTCGATATAATTTGAAAAGTATGCTTCGAAGAAAGCGAAATTTCTAAATGAGTTTGGCGTTAAATTATTTACGGGTTGCTCTTGAAACGCTTTGTTGTGCAGATAATTAAAAAGTATCTCAAAGATTTCAATCCTATGTCTATCATACGGAAGACCAACTGAACGAGAAAGTGCGAGATCAGACTTTAGTATTTTTGATGGCTTGGTTGTAAATAATGCACCAATAATTTTATTTAACAGCTCATATTCTTTTTGCATATCTAAAATTTTTGATAATTCCCTTGCTTTATCGCGTAAGCTATTTAATCCTTCCTCGCCTTTTATTCTAAGAATATCATCAAGCTTTTCTTCTATTTGTGGAATGCTCAAAATTTTAGAATCAGGACCAGTTTTTTTTGTTATTTGAAGATTCTCCAAAAATCTTCTCGGTTCAGAAGCAACATAAAGCTCCCCTATCATTTTATTATCACCGGCAACGGGACCTTTGCCTTCCAAAAAATTTATTGTAATACCAGGTAATTTTATTTTTTTTGTATATGTATAAGTAACAAATAATTTATTTGTAGAAGTCGGTTTAAATTCAAAAGCAGAGCGATGACTTAGCACTGCATCAGGATATAGATTTCCCAATATCTCAAAAATGTTTCTTTTAACAATTACGGAAGGTGTCTCTTCAAAATTTGTTGAATAAATTCTTGGTGCTATCTTCCAAATTTTCTTCTCTTGAAGCATTTTAGAGATTTTGTAGTTCTCTTGTCTATTCGTAGATGAAAATATTAGTTCACTCATTGTAAAAATTTTCCATAATAATGATAATTCCACTCCAAAATTGTAATTATTTTCCAGAATAAGCAAGTATATTTGTATTTTTTTCCAGAAAGAGTTGAATTGTAAAATTTTCCAGAAAGATTGCAGAATGCTTAATATTTGTAAATATTTTCCAGTATAAGGATAAATTTTGTAATTTTTTTCCAGTATAGTATAAATGAACTGGCAAGCTTTATATGCTCATTTTATTTGTCCAACCAGGTAAAGTTGTAAATCTGGCTGCTCAATGTTGGTTTGATTGGTTAAAAAATGTAAGTTAACATATAAAACTTTGATTTGAGTGTGTTAAATATTTTATAAAATATAATCGATAATAGAATTAAACCGATAAAAATTTATAATAAACGCATTTTTTATGTTACATTAGAAGGAGGGATTTAATGTAACTTGACAAAATGTAACAGATGAATTAACTTTGAATACCCTTAACGGAGAATATTATGGATGCAGAAGAACAGAAATATATCATCATTGGTAAAAATATTAGAGAAATAAGGGAAAGATGTGGATTCACGCAGACGGAGGTGGCTAAATACCTGGGGTTAAATGATCATGTGACAATAAGTTATTATGAAAATGCTGAAAGAAAAATACCATTTGAGCACCTTACGAAGATTGCTGACCTTTTCGGTGTTGAACTTGCAGAATTGATTACTGAAGATGACAAAGAGAGAAAAGTAAATAGAATATTTGCGTTTCGAAAAGATGAACTTACTGAAAATGACTTTAATACTTTAGCCCAATTCAACAGAATTGTTAAAAATTATTTAAAGATGAAGCAGCTTGAAGATAAACATGCTATCTAGACTTAATATAGAAAAAGCAGCAATAGAGTACCGGGAAAAATGCGGTTATAAAGATATTAACCCAATTAGGATTAAAAGTCTGCTACAGCAATTAAACGTCCTAACCGTATTTAAGAGTATGGAAAATACTTTTTCCGGAATGTCATTAAAGGTAGATCAGAATAGATTTATGCTTATCAATTCAGCGCATTCAATAGGTAGACAACATTTTACAATTTTTCATGAACTTCACCATCTTTATATAGAAAAAGATTTTGAACAAAGCTTTTGTGAAGAAATAACCGAAAATAGAAATAAAACATCAGAAAATGAAGCCGATTTGTTCGCTGCAAATTTACTACTACCAAGAGATGGGTTATTAAAGCTAATCCCACCAGAACAGTTAAAGAGAGATAATATTCAACTAAGCACAATACTCGCAATAGAGCAATATTATTCTTGCTCGCATAAAGCAATGTTAGTGAGGCTACTTGATTTAAATTTAATATCAAAACAACTTAAAGATAAATATGACATAGATATTCTTGCAGAGGCAAAGAAGTACGGTTATGATACGACCTTATATAAACCAGGGAACAATAATCTAGTAATTGGTGATTATGGAGTAAAAGCGCGGGAATTGTTCGACAATGAAATAATTTCGAGGGCGCACTATCTTGAGCTGATGAGGGATTTAGGTATCACATTCGGAGATAGTAAAAAAATAAATGAAAATTGAACAACCCAAGATATTGGTTGATGCTGATGTGATAATACATTTTATAGATGGCGGAAGGCTTGATAAAATTAAAGATATTTTCCCAGGACGATTGGTTTTTGTTGACATTGTTTTAGAAGAACTACTTTCCTTCCCCGATTATATGGTAACTGTTGGAAATTTTTTAACTGGAATTGAAAGGATCGAATTAAAGAGTAAAATTGAGTGCGTAGAAGAATATGCGAAATTAATAAAATTTGTGGGAAAGGGAGAAGCTGCGTGCATGGCGATTGCAAAAATTGAAAAAAAATATCTTGCAAGCAGTAATCTTAAGGATATAAAAAAATATTGTGAACAAAACGGAATAAAAATAATAACTACGATGGATTTCTTATGGGAAGCAATGAATACCCGCACCATGGCTGAGCAAGAGTGCGACGATTTTATCCAAGATGTAAAAAAAGCCGGTAATAAATTACCAGTTGATACAATTGAAGAATATGTAAAGAAATTTAAAATGGTGAAATAGATTATATAAGCTGTTTAAAATTGCTATAATTTTCGGGATTGCTCCAAAAAGAAAAACATTCGTTAATTTGCATGACATCGAATGCATTATCCCTTAAAGATTTCCAAGGTCCGAAACCTAATTCTTGTGCGAGTTTATAAAACCCATCTCCTTCATAACCAGAACCTTTTGTAATTACAATTGCAGAGATTAAAGGTCTTCCATTTTCATGTTCATAAGTAGAAATTTTTCCGAGAATTCTACCGATTTCGGCGCGATCAAAGGCTGATGCACTCATATCTAAACCTAAATGACAATTATCAGATAAAATTTGATAGGTAATTGTCTTTTTATTTGCAGCTAATTCAACTAAATATTCTCTCACGATTGAATTCATATTATTTTTTTTTCGGCTGCGGTATAATGGCAACAGGTTTGAAGGCTGCCGGGTTTAGAACAGGAAGAAATGCACCAGAAAGCGCAGAGCCTTCTGTTTTGGCGGCAAAAATACCCCGTGAGGTAGATAGAGCTATACTAAATAAAGTAGTAACAAAATTATCGGGGATTTCAAGAGTGTTCTTTACACTGTCAATTTTAACTACTTCATCAAAATTAACGATTTCATAAACCATCTGGGTGATTAGTTCACTAACCTTATGTTGCCTTGTTTTGTCAGTGTAAACATCAATTAAAATATTAATACTAATCGTCTTGAGGGAAGCATCGGAGAAGGTTGCCGCGGAAATATTAAACTCAAATTCAGACTTATCTGCCTTATATGCCTCGGCGATGTTGTTGATAAGAAATTTTAATGTTCTAATGTCAACAATTTTAAAGGTTATATCTAATTTTTTCCCCATTATGCTGCCAAATCGTTTTTGTCAGAAAAAATAGCATAGGAATCTGCAGCGCTGGCGCTAACACTATCAGTAACATTTACCAACGGAGTTCTATCCGAAGTGTTAGATTTAAGAATATACACTGATGATTCTGCAATGGCAACAAGTTTAGCGCGAAGTTTAATATCAAGTTCATAATCAACTGCTTTTGCAATTTCAACCAATTTTTTAACTGTAAAATTTGTTTTGCCATTAAATAGTTTGGTAATATACGCAGGAGAAGTATCTAATTTTTGAGCTAAATATCTATTTTTATACTTAATGCCTTTTTCGTCAAGAATGGACAGAACTGTTTCCGAAAAATCAAGTATATATTTATAGGCAAGCGCATCATTATCATTTTCAAGTTTTTTTAGTTCTTCTGCAAACCAAGATGTGCTATTGTTAACATTCATAGATTCTCTAATCAATTATAGATTTATTTTCTTTATACAAATTTGTTATTTCTTCAGCTAATCTTAACGCTTTAGCATATTCTTTATTGGGCATTTTTTGTTTTTGCTTTTTATAATAATGGTAAAGTACTATAGTAATTGGTACCGCGCCATCAAGTTTAACGCAAAAAACCCTCAGATGATTAATTTTAAACTCGTAAGTGTTGCCAGAAATGTGTTTATATTTAGTTTCATCTTTGATGACTCCAAATTTATTGAATCGCTCTAAAAGTAAAAAGAACTTCTTATAATCATGCTGGAAGTTGCCTTTTATCTCAGCTAATAAATTATGATTCTCATTTTTTTTATAAACAAGAATCTTCGCTTTTCCTTCTTTTGATATATTATCGAAAGTTACGGGCAAAATTTAACCTATAAGTTAACTAAAGTCAATTTATTTATTTATGAAAATCAATTTTCGAAAAACTAATATACATGATGAAAATTAAAAATAATTAAACATAACCATAAATAAGTGTCAACAACCACATAATTCCCCACCTTCAGGTTCACAAGATTCCCCACCTTGAT
>CAYJPN010000013.1:0-49274 GCA_964372115.1 uncultured Ignavibacteriaceae bacterium
TTTCTTTTCTATCTGTTTTTTCAGTTTGTGCCGCTTTTTAAGGGCTGACTAAATAATAAAGATCGTTTCCCTAAAACAGCGATTTTTTATTCGCTTGACATTGCACTTGACATTGCATGAGATACTGTATAGTTTTACATAAACTTAACAGAAGAGGATGTAAAATGTTTTCAAGAATAATAAAAATATTGATGCTTCTTTTTTTAGTTGCCGCGGTAGCTAATTTTGCGCAAGATAAATCGCAAAATGATGCTATTGATAAACTGGCTAATAAATTAAAACAAAAAGTACTATTAAATGATAATCAGGCTAAGGAAGTAACTTTAATTTTATCCAAATATTCAGCATCAGATAAAGATGCAGCAAAAAATATAGAAACAAAGATAATAAATCTTTTAGATGCCCGTCAAAAGGTTAAATTTGAAATAATTAAAAAGGATTGGTTAAAAGAAGTTAACGAATCTCTGAAGTAATTTTTTTTAAGAAAATTAATGCCGGCTGCTTAACAAACAACCGGCATTTTTTTTTGAAGTGAAAATATTTATTTGATTAGTAACATTTTTTTTGCAGTCTTGTAATTTTTACTATTGTTTGTACCTTCAGCCTGCATCATAATTATGTACAAACCCGATGCTTTGTTGGAAGCATTCCATATTTTTTCGTAATAACCTACATCCTGCACCTCATTTACAATTTCCTCAACAACTTCACCAAGCGGGTTATATACAATTAGTTTTACTCTGCTTGCTTCAGGCAAATCATACCTGATGGTTGTGGATGGGTTAAATGGATTCGGAAAATTTTGATGAAGCGCGTATTCGGTTGGAATAAAGCTTACATCAACTGAAATTTCATCAGAGAAAGAAGTTACGCCATCAAAGTCAATCTGCAACAGTCTGTACAAGATTTCTCCGGAATATACTTTTTTCTCAAGATTATCAGAAAATGAGTACTTTGAAATTTCCGTTGTGGTTCCCTTTCCGGGTATAAACCCGACTTTTTCCCAAACGCCGTCTTTAAATTTTCTTTCAACATCAAAACCTTTATTGTTTGTTTCGGTAGCCGTAGACCAATTTATTTTAACTCGATGATCTTTTTCTACAACTGCGTTAAATGAAATTAATTCTACCGGAATTGGGGTTACTACCGATGATTGATTGCTGTAATCGCTTGTGGTATAGCTATTATATCCATAAAGTCTGTAGCTGTAGCGTGTAGCATCAGATACGCTGCCATCGGTATATGTTTGAATATTAGCCCCAACAGAGTCCAATATTGCATAAACTAATTTTGTTGCAACGGTATCACCAAGTTTTCGTTCGATAACAAATCCCAATTCGTTAGGCGACTGGTCTAACCAGTTTAACAAAACTGATTGGATGCCGGCACTTGCCGCCGCTAAGTTTACCGGTTTTTTAATAGTGCCAACAGCTATTCGCGCCGAATCAAAATTATTATTCTCATTCCATTCGGCAACTTGTGTGTTAGCATCTAACCAAACCCAAACGTACATAGCTCCTACAGGTCTGTTTGGCGATATCTGAATGCTTGCCTTTAAAGTATCAAGCGCCCCTACAGGGAGATTAACATAATAATCGCCGCCTATTCTGTTGCCTGATATTAACGGGTTATCGTCATAAAACCGCACGAGCACGTTATTAGCGTTTGTGTTTGAAGTGTCGTCGTTTTTAAAAATGGCAATAATTTGAAGAGTATCACCGGGATTAAGTTTTGTAGGGGAAACTGAATATTGGGATACAAAAAGATCTTTGCGCGATGCAACAATAGTTATGTACGCAATATTAGAACTTGAATCTCCATGAGTGTCATAGACCCGGAGACCAACCTGTCCCTGATACTCATTCATAAATACAACGGTAAGAGTATCGGTAAAAGCGTCTCCGAATATACCGTCGCCATTCGTATCCCAGTTGTAAGCTACTACCGAGTCACCCGGATCAGGGTCGTAGGAATAACTTCCATCAAGAAGAATAGGTTCACCAACTTTTGCCGAATAAACTCCACTGCCGCCAGGCGGAATTGCAACTGCAACCGGCGGATTATTGGAAGTGTCTTGAACCGATACCACCACAGATTCAAAATCATAAAGCGGGCTTGGACTGTTATCTTTTACCCGAAGTGTGATTGTATAAAAATTGGTAGCAGGATAACCGGGATTTGTTGGGTTTATTCCTACTGCGTCAGGTGCGTCCCAATTTAAACCGTCTGATGCATCCCAATCCCATTTCCACTCAACAATTGATTTATTTGGGTCTTGATGATAAGAGTTACCACCATAAACTTGAAAATGAAAGTTCGTTGGTTTTGGCGAGACTGGATCGATAACTGCAACAGGAGGAGCAATTAATACTCCCTGGGTTAGTATGAGAATAGCAAATGAGCTCGTCAAGGCTAATGATCCAGCATCCCATGTATTGCCGTTCCAGTGTCCGTCTGGCTGCTGTTTCCATGTGGGGTTTGTTAGCAAATGACTTACATATTCATTATACCAATTTCTCAGACCTATATGTGTTACACCCGCCCGATTATTAATTATACGCATTCCTTTAGCAACCGCATACATACCATAGAGGTTGCCGCTGAGATGTTCATAATACCAGTTATTATCATAGTTGTCATTCCAATGTGCATCAATAAAGTTTATTGCTTTCTGAATGTTCAATGAATCCGTTGTCCATCCGAGAAGAGCATTTGACCCGACCCCAGATGCAGTTTTAGCAATATTATCCCACTGGTTCAAATATTGATATCCAAATCCCCCGTCGCTTGTATCATTACTTGCAACTAACCAGTAAAGTAACTCTTTTTTAACCCATGGCTGAATAGTCATTCCCCAGCTTTTTTCAGCAGCTTCCATAACTAAACTTGGCCATTGAACTGCCGAGTTGTCGGAAGAACCATAATTAGGGGTATTAATATTATAACGCCATCCGCCGCGCTGCGAACCCGAAACAGAATCGGTTTGCGAAAAGGCTATCTGATCAAGCGCATCGACCATAAAATCATAAAAAGTTTGACCGGCGTATGGTCCCGACTCAATTGTATCAATCATTGCACTTGCGGCAGAACCATGAGCCCCAAGAATTCCCAGACAACCGATACCGTTTGCATAATTCTCGTAATTTGTATAAACACCCAATCCATCACCATCGCTGTCAGGATCACCTGCATACTGCGGGGAAATTGCGAATGTTGTAGAATTTGCAAATAGATAGTTTAATCCGTTTCCAACAAACTCGGCATAAATATCAGTATTAATGTCATTTGTATGAAGATGTCCATTTTCTTCAAATGAAAGTAATGCCATTCCTGTTGCACCGATATTCCCTGCATTATCGTACCAATGACCATCGGCATACTGATTTTTATATAGATAAAGGAGACCTTTTTCAATAGCCATGTTTACCTCTATTTGCTGGGTAGGCAACGGATAAACTTTTATTATTGATTCATCATAATCTACCCTTCCAGCGTTATCCCATACTTGTAATTTCATTGTGTAGGGGCCTGCGGTTGCATATATGTGATCAGCGCCGATAAAATGAGGATCCGTAACCGCGCCACTATCCACCGCACCATCCCCATATTCAAGTTTGTAATTATACGGCGGAGTGCCATTGTTAACATTTCCCCAAACTGCAATAGGAACACCCGCCAAAGCGTTAGCGTATGTTGAACTGAAGCTGTTACTTGGCATCGTATTAACATAATAAGGAGGGGTTAGCGAAACCGGTGAAATTGCAACTGCATCGTACTCATTATAACCTCCTACTACAGGCGAGTTTATTGCAATTCGAATTTCGCTAACGGAATAAACTGTAAGCGGAAAATCAACAATAAAAATTCTTGATTGAGCCCCGGTAAAAGCGGCTGTTCCCGACCAAACAATATCCCATAAACCATTTAAAGGATTTTTAACATAAACAGTATCAACTGCGCCCGGGTTATAAGTTTCATAAATTCCGATTGATGAAATTGGACCGGGATTATTAAATTTTAGTTCAATCCATTCCCTTTGCCCGTCAGCAGTGGCATGTGTCCATGCTGAGGGGTTATCTCCATAACCTGGATAAACATTAGGTTGACCCAGTATTTGGAAGGCAGCCCAATTACCTGATGTATATTGTGAACTGAATCGCACAACTGTATCTGCAAATCGAGTGCTGCTTTCTTTATCACTATCCCTTAGGTATTTGTCGAGCCTCTCCTGCAATGGTGTAATTGTCGGTTCGGCTTCAACAGGCTGAGGGGGTTGATAATTGCGAAGAAGTTCATTCGCTTTTATTAAAAGATTATCCTTCTGTTGCGCAAAAGAATTGTTACTCATAAATAGTAGAGATACAAGAGTTATGAGTACGAAAAATAATACAAATTTTTTCATACATACCTCATATTATATTAATTAATTGCCGAGGGCGTAACTTAAAGTTAATAATGAATAAGCGGTGACAAGTTCTTTATTGTTTTCCCACCACCGGTTATTCGTATTAACCCAGTATCCCTCGCCGTTTTGAATTGTTAGTAGTTTTTTAATGATATCTTTTCTCCAGTTGTGTACTACGCCGGCATTATCTGTAATAGTTTCATCACCAAAAACATTTAATGCTTTTGCCATCGTATGATAATAATAAAACAAACCCTGCTCTCCCATCTGCGGGTTGTTTTCAACTGTATAATTATTTTTTACCCAATTAAAAGCAGCCTGAACACGTTTGTCATCTTTTTTTAAATCGGCATAAATAAAACTCTTTAAACCTGCGTAAGTCATACTCCCATATGAAGTGTAATCGCCGGCTTTACTCTCGCTGGGACTATAAATAAAGCCGCCATCGTTTTCCGCCCATGTTCTATCGTTTGTAGATTTCAAGTTTTGGCATCTTTGAATAAACAAAATTGCTTTGTCCCAAAATAACTCCCGGGATGATGATGAAGCTATTTGATTTGATTTTACATTTGTCCCGCTGTATTCCAGCGGCTGCCCTGTTGATTCCGATACCTTCCGATATTTTTCAGATTCTTTTAACGCTTCCAATGACCATTCGAGATTTGATAAATCCGATTCTTTATTTTCATCATACCCGATGCCGCCATATTGCATATCTGAACTCGTTAACCCCAAATTTTCATCAAGCTGCAGTGATAACAAAAAATCGCGGGCTTTTCTAATTGCATCTGTATATTCCGGATTATCAACCGCGCATAAGGCGATTAAAGAGATTGCTGTATTATAAGCTTTTAACTCATCTACATATATGCCGCCGTCAGGCTGCTGGCATTTTAATATAAATTGAATTCCCTTTATTACAGGTACAGAACTTACTTCATCATACCCTAAATTACTTTTTATATATGAGGCAACAACCAGAGCGGTTACAGCAGGGTAATGCCCCCACGAACCGTCATCCTGCTGATTTGTACCAAGCCAGTTTAATGCATTTCGCATCGCGAGATGTGTTTCTTTTTCGAGCGAAGTATCATTTAGCTTTTGAGCTATTGATGTTGAAAAAAATATGAGGAAAAGTAAAAAAACTTTTAACTTCATAATTACCTCTTATTTGAAATCAATATTTAGTGACACAATAAAATTTCTTCCGGTAGAATAAATACCGGAACCGTGTACTTTGTACAACCGGTTCAAAATATTTTCAATTGAAAGCGCTATGCTTCCCCATTCGGAAAATTTGCAGCCTCCGCGTATATCCCACACTGTATAACCGGGGGTACCGGATTCTCCTATTCTGCTGTCAGCTTTGTCATTTAAAGATAACCGTTTTTGAGGAAGCGAAAATTCAACCGCGGAGGTAAGCCAATAATTATAAAAATTATAATCGAATGATACCCCGCCTCTAAAAGGAGGAATTTTGCTTAAAGGCTCACCCGCTGTAATATTATTTCCAAGGGTGTATGATGCAGCCATGCTAATTGAAATATCGTTAATAAAATTTACTGAAGAGTGAAAATTTAATCCCATCAATTCTCCGATGGATGAATTTTCTTTTTTAAATATTTTCGTCCCGTTTGAAATTCCTGTTTCTTCACGAATTATATAATCATATAACCGCATATAATAGGTTGATGCATAAAGTTTGATATTGGACAAATTTATTTTTATGCCGGCTTCGTAATTTGTTGATTTTTCAGACCGCAGGTTTGAATTCGGAACTTCCACACCAAGGTTTGAAACAAGCCCGATAGCCGAAAGATCGTTTGCATTTGGGGCTCTGAATCCCTGCGAAATGCCTCCATAAATATTTAAACGATTTTTTATGAGCTTAAATGTAAAATTTATACTTCCGCAAACCCCGCCTGAAGAAGCATCGATGTTATCTACTGAAATATTTTTTACCTGTATTTCGGGATGCGCTGAAAAATTGAAGTACGAGTATCGAAGTCCGGCGATTAGTATAAGAAAATGATTTTCATATTGGTCTTGTGCAAAAAGTGCCGATGTAAGGTACCGAGATTTTGCGGGGAAAGGTGAATCGCCTTTTACAGTTACAGATTTTTCAATATTGAGAGTATCCCGCGCGCTTGATATGATATCGTAATAACTTTCCGCGCCGTACGTAAAAACATGGTTTGATATTATAGAATTAAAAGTAATACCCGTACCGCCTGTTAAGGTATTTATATTTTCCGATATTTCAATATTTTTTTTCTTAGCACTAATTATACTGCTGCCTTCAATCTGGCGTTGAAGCGAAAAATCGATTTGATAGTTGTTTAAAAATGATCCCACATCATTTTTTTTGTATCGGGCGTAAAAAAGATGCCGCTGCTGGGGATCATAAATATTTTTTATATCCTTGCCGGCAAAAATTCTATCGTATCTCGGAACATTATTTTGATTTACACTTTGCATAAGAATCGAAAGATGGGCGTCGCGGTCCGTATTAAAATTTATTTTAGCAGTGCCGTCAATTTCATCATATCCGGTTGGCGATTGAGTAACATTTCCCCCGGCAGTAAGATTGTTATACTTTTTATAGCTTGCACTAATTATGGCGCCGCCGCCGTTCCATTTGCTTTGCGCAAAAAGATTTTGCCCGATGCCGTTATCAGAACTTGAAAAAGTAGTTGAGGAGGAGAAAGTCGGGTTTGTGTTTCCCGGATTTTTTGTAATGATATTTATTACACCGCCAAGTGCGTCACTCCCGTATATTACCGAACCGGGACCGTATACCACTTCAACTCTTTCCACACTTGCTGCATCAATTGTGTTAAAATATTGTGTAGGTCCAGATCTGTAGGTTGAATTATTTACTCTAATACCGTCAATTAATATTAAATTTTCACGTCCTATCAGTCCTCTTAAAATAGGCGAACCGCCGCCAAATGTTGTACGCTGCATGGCAATTTCCGGTACAGCTTTCATTAAATCATTTGCGGAAACCGGGGCAAACTTTTTTAATGCGGTTTCATTTATCACTTTAACATCCCTTGGAACATCAAATATATTTATCTCGTTTCGCGTAGCACTAACAGTGATATCGGGAAACAAAAATTGTTTTAACGAATCAGATACCTGTCCAAAACTTTGAATAGTTAGAACAACTAAAAAACAAAGTATGTTTGATATTTTTTTCATCAAATATTAATCTCAACTGAAAAATTGATTCTTCTGCCCGCGGCAGGATAATAATAAATTAAACCCGGTGTGCCTGATGGGTCGGCATAACCGTTAGCGTTATATTTTTTGTCGAAAACATTTTCTGACGAAAGAGTTAAACCGAATGGATAAAAACTATATGTAACAGAGGCATCGAACACAGTATAATCCGGCAATTCGATAAAATTTTCGTCGTCTATAAAAATTCCGCCAGTGCGTTTCAACATAACGGAACCTGAAATATTAATATCTGGATTAACAGCAATGCCTGCGGTAAACGTATTTGAAGGAATTCCTTTTAATTTTTTACCATCATTTATGCCATTGGCAACCACTGCCTGCTGATATGAATAATTTGCAAATGACGAAATGAAATTGGAGTAAAACAATTTAAGCCCGGCTTCTATTCCTCTATGTGTGCTTTCGCCGATGTTTACATATTTGAACTGAGACAAATCAAAATCTATTTCATCTTTCATTTTTATTTGATAAACGGAAGTGGAAATTTCTATGCTGACATAGTTTCCAATTGTAAACCCTTCATACAAACCAGCCTCAACATTCAAGGCTTTTTGAGGTTGTAATAAATTGTTCGATAAAAGTATTTTATAAGGTTCAAAAGGAACAGGGTAAGATCTTTGATCAAATAGCTGATCCATGGTTGGCGCTTTAAATGAACGGCTGACACTTGCATATATACTGCCGATTAAATTTTCGGTGTTTGCATAATGGAAATTTATTCCGGCTTTCGGACTAAAAGCATTTTTACTGTTTGAATATAACTTAGGAACGCTATTCGTTAAATCGGAGTATGTGTCATTCATTTCATCATATCTTCCCCCTATACTTATTTTAAGATTATTAAAGGGAGAAATATCAAGTTGCGTATAAACTGCCGCTGTTTTTCTATTTCCGAATCCACTTTCATCCAGCATTCCTCTTTCCGCATCAGAGTTATTATAGGAGTCCTTGTCACCCATAAAAACATTGTAATAAGCATTCGTTAATTTTCCGTACGACAGAGTTACACCAAATAAAAATTCTGAATTAAATAAAGAAGTAATTTTATAGTTGGCAAGCATATTGCCAGTGTAATTGGTGGATTGATATTCCCGGTCTTTTGTATCCGCAAAAATTGGAGACAATAAAAACGTAGTAACATCGTCAACTTTGTTGTACTCCGCGCCGGCATTTAGTTGCAATTCCATACTATTTGACGGCTGGTAATGAATAGCAATATCACCACGATTTACTCTTGAGTTTCTGTTGTCGTTTTTAAAAAATGGGGAAGAATAATTTCTATTTAAATAGGTTTGTTCACCAGTTAATACTCCAGGTTTATCCTCGTTTTGCCAGTTATTTACCGTAGATGCGGTTATAGAAACCGTTTCCGTTTTTAATGCCGGGATAACTATTCCGAAAGTGTGCGTCAAATGATTGGAATGTTTTCTAAATCCTTCGTACTGATTTCTGTAAAGATAAATATTGTAATTCCCATCATTCAGTCTGCCGAATGTTGAAAACTGACCATCGAAATAATTATAGCTGCCGAGTGTTGCACGAACGGATGTTTTGCCTGTAACCGATTTTTTTGTTCGAAGATTTATAACCCCGCCTATCGCGGCATCACCGTGTACCGATGACACACCTCCCTTTACAAACTCAATCGATTCAATTGCTGATAGTGGAACAACATTCCAATCGATTAACCCTGATTCGAATTGGTTTAGGAGTTGACCATCAAGCATTAATAAAAGATAATCAGCTTCACCTCCACCATAAAATCCTCTGCAAGTTGCTATTGTGTTACCGATACCATCCGACCGGTAAAAATCAACGCCAGGGACTAATGCGAGTGATTTAGCCAGATCATGTAACGCGAATGTTTTTAATTCGTTTGCCGATATTGATGAAACAGCGCCGGTTGATAATAAAAGATTTGATTCAATTTTATCTGCTGTTATAATTATATTTTCAAGTGTGTATTTGGGTAGAGAGTCAGTTTGGGCTAATAAACTTGAATGGAGCAATACAATTATAAGTAAAATCAATTTAATCAAATTCATAATTCACCTGCTTTTATAATTACTTCAACAACAGTTCCTTTTGGTGGAACAATTTTTTCGTTTACAATAAAAAAATCATCAAATGCGCCGTCGGTTGAGGGATTATCTAAGATAGTAAAAGGATCGTGAAAAGTTGTAATTAATGATTTTTCTACATCAGCCACAAAAAGCCCATCAATAACTTTTGAGCCTGTAAATACCCAGTTCGTTTTTTGCATTACTGAACTGTCGCGCAGATTAAAAACTAATTGCTCACCTCTGTATAAATATGTTTTGTTATATTCATCAACCCATTTTACAAAAACTACCACCGAGTCACCATGTGGAATGGTAGGGTCACCCTGGAATTTTGCCCCCTCTCCATAATTTAAACCAAGCAGGAGAAGTGCAACTTGCAGATGATATGGAATAACATCAATGACCAGAACACTCTCGTGAACTTTTCCGCCAGGTGCGCAAGCAAGCAGTTCAATTACGCCCTTGTCCATATTTATTCGTCCGGGCATTCTTAGTTCATTGGTGCGACTGTTGAGGGTAAGATTTCCTATTTGATAGAGGCTGTCAGAAAGTTTTTTTACAATCTGTTCTTCTCCATCTGTGGTTGACTGGGGGAAAACAATAAAATTAAAAAGAAAACAGAAGACGATCGTGTATCTCATCGTCCAAGCACCTTTCTAAATTATTACGGAAACAACAGTTTTACAAAGTTCCGATATTTATAAAAAAAGTGTAGTAACACACATAAGGTAAAAAAATAATTTTAATTTTCCATCTTTTTAATATAAAAAAACAAAAAATGATTCGATTATGTCATTTGAAGTGATGGGGAACAAAATCCGTTTCATTTATTTTTAACAATTAATCTGGTAAGACATGCTGGTATGTTTCTTCTTCTCAATTATTGAAATTTTCAAATAAAGAATTTATGGGAGTTAGAAAAAAAAATGGGGATGAAATTGAATTCGCCTGAAAGAATAATTTTCTTTTAAAATAAAAATATAACTACACAAACCATGCTGATTTTATAATACAATTTTGTTTTGTGTAAGGTTAAAATTTTAAGGGGGTTTAAAGTAGTAAACTTTTTTTAAAATAAAAATGATGGGAGTCAAAAAATATTTTAATATTTTGAGTTGAAAATTGATGATCATTAGTTATTTTAAAAGAGAAAAATTAAAGTTCATTATCAAATTATTAATTCACCCGAAGAATTAATAAAACTTTTATATTTTTTATATATTCGAACCGGTAAAACAAAAAGATTTTTCATATTCATGAATTATTGCAAATCGAAAATAAAACCATATCCCGAGACATCTAATTCGGTATCCTGGTTATGATTTTCAAAAATAATCACTCATACATAAATCACTCAATCATCCACAATTTAGGAGAGAATGCCCCATGGCAAAGATCTACAAAGTTCTCGTAATGATGCTGGTTCTTGGTTCCACACTGGCTTTTGCACAGAAATTTACCATTTCTGGCGTTGTTACCAGTTCTGAATCCGGCGAAAAGTTACTCGGCGCAAACGTGTATCTTCAAGGTACAAGTGTTGGCGCAGCTACCGATATGGACGGTAAATTTAGTATAACTGCTGACAAAGGAACATACACCTTAACATGCAGTTATATTGGATTTGAAACCAAACAAATGGAAATAAATCTAAATAAAGATTTAGCTGTTAATTTTGCACTTAAAGATTATCAGTTTTCACTTAGTGTAGAAGTTATCTCAAACCGTGCAAAGGAACGCGAAACACCTGTTGCATTTACAAACATTGAAAAACGCGACATCGAAAAAAGACTCGGCTCGCGTGACATTCCACTCGTGTTAAACACTACCCCGAGTGTATACGCAACCGATAACGGCGGCGGAGCGGGCGATTCCAGAATTAACATCCGCGGTTTTAACCAGCGAAACATAGCCATTATGATTAACGGTGTGCCGATTAATGACATGGAAAACGGCTGGGTTTACTGGTCGAACTGGGATGGACTCGGCGATGCTACTTCATCAATCCAGGTACAAAGAGGTTTGAGTGCAGTTAATCTTGCAACCCCTTCTGTCGGTGGTACAATGAACGTAATAACCGACCCTACAAAAGTTAACCCGGGTGTTTATTACAAAAACGAAATAGGCAGCGGACAATTTGCAAAACAAACTCTGTTTGCCCATACCGGTTTAATGGATAATAAATTTGCACTTAGCATGGGCGGTGTTAGAAAAACCGGCGCCGGAGTTGTAGATCAAACATGGACAGACGCTTGGGCTTATTATTTTGGCGCGTCATATCAAATTAATGGAAATAACCGTATAGAACTTTATGGAATGGGCGCTCCTCAGCGTCATGGTCAGAGAAGTTATAGATTGAACATGGCTACTCTTAGTCATGATGCAGCTAAAGACAATGGCTATACAGATGCAATGTTAAACGATCCGAAACTTGCCGAAAGAGGATTAAACTATAATGCAAACTGGAATGGCGTCAATCCAAGTTACACCGGTAATCAGTACTGGGATGGCAGTCGGAGTCAAAGATTTTCTTCTACATCTATTATGGAGAGAGAAAATTATTATGACAAACCAATTGTTAACTTAAACTGGTACTCACAGTTAACCAATAAATTATCACTGTATACAACAGCTTATTATTCCGGCGGTGTCGGCGGTGGTTCAAGCCCTGGAAGCGGACTGAAATATGACCGTTCATTAATGCAGCAAGTTATTGACTGGAATGCTACTATTGCAGTAAACCAGGCAAACGTTGACACATTAAACGATGGAAGAATTGTAAAATTGTCAAAAGCTGTTCATCGTAACAGTGTTAACAAACAGTGGACTGTTGGTTTGATATCAAAAGCTTTTTATAAAGTTAATACAGATTTAAATCTTTCCGTTGGTATCGACTGGAGAACAGCAACCATCGAACACTATAGAGAAATTCGCGATTTACTTGGTGGTGATTATTATTTATCAACAGATAATAAATTTGATGTTACTCAGGCTCAGCAAGTAAAAAGTATTGGCGATAGAATTGCGTATGACTTTACCAACACTATCAACTGGTATGGCGGTTACGCACAAGCAGAATACACAAAACAAAGATGGTCATTGTATGGAATGGTCGGCGTATCTATGATTAAATACTCCAACGAAAATCATTTCGAAAAAGCCCCGGGCGGCGGTTTCTTAACCATCGAATCTGATAATCTTACCGGTTACCAGGTAAAAGGCGGCGCGAGCTATCGTCTTACAGATTTAATTGACCTTTACGTAAACGGTGGTTACATAAACCGTGTGCCGATTCTTGATCAGGTAATGGATGATCAGAATAGTATTCTTGTTGCTAACCCGGATAATGAAAAAATTATGTCGGTTGAAGTTGGAGCCAATGGTTACTTCTTTAACAGAATGTTAAGCTTAAAAGGAAACTTCTATTACACTTCGTGGAAAGACAGAGGCGTTACAAGAGGCGTATTAAATCCTGACGGAACAGACGGTCTTGTAAGAATAAGCGGTGTAAATTCACTTCATATGGGTCTTGAATTTGAAGCTGCCTTCCAGCCATGTAAATATGCAAGATTAGACGCTGCAGCTTCTTTCGGCAGTTGGGAATATACCGATGACGTAAGCGGTAATTATACAACCACAAGCGGTGGTGCTGCATCAATAGTTAAATATAATTTCTATCTTAACGGTGTAAAAGTTGGTGATGCTCCTCAGACTCAAATAGCTGGTGTATTATCGGTAATGCCTTATGATGGTTTAACAGTCCAGGCAGATATGCTTTACAGCGCAAAATATTATGCTGATTTCGATCCATTCGGAAGATCGGAGCAGTATTTTAGCAATGAACAAAGCTGGCAGGTTCCGGATTATACAATATATAATCTTCACTTCAGTTATGATGTACCTGTTAGCATTGCAGGCTTAAACGTTACTTTATTCGGACATATATTTAACTTAATGGACAAAGTTTTTGTTCAGGATGCTACCGACAACTCCCGGTACAATGGTTATTATTCCAATAACCCTGACAGAAACGGTGACGGTAAGAAAAATAATTTAGACGGTATGCATACTGCAGATGATGCAGAAGTATTCCTTGGCTTACCGAGAACTTTCAACTTAGGTTTCTCTGTTAGACTCTAACAATTAGATAATATATTTTTATCTTAAAGCCGCTCTATATGAGCGGCTTTTTTTATTAACGATTTTCCGATTATGAAAAACTAATTTTAATAACATTGTTGTTGTTATTTCTAATTTTTATTCAAACACAACAACTAATGTACTGCTGGTTTCTTTTGATGCTTTCAGATGGGATTATTTAAACAAAACCTTACACCCATCTTCAATTCGTTGCACGGATTCACTTGTAAACAGCAACTGCGATACAGGGATGAAACCGGTTTTACTCTTTGGAGATATTGGAAAAATAGCATCCGATTTAGAGTTAGACCACGTGTGCTGACCAATAAAAAGGCACGAGGAATATTCAAGCTTTCAAGTAATTGAAAAAGATGATACCAACGACTCTTTGATGCTATCCCTCAATTCAATAAAGGGCAAATGAGAAATGATTTGCGTGATAAGAAATTGATCGAATCATTAAACAAAAAAAACAGCCGGACTTGCTGAAAAATACAAAGTTAAAATTTATCCGGATGTAATTGATAAAATCCAATTCTCAAAAACCCGATATTTGTTCATCGGATAATGGGTTTCAGCGGACAGATTGCAGGCGGACCTATTCTCACTCCTTTCTAACGCTGGTTTGGAAAGGAGAACAAAAAGGAATTTCTGCCGTAAAACTTCCTTCACATTAAGGGGCTGTTTTAAAGAAATGGTTTTTAACGGCACAAACAGATGACGCTGATTTTTTATGATCTTCATTGTCCAATTATTTAGCTTACCCGCCGAAGTTTATCATGTAAATAATTTCATAAAGACTGTTTTAAATTGATTAAGATTGGTAAAATTACAAACCGCGTAGACAGTGATTTGGATAATTTTGTTCCATTCCATATTCTATTTATACTTCCTCGGTTTCGGCAGAATGCTTTTCGGTAAAGTTTGCTCCAAAGTGAGTTACGCGTGGTGTACTTTTTGAATGAACAAATAAATCGCGCAATTTTGGTGTTTAAAAGCTCATGATGTTTGTGAATTCTAACTCGCATCAATCACGATAATCCTTTTTATAATTTTGATATATCCAAGTGAAAAGCAAAAAAATCACGCCGATTAGGTTGTACTCAAACACTAATCGGCGTGCTTTTTTCAATAATTTTAACCAGCGGATATTATACATCAAATTATAACTTTATAAATCGGGAGATCCGCTTTTCGCTTTTTTTAATTAATACTTTTTCACAGCTCCCTGCCGTTGTTCAGCTTTTTTATCCCACACTTTTGCAACTGTATTTAGAAAATCATTTTTATCACTGCGGAGGGCTTTCATATCTAATTTTATATACTCTTGAGCTTTTTCTTTTGTGCTGATGTCGGGCATTGGTATCGGATAATTTTTCCCTTGATTAACAATTACTAATGCAAGTAGTTTTCTTGCTTCTTCGCCTTTGGCAATTGAAGTTCCGAGTACCCTCATCGCTTCAACCGGTGAATGAAAACCGAGTGCGTTTGCTGCAGCAACCCAATCCCACCTCCACTGCGAGTGACGAATAAGCTGAAGGGCGGACTTCATCTCATTTTCCGTTGCCCCTGAATCCCACGCGTATCTGGCTTCAATGTGTGCGGCTGCTAAAGTTTTTTCAGCAATTTTTCTTACCTCGAGAATTTTTTCCTGTCTGTCATAAACATCCTGAATTAAACGGGCGGTCTCCTGTCGGTGACAAACCTGGCAACTATTGGCAACGTTATTAAGCGGACTTTGAATATGATGATCAGTATATTTTACGCCGCCTTCGCTTTTGTAGGGCATATGGCAATCGGCGCAAGAAACACCGCGCTCGGCATGGATACCTGTAGAAAATAATTCATAATCCGGGTGCTGGGCTTTTAACATCGGTGTGCGGCTTAATGCATGCGTCCAATCTGAAAAGTTTATGTTATCATAATACGCTTCCATTGAGTCGGCGCTGAAACCGCGATCCCAGGGAAAAGTTAAATAGTTACCGTCTTTTTTGAAATAATACTCAACATGACATTGAGCACATACAAGGCTTCGCATTTCCTGATGGGAAAAATCTTCCATTTTTTTCCCCTGCCGAGCAAAAGCCTCAACAAGTGCAGGGCGTGTAACTCTTAAATTCATTGTTTTAGGATCGTGACAATCCTGACAGCCTATCGGGTTAACAATTTGTTCCCCTTTATCAATCCACTTTCCTTTATAAAAATTTGATACACCAATCTGGTTCATTAATCGCGGCACATCGGTGCTTTTACAGGTCCAACAGGTTGCGGGCATAGGGCTCGTTTTTATTCCACCTGTGCGCAGAGTGTTTCGGATATCTTTTATTGCATTTGCATGTCCTCTCCCCTGGTCGTAGTCTTTTGAAAAACCATAGCCTGCCCACATAACTACTAACTCCGGATATTCTGAAAGATAGTCATGTTTTACAGAACCGCCATGCGCGCTCGCGTATGTAGTATCTAATGTTTTTAAATATGATTCATACTCGCGAGGATAATTTTCACCCCAAACTTCGTTACGCGGCTCCCACTCTGCAATTGGTTTTACATTTTGCAGAGTTATAGATTCCGAACGACGTTCGATGATTGATGAAGCAAACAGCCCTATAAAAAAAACAACTACAACTGTTGACAGAAAAATAAGCCAACCGATCCAGGGTTTTTCTTTTAATGTATCTTGAATTGATTTCATGGATAAGCCTTTTTAATTTTTTTTGTTTTTAAATAAATTTCGCATCCACACCGGAAGCGGTGGTTCGGGTAAAGGCGCTCTTGCATAGGGTGTTGAAGCCAGGCTATTGACTCTGCCATGTGGCACTTCCCTGTGGCAGTCCCAACAGTATCTTTCGCCATTGGCGAGTGTGTGTGCTTCTTTTAATGCTCTTAGCGATACTGGGTGTATTTGGTTTTCGTGGCATCTTATACAATTTTTCTGAACTGCTCTTTTACCTGCTTCTTTTATTTCTATTACTTGCGGTTCGAGCCTTAATGTGAACATATAAGAATGACGCAAGCCATCCTTTGCTTTAAAATAATACGCTTGCATTATATTATCATGCGGCACATGACAGTCGTTGCACGTTGCGCTATTTTTATGGCTGCTGTTCCGCCAGGTTGTAAACTGCGGAACCATAACATGACAGTTTACACATGTCTCCGGGTTGTTAGACATATATGAATATGCTTTTGATATTTTAAATGTCATTAACCCGAGACCAACTATTATTCCCAGAAGGATAATGACTGGAATCCTCCAAAACGGAGGCGGGAGAAGTGCGTACCAAATCCGCTTTACAATCGGATTCTCTTTTGAAAAGTTATCTGCCATAAATTCTGCTCAATAAAATTTTTGGATCTAATTTCAAATTAATCATTTTTTTTCTAATTCAATTGCCTTTGGGAAAAGTATGTTGTTTTCAAGATGAACGTGCTTGTGCAAATCTTCTTCAAATTCTTTTAACTCTTGGTAAGCGACTTTAAATGTGTTGCATGTGTCTGCAGGAGGAATGTACTGATTACTTAATTCGCGGATAGAATAAAGTGTGTCGCCGGCTATCTCGTGTTCTTCAATCATCGAATTAATTGGATTTTTTACTGTGCCAAAAAACGGCGGGTCAGCTTTTGTGTTTTTGCGGTTTGCCTGAACCAGTAGTTTTATATATGGGAATAATATTTTTTCTTCCTTCATTAAATGACGATTTAACTCAGTGGCTACAACTTCAAACTTTTCTGCAATTTCAATAACCTCCGGATGATTGACACCGTGGACTGACGAAACTTTTTGAGTATGAGTTAATAATATTGGTATAATTGCCTTCACATAGTTATGATGATGCTGAATTATATAATCAATTAAGTAATCGAGTGACCAGTCATTAAAAAGGTTGGCTTCTACTTTATGCTCATTTAGTTTACCTAATTCCTCTGTTAAGAGTTCGGGGTTCACACACTTCTCTTTGCAAGCCTCGTTTATTAGTTTGTTCCCCCGACAGCAAAAATCCAAACCATATTTTTCAAATATAGCTGCTGTTCTAAAATTGTTAGTTACTATCTGTTTAAGGGTCATATTTGTAAAATCAATATTATCGGTATTGCTTCCATTACTCGCATTCATATTTGCTTCGTTTCGATTCATTTCTTTTGTTTGATTAGTTGTTTTTCAGCTGATCGCTTTTGTTCGGCGGCTTGCTGATTATATTTTTTTACTGCCTCTGTGCCGGTTGGATGACCGAGTGAATTAAGTTCATTATGGTACTCAATATATTGTTCTTTCGAAACATTGTTATCCCAATTGCCTGTTACCATGGCAAAACCTATAACTAATAAGAATATCGAAACAACACCGATGGCAACATATTTTTTGCTTATTTTTTTCTTTGGATGAATCATTATATGCAGTTGGAGAGTATCCGCGACAGGGCATGCGTCAACACAACTCAAACAAGAGGTACATTCATCAGACCAAACAGTTTTAACTTTTTCTACTTTTATATTTGAGGGACACGCTTTTGTACACAGTGAGCAGTCGATACAGCTTACAGGATTTCGTTTGATTTTTATCGGGCTTAAAAAATTCAGCAACCCGAGTAGTGCACCGTAGGGACATAAATAGCGACACCAAAACCCGCGGATAGGAATCGATAATAAAAAGATACTTCCTATAATTATAAGCGCTGTTCTCGACAAGTCAGCAAAAAAGTAATACATTTTTATATCACTAACCAAATTATACGGAGTATCGAGAAATGCATTAATTGCAATATCGGTCATCAAAAAAAAGACAGCGTAAAATAGAAATCCAAGTAGCAAATATTTTATACTTCTTAATGGATAATCTAAAAATTTCGGGAGTTTTAAATTTTTCTTAAATATCTTTTTCCCGAAGTCGCCAACTAATTCGCTTAAAAAACCCACCGGACACATCCAACTGCAAAACGATTTTCCGAACAAAAGGGACATCAACACAATTGAAACAAAAATAAACATCCCCGCCGGGTGCGCATGATGAATATTACCGGTTGTTAAATAAACATAAAAACTCATTAACGAACTAATCGGCAAAAAGCCGTCAACCCCGGGAGGGCGGCTGTGAAACACCGCTGTACCTCCCGACTGAAGAAATTTTATAAATAAGTAAAACTCAATCCCTATCCATACACATAGCAGCGCAAATAATGATTGAATAATAAATCTGTATTTCTGTATTGGCTTTTCTTTATTTTTTATAACTTTTTTCTTTTGGTCCATTTTAATATCGGATGTTTTTGTCTGGTTATACATTAAAAAATTTTACAAACTGCTTATTTTATTTATCGTCTTCTCTTTAAATTGATCCATGGTTTCTTCATTAAGCATTTCATACGCCATTGTTCGTAAAGTGCCCCATTTATCGTGTACCGGGCAAGGATGATCGGATGAACAATTTGGGAAACCGAGCACACACCCATCAAATATTCCAAGTCCGTCAATTGCGGTTACAATATCAATAAGTTTTATTTTATGAGGAGCTTTGGCAAGTGCAAATCCGCCAGCTTTTCCTTTTTTAGAATACACTATTCCGGATTCGGTTAAACTTTGCAAAATTTTGGAAACAAATTCTTTCGGAATACTTAAGATGCTTGCAATATCCTCTGCCGAAACAATTGTCCCTTGATCTTTTGTTGAAAGATAAAGAACTGCCTGAAGTCCGTATTCACATTTTTTTGAAAATATTATTGTCATTCGTTAAATCAGATTAATCTGTCTGATTAAAATTACACAAAAAATTTTTTCTTGTCAACAAAAAAAAATTGCCCGCCGCGGGGTATTGTTTTTATTGGATTTACATCTCCCCTTTGCTATATTGTAGACAATTAATCACTAACAATTCATCAACAAAAATGAAAAAGATACTTCTTTTAGTCGCCATTTTATTAACCACTACCCTCTTTGCGCAAAATGTTTCCGTTACGGATTATCGAGTTCCTATAAGCAAGGCGCAAACGCTGCGTTTTGACGGTTCCTGGAACTGGGCTCAGAACGGTGATGACGTAGTTGCCAACAACGCTACAGGTAACCTTCTTTATAAAATATTTTATTCATCTTTACCTTTAGCGTGGGATGTTAATGTTGCCGCAACAGGCGGAAAAAATAAAGCTGATCTAAACCACAACGTAATCATTGAATCACGGTTCCGAAAATATATCTGGGAACAGCATGATTGGTTTGCGCTTGCCCAGCTAAACGCGCAGCATGCGGATTTTTATAAAGACGTGGCTGTCGATTTAACGGTAGGTTTTGGATACGGCAGGTACATCAACGCTACTGCTCTTGCCAAATCTGTTCGTATTGAAGAGCATTTAATCCGCGACGGCATACTAAGCGGGCATTTGCCAAAAGATGTAATGATTGGAATTGCAAATATCATTGAAAGAGAACAAGAGTTCTTTGATGTTTACGGCGATACTTATCAACCATACTGGTACGATGCCATCGAACAGGAAATAAAAAAATCGGATGTTCTGAAACACGATAATGTTGGCTCACTCGGTATTTTAAGAATGCAGCAGGTTTTACTCGGTATAAACGAAAGGGTAAACGAAAGATATTATGGTTGGGATGTTTCAGCCGGTATTCTATTTCCTCTTTCCACTTTTGATAAATCGCCCGTCGGTAATCCAAATCTTACTGTTCAAGCAAGGTACTCTTTCCCCATTAGCTGGCGGACTCAAATTAACGCGATAGCAAGGACTTATACACCTCTCGATTCGGTATTTTTTAAAGATGTGACCGTAGAAGCCGGTTTCGATTTTATTTACGAATTGAGCAACAGAATAAATTTTGTTTCCGGTTATCGATACGGTTTAGTAAAACCCTCTGTCGGGGATGCGGTAAGCGAACATAATTTAAATGCTTCTTTTTGGTATTATCTTGAAAATAATATTTATTTAACAATAAGCGGAAATATGACAAAACAAGGTACAAACCCGAGATTGCTATCAACACAGGTTGGGGTACAGTATAATCTCTTTTAAAATTTGCTGGAGTTGTTTCAAATCCGAGGTCGGGCACTATGCACGAATTTTATTTTTGAAACAACTCCTTTACAACTTTTTTAGAGGAAAACATCCTATTCTCAGCTGACAACTATCTCCTGTTTATCGTAATTTAATATTTAGTGGATGGTATTTTTTTTCTCAATTTTATAAGTTTACTCATTCCGTTGATTAAAATATATTTAAAATGAAACATCTCAAATTATTATTTCCATTTTTAATTACCGCCATTCTTTATGCAACGGGCTGCAAAAGTAACCTTACAATGGACAAAGACATAAGCAGCTATACATACAAACTTGTAAACCAGGATAGTTCCACAGTAATATTTCCGCACAAGTATCAGGGAAAAATTGTTGTGATGGGATTTATTTTTACAAACTGTCCCGATATCTGTCCATTAACCACCCACAACATGCAGCTAATTAAAGAGCGGGTAAAAAAGGAAGGGATTGAAAATATTCAGTTTATTGCGCTTAGTTTTGATCCGAACCGTGATACGCCTGAAATACTAAAAGAATACGCAAAAGTAAGGGAAATCGACCCGGTCAATTTTCATTTTATAACCGGCGAAAAACATACTGTCGATTCGTTGCTAAAAAAGATGGGTGTTCTCGCTATATCGGGTGATACAACTTATACTGATAAAGGCGAACCAATTTATTTCTACACCCACACCGATAGAATTACATTAATAGACCAGGATGAACATATGCGTAAAGAATATCGGGGAAGCAAAATTAACATTGACGAAATTATAAACGATATAAAAGAATTGTGAGATTAAAATGAGTTATCTTTTAACATTAATAAGTTTATTAATCATCCAGCAGGGCGCGCTAAAAGTTGAAAATGCATGGATACGCAACTCATCTACCGGGATGAATACCGCTCTGTTTTTTGATGTGGTAAACAGCGGAAATGAAGCCGATACGCTCGTAAAAGTTGAATGCGATGCCGCTCAAATAGTTCAGATGCACGAAACCTTTGAAGACGGCGAGATGATGGGTATGAGAGAAGTAAAATCAGTTGAGATAAAAGCAAAATCAACATTTAACTTTAAACCGATGGCTAATCATGTTATGCTTATAAAGCTAACCCAAGATTTAAAATCTGGAGAAAATGTTGATGTGGTTTTTTATTTCAAGAAGGTGGGAAAAATAAAACTTAACGTGCCTGTAAAAAAAATGAAGATGAATAAAATGTAATTAATTTTTTGTAGTGAGCGCAAATTTTGCGTTCACAACAAACATGCTCGATAATTAAATTATTTCCTCCGGGTTAGTGTACTTTCGTTCGTGGTACAATCGCCCAATCTCTGCCCCAATTATAAAAACAACAGCCGAGTAATAAATCCAGAAGGCTACAACAACAACCAAAGCATAGGTGCCGTAAATTCTGCCGAACGAAGAAAAATTATATAAATAATATCCGAATAATTGTTTTGCCGCTTCCCACAATACTGACGCCCATAAAGCGCTTATTACAATAGCCCGCTTGCCGAGCTTTCGCTGTGGTACCGTAAAATAGAGTATTACGAAGAGTATAAATATCATAACAAGAGAGATAACCGTGTAAAGGATGTGATTAAATATACCCTCGTGAAAAATACTTAAAATATTCCATCTCCCCGCAAATTGACGAAACACATCTATAATCGGTATTAAAACGGTAGTAACAAAAAATAAAAGAATAACCATTAAAATAAGTGCGAAGTCTTTTAATTTTGCAAGTATTACATTTAACTCAATTTCTACCCCGTATACTTTATTAAGTATCGTGCGCATCGAACTAAATAACCCGCTTGCGGCAAACAACAAACCGATACCACCGACTAAACCTGCAATATTTTTATACTCAATCACTTCCCCGATTCTGCTGAAAATAATTTCCTTTACAAAATCGGAATATTGGCTGTATGGAATTATAGTTTCTATAAAGGTGTTAACCTGCCCCTGCATTGAGCCGCTGTTCAGGATACTCCCCAGTACTGCGAATATTATAAGCACAAATGGAATAATACACACGAACAGTGAAAAGGATAACCCGCCAGCCAGCAAAAAAACATGATGAGTGTCAATCCGGTTATAGATACCGCCAAAATAATGGAGAAAAAATGATTTGGATTTTTGGTAGAGAGGAGAAAGATGAAGAAATAATCTTATTCGCCTCAAAAGTAAAAAAGAGGGGGTCTTTTTTACTTTACTTTTAACTTTATTTCTTGCCTTTTTAATCATTCATAATTCGGGATATTGAATTATAATAAAGATCCGCAAGCTGCTCAACATCAAACTCAAGATTATTTATTTTGAAACTACGCCCGCCGGTTTTGCCAAGATAATAAAATATTTGGTTGTGTTGTTTCAAATTGTTTTCAAAATCATCTTTCAATGATGAATCAAGAGAAACAATTACTCTTGATTGCGACTCGGAAAAAAGAGAAAAATCTACACGGGTTTTTACAGGAACTTTTACATCCGCGCCAATCATTTTATTTTCATTTATTATGCAGCACTCAGCTATCGCTGCAATTACACCACCCTCGGAAACATCATGCGCAGAGTTTATTAGTTTTTTATCAATCAAACTTAAAACAGTGTCATGCAGTCTTTTTTCAACTTCTAAATCAAGTTTTGGCGAGTTGCCGGCAACCTTGTTAAACACAACTTTTGTGTATTCGCTGCCGCCTAATTCTTCAAAGTCTTCACCCAGGATGTAAACTAAATCATCTTCATTTTTAAAGTATGATGTTGTTACATTCTCTAAATTTTCAATCAATCCAACCATACCAATTGTTGGAGTCGGGTAAACGGCAGTGTTGGGCGACTCATTATAAAAACTAACATTGCCACCGGTAACCGGTGTTTCAAAATAGCTGCAAGCTTCGCCCATTCCTTCAACGGCTTCTTTGAACTGCCAGTACATTTCGGGTTTATAAGGGTTTCCGAAATTCAGACAATTTGTTATTGCTAGCGGAACCCCGCCCGAACAGACAACATTTCTTGCAGATTCCGCCACGGCTATTTTTGCGCCTTCTTTAGGATTTAAATAAACATACCTCGAGTTGCAGTCGGTTTTAACCGCAAGCGCTTTGTTAGTTTCCTTTAAAAAAATTACAGCCGAGTCGCAGCCGGGACCTACAATTGTATTTGTTCTCACCATCGAATCGTACTGCTCATAAACCCATTTTTTGGACGCAATGTTTGGTGATGAAAAAACTGTTATAAATGTTTCATGTAGATCATCCGGTTGGGTCAGCGAGTTAAAATCAAATTTTCTAAGCTCATCAATATAGCCGGGCTTTTTTGTTTCGCGGTGGTAAACCGGTGCGCCGCCGCCGAGCACTAATTCGAATGACGGGAGGACTGCTTTTTTCTCACCATTATAATCGATGTCTATATTTCCATCATCCGTTACATAACCAACAATCTCGCAGTGGAGATCCCACTTTTCAAAAACTTCTTTTACTTTATCTTCGTTTCCTTTTTTTACGCAGCACAACATTCTTTCCTGACTCTCGGAAAGCATAATTTCGTAAGCGGTCATTCCTTTTTCGCGCAGAGGGACTTTGTTCAAATCTATTTTCATCCCCGATTCCCCTTTTGCGCTCATCTCGCTTGTGGAACATGAAATACCGGCAGCGCCCATATCCTGTATTCCTACAAGCCATCCACCTTTTATTATTTCGAGAGTTGCTTCGAGTAACAATTTTTCGGTAAACGGATCGCCCACCTGCACCGAGGGGCGTTTTGCCTCAGACTTTTCGCTAATTTCTTCCGATGCAAAAGTGGCACCGTGTATTCCGTCTCTACCGGTTGATGAGCCAACGATCATTATCGGATTACCTACACCTTTTGCAGTTGCGCTTGCAACCATTCCTTTTTTTACAATACCGACAGCCATTGCGTTAACAAGTGGATTATCGTGGTACGACTCATCAAAATAAACCTCGCCGGCTACGGTAGGAACGCCAAAACAATTACCATAATCGCCAATGCCTTTTACAACACATTCAAACAAAAAGCGCGTGCGGGCATTTTTAAGCGAACCAAAACGAAGTGAATTTAACGATGCGATTGGACGCGCGCCCATTGTAAATATATCGCGCATAATTCCGCCAACGCCTGTAGCCGCGCCCTGGTAAGGCTCAACAGCGGATGGGTGATTATGGCTTTCAATCTTAAATGCTACTGCCAGGTCATCACCGATGTCGACGAGTCCGGCATTTTCCTCTCCGGCTCCCACAAGTAATCTTCCACCGCTTCTCGGTAGGGTTTTAAGAAGCGCGATGGAATTTTTATAACTGCAATGCTCGCTCCACATAACCGAAATAATTCCAAGCTCGGTAAATGAGGGTGCACGGTTAAGAATTTTTAATACTTTGTTATATTCTTCCTCGGTTAATCCGTGTTCTATAGCTAATTGTAAGTCAACCAATTGTTCTTGCATCAATTTTTCCGTTTTCGTTTTTTTAGGTAACCAAATATAAGAATTATCTGCGATGGGATAAAACCAGGAAATTTTAGATTTTTGATTTTAGATTTTAGATTTTTGAGATTTTGCCCGGTTGTTGCGCCACAAACCTTTAGCATGTACGCTTTTTCCGCGTGGCGGATAAATTATTGTAAACAAACACCCCGAAAAAGCTAATCCCCGTAGGGGATTTATTATTTTTTAATTGTCTTCTGCTCTAAAATAATCAACGCGGCTTCTTAATTGACCGGTTTTAATTCCAAAAAAAAGCGGCTCACATCGAGCCGCTTTTAATAATGAAAGTAACTTTGTAATTATAACTCCGTTTGATGTTTGAAATTGGTAGAGATGTAACGCTTAAGTTGGAAATGGAATTTGATAGTAATATTTAAAGATATATTTATATGGAGAAATTCCATGATTCGGAGAAGACATTTTGGCGCTGAACAAAAAGCCATAATCTTAAGTGAGCTGAATGATAATACAGTTCCCATATGTGAACTGGCAGAAAAATATCACGTACATATTAATCTAATCCACCGCTGGAAGAAGCAGTTCTTTGAAGGCGCCCATAGTTTACTTGCATCAAAGCTGGAAAGGAAAGGAAACTCAACATCTTTTTAAATGAGTTTCCTTTTAATGAGAGTGGACGGGAGAAAGGGCAATTTGCTAAATTAAACTTTTACCAGTTTACCATTCGAGCGAACTGAATAATCGCCCGATTTACTTAGTTTGAACCGGTCTATCAGAGATTCTAACCTGTTTGTCAACTGATTCAAATCCTCTGCTGCGTGGGCTATTTGCTGGGTTCCCGCCGCAGATTGATTTGTTACACTGCTTATACTTTCGATATTTTTACTTATCTGTTCTGCCGCAGAGGACTGTTCTTCACTTGCTGCCGCTACTTGATTTACCATATCCGACACTTTGGAATTTGCATCTAAAATTTCGTTTAATACTTCGGCAACTTCTTTGGTTAAGTCCATTCCTTCTTTTACAGATTGACCGGCGCCCAGCATCGAATTGTCTGCCGCTTTGGCTTCATTTTGAATGGTTTTTATTGTATCGGCTATTTCTTTCGTTGCTTTTGTTGTTCTTTCGGCAAGTTTTCTTACTTCATCAGCAACAACAGCAAATCCTCTTCCTTGCTCGCCCGCACGTGCTGCTTCAATAGCGGCATTCAGCGCTAAAAGATTTGTCTGATCCGCGATGTCATTTATAACTTGTGTTATTTCACCTATCTGATCTGATTTAACCGATAATGAAGAAATTATTTTGGCTGTTTCCTGCGCAGATGAAACAATTTTTTCCATACCTTTTTTGGTTTCGTTAATTTTTAAAGCGCCTTTTCCTACACTATTGTTTGCTATCTTTGAATTATCGGCTACAATACTTGCATTTTTTGAAGTCTCAACTATCGTCTTTGTCATTTCTTCAACAGCGCCGGCTATCTCGGTTAGTTGTGCGCTTTGTTCCTGCGAACCTGCCGCCATTTCTTCTGTGCTCGATGATATTTGCGACGATGCGCTTGCAGTTGCCTGTACCGCTTCGCTTACTTCCAATAAAGCCTGGTTCAATGACTCTGCAACTGTGTTTATACTATCTTTTATTAATTGATGGTCGCCTTTGTATGAGCCTTTCATCCTTGCGGTTAAATCACCTGTTGATAGAATCTGTAGAACCGAAGCTCCTTCCTTAACAGGATTGATTACCGAATCTAAAGTTGAGTTAAAACCTTCTATTATATCTTTATACCCGCCTGAGAATTTATTGCTGCTGCCTCTTTTGGATAGCTCACCATCAAGTGCCCAGTTTGTAAGAAGATTAGCTTCACTTATCAATCCTTTTAATGAGGCAGTAACTTTTTTCATGCTGAGGGCAAGCACATCTTTATCAGATTTTTCTACTACCTCGAATGATAAATCGCCAGCCGCAATTTTTTCGGCGGATGCCGCCTGCGATTTGATATTTTCAACCATATTCATAAATGATACGGTAAGGTCGCCTATCTCGTCATTGTTTATTTTTCGAACCGTTACGTTTACATTGCCAAGCGCCATATGTTCAGCAGCAATTTTTAACTGATTTATTGGATTTTTAATGGACTGGATTATTTTATACGAAATAAATGCCAAAAGAAGAATTGCAAATACAATAAGAATGACGGTTGTATTTAGGTTGCTATCAAATACTTCTTCTCCCTTGTCATATTCCTCTTTTGCCACTGCTAATTGCAGATTAATTAAATCGCCAATTTTGGCTGTTATCGGATCTATTTTTTGATAAAGCTCATTTATTGTGAATGCTGTAAGCATTTCTTCGTTTTGCTGTTCAATTATACTTGTAAGTGTTTCAATTGAGGAATTAGCTGTTTTAAATAGCGCTTCGGCTTCATTTACTAACTTCTTTTCTTCTTCCGTTAAAAAAGTTGAGGTATAATCTTTCCATTCTTTTTGAATAGAAGAATTTGCGGATTTAACCGCTTGCAAACCTTCAGACCAGGAAAAGTTTTTATTCCTTGTTTTATGAGTAGCATCCACAATATTCACCGCGTACAAATCCGAAATAATTTTTAATTGCTTAAGAGGGACAACACGATCATTATAAACAGTTGCGAGCGAGGCGTTATTGCTTTTTAAACTTGTCACCCCTAATGCGCCAATAATAATAATTAATACTAACGCAGTACAAATCAGGAATAACAATTTCCGGCTCACTTTTAAGTTGGATAACCATTTCATTTTTTTCCTTCGTGTTTTTCTTAGTAGCAAAGTTGTATATCATCTATCAAGATTATCGGTAATGTCAGGTAATGAATTAGGATATTTGTTGTCAATTGACGAATATTGTTGTGAATGGGAAGATAGAGTTATAAATTTATCTTAAAAAGATACGACTGCTTGTAAAAAAAATTTAAAATTTCACTTAACTGCTCATGCTAAAGGAATTTTTACCACCACGTTTGTATACTGATTTTTCACACTTTCTACTTCAATTTTTCCGTCGATAACTTGGAGAATATTTTTTACAAATACCAAACCTAAGCCATTTCCTTCCTGTTGAATAATATCCCTATTGAATTGTTTAAAAGCTCCGACCTGAGAAATTTGAAAATCATCAAAACCGATTCCAAAATCTTTAATTTCCATAATAAAGTAACTGCCTTCTTTTTTCCCATTAACAATAATTGGAGAGTTTGGTTCGGAAAACTTAACCGCGTTTTCCATTAATTCCGTTAGCATAATCCGTAAATATCTATCGGGTATTTTCACTTCGGCAGGTTCAATTGTAATTTTAATATTTTCTTTTCTTTCATTTATAAGATAATCGGTAATGGAAATTTCCTTTATTAAGTCATAATCTATAATGCTATTACCAGGTTCGTCTTCCCAAATATTGTTTTTAATGGTTTCTAACTCGGTAAGCTGAATAAATTTTTCTATTCGATTACGTAATCGATTTGCACCAAAATTAATTCTCCCGATCATATCCTTAATATCAGCGGTCGGTAAGTTTTCAAGTTCTTCGAGAAGTATTTGAGAATATCCTAATATTGCAACCAATGGGGTTCTAAATTCGTGGGGTACATATTTGCTTATGCTGGAACGAATATTTTCTATTTGATCATTTATTAACTTACTTTTTTCCAAACGTACTCTAACAGCCTGAAGTAATTCTTCCGAGATAAATGGTTTTATTAAATAATCATCAGCTCCAAGATTCATTCCCTCTCTTATAGACATGATGCTGGTTTTAGCGGTTAAGAAAATAAAAGGAATAATCTTCATCCGTAAATTTTCTCTTACTTTTCGGAATAATTCAAAACCGTCTAAATATGGCATCATTATATCGGAGATGATTAAATCCGGTGTAAGGTCTTGCAATATTTTTAAAGCCTCTAATCCATCATCGGCGGTATATACTTTATAATTTTCATTGCTAAGTAATAAAGCAATATTTCTTTGGAGGGTTTTTTCGTCTTCAACAATCAGTATTTTATTCATAGTTAATCCTTAAAAATTCTTGCTACATATATAAAAAAATAAATGGGTGAGAAGTAAAGTGTTTTGAACAGCTTTTTTCAGTTGTCGATTGAACAAACAAATACGATCTCGACTATTCATTGTAAAAGTGTACTTTTTATCGCTTTTAAATATTTGCGACTGATGTTAAAAAAATCCGCAGTGTCTTTTAAAATAATTCTATAGTTGCCTCCATGGCATCTTTCGATTTTATTAATATAGTGTATGTTTATTATTGTTTTTCGGTGAATGCGAATAAATATATTTTCAGGTAAAACTTGCTCCCATGTATTTATTGTTCTTCTAATTAAAACAGTTTTATTACTTTCCAAAACTACATTCGTGTACTGGTTCGCAGAAATTATATACTTTATTTTATCAACTTTGGTTGGAAGAGATGAATTATACATTTTTAAAAAAATGTTGTCATCTGCTTTGTACTGTTTTTGTTGATTTCCAACATCGTTTTGATTTTTTTTATTAATTATTTCTGACTTAATATTATCAAACTTATCCAGTTGTGTATTAACTGCTTTAATAAGTTCGTCATTTGTAAAAGGCTTAAAAAGATAATCATCAGCTCCCAATTCCATCCCCTTCCTTAAATCATTACGGTCCACTTTTGCAGTTAAAAAAATAAACGGGATGGTTTTGTTACTTTTATTTAATTCGGTTTTAACGCCATAACCATCCATCTTTGGCATCATAATATCGCATATAATTAAATCCGGTTCGAATGTTTTTGTGAGTTCGATACCTTCCTTCCCGTTGCCGGCGATGGCTATGTTAAAATTTTCCGCTTTCAGAAAAATGGAAATATTCCGGCAAAGTTGTTTTTCATCTTCGATAACCAGTATTTTTTTAGCCATATCTATTTCTCACTAAGTCAAATCACAAATTCTCAATCGGAATATTTACAGTAAACTTAGTCCCAACTCCAACTTTACTTACAAAATTAATTGATCCTCCATGCATATCAACCGATCTTTTTACGATTGACATACCTAAACCTGTTCCGTGTATTTCCCCAACGTTAATACCTCTATGAAATGGTTCAAATAGGAACGGTCGATCCTCATCGGGTATACCAATACCTTGATCCGAAATTTCGAAAATCAGGTTTTGTTCATCTGAATCAACAATAAATTTAATTTTGCCATTTTCATTGGAATATTTAACAGCATTGGACAAAAGATTTAATAGAATATATTTTACTAATCTTTCATCCAATAAATAGGTAGATATTTTTGGGAAGTAATTAAAAGCTATAATTTGAAATTGACTGCAAATTAACCTGACGTTTTCTAAAATATTATTACAAAGCCGGGTAAGGTCAATGGGCTGGGGTTTGAATATTATTTTTCCAACCTCGGTTCTGCTTATTGTAAGTACATCATCCATAATATCAGTTAAGTGGTCAACATTAGATTTAATCGAGTTGATCTGCTCTTCGTATTCGTTAATTTCCCACTTTCTGCCGTAACGCTGAAGCAGCTCAGTTGAAGAATATATAACTGCAAGGGGAGTTCTGAATTCATGGGATGCAATGGAAATAAACTTTGATTTTAATTCGCTTAATTCTTTTTCTTTTTCAAGAGCTTGTTTAACTTTTTCTTCAGCTTCTTTTTGCTTCTCTATTTCTTCCTGTAATAATTTATTTACTTTTTCGAGTTCTTTTGTCCTCTCCTTAATTATATCCTCAAGATGTAAGCGGTATTCTTTTAGTTCACTTTCGGTACGTTTACGTTCAGCAATTTCAATTTGAGTCGATTCATACAGCATGGCATTTTCTATAGCAATTGCAAGCTGGTCGGAGATAGTCTGAAGCGTTGTAACATCTATTGTTTTAAAAGCATTAATTGTGGTACTTTGTACATCCAACACGCCAATAATTTCTCCTTTCAATCTTATCGGGACGGCAAGTTCGGATTTCGTTGTAATCTCCTCATGCTCAAAATAATAACGATTATCTTTCGAAACATCCGGAACAATAAGCGGTTTACCGGTTCCGGCAACCCATCCGGTAATTCCTTCAACGCCGATTTTTAATTTAGAATTTTTTATTAGCTGATGTTCGAATTGCAGGGTAGTGGCTCTAAGAAAAATGTAATCTCCCTCCTTAAGAAAGATGGTAACATTATAATACTTGAATGTTTCGACAATCAAATCAACTGTTTGATGAAGTAATTCCTCAAGATCTAAAATGGCGGTCGTTTTCTTTCCCATTTGTGCAATGAGTTCAGAGCGCGTCATTCTTTCTAACAGTTCTGCTTCGGCAAGTTTTCGCTCGGAAATATCTCGCGAGATACCGAGTATACCTATGGGTTTTAGATTTTCGTCACGCAAAAATGATACAGTATTTTCTACCCATGTCACCGAACCATCTTTTTTATACTGTTGTAATTCTATAATTCGGTGCCTATCATACTCTGCTTGCCCTGAAGCATCTAAAAGAAGTTCTTCATGAAGAATTTGTTCAGCCAATTTAATTGAATCAGGAGTAAGTGACTTTTCGGGAGGTTGTGCTATAACTTCTTCAACTGTAAATCCCCTAGATTTTTCTACAGAGGGACTGACATACGTGAAGTTCAAATTTAGATCTGAAATCCAAATAGTATCTGCAGTATTTTCTGCAATCAATCTATATTTTTTCTCACTTTCACTAAGTGCCTCCTCAACACGCTTACGTTCAGTTATATCGGTAACAATACCTTCAATAGCAATTGGATTTCCTTCGTCATCCTGTATTAAAATGTTTCGTTGATTCAACCATCGAACATCTCCTGATTTATGTATGAATTGGTACTCATACGTTGGAGGCATTTCGCCTTTAAGAAGATTTATCCACTGATTTTCAAAATATTTGTGCCAATCAGGGTGAATTGCCTGTTTGATGAGTATTGGTGTTTTATAACATTCCTCCGGTGAATATCCGAAAACCGAAAGCGCAGCAGGACTAACATATTCATAATTCCCATCCGGTAAAGACATTCTATAAATTACATCCCTTGCATTTTCTGCTAACCGGCGGAAACGTTCCTCGCTCTCCTTTAGATCGCGAAGAAATAGCAGGCTGCTAAGCCCGTCTGAAATTCTGTAGCTAATCTCTTTAAAGAGTTTTTTCTCTTCCTTTGTCCAAATGCGAGGATACGAACATTGATGCATACCGAACGCCCATGGTTTGCCCGACTTGGGATAAAGAGCGATCATCATCATTGACTTAACGCTAAATTGCCCGGCGCTCACTTTGTTGATGGATTTTTCAGTACCAATAGTAAATGTCACCGGGTCAGTTGATTCAAGAGCTTCTCGCAAATCCACAGCCATGTCCGGAGGCATTGGTACGTCCACATTCAAGAGCTTGGCGCCCGGATATTCGGAATTAGTAATTTCCATAGGAACCCGAAACGACGGCGCATCCGGATCGCATGGATAGAAGAGCCATGCCCTGTCACAAGCAAAGATCGAGAACACAGTTTCCAGCGCATCGTTCATCATCTGGTTAAGATCATTTGTCCCCTGTATGGCTCTGGTAACTTTATCCAAACTTTCCATGAATCTTAGGTGGAACAAGTGTTCTTCCTCCGCCTGTTTACGTTCGGTTATATTTCTCGAAATCGCTAAGATTTTTATTGGCTTACCGTACTTATCTCTTACGAAAGAAGTTGTTCCTTCCACCCAAATTTTTGTACCATCTTTACAATATTGTTCTGTTATAAAAACTCTGCTTCTGTTTGGATCTGCCTTGCCGGACTTTTCATACTCCATTTCTTCCAGAAATATTTGTTGAATCATCTGCCATGATTTTGGGCTCATAATTTTTTCAAGTGATAATGCCATCAACTCATCCGGCGTATACCCAAGTAAATTAAATACTGCCGGACTTATATAATTGTAGTTAAGGTTCATATCAAAAACGGCAATTGTATCAGCTGTATTTTCTGCAATAAGACGGTAACGCTCTTCACTTTCCTCTAATTTTTTTCTTGACTCTTCAAGGTCTTCCAACATATTTAAAAGAGCATCCGACTTTTCCTCAAAATATTCCAATTGTTGCTGTAACTGAGGATAATAGGTTTTGCGAATAGAATGTTCACCAATACCGATTAATTTCTCTCTCAATGAATATTTATTATCTTTTGAATTAGAATGCTCGTTCATAAATTGCCTTTATCTCTTCTAATTTTGGTTCTCGTGGATTAGTAGCTAAACAAGGGTCGTTAATAGCATTTAGCGCCAGTTGATCTAAATCCTTCCTGCCTACTCCAAAATCTCCAAGAGTATTAATAATGCCCACATTTTTTTTAAGTTCTGCTATTTTTTTTAAGAGGGCAGATTTCCTATCCTCAAGATTTAAATTTTTCAATTCAAGGTTCATAGCCTCCCCGATTTTGGTATATTTATCCGGGGCGGCTTCGAAGTTAAAATCAACAACAGAGTCCAATAAAATAGCGTTACAATCTCCGTGGGCTAAGTCCAATAAACCCCCAAGACTATGAGCCATACTGTGAACCAGCCCTAAACTAGCGTTTGAAAAAGCCATTCCTGCAAGCAGGCTAGCCGTCATCATATTATTTCGATACTTCATATCCTTGGGCTTGTTTATTGCATTAACTAAGTTTTCGCATATTAAGCGAATGGCTTCAAAAGCTGTCATATCAGTAATATGGGAACTTATGTTAGAAACATAAGCTTCACACGCATGAACAAGGGCATCCATTCCTGTTGCTGCGGTAAGTTCAGTGGGCATTGTGGTCGTTGTTTCCGGATCAATTAAAGAAACATCTGGGACAACAGTTTTACTAATAATAGCAATTTTAACTTTTCTGGAAGTATCGGTTATTATTGCAAATTGAGAAACATCCGCAGAAGTACCTGCAGTTGTCGGAATACATATTAAAGGGGATCCGGGAATTGGTATTTCATCTACACCTTCAAACTCAAGAATATGTTTGTTATTTGAAGCAACAATTCCAATACCTTTTGCACAATCCATCGGGCTTCCGCCACCTATAGCAACTATTATATCACAACCGTTTTCTTGATAAACTTTAGCTCCAGCCATAACCTCCTTATCCTTAGGATTGGGTGTTACGTTTTGGAAAATAACATATGGTATTCCATCTTGAATTAAATGTTGTTCCACTTTTTTAACCCAGCCTGCCTGGATAATACCGGGATCAGTTACAAGCAATATCTTCTTTGCATTGAAATTTTTAATATGACGGCTGACTAAATTAATTGCTCCTTTGCCATAGACGAACTCCGGAATGACAAATTTTCTTAGATTAAAAAGATTTTCATTATTCATCTCATTATTCCTTCTTTAATAGTCTTGTTTCCAGTTCGGTTATTCGTTTTTTTAATTCAACCATTGCTAATTCCCTGCCAATTGTTAATCTCTCAAATCTTTCAAGTTTATCTTTTCTTTTTTTCATTGCCTCCTCCGCTTGTTTACGCTGGGTAATATCTTGACCAATCACCATTGCGCCAATAATTTTCGCGTCATCATCTCTTTCGGCAATAAAATTGGCTTCGAATATGTGAGTATTGCTCTGAAGATCCGGAAGAATAAATTCCATTTTTTCTTCAACACCTGTCTCAAGAACGCTCTCTAACTTTTCTTGATAATTTTCTATTGCGCTAAAAGTGCTCGTTTGACTTTCTATTGGCGACTTACCGAGAGGAGACGAAGTAAAAAAAGCTTCAGTAATTGGTTTGTGGTTAACGTATATTGCACGGCAGTTTATGTCGTAACGCATTATATGATGGGGGATGTTTTCAGCGAGAGTGCGGAATTCTCGTTCACTGTTTATTAATTTTAGCTCTGCTTGCTTGCGCTCGGTTATATCGTGTAAAGTAAATAGTATTGTCCCATTTTTAATCGAAACTTTTTTAACATTTAGTAAAAAAGTTCTTTCATTCCCGGATTTATCTTTTAGTTTGATTTCAATATTGTGAAGAATTCCTTTTTTATTCAGATCATTCAAATCAAACATGTTGTATCCGATAAACTCAAAAATATTTCCCATATTTTTTATTTCGTCAACTAAGTAACCGAGATTTGATTTAACATTTGAACAGATATACGTGAAGTTACCCTGGTCGTCAGTAATAAAAACCGGGTCGAAAATGTTTTCGATTGTAATCCTGTGGAGTTCTTCGGATTCCCTTAATGCCTCCTGTGTTTTAATTTGCTCGGAAATATCCCGGACAGCTTCAATAACACGAGTTACGTTTTTCTGTTCATCTATTAGAGGAGATAATAATATATCAACATAAACATTGACTCCATCTTCTGAAAAATGTTTGTGTTGACAATTTCGATATTCGCCTGTTTCAAACACTTCTTTCAGCATACAAACTTCACCATGTTGATAGCAAGGTTGATTATAACCATGAGAAATTTCGTAACAGTGCTTGCCGATAACTTTTTCGCGAGATTGACCTGTTGAAATTAGAAATGTGTTATTTACATCGGTTATCCGGTAGTTCCGGTCGATTACTAAAATATCTTCATGCATTGTGTAAAGGAGAGAACGAAAATAGTGTTCCTTTTCCTCAAGAGCTTTTGCTGCCCGGTTACGTTCGGTAAAAAGATGCACCCGATCCAGTGATACTGCCATATGGCTTGCCAACGCGATAAGATATTTCTGTTCGGAACTTGATGGAATGCGTACTCCTTCGTCTCCAATTGTGCTCATACCAACACTGCCCAAATTTCTGTCAAACAAAATAATCGGAACGTTTACAATAGTGCGTAATCCCATGCGCATCACAATTTCTTTATTAACGCGCTCATCTGTTTGTGCATCTTCAACTATCACAATCTCTTTGGCATCAACAATTTCTTCCATCATCCGGTCGCCCTCTATAGTAATGGTAGCGGTTCCGTCTTCAGATAAGATTGTATCCGAAATAGGACCGCCGGCAACCAACACTTTAAATTCTTTTTTATTTTCGGTTAAAAGATAGATCGCCAACGTTTGATAACCGAGAGTTTTTCTTACCTCAAACAACGCAGCATCCAATACTTCTGAGTAAGTATGCGCCTGTTCAAAATTTCTGGAAAGACTAAGTAATGATCGGGAGTGATTATCCCTCTCATATAATTCTTCTTCAACCCGTTTACGTTCTGACCGTTCACGAAGAGATACAATGCCGTATGCTAAATCGCCTGCTAAGTCTGATAAAAGATTTATTTCTTCCTCAATGAAAGCATCCGGTTGAGAAGAGTAAACGTTTAACGCCCCAATTATTTTATCTTCACCTACAGCCAGAGGAATGGCGGCTGACGAAGAATAACCACGTTTTGCTGATTCCTTTTGCCAGGGAGCATAATCGGGATTTGTTAAAATATTATTAAAAATAACAGGTTTACCTGTGCGAATAGCCGTGCCGGTGGGACCGCTGCCATGTTTAGTACTCGACCATGTAATTTTTAAAGAATTTAGGTATTCTTCTTCAAAACCTGCTTGCGCCACAGGTTTTACACTCTTTATTCTATTGTGTTCGGCAAAACCAATCCAAACAAATCTGTAACCGCAATCCTCCCAAATAATACGGCACACTTGCTGTAAAAGTTCGGTTTCATCTTTTGCACGTACCACCGCATGATTACATCCGCGAAGAGCTTTATAAGCTCTATTTATTTTGTTAAGTTCTTGCGTGTGTTCGAGAACATTTTTTTCAAGGTTTTTTTTTAGCTTTTGCATTTGTAAATGTATTTTTATCTTTTTAAAATTTCTTCTAGTTCAAAGGATTCGATAATATAATCAACCTCGCAGGTTTTGAAATTAATTCTTTTTTCCTTTTTCTTTTCATATTGGAAGATGATAGTTACGAAAACATTATAGCTAAATTCTATATTTTTCAAATTACTACAAATCTCATAACCGGACTTGCTGGAATGCTTACCTCTCAATAGTATTAAGTCCGGTTTGGAGAATTTGATTCTAATAAACACTTACTCACTGCTGTCGGCAAAATAATTTGACACCTTGGTTCTCAAGAACAGTTCTTAAAGGATCGAGAATAGAAGGAGTATCGTCAACAACAAGAATTTTTCCCCGCGTTTGGATTGTATTCATATTATGGTATCTCCATAAATATTTTTTACCGGTATGATAACTTTTAACATATTCCCGAAAACTTTTACAAAATTTAAGGAATGATTTTCATATCCAATTTAATAATAATTTTTTCAATTTCAATAATACTTCCTGTCTCCTAAATTTTATGTGGAGCCGTAATTTTTGCAAAATGCGTAGACTATTTTACCGATACACGGCAGCGATTAGTATTTAGGGGAAGGACAATCTTTACCCGTTTTTTTAAGGTGCTAGCTTTTTTAGTGGATATTTTTTCTGCATCTCTGATAAATTATTGTGCACAAACCTTTACTCCGGCAAATAAAATTTCGGTTGGAGATTTATTTCCTATTAAAGAAATCTAGTTTAAACTGACACTAAATTTATATTTTTTCAATTCCTCCTATTTTCTTAATCCAATTGTTATTGCTGCTTGGTTACCTTATAATATTTCTCCGGTGCCACACTTTTTTTTCCAAACAAATATAATCCAACGCCGCATCACAGGCGGGAAAGGTACGATGAATAATCCGGTAGCTAATGGAACAATAAGCAATTAAAAATTAAAAATTAAAAATTAAAAATTCAGGCGCAGGTCTTCGAGAAAAGGCTCAATACTTTCCCGTTTCGCTTTTTAATTTTTACTTTTCACTTTCAATTTTTACTAACAAAACCCCTGCACCATCTTCTTCAAATATTTTATCAATTAATGTTTTTATTTTTTTGTACGATTCATCATCCGTTTTTGTTTTTATGTCATTCAGCAACGGTAATAAACTTGACGCGGTTTCGAGTTTTAGTTTTGTCTGTTTTTCTAAAAACTTTGCTTTTAATTCCGCGGCTTGAGTTTCAAGTATTTCTTTGCTGTCACCCCGGACAAGTGTAACAAGCATTGCAACCAACCGGTTTAATATTTTCAACACAGCATCGGAAGAAAAGCCGCCGAGCAGAGCTATTATAGAAGTATTTATATTAAAACTGCCGTTGGTTTCCGGGGGTATAATTAAATTGGCGAGTATAATACCGGCAATAATTCCGATAATAATCCTGTTATAATAAAATGTAACGTATGTGGGGTCGAAGGTTCGGGTTACTACATATTTATTTGCCGTGTATAAAGAATAAAAATAAGCGCCGAGCCCCGCGGAGAAAAGAAGATTCAACTGGACGTAATAATTATCATTTTGGTTAAATCCCGATATAATAAACCCCGCAAGAAACAAAGTACTCATTGCCCACATGTTACGAATGATTGGGATACATTTTGTCCCCCATAAAAAAAACAGTTTTTTACTCGGGGTTGTATAATCAATCGACTGCGGTGTTGCAGGTAAAACAGCCGCGGCAAGGGCAGAATAAATTTTACTGATTCCGTTTAATTCATCGCTTGAAAAAGAAGAAATATTTTTATCAGAAGATAAAACATCATCACTAATAGTTTGTTTTGATTCTATTAAAGCGAAAGAAGATAAAATCCAATCCGGTAAGGTTTTGCCGTTTTCAACAATGTAACCCAACATTGTTTTTATTTGTCCGATAATTTTTAGAACAGCGGACTGATTTATTTTTGAAGCAGAATCCATAACGCACCTTGTTATAGTTATAGGAATATTCAGAAACTGCACTCAGGAGTAAGTGGATATTTTGTGCATTTACAATTTAGTAAAGAGGTATGGTATAATCAACTTTGTTGTTTTATCTGCGCCGGCGGCAAAATTCTTTTACAGCGTCGAGTGAGGGGGCATACCCATTCTGATAAGCAGTTAAAAAATCGCTACATGCTTCTTTTTTCTTTCCCATCTGGAAATATACAATTCCCCTTCTGAAGATTACTTTTCCGTTTTGCGGTTGAAGAGAAAGCAAATAGTTTAAGTCATCAAGAGCTTGTTTGTATTGTGTAAGTTCCCTGTAGTTTTCACTTCTAAAAAAATACGCGCTAAAATTATCACTGTTTATTTTTATTGCACGCGAAAAATCATCCAGCGCACTTTTAAATTCTCCCTCAATACTTTTATCAAATCCTCTGGCAATGTATAAATTATCATTTGCGGGATTTAAATAAATAGCGTGGTTGTAATCTTTAATAGCTTCTTTGTGTTCGCCTAAAATTCCTTTTGCGTTTGCGCGGTTAACGTAGGCTTCTATGTATAGGCTGTCGAGTTGTATTGCCCGGTTGTAATAAAAAATTGCGGCATCATAATCATCGCGAAGTGAATTAATATAACCGAGAGTAAAAAACGCACTTTTGTTATAGGGGTCTTCAACAAGCGCGAGGCGTACACTTTTTTCAGCGGCGTCAAGTTCGTCAAACTGGATTAATTCCACTCCTTTGGACAGTAGCGCCGAGAGCAAATCACTATCAATTGTCAATGCTTTATTATAATCTTCAATCGCTTCATTATGCCGTTCTATTTTGCTGTTTGCGCGCGCCCGTTTTAAATACCCCCCGGCGTTCCCGGGGTTTTCTGAAATCGCCCTTGTATAATATTCTATCGCGGAATGATATTTCCCCTCAGAATAATTAATATCGCCGAGCAGCATTGTTTTTGATACGGAAGAACAACCGGAAACCAAGGTAATAATTATAAGTGCTCCGACGACTGATAAAACTTTTTTATACCGATTTTTAAGCATCAATAATTGTCTTCATATTCAACTTTTCCATCAAGCGTATATTTTTTTTGATAGATAAGTATCCCTTTGTCGTACCTCTCTTTTAGTCTCATTTTACCGTTTTCGTAATACTGAGTCGATTCCCCTTGAAGTTTACTGTCACGATAATTAGCCACTAGTTTTAATGTCCCATTGTGGAACCATGCTTTAAATACGCCCTGTTTTAAATCATCAACATAAAGCACCTGCGAAGCTAATGTGCCGTCCTCATAAAAAAACTTTTGGAGACCGTCTCTTTTACCGTCAACGAGAGGTGTTTGAGACTCGACCTTACCGCTCGGGTAATAGGTTTCCTGCGAAATAACTTCTTTTTGCTGGCAGCCACCTATAATAGTAAAGATTAAAAATAAAACGGACAAATTTATTAGAGTGTTAAATCTCATTTTTATTCCAGAATTTTAGAGTATTTTTCTTAAGCGCAAAATTAAAATAATGCTTTATATCTTCAACCTAAATATTAAGATATTCTTCCCAAATACGAAATAGTTGGTAAGTGGCATAAATGTCATCGCCGCAATAAACTGCAATATCTTTTAATCTTCCTGCTTCATAGAGATTTTTAACATCCATACCGGATACGCCCTTTGATTTGGGAGATGTTATCCCGAAGGCGCGACAGTAAAAATCTAAATTAAATTTGCGTGTAAGACCAAAATATGTAAACTGCTCGAGCAAATCGATATGAGTAGATATATCATATCTTTTGCCGAGAAGATTTTTTGTTGGTTTTACTTTTAACAAAGCCGAGCGAAGCATCAAAAAAGGCGCGTCAAAATTACGCCCGTTAAAAGTAACAAATTGATCGGCGACGCCGGCAATTCGCCAGAAAGAAGCAAGCATTTCTTCTTCGCTTACTCCTTTATAATGAATTTTTTTTTCATTATTTATCCATTCATCGCCCAAATTATCCTCGTAATACACAAAAGATTTTTCCTTTTGCACATCGTAAATACCGATTGAAATTACCTTTGCGGTAAAAGGATAAAGACTGGTGTAACGAATTGCTTCGTCAATTTTGTTCTGCCTAACTTTCTCCGAAGTTTCCTTTTCGGCATAACGAAGTAAATATTCCTGCTGGCTTTCAGACAATGTTTCAAACGGGTAACCGCAGGTTTCTATATCAAATACTATTTGTCTCATAGAACCCCGACCAATTATTGTTAATTATTTTTTACTTCTTGTTTCTTATCTCTTATTTCTTATCTCTTATCTCTTATTTCTTATCTCTTACTTCTTATTTTTTTTTTACAATTTCCACATTCTTTTCGTAGGCAGATATTTTTTTATAAACATCTTCAGAAAGTTCGGTAGATTTTCCGGTTTTAGGATCAACATGAACTACAACCCCGCTGCCGTCAACAATTACCTTATTTGTTTTTGCGTTTACAATTAAATGATCGAATCCGAATGATGAATTTTTTAAATATGATACACGTGAATAAATATGAAGCTCATCATCATATTTTGAGTGTGCCCGGTAATTAATTTCGTTACGAACCATAAAAAATATTTTACCATCCGAAAATATACCGCCGCCGGGCATTAACCCGACTTCCTTTATATACTCAAGCCGCGCCTGTTCGAAGAAATTTATATACACAGCATTGTTACAAACGCCGAGCATATCCACTTCGTGAAATCTGACTTTTACTGATATTTTGTGTTTAAAATCTTCCTGTTTCAATTCTGCCATTAGTTAAATACTTCTTTTAATATTGTTATTGTTTTTTCTATATCATCGTTACTTACATCAAGATGTGTAACTGCGCGGAGTATATCAACTTTACCGACGGAAAACAGCACGCCTTTTTCTTTACAAATTTTTATCGATTCTTCAACATTATATTTTAATGGTCTAAAAAGTAAAATATTTGTTTGAACCAAGTTTATATCAATTTCGAGGTTAGGCAGTTCATTTATTACCTCTGCAAGTCTTCTGGCCTTTTTATGATCTTCTTCAAGTCGGTTTATATTATTTTTTAGCGCGTACAAACCAGCAGCAGCAATAATACCTGCCTGGCGCATTCCGCCGCCCCAAGCTTTACGTACGCGGAAAGCTTCTTTTATAAATTCTTTTGAGCCTGCAATAATGGAACCAACAGGCGCACCGAGTCCTTTTGATAAGCAGCAAGAAATAGTGCCAAAATGCTGCGCATATTCTTTTACAGAAATACCTGAAAAAACAGAAGCGTTCCAAATGCGCGCGCCGTCGAGATGAAAGTGAAGATTATTTTTTTTTGCAAGATCACGTAGTTTTATAATTTCTTCAATCTTCCAAACAGCGCCGCCGCCGCGGTTATGTGTGTTTTCTACTTCAATAACTTTTGTACGGGGCATATAATATGCGCTGAGCGGACGAATACATTGCTCAGCCTGCTCGGCAGTAAACATACCGTTTTTCCCTTCAATCGGAAAAATTTGTATTCCGCTTAAAGCGGCAGGCGAACCTGACTCGTAATTAAATATGTGCGCATCGCGGTCGCAAATAACTTCATCACCCGGATTTGTTAAAACATTTAAACTTAGCTGGTTGCCGAATACACCGCTTGAAACAAACAGTGCAGCTTCTTTGCCAAGAAGTTCGGCAGCATAATCCTGCAGTGCGTTTACAGTGGGGTCTTCCTGAAATACATCGTCCCCTACTTCCGCTTCGTACATTGCTTTGCGCATTGCCTCCGACGGACGGGTTACCGTGTCGCTTCTTAAATCAATATATTTTGTCATAATTCTTTCTTTATTTTCAGCTTAGCTTTTGATGATGTACGAAAAGTGAAGCAGAACAAAGTTTTTCGTTAATATCAATACATAAGTATATTAAAAATAAAAATAGTTTTGCAGAAATTAAATCTTTAATTTCTTTTTAAGCCACTTTAAGAAAAAAAGTCCTATTACCCAAATTGAAAAAGCCGATGCGGTAACAGGAATTAACAAAGAATGCCGTGTAAAAAAAGTTTTACCTTTCTGCAAAATTACATCACCGACTAACACATCTCTTGTAAACATTTTTGTTTGTTTTATTGTTCTTCCAAGGGGATCGATAATGCAACTAATACCGCCGTTGGCCGCCCGTATGACGGATTTTCTATTTTCAATTGCGCGAAGCACAGAAAATTCTTTATGCTGATATGGTCCACTTGAATTGCCGTACCAGCTATCGTTTGTTACGACGGTTATAAAATCATCACCTTTGTTTGCGAAAGCCGCAGTTAAAAATGGATAGATTGACTCATAACATACCAAACTGTTTATTCTAACCGAATCGTACTTGACTGAGTTTCCTTGCTCCGTCTTAATTTTTGGTATAAAAAAAGTCGTTGTATCTTTTCCTTTGTTCCAGCCGGAAATGCCGACACCCCATTTAATCCAATCACCGAGGAATGGCAGTTCATCAACAAAAGGAACGCGCTCACCGAAAGGTACAAGTTTCATTTTTCCATAACGCTGCAGCGGCTGCGATTGCGGAGAAAGTAACAATACCGAGTTATATGTAACATAATAATAATTACCGTCTTTACTATACTTTGCATCGTCCGGCGCTTCATCTTTTGAATAATAAAATCTTATGTCAGGCATTCCGCTTAGGAGGTAAACATTATTCTCATTTAAAAACGAATAAATTTTTTGAACAAGATTGTAATAAGTACCGCCCATCAGGTAAACCGGGATTGCTGTTTCAGGCCAGACTATTAAAGAGGCGCCGCTGTCGATTGTTTGCTTCGACATTTTTAGATGTAAATCTAATAACTCCGAAGGGTCGCCTTCCATTCCCCACTTATCCCAAGGGTCAATATTCGGCTGAACTATGCCGACTTTAACTGTGCTGCTGCTTAGTTTAAAAGTGCTTATTCTATAATAACCATATATAATAGGAAGGACTATCAGCAAAAGCGCGACAGCCCAGTTTATAAATTTTTTATTATCATTGGATTTAAATGCAGCCGTATAAACAAAATAATTTATATAAAGAACAAGCAGCGAAATGCCCACAGCGCCTATGATCTCTGCTATTTGAATAAACGCGAGAAAATGAGCCAACCCGCTGCCGAGCGTAAGCCATGGGAAGCTCAAGTCAGTAATCATGTAAGCGTATTCGTATGTAATCCAGAAAAGCGGAAAGAAAAACAACGCCCATTTTTTGTTAAATAATTTATGCGCAAAGAAATAAATTGTGGATGGAATTAAAAAGAATATGGGATTTAAAAACATAAGCAGACCGCCGGATAAAAGCAAAAACGGATCGGTACCCTTTTGCCAGCTTCCAACCCAATAAATTGTAATGAGGCAAAAAATAAATGACATTAAATAAGTAGCGCGGTTTATATCAATTAATCTTTCGCGGCGTTCGATAACATAAAAATACGGAACCAGAGCGGCAAACATAAGCAGCGGAAAAGGGAAAGGAAACGGGGGAAACGAAACACCAAGCATTATTCCGCTCGCAGCTAAAAGCAGCCTATCATTTTTTCTTTGTTTATGCTGTTCCAAAGTAAGTGCGTCTTTATTTTTCCAAAATTTTAATTTCAATTTTTTGTCTTTTTTTTCTTCATCCAAAAATAACGGATTGTAAATAGAGCGATAACCAAAACAGTAATTGCGGCAACAATATTGCTGTATGTTGAGAGATAGCGGTCAACTATTGGCAGATTATTACCGAATAATATTCCGAGATATATAATTATTACATTCCAGACGAATGAACTTATTGTTGCCAGTATTATTGTTTTTTTTATATTAAGCTCGCTAAGTCCTGCAAAAAACGAAATAACCGAACGGGTACCGGGCATAAAACGGTTTGCCGCAATTACAAAGTATCCGTACTTTGAAAACCAACTTTCCGCTTTTTCCAACGCCGCAATTGATATAAATTTAATCTTCCCTGCATGAATAACTTTTCTATCGAGCTGCGAACCTAAAAAAAACAAAGTCATAAATCCGATTACCGAACCGATGCTTGTTAAAAATAAAGTAGGTATAAAATGAATAGTTCCCTGCGAAATTAGTGAACCGCCTACAAGCACCACAAGATCGCTCGGCGATGGCGGGAAGACATTTTCGATAAATGCAAACAAAAAAAGCGAAGCGTATATCCAGAAAGGAGCAGCATCCGAAATATAATGGAGAATATGCTCTAACATTTTACTCTGATTTGATTAATAAAACAGTTGCCATTGAAGCAATCCCCTCTTCCCTTCCGGTAAAACCGAGTTTTTCTGTAGTGGTTGCTTTTATAGAAATTTGGTTAATCTCCGCGCCAAAAATTGACGCAATTATTTTTTGCATTTCCGGTATAAAGTTCATCAGCTTTGGTTTTTGCGCCATTATAACAGCATCAACATTGCCGAGCAAATAACCTTTTTCTTTTATTAGTTGGTAAACATGTTCAAGTAATTTTTTGCTGTCGGCGTCTTTGTAGTTTTCATCGGTGTCCGGAAAATGTTTTCCTATATCTCCAAGTGCAAGCGCACCAAGCAGTGCATCGCTTATTGCGTGAAGCAAAACATCCGCATCCGAATGTCCGAGCAGCCCTTTTGAAAATGGAATTTCAACACCGCCGAGGATTAATTTTCTCCCCTCCACAAACGCATGTACATCAAAACCTTGTCCTATTCTAAATTGTGTATTCAATATTTTACACCAAATCCGTTAAATTCATTTTTTGTTTCGCTCCACTCAATTTTATGTCTGCGCACCGATGACCGCATTGGTCCAATTTTCATCTGTTTATATAATTCTAAAATCAATCCTTCCGAACCCTCAACAATGGCTAGAACTTCACCGGTCGGGAGGTTTTTTACAAACCCGTTGAGGTTTAATTTTTCAGCTTCGCGTACTACAAAATATCTAAAGCCAACACCCTGCACTAAACCGTCAACTAATATTTCTGCGCGCCGTTCGTTCAAACTTATTTCAACCTTTATTTTTATCGAGCAACTCTGTTACCAATAACCCTGCAAATATAAAAATACAACCGACAATCCCAAAGGGACTAATCGATTCTTTTAACATAAAAAAAGCAAGAGTGGCAGCAAATATCGGTTCAAAAGAAAATATGATACCCGCTTTTGTCGGCGTTACAACCTTTTGATATTTCGTTTGAATAATTGTAGTAATAATTGTTGCAAGTATTGATGTGTATAAAATAGCGCCGACTAAATTTGTAGAAACTGTTAAACGAATAGTTTCGAGGTTGAAAAAACCAAGCGCGCCAACTGCAATTATTCCACCAACAGCGGTAAAAGAAATTTGAATAAATGTAAGCGGCATGTAATCAAACTTTTTACTAATTATATCAACGTAAACAAGGTAGAGCGCAAAAAACACCGCGCACAGAAGAGTAAAAAAATCGCCAACATTAAAATTGCTGCCAAGTTCGTTAAAGATATCAAATAACGATTCACCCTTGCTCGACAAAAATATTAAACCGAGTACTACTAAACCGGCGCCGATTATATTAGCACGCGAAGGCATTTTTTTTTCGATGAATATTTGAAGAATCGGTGTAAATATTACAAACGTACCGGTAATAAAACCGCTCTTTGTTGCCGTTGTATAATTTAAACCGACTGTCTGCAAAGCAAACCCGGTAAAATAAATCGCACCGAGTATCAAACCGCCCTTTAATTCTTTAGCGTGCGAATTTTTAAATATTATTTTTACAAAAGGAAGAAGTATTAACGCGGCGAGGGCAAAACGAAAAGATATAAACACCATCGGACTGGCATCCTGCAAAGCATTTTTTATGATGGCGAATGTGCCCCCCCAGATAAGCGTCATTAACAGGAGTGCCCCTTCGCCTTTAAACTTGTTCATAAATTAAAAAAATTAGTAGTTAATTAATGGTCTTATTTATTAAACATCAAAAGCAGAAACTAAAATAAATACGTCGCGTTTCGCATTTATAAAATCAATATCTCCGCTGTTAATAACAGAAGCCGAATAAAAAGAATGCGTCTTAAGCCGGGAAATTGGTTTTTATCCATTCCACGTCCTAAAGGATGCGGCTATGTATTTGTTCTTATTGAGTAACATTACACAAAAATGTTTTACCGCTACTTGTGGTAGTCCGGTATAATTATCTATTCTTCCGAATCATCGTAGCCGAAGGAGCGGAGCATGTTTTCGTTGCTGCGCCATTTGCTTTTAACTTTTACACGGAGATCGAGAAATACCTCGCGCTGAAGAAAACTTTCTATATCTTTTCTCGCCATGCCGCCGAGTCGTTTTATTGCTTCCCCGTTTTTGCCGATGATTATTCCCTTCTGACTGTCTCTTTCAACAATAATAATAGCGCGTATTAAATCTTTACCTGCTTCTCTTTCTTTATAATCACTGATACGCACTTCGGTACTGTACGGTATCTCTTCCTGGTAAAGCTCAAAAATTTTTTCGCGTATAATTTCGGAAACAAAAAATCTTTCGCTTTCATCAGCCACAATATCGTCCGGATAATATTTGGGATGTTCCGGAAGCCGCTCTATTATCTGCGATAACACCGAACTTATATTGTATGCGAGCGATGCCGAAATTGGAATAACCGCGTCAAACTTATTTTCGGCGTCAAATTTTTGAAGAAGAAGTACTATGTTTTCCTGGTTCGACAAATCAACTTTATTAATAATCAGCAGTTTTGGTTTGTCTGTTTTTAACGATGACTGTATCACCTCTTCGGAAAATAATTTTTCGCCTGTCGGGTCATCACTAACATCCATTATGTAAATGTAAATATCAGCGTCGTGTGAGGCTTTATTTACAATGTTCATCATCTTCTGCTGAAGAAGGTATGATGGTTTTAAGATGCCGGGAGTATCGAGAAAAATAATCTGGTAATCATCTTCGGATAAAATGCCGAGTATTTTTTTTCTTGTAGTCTGCGGTTTTTTTGTAGTGATTGATAATTTTTGCCCGAGCAGCACATTTAACAATGTAGATTTACCGGCGTTTGGGAGACCGAGTATAGTTACAAATCCTGCTTTATTATTCATAATATTTATATAACACCTTCAATAACAACTGCAGTGCCGCTTGCGCTTACCATTAGCATATTTCCGGTTCCACCGCCGATTGTCTCATAATCAAGATCAACGCCCACTACTGCGTTTGCGCCGAGTGTAGAAGCCTGCTGCATCATTTCACTTATAGCAATATCTTTTGCCTTTCTAAGTTCTTCTTCATAAGCGGCGCTGCGCCCGCCTACTATATCTCTAATTCCGGCAAAAAAATCCTTAAAAATATTTGCGCCCATAATCGCCTCGCCGCTTACAAGACCGAAATATTTTGTAATTTTTTTTCCTTCAACATTTGGTGTTGTTGTAACTAACATTATGCCTCCATCTAAAAAATTTATATGCAAATATACGAACAAGAGAGTTAATCGTCACAAGGAAATTTTTTACCCGATCAACAATAAAATTGCAGTCTATGAGTAGTTGATATTATTTCATTGGTGTCTAAAACAATTTTATAGATGAGTTTACTCCCAAAAGGTTATTCCCGTCCGTTGGATAACGGATTCAGCATGACAGTTTTGCGTGTTATGTGCAGTTGCTCGTCACTTCTGCAATGTGAATTTCTTTGTTTGAGTAAAATTATCCGCTCGAAGTTGAAAGAAATACACTCCGCTTGATAGACGAGTACCGTCAAACGCTGTCTCGTAACTTCCCGATTGAAGTTCCTCATTGACGAGCGTCGCCACTTCTTTCCCTTGCACATCGAAGACCTTTAAGGACACGTGACTGCGATGAGGAACTTGAAATCTGATCTTCGTGATAGGGTTAAACGGGTTGGGATAATTCTGTTCCAATGTAAACTCTTGTGGAATCTCACCCGGCAAGATGCTGACGGAAGTAATCATCTCTGAGAGAGGTCTTCCCCAAACGCCGCCGCCATAAGTCCCGGCAAATAGATTGTTGCCCGAGATGGCAAGAGCAAGAACATCAGTGTGCGTCAAGCCGGAATTGACTTCTGTCCAGCTTGTGCCGTTGTTGGTTGTTAGAAAAACTCCGCCGCCCCTAGTTCCGGCAAAGAGATTCGTGCCCGAGACGGCAAGGGCTTGGACACGAGTATATGTTAATCCATAATTGACCTCAGTCCAGCTTGTGCCGTTGTTGGTTGATAGAAAAACTCCGCCGCCA